>NZ_RKQE01000015.1:0-222520 GCF_003815055.1 Acinetobacter sp. BIGb0102
ACAAATCTTGGCTCATCAATTTTCTGACTAAAAATTCGCTCAAATAAACTTCGAGAAATTTCTACCATTCAATCAATGAAATATTTTCGATTGATTAACCAGTAAAAATCCACACAAGTTGTTCTTCTGTTCTCTTAATGATCTTCTCGATGATTCGTCATCATCAAGCTAGGTCGGCTATATTACTCTAAATTTCTTCAAAGTCAACAGGTAATTTCGATATTTTTAAAACTTATCAATCAACCCAAGAATCCAACCTATTTAGCCAAATCCTTGTTTCTCAACAAGTTTTTATCTGCATCACCGCCGATGGATGTGCATTCTACAGCATTCCCAACCCAATGCAACACCCTTTTCCAAATTTATTGGAATTATCTTACCGAGTGTTTATTTTTTACACAAATAAGGCTGAAAATGCGGAATTTGGTCGATTATTTGCTCAGTTTTATTCTTTTCTTGCCAGTGTAATGGTCGACAATCGATATATTCACAGTATCCAGAACCCTCATAGTTTTTATTTTTCCATACAAGTCGGTAATTAAAACTACCTACATAGCCTGCAGCGAGACCAAATTTATAATCCCCCCTGCTCTTGGCTTGTAACTGAAAAATCACCTCTCCTTTTTCTTGATACTGCCAAATGAACTCTCGTGGCAAATACATTTCACGTCCATTCGGTGTTTTGACTTTCGGATAAACCCGTGTGATATCCAGAACAACTTGCTGCTCATAGAGAATAGCAGCCGCTTTTGTTTGTATTTCTATCCGTGAAAAAATGATGTTATTCCATTGATTCCTGAGCTCAGACAAAATAATTTGCAAGTCAGCGTTGATCTGAATAATTTGGTAAGTGAAGAAATGGAAAGCAATGAATGGGAAATAAATTGCTCTGGCGTGTTTTAAAACGCCTGATGCTTCGATTTGGTATTTTTGTTTTTTATAAATGATTTCACCTTCGCACTGGCAAGAAACATACCAGTAGTCAGCTATTCCCCATTGCAGAGCCGAATGATTTTCAATGTCGGTGCAGATTTTCACTTTGAGTTGGCAACTGAGTTCTTCATCATCACGCTTAAAATAATAGTTGGGAAAATCGGCTTGAATATGATCGACATCAAGAAACTGATAGCGATCTACTTCTAATTGACATTGTTCTTTTGCACTATAACTTTTGAGATGCCCCACAGTTGATGCGCTGCTACTGACCAAAACAGTAGCTGTATCAATCGCGGTTGTGGTAATGGCACTGGCGTTATAGCAAATCGGAATACGAGGCTGCCCAATCAGGCTAATAAAATTGAAATAATGAAAAGGCTCAGGCAAATTTGGCAGGATCAAGGCCTGATAAACAATTTTAAAAAGGCCTTTAGGCGGGTGAAAAGTTAAAGCATCTGACTTATTGAGGTTCAGCTGCTTTAATTGATTATTACTCATCAATATTGGCATACTGAACCTCCTGAATTTTAAGTTGTTATTTTTTCATCATTCTTTTTGGCAAACAAGGTCGTTACAAATCCAGAAAGTACATAGAGAATACATACAATCAGGATCCCTACAGGAATGTTGTACGTGATTGCAGCAAAAATCAAGACTACAGGCAACATCACGACAAAAGGTACACGTTTACGATCCATTTGTTTAAATGAATAGTATTTGATGTTTGAAATCATCAATAAACCAACGGCAACCATCACAACAGCATTGATGACCTGAATTACAATATCTCTTAAATCAAAGATAAATGGGAAATCACGACCGACCCATACCAATGAAATCACGGTGACAGCAGCAAGCGGGCTGGCAATTCCAATAAAGTAACGCTTATCTACAACACCAATCTGTACGTTGAAGCGAGCCAAGCGGAATGCAGCACAAGCGGTATAAATAAAGCAACATGCCAAACCAATACGCCCAAGATCGTGCAGACTCCAGCTATACATCAAGATTGCAGGTGCGACACCAAAGGCCAACAAATCAGAAAGTGAATCATATTGTTCACCAAATGCACTTTGTGCACCAATTGCACGTGCAACTCGACCATCTAAACCATCAAGCAATGCAGCCAAGAAAATTGCATAGATCGCTTGGTTAAAATTGCCATTCATGCTCGCAATAATTGAGTAGAAACCAGAAAGAAGTGCGGCTGTTGTAATTAAATTAGGCCACAAATAAATGCCACGACGTTTCACTTTTTGTCCTTCGTGCGTATGCTCTTCTTCTTCTACTTCAAAAGTGATGCCATCAAAAGAATGAGCATCTTTATTTAAATCAGAATCAGGTTTAAGAGAATTTGTCATTATTTTCAATTCCTCGAGAATCTTTGGACGTTGATGGGTTATTCACCCACCAACCAACGCACTGCAGCATGTCCACCATTTTCACTCATGCGCAAATGTGGAAATAACCATTGTAATGCTT
The DNA here is from genome assembly GCF_003815055.1 of Acinetobacter sp. BIGb0102. Taxonomy (NCBI): domain Bacteria; kingdom Pseudomonadati; phylum Pseudomonadota; class Gammaproteobacteria; order Moraxellales; family Moraxellaceae; genus Acinetobacter; species Acinetobacter sp. BIGb0102. The sequence continues at coordinate 2,419 of NZ_RKQE01000015.1, forward strand.
GATCCGCATCTTCCGAGAATTTCCAAGGTGGATTAATTACCAATAAACCACAACCATTCAAACCAACTGGTGTGTCATCTGGCCATACGCAAATTTCACAAATCAATTGACGGCGGATACCAGTTTTAAACATTTTCTTTTCAAAACGGTCAATCATCGCGCGATCTTTGATTGGATACCAAACAGCGAATACACCTGTTGGCCATTTTTTATGTGCTGTTTGCAGCAATTCAACCAACTGCGGGAAATCTTTACGCTCGATTTCATAAGGTGGGTCAATCATGACCAATCCGCGCTTTTCTTTAGGCGGAATGACACCCATCAGGCCTTCATAGAAATCACGCTCATGCAAGCCCGCACGTTTATCGCGAATATTAAAATATAATTGTTGAAACACATCACGCTGCATTTCAAACACAGTCGCTTTATCCATTTCACGCATGCCTTCAAGGGCAAACCACGGTGAACCTGGATAAGCACCTTTACCCGAACCCGCACGCATATCTTCAACAATTTTAAGATATTGCTTTACACCTTCAGGCGCATTACGTTTAATCGAATCGTCAAGTTTAACCAAACGATGGATACCCGTTAAGAATTCACCTGATTTTTGTGCTTCAGAAGTCGATAAATCATATTTACCGGCACCACCATGGGTATCTATATAACGATAAGGTTTATCTTTAGCATTTAAGCGAGCAAGCAGTTGAAGCAAAAGTACATGCTTCATAACATCGGCAAAGTTACCTGCATGGAAATGGTGACGGTAATTCATGTTGACAATTATTCCTCAATTCAAAGGATAGTTTAACATGAAAATAGGGGCCGATGACATTTCACAGATGCTTGCGACTGTTGACATTTTTTAGCTGATACAAGGCATGGTTTTCGAAATTTAGCATTCTAAATGAAAAAAGCATAACGCCGAAGCAGCAAAAAATGTCGCAGTCCCGAAGGGTTATAGCTAAAACTGCCCTAAACTTCGTTATGAAACTTGACAAGGGGATCGCCATTGCCTACGTTCCATGCCTCGTTTATGTCGTTTTAGCTTATAACGCAAGGCATGGTTGAAATATCAGCGACCCCTCAACTATTCTTTAGCGTTGATGTGATCATCTAAAATCATACTGCAATCTAACCAACAGAACTGGAGTTCTATGCAACGAACCTCTCTTGCTGAATCATGGAATCTAGACCAAATTCTGGATGATTTAAATGAATTTGGCTTTGCCTTAATTGATGATGTCTATTCAAATGAATATATACAATCTCTTGTTCATGAATGCACCTCTCATCTTGCTGAATTCAGAGCAGCTGGAGTACAAAACGGCGTTGTCAGTCATATTCGTAGTGACCATATTCTCTGGATTGATGGTCAATTACCGATTGCCCAACAACACATCAAAGCTTTAGAAGAGTTCTCACAAGCTTTAAATCAAGCGTTTTATCTTGGGATCAAAGAAGTAGAAGCACATTTTGCCTGCTATAACGCCGGTGAATTTTATGCTTTACATCGTGACAATCCTCAACAAAAAAATGACCGGATGATTTCCACCGTATTCTATGTGCATGAAAGCTGGCAAGAAGATTGGGGCGGTCAATTACGTTTGCAGGATAAAAATGGTCAATGGCATATTATCCAGCCCTCGCCTAATCGTCTGGCGATTTTCCAAAGCGATTTATTGCATGAGGTTCTACGCTCAAAACAACAGCGCTTGTCGATTACTGCATGGTTACGTAGTGGAGGCTCGATCTGGAATCAAGGCTAAGCCCTTTAAATTCCTGAAAACAGCCTTATATACCTAGGCATAACTGACGATTCTGGATCAATACATGTCGAACGAGACGAAACAAGTCATTGCACGAATTGGTGAAACTGACCAACTCTTTTTAGAGAATAATAGCCCTGAACTTGCTTTAGAGCGTGCAGACCTGCGTTTACAGCTGGTCGTACTCAGTCATGTGCGTCAGGAACAATTACACTTCTTACAGGAAGCAATCGTACTGCTGGAACAAGCACGAATTGAATATGACGAAATGCCATTAAGCCTGTATCTCAATCTGTCGTTATATTTGGCCAAAGCCTATATGATTTATTTCGAGCTGACCAAAGAGCAACGTTTTGCCCTCATTACTCAGCAGATCTTAAAGCCTTTGGCATATACAGAACACTTAGATATTTATTTCTTCTTGGCTTACGCTTCGGCCTCTAAGCAAGAACTCGCATTAACACGACATTGGCTAACGAAATACGTATCTTGCTTGGATCATGATTTAGAGTTATTACAACTCCACCCTGCTTTTAATCAAGCACGTCAAGAAGACTGGTTTGCAGCCCTTATAAAAAATAAAGCTCACTGATGTGAGCTTTATTTTTATTGAATCATTACTTGGTACTGTCTACATGCAACTGTTGATTCAGTTCATCAATCACAATGGCCCATTCATCATCTTTGTCCCAATGACTTTTTAGAAAATCTCGCTGACCCGCACTCCAGAATTCAGCCTCATGCAATTTCTGATCCGCACTAAGCTGATGTGCTTTCACAAAACTTTCAATTGCTGCTTCATCTGCCCCAAGCCCAAGTTGCTCAAATAAAAGTTCTAATGTGGGTTGCTGTTCAAACATTGTTATTCTCCATACAGTGCTTCCGATCAAAATAATTTATCAGTAAACGCATCGAACATGCTTAGGTATGTCTATATTTTCTTGTTGTTTTTTGTGTGCTATGTATAAAAAAAGCACTCTCAGGGAGAGTGCTTTTTCAATTTATCAAACTGATAAATTATTTTACCATGTCAGCAATTGCTGCACGTTCTTCTTCAAGCTCATTCAGCGTGAAGTTGATACGCTCACGGCTGAATTCGTCAATTTCTAAACCTTGAACGATTTTGTATTCACCGTTTTCAGTTGTTACAGGGAAACCGAACATTACGCCTTCTGGAATACCATAAGAACCATCAGATGGAATACCCATAGTTACCCATTTGCCGTTTGTACCAAGCGCCCAGTCACGCATATGGTCAATTGCAGCATTCGCAGCTGAAGCAGCTGAAGACAAACCACGCGCTTCGATAATCGCAGCACCACGTTTACCAACAGTTGGAAGGAACACATCTTTGTTCCAAGCCGCATCGTTGATTTTGTCTTTTAAGCTTACGCCATTTGCAGTTGCAAAACGGTAGTCAGCATACATTGTTGGAGAGTGGTTACCCCAAACAGTCATATCTTCGATGTCAGAAACTGCAACACCTGCTTTTTGAGCAAGTTGAGTCAACGCACGGTTGTGGTCAAGACGTAACATTGCTGTGAAGTTTTTCGCTGGAAGATCTGGAGCAGATTTCATTGCGATATAAGCATTTGTATTTGCTGGGTTACCAACAACCAATACTTTAACGTCACGGCTAGCAACTTCGTTCAATGCTTGGCCTTGGCCAATAAAGATTTCGCCATTTACTTTTAATAAGTCAGCACGTTCCATACCTGGACCACGTGGACGAGAACCAACTAATAACGCATAGTCAGCATCTTTAAATGCAACTTTAGGATCATCAGTCCCGATCATGCCTGCCAATAATGGGAAAGCACAGTCATCAAGTTCCATCATCACGCCTTTAAGCGCTTGTTGAGCTTTCTCAAAAGGAACTTCAAGCAATTGTAAAATGACTGGTTGATCTTTACCTAACATTTCACCGCTTGCGATACGGAATAATAAGCTATAACCAATTTGACCAGCAGCGCCTGTAACGGCAACACGAACGGGTTGCTTCATGTGATATTCTCCAATGAGATGCGTTAGCACGATTGAACTTTATTGTTATTCAACCGAATTATCATAAACGGCAAAGATTGTACTCTAAAGCGAATGCATATGCATGTAAAAGAGAATGAATTTCAACGAAAGTCTAATAGAAAATACAAATCAAACTAGGTAAAAGCCTAATAACTGCCTTTAATCGTAAACTCACTTGGGCAGCCTGTCACAATATGGCTAGCACATTGTTTATATTGACCATTTTTCTGATAACAGACGCGAATTTCAGTCAAAACCGAATTAAATTTTGAAGATTGGCAGGTAAAACGAATGCCATTTGGCGGCAACGATGGATTAAGCTTGGTAAATTGCTGTCTAAGACTTTCTTTTTGTACTTCAATGGTATTTGGACTGGTCAAATCAGCTGGTATTTTCAAGCGTTCAGCAAAATTAATAATCGTTCTAAAATATTGGCTGGCATTCATTGGCATACAACCGCCAACATCTTGCCACAATTGCACCCGTGCATTTTCATCAGGCATGACCCGTGCAACTACTTTCGCTTGCAAAGGAGATAGTCTTGCAGATGTTTTAGTGGAACAATCCCGATTTGGAGATACTTCGGGCAGTAAACTGGCAATGGTAAGCGAATAACCTTCTAGACATTTACGTTGTTTTTGTCTTGATGAATCAAAGGAACAAGCAGCAGGTGTCATTTGCACATGCATGACGTAACCTGCAACATCCTGTTTATCAGCTGCATATAATGGTGCAGCGAATGATAGAGCCAGATAACAGATCAATGCCTGTATAGCTCTTTTCCACTGCCCTTTAAATAAGTCGACTGCTTTCATCAAATGCAAAAACTTCATTATCTCAATTAAACATCTTCGTGTGTTTAAGGACTATTGCGAACAGGAATTGTACTCATCCGTTTTTCTAACGACTGTGCACCCTGCCCCAGCACCACACCATAATGTGTCGCATTGGTCATGACATGTTTCACATAGTCACGTGTTTCCAGTAACGGAATGGTTTCGGTGTACTGATCTGCCGCCATGGTCTGGATATCAGGCTGCCAACGGCGTGCACGATTCGGACCTGCGTTATAGCCAGCAGTTGCCAATACTGAGCTACCACTCAATTGACTCTGGATCATTGAAAGGTAATAAGTACCGTAACGAATATTGGTATTCATTTCACTTAATGCCGCAGGGTTATAGGTTTCACCCATTTGTCGTGCAATCAGTTTTGCGGTGTTTGGCATAATCTGCATTAGGCCACCTGCACCCACATGCGAACGAGCAGAAGTCACAAAACGACTTTCTTGGCGCATTAAACCATACGCCCAAGCGGGATCAATACCAGCATTGTAACTATGGCTGGTGACATTGCTGCGATGCGGTGTTGCATAACGATAAGTGTCATTATGACGAGAGGTGGTGCGGTCAGCTGCATAAATGGCACGATCATACCAGCCCATATCATGCGCGCGTTTTGCAGCCGCAAGTAACAAGCCATCATCGTGTTGCAAATAAGCCTGTCGAACAGCCCAGTTCCACTCACGGTTGGTATACGTTGCAGGTGCATTAACATTTCTTAGCGCAAAGGCACGTCTAAAGTGAATATTTTGATTGAGACGCTGAGTATCTTGGGCACTCGGCTGTTCATTATAAGGCTGATGGTTATAGCGTTCGCCGATACGGTCTTTGGCTAACAAATTATGATAATCATCGCCACCTTGTGCGAGCTTACGATAAATCTGCTGAGCAGCCTGCTTTGAGCCACCATCTGAACGTTGCTCAGATGCACGCGCTAACCAGTATTGCCAACGATCTTCCTGCTTTTGTGTCACCGACATCGCATCAATGGCACGAATCAGACTTTCCCAAGCCCCGAAACGAATCGCTTGACGCGCATAAATTTCAGCTTCTTCCGGGCTAAACGGATAACCATAACTTTGATCGAAAGCATTGAGTACTTCCCGGTTAAAACCATTTTTCATCACGGTCGTACCGCCAACATAGCCAATGGTACGGTATAGATATTTCTGTACCGGTTGAGGCACATCCTGTACAACGCGTTGCACATTTCCCAACGCATTGGTTAGGTCACTATCTGCCACACGGCCTAAAGCAAAAATCAGATAAGCATAATCAGCATCATTGGACTTAGGTGCACTCCACAAATAGCCCAATGGATTGGCCTGAATCTGGTTAAACTGAGCCAGTGAAAGATTTAAACCCATGGTTTGGGCTGTTGCAACGGCCTGACCAGACTGTCCTGCACGTAATTGTCCCCACAAACGTTGTTGACGATCCTGTGACGTCATGAGTGGGCTAGACAACATTAAGCGACCTAAGCCATTACATGATTCAGGTTGAGTATTGGTGGTTAACCAGATGTCTTTATATTCAGCAAAAACCAGACTATCGCCAGTCTTGGCGCGTACTTGTGCCACGGCACAACTTTCTTCCTGATCTGGATTCGTGACATAGCTCAATACAGGCTTGGCATCGGCAAAGCTGGCCTGTTTGACTTTTTCTTCGACATAATCGGCCGCAAGTTTTTCAGCCATCGCTGATTGCGGGTAACGCTGAGCAAAACTGATAATGGATGTGGCAGGCTGAAAGCCGAGATTGGTATTGAGTTTCCAGTATTCTGGATAATAACCTAATGCATCATTCTGCATTTCATATTGATATTGGTCGAGCAGAGCCGTGTTACCCGAATTGGCAGCACGTAGAGCATCATTGAATTGTTCATCCAAAGCATAGACCGATGAGCAGGCAATCATTCCACTCATGGCAATAAAACGACGGAAACTGTTCTTATTATTCGATTTACGTCTTCCTGTTGTTATTAAATCACACTGCTTTTTCATCTTCATCAATATCTATGCCCAATTTTGCCTGCTTACATAGTGTAATAAGTCTAGCTTCTCACTATTGTTGTGTTATGTAAATTACTGATTCATATTCATTAAAATTCACACAATTTTATTCACAAACTGTCCATTTTTGTCAGTTTTTTATTCTCTGCGCGCAACTAAAAATACTGCTATAATCCGCGGTTTATTTAAATCCACCTTGTTTAGGAGCCTGCATGACGGTTCAAACATTCATTCCCAGTGCTGTAAAAGCTGCCTCAGAAAACACTGTTACCCAGCCAATGCACACCGCTGATGTTTCAATTAAGAAGTTATATATTGAAACTCAAGGGTGTCAGATGAATGAGTATGACAGTCATCGTATGGCAGATTTGTTAGGTGATTCACATGGTTATGTGCTCACTGACAATCCTAATGACGCTGATATTCTGCTCATGAATACCTGTTCGATTCGTGAGAAAGCGCAAGAGAAGGTTTTCAGTGGTTTAGGACGCTGGCGCAAGCTTAAGGAAAAAAATCCTGATCTCGTCATTGGTGTCGGTGGTTGTGTTGCCTCTCAAGAAGGTGACAACATTCAAAAACGCGCACCTTATGTCGATATGGTTTTTGGTCCGCAAACCTTGCACCGTTTGCCACAAATGCTGGATCAGCATAATGAGCAAGTGGAAAAGCCAAAGAAAGAAAAAATCAAACTGGTTGATATTTCTTTCCCAGATATCGAAAAGTTCGACTTCTTACCTGAACCACGCGTAGAAGGCTTTAAGGCATTTGTCTCTATCATGGAAGGCTGTTCTAAATACTGCTCTTTCTGTGTGGTTCCTTATACACGCGGTGAAGAAGTTTCGCGTCCACTCGATGACGTGTTGGCTGAAATTGCAGGCTTAGCTGAAAAAGGCGTACGTGAGATCAGCTTGCTCGGTCAAAACGTGAATGGTTATCGCGGTGAAACCTTCGAAGGTGGCATCTGTACCTTCCCTGAATTATTGCGCTTAGTTGCAGAAATTCCTGGAATTGGTCGTCTACGCTATACCACCTCTCATCCGCTTGAATTTTCAGATGATCTGATTCAGTGCTACCGTGATTTACCACAAATGGTTTCGCATCTACATTTGCCAGTACAAAGTGGTTCGAACGATGTATTACAAGCAATGAAGCGTAACCACACTATTGATGTTTATATTGATAAAATTACCAAGCTACGCAAAGTACGTCCGGATATGCATTTATCAAGTGACTTTATTATCGGTTTCCCAGGTGAAACTGATGAACACTTTGCTGAAACCTTGCAATTCATTAAAGATTTAGATTTCGATCATTCTTATAGTTTCGTTTATTCAAAACGTCCGGGAACACCTGCATCAGACTTACCAGACAGTACACCTGAGCAAGTGAAAAAAGATCGTCTTGCACAAGTACAAGAAGTGATTAAGAAATCAAGTATCGATAAAACGGATGCCATGCTAGGTAAAATTGAGCGTGTCTTGATTGAAAAAGTATCTGATAAAGATCCAAATGTTTTAATGGGTACAGCGGATAATACACGTTTAGTGACATTTATCGGTGATGCAACGTGGGTTGGACGTTTTGCAGAGATTGAGATCACTGAAATTAAAACTTTAAATTTAGTTTACGGAGAACTCTTGAATCTTGAACCTGACGTGGCGTAATGTAAGGGTTATTCCTACAAAGCAACAAAAAGGGTTTATCTTGACTGCAGCGATTCGACGTACAGTAACGTTCCCTGAAATTCCATTGGAACGATTGAAAAGCATGCTCGGTGCGTATAACGGGCATTTAAAACAAATCGAACAACGTTTAGATGTCAAAATTACTCACCGCGGCGATGCCTTTTATCTCGATGGTGATATGGAAGCAGTCGAAAGAGCCGAAGCACTATTGCAACGGCTCTATCAAGAATCAGAAATTTCCTCACAAATCAGTGCCGATGTGATTCATTTGATGATTCAGGGTTCACAGACCGACCGTGAACTCATGGATGATTCAGAACAAGAGCATACTGGCCTTGATAGTGTTTGGTTGCAGACCCGCAAAGGGCGCATCAACCCACGTGGCGCCAATCAAAAACGCTACGTACAACGTATTCTACAAAGTGATATTTCATTCGGTATTGGCCCCGCAGGGACAGGTAAAACTTATCTGGCGGTCGCTGCTGCGGTTGATATGCTGGAACGTAATGAAATTCAGCGGATCCTGCTGGTTCGTCCAGCAGTTGAAGCAGGTGAAAAGCTCGGTTTCTTACCGGGCGATCTTACCCAGAAAATCGACCCTTACTTGCGCCCACTTTACGACGCCCTGTATGAAATGCTGGGCTTTGAAAAAGTGGCTAAACTGATTGAACGCCAAGTGATTGAAGTTGCTCCCCTCGCTTATATGCGTGGACGAACCCTCAATCACTCTTTCGTCATTTTGGATGAAGCGCAAAATACCACGCCTGAGCAGATGAAAATGTTCCTCACCCGCTTAGGTTTTGGTTCTCGTGCCGTGATCACGGGTGACGTTACTCAGGTTGATTTACCACGCGGTCAGCAATCTGGTTTGGCTCATGCATTACGTGTACTTGAAAATGTACATGAAATTCATATCACCCGTTTCCACTCGCGAGATGTGGTTCGTCATCAACTGGTACAAAGAATTGTTGAAGCTTACGAAGGCTGGGACAGCGAACAGCAACGCTTGTCAGCAGAAGCCCGTGCCGAACGCAAAGCAAAACAAGAAGCACTGATTGCAGAAAATGATTCTGCGGCAGATGCGCAACACTCTTAGCAAAATCTCCAATCCACCTGCGGTGCTTTAGTCGCATCTCAGGTGGATGATTTTAAGGATCTATTTTGAAAATCAATTTAAGTCTTCAACAAGACTTTCAAGCTGCTGAATTGCCACTCAAACGTGGTCAAATCAAAAAAAATATTGAAACTGCACTCCGTCATGTCGGTTTCGATGTCAATTGTGAAATTGGGATTGCCTGTGTTGATCTCGCAGAAAGCCATGAACTCAATTTACAATATCGTGAAAAAGACAAACCCACCAATGTCTTGTCTTTCCCAAGTGATATCCCAGAGGAAATGCTCAGCTTACTTGATGCAGAGCCACTCGGTGATTTAGTGATTTGTATTCCTGTGGTTTTACAAGAAGCTGCTGAACAGCAAAAAACGCCAAATGATCATTTCACTCATTTACTGGTTCACGGCGTTTTACATTTACTCGGTTATGACCATGAGACCAGTGAAGCCGAAGCTGAAGAGATGGAAGCTTTGGAAATTGAGATTCTGAAAAAACTGGGTATCGCCAATCCTTACCAAGCTGATGAAAGCTAATCCAAGGTTCTATGTATATCGTTATTTTTAAAGCCACGATCAAAGCACTCGATACAACTTATTCAGAAATGGCACAAAGGCTCAGAAATAAAGCCTTAAGCCAATTTAACTGTGCCAAGTTTGAAGCATGCAGTGAAAATGGTTTTGAAATAGCCCTGTCTTACTGGCATAGCCTTGAAGATATTAAACTTTGGCAACAAGATGCAGAGCATCAAGTGGCTCAGCGCCTGGGTAAAGAGAAATGGTATCAGGACTTTAGTGTTGAAATCTGTAAGGTTGAACGCGCCTATTCCAGTCAAAAGGAATTGTGAATAAATACAAACTTATCCACAAACCTCTTAAAAAAAACGGCTAAATCTAGCCGTTTTTTTATTATTTCTTCTCTAACCGTAGATAAGGAATAACATTTTATTCAGTATGTTACTCATCTAAAGATCATTAATGCACTTCTAAAGATCATTAATGCACTTCAAATTCTGCATCGACTGGGTCAAAACGCCAAGTCCGTATAATTCGCAACTCGGAAATATCCTTTTTCATTGCTGCATCAAATACTCCAAATGGTGCACCACGCCGTACTGACGCTTTAGCAGCTTCATCCAAAACGGAATGCCCCGAACTTTCGATTAAACGAATCGCCCGAATCCCACCCTCTGCATTCAGAATCACCATTAAACGGACTTCCCCCACTAAACGCTGCTGTTTTGCTTCATCAGGATAATAACGGTTGCCATACAATTCGACTTTCTGACGGAACTTATCCAGATAAGCCGCAGATGCATCTTGTTTGGCCTGAATACCATCTACTGTTTTAATGCGTTGTTTACGGCTAAAATTTTGCTGACGTTGTAAATATTGCGCCTCTAAACTAGCCACCATTGCGGCTTTGGCCTGAAACTGGCTTTGTAAATCATCCAGAGTCTTTTTTCGTTCGCTTTGTTCTGCCTGTTTTTGCCAGCTTAAAACGGTCATCAACACTTTTTCTTCAAACTTGAGCTCACGTTTTTGCTGAACTTTTTCCAGACTTTCTAGCTCAGCCTCCCCTGTTGTCGCATCTGCTTGCATGGGAGCAGGCATATCGCTCGCCATACGATGCGCTTGACGGAAATCCCCCGAACCGTGTTGATCTGCCTGTGCCAGAAAATCAGCATCTTTAACTTTATCCGTACTTGGACGCACAGTGACTGCAATTTCTTTGGTTGAGGTGTCTGAAGGAGATGGCATAGTAAAATGAATAGCCAACACAGCTCCATGCAGCAGCATTGCCAAAGCAACTGCACCCACAAAAACTGGATCTTGCCACCAATAAGGAGACAACGCTGAACGAAAATTTATTTTATTCCACATGGTATTAAAGCGACAAAAAATGTCCCATCCCCAACGGTGATAACCGTATAAAAACCAAAACAATATTCAAAATTTTACAAAAATGTGATCCACTTATAGTTACAGTGTTTCCATACCATCATTTTATGAAAATGTAGCAATTAATTTTGCTACACTGCAAGTTAGAAATTTATTTTTATTTTTTAGTTAATACAAAGATCGTGGCATTGCATGACCTATCAATTCACTTTCTGGAACAACTTTTATGCAAACGCTAATCTCATCCGTTTTTAAACGTCTACGTAAAGTTTACCAAAAAGCAGAAGAATTCATCGAAGAAGAAAGAGAATTTTCGCTTTCACAAGTTTTTGTGAATGCAACCATGGAACGTTATGTCACCGAAAATGTCGACATGATGCAAGACCTGCATGCCGATTTATATGATGGCTGGTTACGCTTATATACGACACTGGATGTGAAAGGCTTACATACCACCCTTTCGGTCGACTTGAAACTGATTCAGATGGAAATGAATCAAAACGTACAACTAATGGTGTTTGAGCAGATCAGCAATACTCAGGTGATTGAAGCAAAATTTAAGAATATCTTTCAAAAATGGGGCTTTTACATTGCCATCTGGTATTACCAGAAATTCCGTGAAGAAGATCCACTAGGTAAAATTCTGGAACATTTTGACATCGTAAAGGTTAAAGATGACTTACTTTATCTGGACCTCAACCGTTGGCTAGGCAAGAAAGCAAGTATTATCGAAACGCTGAGCAAAGTGCATGTGAATCGTGCCCGTGTTCGCCCAGCAGAACTTATTGTGTGGGGCAACGTCAATCTAGCCGCAATTCTGTCACCGTCAAACGATGATGACTTTGATGAAGACAGTCTGGAAGATACTGAAGTCACTCCAATTCAACAAAAAGCCCCAAACAAATAGCAAATCGATTGCTCGGTGGTATGTTGTACCATAACGCATACCACGCATATACACAACTTCATGATTTATACGAAAAATTAACAAGCGCTTAGTAAAAAGCCTGATCTTTTCTTCACAATCTACAAGCATAATAGTCTTAAATCGTAGTGATAATTGAGTGATTGACTTATCAAGGTCACTCAGAGGATAGAATGTTATGACCAAGAAATTATTGAAAGTAGCGGGTATTACCTCTGCGGCCATTCTAAGTGCAAGCTTATCTAGTCATGCATTGGCAATGGCTCCTTTTCAGGCCAGCTATCAATTTAGCTACAACAATAAGAATTTAGGTTCTGCAACACGTACCCTTTCTCAACAAGGCAATAACTGGACGTATAAATTCAGTGCCAAAGCGGGTGCGATTGCATCAGCCTCTGAAACAAGTCAGTTTAATTTTGCCAATAACAAAATTACCTCACAAAACTTTAGCCGTAGCAGCAAGATCCTGATTCACAGCAATACGATGAGTATTAACTTTAATCCAAGCAGTAAAGTTGTGAATACCAAGAAGGATGATCAGACCCGTTCATTTGCATGGCAGGCAGGCGCGCTGGATGAGCTCAATGCCGAGTTGCAAATCCGTGAAGATTTGAAAAATAACTCTCTGAAAAGTAAATATTTGATCGCGGATGCCAAAGCGCTGGATGAGCGCCGTTTTGTGAAGCAAGGGACCGAAAGTGTCAAAACACCTTATGGCACATTTAATACCATTAAAGTAGTTATGCAGCACGATAAACCTGAACGTAATACCGTATTCTGGTTAGCACCAAAACTCGACTATCTGCCAGTAAAAATGGCACATAATGATGGAAAATCGTCATACGGATTGTTATTAACAGGCTATTCGGGCAAAACAAACTAAGCAACTGGTCAATTTTGGCTTGCATTTTTTTTGATGCTTTTTAAAATATGCCTTTGCTTGAATAAGCATCCGTTTAGAGGATTCTCCCGTGTACGCTTTAGAACAGAAAATCTTAAATGAAGGTATCGTTCTATCTGATCAGGTTTTGAAAGTTGATGCTTTCTTAAACCACCAAATCGATCCTGTGTTAATGCAGCTGATTGGTAAAGAGTTTGCCGCTCGTTTTAAAGATGCAGGTATTACTAAAATTATTACCATCGAAGCTTCAGGTATTGCACCTGCAATCATGGCAGGTTTAGAACTTGGCGTTCCTGTTATTTTTGCTCGTAAATACCAGTCATTAACACTCAAAGACGACCTTTACCGTTCTAAAGTGTTCTCGTTTACCAAACAAACTGAAAGCACCATTGCAATTTCAAACAAGCACATCAGCTCAAGTGACAAAGCGCTTGTAATTGATGACTTCCTTGCAAATGGTCAAGCAGCACTCGGATTAATCGACTTGATTCACCAAGCCAAAGCTGAAGTGGTTGGTGTGGGTATCGTGATTGAAAAATCATTCCAGCCAGGCCGTGATGTTTTGCTTGAAAAAGGCTACCGTGTTGAATCACTTGCACGTGTGAAGTCTTTAACAGATGGCAAAGTTACTTTTGTCACTGAATAAGATTAAAAATCCAGAAAAAAAGCGGATGAATTTTCATCCGCTTTTTTTATTTAACAACAATCCCAGTTATAGACAACTTTAGAAAAATCTCGTTTCTTTAAATCTTCTGGGTGAATAAAGAAATTACCAACACCCGAATCTCCCCACATAATATCGTTTTCAGCATCATCGGTATCTAACTGGAAAAGTAAAATATAGTCTTGAATCTTTTCATTGTACTGACGTGGATCGGTTTGGGTAAAAAATGGATATCCGCCTAAACGATGCCCGCTTGCAGAAAGCAATTCATGATAAGGCTCAATAAAATCATTTTCGAAATCGCCACCCTCGAATTGATCTTCAAAATCGTAAAGCTCATCAACATTAAGAATTTTCTTTCCAAAAGCAAAATCTTCCAGACTAATGACTTGCTCAGCACGCTGAAATTCAATTGAATATTGCCCACTAAAAGGCAAATATGCCTCTTCATCGAACTCAAGCTCTGAAAAATCCTGTTTTAATTGCGTAAGATCTTCAATCACCTGATCAAAATATAAAACCTTAAAGCCCGATTGCAGCTGTTGGTCATCAAAGTTCATGCCATACAAATCATCGGCAGCAATGTAGAACTGCAAAATTCCTGTGTCTGGAAAATGAGGTAAATCGGGAATTTCAGCAAAATTGAACTGTGCCAATAAAACCAATGGATTACCATCCGAGTCAACCGGATAGGCGACCTCTAGCGGTAAGTAAGGCTGTCCCCCAATCTTACTTTGCCATAATGCCAAGTCATCACTTGCTGTTAACTGCATAGAGACCGTCGGCAAAATCGTTGCTGAAATTTTTTCTAGGTATGGATGTAAAGTATTCGGTAAATTCTCAGCTTGAAGATTCATTATGTTGCTTGTCCATGTCGTTATTTATAGAACTTAATATAAAACAAGCAGCTAAATTAAAATAGAGAGCAAAGTCTGTACTACGACAATTAATGACGCTCAATTGACCCATTATTTATCACATAAATTCTGATAAGATTAGCCCGAGCAAAATCTGCGATAGGAATGACGATGCGTACATATTTAGACCTTTTACAACATATCCTCGACAATGGCGGCGACAAAGGTGACCGTACAGGAACAGGAACACGTTCAGTATTCGGTCATCAGATGCGCTTTGATCTTTCTAAAGGTTTTCCCTTACTGACCACGAAAAAGGTGCATTTCCGTTCAATCGTGATCGAGCTGCTCTGGTTCCTCAAAGGCGACACCAACGTTCAGTATCTTAAAGACAATAAAGTTACGATCTGGGATGAATGGGCAACTGCCGAACAAACAGCGCGCTTTGGCCGTCCCGAAGGCGAACTTGGCCCTGTTTATGGCCACCAATGGCGTAACTTTGGCGCGACTCAAAATGCGGACAGCAGCTATCAACAAGACGGTTTTGACCAGATCAAATGGTTGATCAATGAAATCAAGACCAATCCAAACTCACGTCGTTTGATCGTGTCAGGCTGGAATCCAAATGAAGCTGGAAAAGTGGCTTTACCACCTTGCCATACCTTGTTCCAGTTTTTTGTACAAGATAACAAATTGTCATGCCAACTTTATCAACGTAGTGCCGATGTCTTCTTAGGCGTACCTTTTAATATTGCCAGCTATGCTCTGCTGACTCATATGATTGCGCAAGTATGCGGTTTAGGCGTTGGCGATTTTGTCTGGACAGGTGGCGACACACATTTATATGCCAACCATTTTGAACAGGCTCAATTACAGCTTTCGCGCGAACCATTGCCATTATGCGAATTAAAGTTAAATCCAGAAATCACCGATATTTTTGACTTTAAATTTGAAGATATTGAAATTGTGGGCTATGAATCACATCCAGCAATTAAAGCACCCGTCGCAGTTTAAAAGATTAGAGAGAATATAAAATGGCATGGCAAGGCACTGAAGTTGTTCACGTAGTTGCGATGGATAAAAATCGCTGTATCGGCAAAGGCAATGCTTTGCCGTGGCATATCTCTGCTGATCTGAAACACTTTAAGGCGATCACGCAAGGCGGCGTAGTGATCATGGGCCGAAAAACCCTTGAGTCTATGGGCCGTGCCCTTCCTAATCGTGTCAATTGGGTGATTACGCGTGATCCTGAATGGCAGTTTGAAGGGGTTAAAGTCGCGCATAGTATCGAAGAGGCATTAAACGGCGCACTTACAGATGCACAACACGCTGAAAAAGCGTCTTTATTTATTATTGGTGGTGGAGAGATTTTTACTCAAACACTTGCCATTGCAGATCGCCTAGAGTTAACCCATGTGGATCTTGATGTTCAAGGCGATGCGCATTACCCAGAAATCTCTGAGGATTTCCATAAAGTAAACTCAGAACAACATACAGATGAAAAATCTGGTGTAGCTTTCGAGTTTGCGACCTACCAAAAATAATAATGGATCGCATTTGCCATGCATAACATTGGATCACGTGAGTTTTTTATTGCTTTAGGGATTGGACTTTTACACGGTCTATTCACCTTGTGCGTGGTTCTTTCAAGTGTCTGGCTTTGCCTTGCGTTGTGGATTCAACAGCCGCTCGGCACCCTGTTTAGCCGAGTCGCGATTGTACTTTGGGGCTTGTTTGCGCTGAGCCTGCTTGGCGTGTATTTCAGTGGTCATCTCATCAGCCGTCGTACTGATATCATTATTTATTGTGTTGCTTTTGCTTGCTCATTGTTTTGGTATTTTTCTATCGAAGCCAGACAAGACCGTGACTGGAATCCAGAAGTTGCAGAACAGCTTAGCTATAGCAGACAGGGCGACCTGGTTACCTTACATAAAGTTCGTAACTTTAACTGGCATGCAGATGGCACTTATGACATCCGCTGGGAAGATCGCACCATTGACCTGAACAAGATTACAGGGATCAATGTCATCACGTCCTACTGGATGGGCCCTCAGATTGCACATACGCTGGTGAGTTTTGATTTTGCAGATCAAAAGCCTTTGGTATTTTCAATTGAGATCCGCAAAGAGAAAGGCGAAGATTTTTCTGCGATTGGCGGATTTTTCCGTAAATATGAACTCAGCTTAGTCGCTTCAGATGAAAAAGATATTGTGTATACCCGCAGTAATATTCGTCATGAACAGGTTTATTTATTCCCGGTTAAAATGCCTGCGGCAGAGCGTAAAGCCCTGTTTATTGAATATCTCAATCAGGCTGATGAGCTCCGCAGTGAAGCAAAATGGTACAACACCTTAACCAGTAATTGCACAACGCTGGTTTTTGATATGGTACAGGCCATTAATCCACAAAAATTACCGAAAGATTATCGCTTATTGGCTTCAGGTTACTTACCGAATTATCTCTATGACTTGAAAGCGCTCAATCAAAATTACAGCATGAATGAATGGTATCGTCTGGCGCACATCAATCCGCGTGCCGAACAGTATGATCAGCAGTCCAATAAAAGTAGCGAGTATTTTTCAGATGTAATTCGCTCAGGCATTCCAAAAGTTGAGTGATTTTTCCACTAATTTTATTAAAAGTATCTGAACATTTACAAAAGGATACGCAATATACCGTTCAGCTCCACGTTTTTTTATTTTAATAACGCTTATAGAAACACAATGATTCGGATTTAAAATCTTATGTTAAAGCCTCTTTTAGCTTCTTGTACTTTGGCAATTGCCGTAGCAATGACGGGCTGTGCAAGCTCAGAATCTCTCCAGACTTCACCAAATGCATCTCAAAAACAAAGCATTGATCTGTACAACCGTACTTGGATTGCAACTCAGATTAATGGCGTTGAAGTCAAAACTAATGATCTTTCGAATAAACGCCCTGCGATCCAGTTTGATGCTAAAGCGAAACGCTTCTTTGGTGCAGATGGATGTAACCAGATTCAAGGTACCTTTGAAAGCCAAGGCGCTGTATTACGTTTAGGTCCAATTGCATCAACCATGATGGCTTGTCTAGGCAATGACAACAGTGCGCTTTCTCACCAATATAGCCATG
Organism: Acinetobacter sp. BIGb0102; assembly: GCF_003815055.1. Taxonomy (NCBI): domain Bacteria; kingdom Pseudomonadati; phylum Pseudomonadota; class Gammaproteobacteria; order Moraxellales; family Moraxellaceae; genus Acinetobacter; species Acinetobacter sp. BIGb0102. Next base: position 20,222 of record NZ_RKQE01000015.1, read on the forward strand.
CTTTGGCAAGCACAACCAGTTATGAACTAAAAGGACATGAGTTGAAATTCCTTGATGCTTCAGGACAGGTACTCGTAAGTTTCGTAACTGTTATTCAGCCGCTGCCTTAATGCGATGATGATAAAAGTAAAAGCTCGTTTCAAACACGGGCTTTTACTTTTTGAGTACTTCGTTTAATTTAGTAGCATTCTTAAAATTAAAAATTGGGAAGTTTTATGCAACAGGCAATGTTAGGTGGTGGATGCTTTTGGTGTGTAGAGGCCGTATTTCTACAACTTAAAGGCGTTGAAAAAGTGGTGAGTGGCTATGCGGGCGGGATTACCCAAAATCCGACCTATGAGCAAGTCTGTCAGGGTAATACACAACATGCCGAAGTGATTCTGATTGATTTTGATGAGCAACAGATCAGTTATACCCAATTGTTGAATGTATTCTTTACCACTCATGATCCAACGACATTAAACCGTCAGGGTAATGATATTGGCACACAATACCGTTCTGTGATTTATTACTTCGATGATGAGCAAAAGCAGCAAGCTGAGCAGGTCATTCAAAGTCTGGAAGATGAAGGGCTTAATATTGTGACTGAACTCAGTCCAGTACCAACCTTCTACCCTGCTGAGGAATATCACCAGAATTTCTTTGCCCGTAATCCATCACAAGGTTATTGCAACTTTAGTATTCCGCCTAAGCTTTCTAAACTCCGAGCCAAGTATCTTGACCTGCTCAAAGATGAATAAGCAATAAAAAAGCAACTCACCGAGTTGCTTTTTTATTGCGATCACGCTGTCTTAGTTTTCACTAACAAACGCAATATCACTTAAGCCTGCTTCACTGGCACGCGACATCACTTGTGCAACCGTATCATATTTTGATTCTTTATCTGCACGTAACTGCACTGTCGGTTTTGTCTGAGCCTGACCCGCTTCTTGGAAACGCTTCTCTAGCTCGTCTAAGCTAATGATTTGTGCATCCCAAGCCACTTCACCTTTGTTATTAATACTAATGGTGATTGCTTTTGGTGGTGGATCAACAATTTCAGCAGTTGTTTTTGGTAAACTTAATGGAATTGATGGGTTAGCAACCGTTGCTGTGACTAAAAAGATAATCATCAATACCAACATAATGTCGATCAGAGGAATGAGATTCATCTCATTCATGCCACTGTCGTGGTCTTCACCCAATTGAAAGCCCATCTTAAGCTTGACCTCCAACTAAACTTTGTTGAGTCGCTTTAGTTTCTGTTTTTGCCGCTGTTTCTTGCTGCAACATGGTATCGATTAACAGGCTGTGCGCTTGATCTTGTAAATCATGTGCCAAACCACGGTTGAAACGTACACAAATGTTATAAGCCATTACCGCTGGAATCGCCACTGCAAGACCAAGACCTGTCATGATCAAGGCTTCACCTACTGGTGTTGCAACCTGAGCTAAACCAGCCTGTCCGCTTTTACCTACCGCAACAAGCGCATGGAAAATCCCCCACACTGTACCGAATAAACCCACAAACGGTGCTAATGAAGCGATTGTTCCAAGAACTGATACACCTTTTTCTGCTTGAGATTTCTCAGCAGAGATTTGGCGAAGTAATGCTTGTTCAGCAACAGCTTTACGTTGTTCAAACGATAAAGGCTGTAATTTTGACTTAAGCGCCGCCAAAGCTTGCACCAGTTGGTTATAAGCCTGTTGTTTTAACTGGCGTGTTCCTAAAATGCGCAGAATGAAAATAGTCCACGTTGCAATCGACATTGCTAATAGGATGAAATACAGTGTTTTACTTACTGCATCTGCATGTTGCCAATAAACTGAAAAGTTCATATACGAACTCCTGATTTAATCTGTCGCAAGGACTCAAATTTCATTAAGGACTAAGATCAAACGGCTGCTCTGCTCGAATCGGGTAAGCAACACCATTTTCCATATACGGTTTAAATTTCGCACTTCTCACAGCACGTAAAACTTTTTCATCGAGATTCGGTAAACCACTGCTACGAGTAATACGTACATTGGTAATTTTACCTTTCTCGTCAGCTTCAATCATGACCATCACTGAACGTGTTTGGTTATCCAGATCTTTCGCTGTTACAGATAATTTGGGTGAACGACTCCACTGTACACCAGAACCACCAATCGCGACGCGTTTTGGTGCTGGATCAGCAGCAGGTTGAGGTTTTGCAACTTCTTGTACAGGCTGTGGTTTTTCCACAACTTTTTCGGTCACTCTTGTCGTGACCACGGTCGTTTCAACTTTTGGCTCAACTTTCGGTTCAGTTTTTTGCAGCACAGGTTTTGGCGCTTCTTTTACCTGTTGAACCTTTTCAATCTTTTTCGGTGGAGGTGCCATTGGTTTTTCAACCACCTTGACCTCTTTCACTTCTTTTTTAGGTTCAGGTCTTGGCTTTTCTTTTGGTTTAGGCGGTTCAGGCTTTGGTGGTTCCTTGATTTTAACGAACTTCACCTTAAGCGGCTCTTTCTCGACGGGCTTAAGCTCCATCGTTTTCATGTGGCTAACCGCCCACAGAACTCCTACATGTCCAATCACAACCGCAACTAAGGCAGTGATGATTTTCTTTTTCATCGGGTGTGGCGTGTTGAATGTAGCAGGAGATTGACTCATAAGAATCTAAGTACCTAATAGATGGTGGCGCTTTCAAAAAAGCGATTTCACTCATCGGATAGAACAATGAAAGTGCCGTAATAATAAATGAGAAGTGTTTTCATTTGCAACCGTTTTTTCTTGTATATTTGCTAAGCTTTTAAAAACAGACATAAAAAAACATGCCTGACGGCATGTTCTTCTTTATACAGCGGAGCAAATGTTTTTCTTAGAAAACCACAGTCTTGTTACCATCAACAATAATACGGTCTTCTAAATGCCATTTCACGGCGCGTGCCAAGACATTACGCTCAACGTCCTCACCTAACTCACGTAGCTGCTCAACGTTGTAATCATGGCTCACACGTTCAACGTCTTGCTCAATGATCGGGCCTTGATCCAGATCAGCAGTGACATAGTGTGCTGTTGCACCAATCAACTTCACGCCTTTCTCATAGGCTTGCTTATATGGATTTGCACCCACGAAAGCTGGCAGGAATGAATGGTGAATATTGATGATCTTCATTTCCCATTTCGCAACAAAGTCTTCGCTCAGAATCTGCATATAGCGTGCCAAGACCAATAAATCGTTGCCTTGCATCATTTCATTGATCTGAGCGTAAGCTTCAACTTTATTGTCTTTATTGACAGGCACAACGTGGAAAGGAATACCGAAGTTTTCAACCGCTTCACGCAAATCTGGATGGTTTGAAATCACTTGGGTAATTTCACATGGTAATGAACCACGCGCATGACGCCACAACAGTTCTAATAAAGCATGGTCAACTTTCGAAACCAGAATACCGACTTTTTTCAACTCGCCAACGAAATTCAATTTCCATTGCATTTCATAACGTTCAGCCACATTTGCAGCAAAAGTCTGCATTAAGGCTTCTTTACGAGATGGCAAGTTATCAAGTTCAAACTCAACACGCATGAAGTAACGCCCGCCCTGAGCTTCTGTTGCGTACTGATCAAGTGCGGTAATGTTTGCTCCCTGATGATACAAAAAGCTCGATACGGCTTGCACGATCCCCGGCTTGTCTTCACAAGTAATCAGTAATCGCGCTGTGTGGGCTGTAGTCGTGTTCATTTGGTTAATATCACTTATTCGAATCAAATTAAAATCAAGCCGAGCATTCTAACCTTTTTTTGCCCTTGACTAAATAGCTAAGGCTCACTCGTCGTCATTTTTAAGATTAGATAAGCTGGCGAACAGGTCTGATGGCCCCAGTGATTTCAATAATTGTTCATAAGTCTGGCGGCTTTCACCCATCAAATATGGCCCTTCCAAGAACACCATTTGACGTAAGGCTTGCCATACCCATTTTTCTTCTAGACGATTGTTATCACTGATATGACCCGACATATACAAGAAGTTGGTCCAGTTGGTGAGCACAATCCACAGGTTAATAATCAAGGCTTCGATTTCAGAATCAGTCATTTTCATCAGACCCGCATCCACAAAGGCACGATAAATTTTTTGCCCCTGCTGCATCACCTGCCCTGCAAAACGCGGATAGATTTTTCTAAAGTCTTCATTATTTTCAACCAGATGATACACATCACGGTGAATAAACCGATACGCCCACAACTGATTACTCAGCACCTGAAAATAGCTGATTTTATCATTGGCATTCAATGGACGATCTGTCGGTAAGGCCAGCATTTCCAAGGTTTCAGCCTGATATTGCTGCGCCAGTTCCTTGATAATTTCCTGTTTATTACGGAAATGATAATACAGGTTGCCTGGGCTAATCCCCAGCTCAGCCGCAATATGGTTGGTTGTGACCGAACGCTCTCCACGCTCATTAAACAACTGCAAACTGATTTGCAAAATACGATCTTTTGTTTTGTTCGGTTTAGCGTGTGACATTGATTTTAACCATCTATAACATTATCAATAGGTTATAAAACAAACCTATAAAGCGACTTGACACTTTAGAGTATTTACTCTAAAAATTAAAAAATAATAAGCTTTCTTTTGGTCCACTCCTATGAACAGTCAAACAAAAACAACCGCTATGACACCTCATGTTGATGTGAAACGGCTACATGATTTGCTTGAGCAGCAAAAAGCAGCTTACCAACGCCATCCTGTACCCAGCGCCAAAGAACGTCTTGAACGCTTAGCTCGACTTAAAAGTATCTTGGTAAAATATCAAGATCAATTTGCTAACGCAATTAATCAAGATTATGGCAACCGTGCCATTATGGAAACTAAGATCGGCGAAGTCCTGACTTGTCTAGAACATATCAAATACTATAGCAAGAACTTGACGGAATGGATGAAGCCATCTAAACGCCATATCAGCATGTTACACCAACCAGCAAAAGGCTGGGTAGAATATCAGCCATTGGGTGTTATCGGCATCATTGCGCCATGGAACTATCCACTACTGCTTTCGGTCGGCCCACTGATCTGTGCGCTGGCCGCAGGCAACCATGCCATGATCAAAATCTCAAGCGCATCGTCAAACTTTGGTTATGTACTTGAAAATGCCCTTTCAGAAGCATTTCCTCAAGAACTCGTCGCGGTGGTAAATGGCGGCGGTGTAATTTCAGATGCATTCAGTCATCTTGCTTTTGACAAAATGATTTTCACAGGCTCAACCTCTGTGGGTAAAACTGTTATGGCAGCGGCGGCTGAAAATCTGGTGCCTGTGATTTTAGAATTAGGCGGCAAATCACCTGCACTGGTTCATTCAGCCATGAATATTCGTGATGTGGCACAACGTATCGCAGTGGGTAAACTCTGGAATGCAGGTCAAACCTGTGTTGCGCCCGACTATATGTTCCTGCCTAAAGGCAAAACTGCCGAGTTCACCAAGCACTACAATGACTTTGTGACCACCATGTATCCAAGCTTGCGTGATAATAATGACTATACTTCTATTATTAATGACAAGCAGTACAACCGCCTGCAAGGTTATCTGGAAGATGCCCGTGATCAAGGTGCCAATATTGTTGAGCTCAATGCCAAAAATGAATCTCTGACCGAAGTTCGTAAAATTGCGCCAACCTTATTAACAGGCGTAACCACCGAAATGGAAATTATGAAGCATGAAATCTTTGGTCCAATTCTGCCTATTCTGGAATACGACCATATCGATGATGCACTTCAGTTCATTAATAGTCGCCCACGTCCACTCGCCTTCTATTATTTCGATACGGATAGTGCACGTGCAGATTATGTCGCAGGTCGCACGCATTCAGGACACTTTGGTATTAACCAGACGCTGACTCACGTCGCGCAGGATGATTTACCATTTGGTGGTATTGGTGCGTCAGGTATGGGCAAATATCATGGCAAGGAAGGTTTCTTTAGCTTCTCACACGAACGCTCAATGATGTCGAATCCTGTCAGCCCTAAACTTTACAGTTTAAAATTCATCCTACCGCCTTATAATAAAGCAACCCACAAGCTGCTTTTAAAAACACTATTTCGCTAGAAAAGGGCTGTTAGCATATTAACAAACCCTTACTTGGTTAAGGCATGATCTATCACACCAGATGATGCCTTGTTTTTACCAAATTCGCTTGTCTTTTAATCGTATTTTTGGTATAAAACGCCCCTTGAATGATTTCATCCGTTTACTTGAATGGCTAGTTGCACGAAATTGTGCTGTATAAACTAGCAATGGAGTTCACCATGTCTAAGGTTTGCCAAGTTACCGGCAAGCGTCCTATCGTTGGTAACAACGTGTCGCACGCAAACAACAAAACCAAACGCCGGTTCGAGCCGAACCTGCACCACCACCGTTTTTGGTTAGAAAGCGAAAAGCGTTTTGTACGTCTTCGTTTAACCACTAAAGGTATGCGTATTATTGATAAATTGGGTATCGAGAAAGTTGTTGCTGATCTCCGTGCTCAAGGTCAAAAGATCTAAGGAGTCTGAACAATGCGTGATAAGATTCGCCTCGTTTCTACAGCTGGTACAGGTTATTTCTATACCACTACTAAGAACAAACGTACTATGCCGGAAAAAATGGAAATCAAAAAATTTGATCCAAAAATCCGTCAACACGTAATTTTCAAAGAAGCTAAAATTAAATAATTTTAGTTCTTTAAAAAAACGACTTCTTTTGAAGTCGTTTTTTTTGCCCGAAAAAAACGGTATAAATAGAAAAAGAAATGAATAAATCACTTACATAATTTTTTTTGATAATTAAAAAAATTATCATCAACAAATTCGATTTTAGTTGTTACAATTTATTCGCTGTTTTCTTGGCATGTTTTATGCTCATTTATTTCTACCTTAACCGCAACGATTAAGGAGCTCCGATGCCACATGATGTTGATTTAATTATATTACTTGCTGTTGGTTTTGGTATGGCCCTTATTTTTGGCTATATCGCAGCACGTCTACGCCTCCCCCCTCTAATTGGTTATCTCGTTGCCGGCATTATTATTAGTCCCAATACGCCCGGTGTCGTCGGTGATATCCAGCTTGCCAATCAATTGGCCGAACTCGGCGTCATGTTCCTCATGTTCGGCGTTGGGATGCATTTCTCCCTCAAAGATTTACTCCAAGTTCGACGTATCGCCTTACCCGGTGCGATTTTACAGATTGCCGTGGCAACATTACTGGGTGTTGGCGTCTCCATGTATTGGGGTTGGAGCTTTGGTTCTGCATTAATCTTCGGTTTAAGTTTATCGTGTGCCAGTACCGTTGTATTACTCAAAGCATTAGGTGATCGAGGTCTACTGGACTCGGTTAACGGAAAAATTGCGGTCGGCTGGCTCTTGGTCGAAGACCTTGTGATGGTGTTAGCACTGGTACTTCTCCCTGCAACGGCGGTATTGCTTGGTGGACAGGCACTTCCCGGAACAGATTCATCACAAAGTATTTGGGTCACTATTGGGATTACCCTACTTAAAGTGACGGGCTTTATTGCCTTCATGCTGATTATTGGCAAACGTCTTGTGCCTATGATTATGCAGTTTGTAGCACGTCTAGGTTCTCGTGAACTCTTTACCCTGACTGTGGTTGCGGCTGCGGTATCAATTGCTTATGGTTCGTATGCAGTATTTGGCGTATCAATGGCACTTGGTGCCTTCTTTGCGGGAATGGTCGTTAAAGAGTCTGACTTTAGTCACCGTGCCGAAGAAGAGACCCTGCCACTACGTGAAATCTTCTCGATTTTATTCTTCGTTTCAGTGGGTATGTTATTCGATCCAAGTATCTTGGTCGAAGCACCATTAAAGATTTTAGCGGTTGTTGCCATTATTATGGTGGGTAAGACCTTGGCTGCGATGGCTCTGGTACTTTTCTTCCGCTATCCGATTAATACCGCTTTAACAGTAGGTGCAAGTTTGGCCCAGATTGGGGAATTCTCTTTCATTCTGGCAACACTGGGCTTATCACTCGGTTTACTGACACCTGATGCACAAAACCTGATTCTTGCAGGTGCGTTATTCTCGATTACCCTCAACTCATTTGTGTTCTCCGCAATTGAACCTGTGCAACGCTGGATTCGTGAGCGCTCGCATTTGGCTCGTTTACTGGAACGTAGCGGTGACCCACTGGCAATGCTCCCAGATGAGGTAGATCAGGCGTACCTGCGCGATCAGGTGGTGATTATCGGCTATGGTGGCGTGGGTCGTCGTATCAGTGAAAATCTGATGCAGCAAAACATCAAAGTGGTGATTGCAGAAGAAAATCGGGAAATCGTTGAAAAATTACGTACTCAAGGCATTGCTGCGGTGAGTGGTGAAGCGACTGAACCGAATGTCTTGATTCAGGCACATATTCAACATGCCCGTCTGCTGGTCATTTCACCGATGGATATTTTAGATATTCATCGTATCGTGGATATTTCCAAACAGCTCAATCCTGAAATTCAGGTCTTGATTTGTGCAGAAAGCAAAGAAGAAGCTGTGATTATCCGTGAGGAAAACATCGGTGAAGTGTTCTATGCGAAAGAAGAAATGGCGAAGAATATGAGTCACCATATTCTGAATCAAATCGAACTTGCCCATCAGTCCGAAGCACATTAAGAAATTTCTCAAAACGAAAAAGCGTACTCAAGGTACGCTTTTTTATCTTTCAGGATTAGCTAAAATGTGAAGGTTGCTCGTCTAGCACTTCTGCTTGCCACTGATTCATCTGCTTTTCCAGCAATCCAAACAAAGCCGCTTGAATCATATGCTGAGCGACGGTTGGCGTCTGGTCTCCGAGAATGGCTTTCACCTCGTCACTAAACTGAATCTTGACCAAAGGCTCATTTTCAGAACCCGCATTGCGCAAAGCAAGCTCACCACCTTCGAGTTGAACCAATTCAAGAATTGCTTCCTGATTACCAAATAATTCTTTTAACTGTTGCATTGACATAAATTTTCTCCATGTTTCAACATGGTGGCAAAGTATTTGGCACTTTGCGCTCTCACGTCTTATTTATATAAGTGCTGATGCTGTAGATTTCAAGTCGCCTTAAAGTTTCGACTTAGAACTCCACCATTTCATTACGAAAACCATCAATTAAATGACTTAATTCACGATGCCATTCACGTAAGATTTTGGCATCAGGCAACCATGCTTGCGGACTCTGGGTCACCTTAATGATCAGATTAGAAGACGTTTCATTTTCCGGTTCTGGCGCAGAGGGCTCAGGCGCATACTGACACATGCGATATGCACGCTTCAATTCAGCGACAAACCCATCTTTTGCCAGTTGTTGTAATACCAGAATTTCTGGAGAGACCTGTCCTTTATCTGCCATATGTTCTTCAATCGACTTAAAGGTCGGTTGCAAATCATTGAGACGATAATAGCGAACCAGCTCCTGCAAAAACGCTAATATTGCACCATGTAAATGAAAAACAGCGGCTTCACGATAAGCCTGTGCCTGCTGAATATGTTCTGTTTGCTCGGCTTGTTGACATGCGAGACGAGCGAAATACAGTTTCTGATTGGTACGATCTGCATGATAACGAGCAACACGGGACATAATATTTTCCTTAAAAACCCTTTCTCTTGGATAGCTTAAGATTAAATGCTTTAATGATAAAATCAATATCCTTTTGAGCCTGTCCATGCGTCATATCAAACAAGCCATCCTGAGCTTAATATGCTGTATGGCAATTTCAACAACTTATAGCTGTGAACCCACAGGCTTAGACTGGGAAAAACTTTATACAGATTATGATATCAATAGCGATCAAATGATTGATATAAAAGAATGGACAAAACTGATTGAGCTTAGAGGACAGTCCGTTTCATGGCAGAAACAATTCTTCTCGCTAGACCATAAACGAATAAAAATTTTTAAATCACTTGACCAAAATAATAATGGCCTGATTGATCAGCAAGAAATCACCAACATTTACCACTACTTTATCAATCCCTGCCAAAATAAATAATTTTCGGGCAATCAGTTTGATATCAATCCTTCAAGATCGAGTTCAAGCGTATACAGTTTTCGCTGGGCCAAACAGGCAATAGGTTGAGAAAAGGGACGAACGTTACTCATTGTCCAGGCAAAATATCCTTCTGCCCAATACGATGCACAAGCTGCATCTATTTCATCTGCTTGCCAGACATGTATCGACTCAATATCCACCAAGGCCAAAGCTCGGCCAATCTCTTGCTCTCCTTCGTTCCGAAGAAAATGCTGATTTTCGACAATAACAAGATTTTTAAGCGGAATAGTTTGAGGTTGCCATGAGCGAATCTCCAAGGTTTTCTGGCCTTGAACAATCCGCTCAGCGCTAGGCGCAACAACCGATAAAGCGGTATATTGCTTTAACATACAGAATTAAGCTTGATCTTCCGCAATTTTCACACGGATGCCATAGTTTTTTACTTTCAAGGTATTTAAACCTTTCACTGCTTTGACCGCTTCACGTGGATTCGGCATTTCAACAAAACCAAAACCTTTTGATTTTCCTGTTTCAGCATCTTTAACCACCACACAAGAATCGACTTTGCCATAGGCTTTAAACAAGTCGAGCACTTCTGCATCGGTCACGCTACGATCTAAATTACGAACTAAAATTTTCATGCTAAAACCTAAAACATGATTCACTCTCAAATCGGTGAATCAAAAATAAATTGAATCTGGGTAGTTTAATCGAAATCGATCCCAAAACCTAAATTGATTGCAGCCGAACGCGAGCGACTGGCTTGCCCATAAGCACGGGGAATATCACGATGGATCTGCGTCTCAACTAAATGTTGAGGTAAATCATTCAGAAAATAACTTTCTATTTTGCGCCCTAACTCATCATATTGATCATGTGCCCACAAATTTAAATTCTGTTTCGTCAGAATTAATTCATTTTCAGCACGCGTCAAGGCAACATACAGTACACGGCGCTCCTCCTCCACATCATCAAAATCACCCTGTGCGCGTGCATGCGGATATTGTGTTGGAGAGACATGGGGAACATAACAGACTTTTTGCTCAGCACCTTTAGCCGAATGGATGGTAATCAACGTCACCAAATCCTGATCTGGGGTTTTATCAATTTCTGAGACGGAGATTGGATCGAGTACATACTCCTCCAGAAATTCTCCAAGTGAACTGTGCTTACGCGCCAGTTGCTTAACCAAGTCAAAATCTTTGATACGGCGTGTCCAGTCTTTAGTTTTATAATTATTTTCCAGCTGTTCATTCAATGCATCTAGCGCCAGCCCAATGCAGGCTTCGACATGTTGCTGCAACACATCCAATTGCATCAAGATCAGAATGGCCTGTTGCGGTACTTTGCCATGACGCTCTAAACGCTGGCAACGTGCCTCAATATCGGGCAGTTGAATCAGTTCCTGAGCTAGCTTGCTGGCACCAACATCCCCCACGCCATCCCAGAGCGTCAGAAAGCGCATCCATGCCAGATCATCCTGCGGATTGACACTAACACGAAGCAGACTCAATACATCTTTAACATGTGCCGATTCGAGCAGTTTCACCCCACCAATAAAGCGGTATGGAATATTTGCTGCAATCAAAGCCCCTTCCAGATAACGTCCACTAAAACCTGAACGTAACAGCACCATATGCTCTGCCCATGCAGCACCCTGCATATGACGTCGATTTAAATCCTGAATAATCCAGTTTGCTTCTTCAAACTCATTACTGAGGATATGCAACTGAGGCTTTAAGCCCTTACCACGATACGCTTGCAGATGCTTATCATACTCAATCGGACTTTGATCCAGCAACCAATTGGATAAATCCAGAATACCTTGCGTGGAACGATAATTCATTTCCAGCGTCAGTACTTGGGCATCAGGTACACGTTCTTTAAAATGATGGATATTTTCAAAATCGGCCCCGCGGAAGCCATAAATCGATTGTGCATCATCACCGACACAAAACAGTTTCACCTTGCCGACCAAAGGTTGCAGCAAAGCCCATTGCAAAGGATTGGTGTCCTGCATTTCATCGACCAGTAACGCTGAACAGAAGCCTGTGACCCATTTCACCAACTCAGGTGAATTTTGCAAATGCACTGCGACAATCGACAAGATGTCATCATAATCAAGAAAATTGCGCTCTTGCTTACGTTGCTCATACGCTTTCATCAGTTCCGCAATTTGAGCCTTATACTCAACCGCTTGCGGCAACTGTTCTAATAAGGCATCTGAAAGTTTGGTCTTGGTATTACGAGCATAAGAATACAGATCACATAACTCAGCCGCTTTAGGCAACACATTGCCCTTATCTTTTCCGCGTAGTAAACGGAACATCAGCAATTGATCATCACGATCAATAATACTGAATTGAGTCAGACCAAAAGCGCGAGGATTACGACGTAACAAGTACATGCAAAAAGTGTGGAAGGTGGATGCACGCAAACCTTTGGCTTGGGCACCCATATGCTGTTCGACACGGGTGACAATTTCACTTGCTGCCCGACGGGTAAAGGTCAGAATCTGGATCTGCTGTGCAGGCAAACCTTGATCAATTAAATATGCCGATCTCGCCACAATTGTTTTGGTTTTACCACATCCCGCTCCTGCCAGAACCAGACAATTTTGCGCAGTCGTGGTGGCAGCCTGTTTCTGTTGTGGATTGAGTTCATCAATTAGCTTGGCAAGCGTCATACAATCGGTCAATTAAAAACGAATCGATATTTTAACAGACTAAACCCATGCAAATGTTTCTTGCTACAAAACAAAAAGAGCATGCGATATGCATGCTCCAAAATTTTAAATAATGACTTATACGCTAGTCGAGCTATGCGGCAATTGTTTAATCGCTCCCGCAAAAGTCAGATAGTTGATGCCTTGAAATAAAATATCAATCGCAAGGAACATTCCCAGCACCCAGAACGGTGAATCAGGAGATGAGAGAATCAGAATCCCGGTGAGTAAAGTTAATATGCCTGAAAACAGCACCCAGCCCCAACCAGAAACGGGTCTCAGGATAAATGCATTCACCGTGCGGATAATCCCTGCAATAATCAGGGCAATCGCCAGAAAACTGGTTAATACCACCGCAGTAATCACAGGTGTCGTAAATGCAAAATAACCTGCTACCAGATATAGCACGCCAAATAATGCCCATAACCAGCGCGTGCCGCCTTTAAAAACGGTAAATGCGGCAATAAAATGCAAAATGCCGCCCAGCATCATCAATACGCCAAATAGAAGTACGGCAGACAAGGTGGCGAATGGTAACGCAGCTAAAAGAACCAAGCCAAAAATAACCAATAAAACGCCCAATAACAGATACCATTTACGATCAGCGTGTAGCTGATTGCGAATCAGGTCGTTACCCACTGTTTTCATCATTATTTACTCTTTTATCATCAATGTTATAAGCCTATATTGGGCCTGTTCAGCACTAAATTCTGTATAAGGCATGTTGAAAATTAATGACGGAATGTCAGAAAACTTGTGTTTTATTTCATATTTTTGAGCGTTCTGTTTAATGCTATGGATAAATCTGAACTTATCCACAATTTACTTCATCCAACCCACTTCTCTGGCCGTTAAAATGCTGATCACCGTTTCATTCAGGTCATTTGGCATTTTACTTTTGTGTTCAGACAGTGGAATTCTTCCTCCCATAATTTCTGCTTCAGTCTGAGGATACAAAGGTTGCCGATCTGCTTGGGCATAACCGATGGGGAAAATAGGCTCGCCATTACTCAAATTATATTTGTCTGTCGCGCCAAACCCGTGTAGTAACTCATGCACCAACACGACATTATTCTGTGCGGCCTGTTTGGATGAGGCAAATAAGTTCACCGAACCAATCCGCCCACGCTCCAGCGCAGTCGAATGTTTCAGTTCCCTGCTCTGCTTGGGATCATAGAAATTCAGATATAAAGTCAAACTCGGAGAGCCATCCACAGACTGATGCTGTTTCCATGCATAGAATCTAAACTTTAGGCTCCACAAGATATTGTTCAAAATGCTCGGCTGTTCAGACATCTTTGGTGGTGTTTGCTGTAACTCACGTCCAATCTGAACAATGAAATAGCTGCTTTGCCCGCGATACTGCTGGCTATTTTTCTCTAAATACGGTTTTACCTCAGCAAAGTCATCTTGCTGTAATTTTTGAATATAATGCTGTGTGGTCGCTAAACCATCAGCATTAATCGGATGCAATAAAATATGAATCGGTTGATTCCAGTTCTGATTCTGATCACGATAGGCATTTACGGCGACCACTAGCAACACGACCAGCAAAATCGCGACCCGAATATTTTTCCACATCTCATTTCCCCAATAAAAATATATTTCTTGTTTTTCTTAATGCTATAAAAAATGCTAGCAAGTGCTAGCATTTTTTTAAATCTGAATGTTTAAGCTTCAACCCATTTTCCGTCTTGGAAAACTAGACTCCACTTGGTTTGTTTGCCTTCTGCCGTTTCAGAACCTACGTATTGTGACTGATTCTTACGACTAAATTTCACCACGGTTGGATTGCCTTCAGGATCAACATCTGGCGCTTGCAGCAAGAATTGATATTTCGGATCAAGTTGTTCCGCAACGCTACGTAACTCAGCCACTTTTGGTGCACGTGTTTCACGAATTTTCGGGAATTTACTTGCAGCCAGGAATAAGCCAGCAGCACCGTCACGCAATACAAAGAAATCATCATGCTTGGTTGAGCGCAGGTGTTCCATTTTGATCGGATCAACACGCGGTGGCGCAGGTTGACCGCTCTTTAACACTTTACGGGTATTATCACAGCTTGAGCAGGCGAAATATGGACCAAAACGGCCTGTTTTTAACTGCATTTCACCATCACATTTATCACATGGAATGGTTGGGCCATCATACCCCTTGATCTTGAATTCACCTTCTTCGACTTCGTAGCCATCACAATCCGGGTTATTACCACAGACATGTAATTTACGACCACCATCAACCACATAGCTGTCCATTGCAGTACCGCATTTAGGACAACGATGTTTCGACATCAAATCGGCTGTTTCAGCACCATCATCATCAGATAATGCAGCTAAAGACTCAACTGGTGTTAGATTCAGTGTACCTTTACAACGCTCTTTCGGAGGCAGGTTATAACCTGAACATCCCAAGAATACGCCTGTTGTTCCTGTACGTACCTGCATTGGACGAGCACATTCAGGACAAGGGACATCGGGTACTTCGACAGGCTGGTTACGGCGCATGCCGCTTTCGCCTTGTGCATTGGTCAAACGCTTTTTAAAGTCGCCATAGAATGTATCCAGCAACTCTTTCCAGTTACGCTCACCTGTCGCTACACGGTCTAACTGACCTTCTAAATCTGCGGTGAAAGCATAATTCATCAGGTTATTAAAACTTTCATCCAGACGATCTGTAACGATCTCACCCATCTTCTCAGCAAAGAGACGACGGTTTTCCAGTTTCACATAACCACGTTCTTGAATCGTTGAGATAATCGCAGCATAGGTCGATGGACGACCAATCCCTTTTTTCTCAAGTTCTTTTACTAAAGATGCTTCGGTAAAACGTGCAGGTGGTTTGGTAAAGTGCTGGCTTGGATCAAGCTTTTCTAACTTGAGGACTTCGCCGACTTTCACTGCTGGCAGTAACACATCATCATCTGATTTGTTGGCACCACGAACACGGGTAAAACCATCAAAGACTAAAGTACGGCCTTTTGCCTTTAACTCAACATTTGCCGCTTCAACCGTCAAAGTCGAAGATAAATATTCTGCTGGTGTCATTTGACAAGCGACAAATTGACGCCAGATCAAATCATATAAACGCTGAGCATCACGCTCAACACCTGCAAGTTTGTCACCCGTCAATCCTACATCTGATGGACGAATCGCTTCATGGGCTTCTTGCGCGCCTGCTTTATTGCCATAACGGTTTGGCTTGGCAGGAACATATTTTTCACCAAAATTTTGTTGAATATGATTACGTACCATATTCACCGCGTCATCACTCAAGAAGGTTGAGTCCGTACGCATATAGGTAATAAAACCACCTTCATACAAACGCTGCGCCAGCATCATGGTTTTCTTCACAGAGAAACCTAGACGGGTACTTGCTGCTTGCTGAAGAGTCGACGTGATATACGGTGCACTTGGATTAACCTTGGTCGGCTTATCTTCACGTAATGCAACTTTATATTCAGCATCTTTTAATACGCTTAATAGCGCATCAGTTTCAGCTTTATTCTTGAGTTTAAGCGTCTTACCGGCTTGTTTAACCGCTTCAAGACGAATGTCATCTTTCTTCGACAAAGTATCTGCAAAAACTTGCCAGTATTCTTCTGGGATAAAGGCACGGATTTCACGTTCACGCTCGACCACGAGTTTGACCGCAACCGATTGCACACGGCCTGCCGATAATCCACGAGCAATTTTTTCCCACAACAGTGGTGACACCATAAAGCCCACCACACGGTCAAGGAAACGACGTGCCTGTTGTGCATTGACACGGTTCAAATCGAGGCGTGTTGGCTGTTTAAACGCTTCCTGAATGGCATTTTTAGTAATCTCGTTAAAGACCACACGGTGGTAACGGCTGTCATCCCCACCAATCACTTCTCTTAAATGCCAAGCAATCGCTTCCCCTTCTCTATCCAAATCCGTTGCGAGATAGATTGCATCGGCATCTTTGGCGAGTTTTTTCAGCTCGGCAACCACATGTTCTTTGCCAGGCAGCACTTCATAATGGGCAATCCAGTCATGTTCTGGATCAACCCCCATACGGTTAATCAGTGCAGATTGGGCTTTTTCAGCTTTTTGCTGTTCAGTCAGTTTGACACGCGTTGCAGGCTTCTTTTCAGTCGACTTCGCTCCGCCTCCTGTCGGTAAATCACGCACATGACCGACCGATGACTTCACTACAAACTGTGAACCTAAATATTTATTAATTGTTTTCGCTTTTGCAGGCGACTCCACAATCACTAAGGCACGTTTCTTTGCAGCAGATGCGGAAGCTGCTGTGCTTTCTGAAGCAGAGCGTGGAGTTTTCGCCATAATAAATCGTTTTTCCTGTGTTCAATCAATAAATTAGCGCTGAGCTAATTCATGTAAATAAGTTTTTATCTGTTCAAGCTGTGTGGCTTTTAAGTCAGTTTCTTCATCCCAATATAGCCCAACACAGTTTGCCTGCATATCAATAGCATAAACTCCTTTTAATGCAATGGTTAAATCATTAAATTTCTGATCACCTTGCACCACCTGAAGCTTGCCATCTACCACTCGTGCACGCATAAGCGGCAAACGGGCATCTGGAATCAGGACACTATAATAGGCCACCATACTGGCACGCTTTTCCGATGCCATTGGAATTTTTGTCCATTCTGGCGCTGCGATTAAGCGTGGATGCAAGCCCATTTTCCGTGCCTGATCACGCATCATGCCCAATGCTTTTTCTCGTGGACTAACACGTAAGCCAAAAATCGAGCCAAGTACAAACAGTACAATCGCAACTGTGATCCAAATTCCAATATTACTCATAAAGTTGCCCAAAACATCCTTTTACTAGCGTTACATAAGTTGAATCAAAAAGGCAAGACTGTTTTATTCGCTAATTTAGATTTTATAAAGTTAGCTATTTAATTGTTGTTCCAATTTATATACGACATTATCTGTATAGATCACCGCTTTGTTTTTTCCAGAACTTCCCTCTACCATGACTAAATAGCCATTTCTAGTCTTAAAAAGATATCTACACGAAACTCTCTCGACTTTCCCACCTACCTGTAAGTAAATGTTATGTGACATATTTTTAGTTTGTAATTGCTGTACTTTATCTTTAGCAACAACTCCAAACTCTAGTAACCAAAGTAGCCACCCTAAAAATAATCCAAGAGCTATTATTATCCAAAATGACCCTTTCTCATAATCTTTGTAGGCAAGCTCCATCTCATACTTTTTCTGAATTGCTAGTCTCTCCTCCTTCATAGCATCATCAATTTTTTTAATGCAATTAGCCATGAAAGTTATTATTTTTTTGGGGCTATCAAATAAAATCCAATTAAGGACAACAAATAAGCAAAAAATAATTATAAAAAATGATAATACAAAAAAAGATAGAGGTTCTTTAATTCTATTTAGCAGCTTTAAGAGTCCTAAATAGAAAAAATGAGAAATTCCTATAAAAAAATAAAAGGTCCTTGGAAAAAATTCAGCAGTAATAAACAATACAATAAAAGCCGTCAGTCCATGACCAATCAAACCAAATTTATCCCCAGTTAGAAAGGCTATAAAAACACTATAAAAATCAATATCAAGCAAAGTTATATTGTAATTAATCTCATTCAAAAAGGTATCAATATATATAAGTCCGCCTAAAGTGATCGATACGATAAGAAATGTAGAAAAAAAAGCAATATGTCCTATAGACGTACTCAGTTTCTTTAAAAACATTTTTTAACTCATTAAGGTCAATAATGCGGCGGTTTATCATTCACAGGATCAAAAGCTGCAATACCTTCCGATAAATCTGAAGATTCAACCCGACGATATAAAAGTTGCATCTGTTTTTTTAAATCGGCAATTTCTTGCGTCTGAATTGCCAGTTGTTGATTTAATTGTTCAACTAAATCATCTAAAAATGCAATTCGGACTTGCAAATCTTCAATGGGTGCGGAAAATGACGCGTGATCATCAAAATTTTGTGGTTTAGTCATTTCAGACCTCATCTGAACTTTTAGGAAACATTATGGCCTATATTACTTTAAGGGATGTCCATCTCGCATTTGGCGGACCTGCCTTACTCGACGGCGCGAACTTTAACCTGGAACGTGGCGAACGAGTCTGTTTAATTGGTCGTAATGGCGAAGGTAAGTCTACTTTATTAAAACTGATTGAGGGAAGCCTGTTGCCTGATAACGGCGAAGTTTCCATTCAAAACGGCTTAACTGTTTCAATGTTAGCCCAAGATGTCCCAATGGACTCTGGTAAAGTTGCTGATATCGTTGCCGAAGGTGCAGGCGAAGCAGCCAATGTCTTAAAAGAATATCATGAAGCCAGCGATGCCTGCGTGCTAGGTGATATGGAAGCCTGTGACCGTATGGGCATGCTTCAGCACAAACTCGATCAACTCGATGGCTGGGCACTCGAAAATAAGGTCAACTCAATTCTCAGTAAAATGGGACTTGATCCAAATGCGGATCTTGCAGATTTATCAGGCGGACGTAAACGTCGCGTATTGTTGGCGCGTGCCTTACTGACTCAACCAGATGTACTATTACTCGATGAACCAACTAACCATCTCGATGTTGAAAGTATCGAATGGTTAGAAAAGTTTTTAATGGATCAGAATAACCTGACCCTGCTCTTTATCTCGCATGACCGTTCATTTGTTGACAGCATCGCAACTCGTATTGTCGAACTGGATCGCGGTATTTTGCGTAGCTACGAAGGTAACTATTCACGTTATCTCGACCTCAAAGCACAGCAAATGGAAGCAGAAGAAAAGCAGAATGCTCTATTCGATAAAAAGTTAGCTGAAGAAGAAGCATGGATTCGTCAAGGCATTAAAGCACGTCGTACCCGTAATGAAGGTCGTGTCCGTGCCTTGAAAGACTTGCGTGAACAGTCTAAGGCACGTCGTTCACAACAAGGCAAGGTTAGCATGGCAACCCAAGAGGCGAATCGCTCTGGTAAGCTGGTGTTTGAAATTGAAAACTTAAGCGTGAGCTACGACAGCAAAGCACTGATTAAAGATTTCTCTGCAATCGTGTTGCGTGGCGACCGTATCGGTTTAGTGGGTGACAACGGTGTCGGTAAAACTACCTTGATCAAAGCTATTCTGGGCGAAATCGAGCATGGCGGTTCAGTCAAGACAGGTACGCAACTTGAAATCGCCTATTTTGACCAGTTACGTAATGCGCTAGATCTTGAAAAGACTGTGATGGCGAACGTTTCAGAAGGCTCAGACTTTGTCGATGTGAATGGTAACCGCCGTCATATCTATAGCTATTTACAAGACTTTCTATTCTCTCCAGAACGTGCGCGTACACCAGTAAAAGCGCTCTCTGGTGGTGAACGGAACCGTATTCTTCTCGCAAAATTGTTACTTAAGCCATCGAACCTGATTGTAATGGATGAGCCAACCAATGACCTAGATATGGTGACGCTTGAGTTGCTTGAAGAAATGTTATCTGAATACAAAGGGACCTTGCTGCTGATCTCGCATGACCGTGCCTTTATGGATAACGTTGTGACCTCAACGTGGGTATTTGATGGCAAAGGGAATATTGATGAATACATCGGTGGCTATCAGGACTATCTAGAACAACGCCCAGACCAGAAAGTCGTTGATCAAAAAAGTGATGTCAAAAAAGCGCAGGCAAAAGCTGAAGCGGCTGCCGCAGCTGCTCTCGCTCCTGCACCGAAAAAAGTGAAGTTGAGCTATAAAGATCAGCGTGCACTTGAACAGCTGCCTGCTGAAATTGAAGCATTGGAAACTGAACAAGCCACATTATCAGCGAAACTGGCTGATGGTTCATGGTTTGTCAGCGATGCCAATGCAGCGACTCAAGCCAGCCAACGTCTCGCAGAAATTGACGAATTATTGCTAGAAAAGTTAGAGCACTGGGATGAGCTAGAAAATCTAAGCAAAGGTAATTAAATCTTATATGAGCATCTATCTATTGAGGATAGATGCTCAATTCAAAATCAAATCGAAGATTAAATCTTAAAATTATCTTTTAATGACTGATAAATATTAAAATTCTCATCATCAAAACATACAAAAATGACTTCTGTTATAAACTGACTCTGTTTTAATTGCTCAGCAATTGTTTTTAACGCAATTTGAGCAGCAAGCTGTTTAGGAAAACGATAAATTCCTGTAGAAATATTCGGAAATGCCACACTTTGTAGTTTCAAATTTTCAGCCAGTTTAAAACTGTTCCGATAAGCATTTTCCAATAATAAAACTTCATCGTGCTGTCCATCGACCCAAGTGGGCCCAACGGTATGAATGACATATTTCGCAGGCAAATTTCCAGCCGTCGTCATGACCGCTTCACCAATAGCACAACCGCCCTGTTTTGCTCTTATTTTTTGACAATCTGCCAAAATCGCTGCGCCGCCTTTTCGGTGAATTGCGCCATCTACACCGCCTCCACCGAGTAACGAGGTATTCGCAGCATTCACAATGGCATCGGCCGTAATCTGAGTAATATCTCCCTGAATGATGTTTATCGTTTTCACCATGATCTCCTGATCGAAATAATGATTGATCTATCGACAAAAAGCATGCGCTTTATCTTTTAGATTTAAAAGTGTACGCACAACTTGATCTAAGTTCCAATTCGCAAAAGATAAATCATCACAGAGAGTTGGGTTATTCAAAGCCAAGCGAGCTTTGATTATCGCGTTGCAGAATAAAAAAATAGGGCTGGGCTTGCTGTTTTAAATCCATCCAGCCCAATACGGTATTTTCATCTATTTTTCGAAACACATCGTGAATGGGCTTTTCATCGTAAATCATCGTCGCTGATATTTTCCCCCGAAACTCAGTCATTCTTAAGCGGGCTTTACTGTCTTTGGTTTTTAATAGTTTCAAACCACCAGCCAGATACTTACTGTTATTTTTCAAAAGGCTAAAATCGAGATTTAGAGGCAACCATTTCGGATCAAGGAAAAATAACGCTGTTTTCTTCGAATTGAGGAGCACTAACGGATATACCGTTTCCTGATCAATAAATAATTTCCCATACCAGTTTGCCTGCTCCAATAGACCATTCATCGGATGACCTGTTACCACCTCAAACCCTTTCCAGCGACCATACATAAATGGACAGTCAACCTCACCCAATTGATCATAAAACTCGATCATTTCCTGAGCGTCGATTTTCTTCCCTTGTGATATTTCCTGAATATTCATCATCCCTTCCCTTTTTTGTTTTATTGATCCTCAACTCAATCTGGATTGAGTCAGGTATGACCTGCATTGTATTACAGCTAAAGTAGAAGCAGAAAATTTCTCATTCAATTTCCGCCGAGTAGCAACCGAACAAAAGCGTGTTGGCATATTCTCAGGCTCACTTCATGTTACACTGCTCCAAAATTCAACATTATTCACTCTACTAAGTTTATGAGTCAAAAGCAGTCTTATATACCTGGCGAATTTCAATGGGAATTTCTATTACCCAAATATTGGAAAATTTGGATCGCCATTTTTTTTCTTATGTTATTGGCCATTCTCCCATGGGCAATTCAGTGGCGCTTGGCACATGGCTTAGCAGGATTATTCTGGCATCTACTCAAGTCACGCCGAAAAACCACACTTCGAAATCTGGAACTGTGTTTTCCAGAATGGTCACCTGCGGAAGTCGAAGCCCAAGCAAAACAAGTTTTTGTCGATATGATGCTGGGTGTTTTTGAAACCCTGAATGCATGGTATTGCCCACAATGGTTTAAAGATCGTCATAGCATTGAAGGCCTAGAACATATTCATGAGGCCAAAGCTCAAGGCAAAGGCATCTTATTACTGGGCACACATAGTACCTTGCTAGATGCGGGCGGTTATATCTGCGCCCAGTATTTCGAGCCAGATGTGGTGTATCGACCGCAGAATAATCCGATGTTGGATATGCTGATTTATCGTTGCCGTGCAACCATTTATCAGCACCAGATTGATCATGATGATATGCGTGGTTTGATTCGTCGCCTAAAAGACGGTGGTGCAATCTGGTATAGCCCTGATCAGGATTTCGGTCTCAAACAAGGCGTGATGGCCCCTTTCTTTGGTGTCCCTGCCGCAACGGTCACGGCACATCGTCGTTTATTAAAAATCTCGAAGGCTGTCGCGATTCCGTTGTATTTCTATCGGTACGGAGATGTGCGTAATCCGCAATACAAAGTCCTGATTGAACCGATTGTGGACAACATGCCAAGCGAAGATGAAGTGAGTGATGCGATCCGAGTGAATCAGATTATTGAAGCGCAATTACGTATCGCACCGACGCAATGGATGTGGTTCCACCGCCGTTTTAAAACTAGAGCCGAAGGCTACGAAAAAATCTATTGATACGCAAAGAGCCGATCCATTGTAATGAATCGGCTCTTTTTTCAATGAGGAAAAGATAAATATTAGTTCGGGAAAATCACGCCTGAGCTTAAATCATAATAAGTTGGATTATTGCTATAAACCGATCCTAATTTCACATTAATAAACCAGCCTAAATTACCCTGATCTTGTAAGCGGTTTTGAACCTCGCTTGGTAGATCCAGTTTATAAATCGCATCTTCCTTAAAGACCTTAGATTCAATATTGGCTGTGCTCGTACTATCACGTTCAAATAAATAGCCTTTGGTATTAAAGAACACAATTGCATTGTCCTTATCAATCAGGTGATAGCCTTCTGCAGCCTGCTGCTTGAGTAACAGGTCTAGTTTGGTAGGATTATCATCATAAAATCCGGCTTCTGTTTTTGGCATTTCGAAATAGCGATATGCATAGGTTCCATTATGGGTACTACTGTTCACACAGGTTGGCACATAAAACGTACCATTGGTTGTGCCGTTATTGGTAAAAGTGCTGCCAGCATAAATTAACTTACAACCCTGTGCCCCCAGCTCATTAAATGTTGCCAGAATATTAGCGCGACTGGTATCGGTTAAGAAGCGGTTGTCATAAGTATAAGTTGCTGGTTTTTTATCATTTTTAACAAATAAATATTTATAAGTATAGCTTGGTGACTCACCCAATGATGACTTATACGCAAAGCCAGCTTTACCTTGTTTTTTAATCTCAGCCAACCAGAACAGATAAACATTGGCAAGCACATTGGTTTTGACATCAACAATTTTATAGCTGTAAGTATCCGTCGAAGCATTATTTTTCACATATAAGTTTTTAGGTTCTGGAAAATCACTATTGGCTTTTTTTACATCCAGAGAATTACTAGCTAAAGCAAAGCCCTGACGCCCCTGCTCATTGGCTTGCGCCAGAAAATTCTCAAAAGAGCTTTGGTTATCTAACAAGCGATAACTTGCAGTTGCATTTTTTACAGTCGGTTTGAATAGGCTATAACCATCTACATTGGTACGGGTATAGCAAGTGACTGTCCTCGATGGATCAATAGCATCCATATACGCCTGAATATCTTTAATATTCGCTTTTTCATTCACCTCACACATCCCATCTCCTTTAAAGGCATAGGCCCATGCACTTCCCGTGCGATATCGATCACTATATTTCACCCGATTTGCCGTCGTGGTCCCACTGGTTTCAGTTGGCAAAATGTCAGTAATCAACGCATCATCAGAAGCAACCGCATAATTTTTAATAATGGCACCTGTGCAATCTTCTTTTTCAAATTGACGCGTTTCTTTCGTAAAACGAACGCTGTTATCTGAAGTCTTATACACAGTTAAGTTTGTTCGTGCCCCTTCATGGCAAAAGCCGCCTAGCCAAGAACCGACAAAGCGATCGGCCACGACTGGGGTCGGTGTTGGAGTTGGTGTAGGTGTTGGGGTCGGTGTAGGCGTTGGAGTCGGTGTAGGTGTTGGGGTCGGTGTAGGCGTTGGAGTCGGTGTAGGCGTTGGAGTCGGTGTAGGCGTTGGAGTTGGTGTAGGCGTTGGTTTGGAATCAGAATCATTATCCGAGCCACACCCGACCAGTACAGCACATGTCACGCTTAATGCAAGTTGTGTCCATATTTTTTTCATTATTCTACCCTCTGTGTGATTTTTTCACATAAATTGCATGTGAAAATTTAACACTTTTATGCTTGAGTGCAAATATATTTCTGCGTAAATTAATAACGAAAGGTCAAAAATATTTTTACTCATGGTCAGAATGTATGGATGCACAAGAGAACTTAGCCAGACAATTCAGTGCCTTACCAAAGGAATGGCAGATCTGGCTAGAAGAAAATTTAGAACGTGGCTGTCGCCCCACTGATTTAGTCAATATTTTGCTACGTGAAGGCTTAATTGATCTTGGTCAGAACTTTGCAGCTCAAGTACCGCTAGAACCACAACACGATCATCAACAAGAACAAACTGTGCTAGAAAAACAGGCACAGCTCCGCATTACGTTCAATCAACAACAGCAAAAATGGCTTGCGCAGGCCGTTTTGAATGGGACAGACCAGGCCTGTATTTATCAAACTTTGCAACAACAAGGCTTAAGTGAAATTGATATCACACTGGAATTGGCTCAGCTAAAACAACATCCTTATTTTCAAATCGCCCAAGAACAGCATTTTTTAGTGCGGAAAAGAAACTGGTTGCTCAATACTCTCGATTGTTTTGCCCGCCTGAATCCCCAATATCAGCATATTAGCCGGATCACACTTCCCTCATTCGAGCAATTTATTCAACAATATTACAGTCGAAATTTACCTGTCATCCTCACAGATTCAGTCATCCATTGGCCTGCCTTACAGAAATGGTCACCTCAATATTTCAAAAAAATAGTCGGGAATCAGGAAGTTGAGGTGCAGTTCAATCGTGAACAAGATCCAATGTTTGAACGCAACTCGATTCAACATAAAACCAAGATGCTGATGAGTGAGTTTGTCGAATTAATTGAACAAACTCCTCACTCTAATAATTTTTATATGACGGCTAATAATGCCAAAGCCAGTCAGTCAAGTTTAGCCACATTATTTCAGGATATTGATCATTTTCATGGCTATACAGATCATACACAGGTCTACGATCGTAGCTTTATCTGGTTTGGACCGAAAGGTGCCTTTACGCCCCTGCATCATGATTTGACCAATAACATCCTTGTTCAAATCTATGGACGTAAAAAGGTCACCTTAATTCCCGCGCTACAAGTGCCAAATTTATATAATGATGTCGCAGTTTTTAGCAAAATTGCTGATCCTTATCAAATAGATGTAGAAAAATCATTTCCAGACTTTGCACTGAGCAGCAAAATCGAATGTATTCTCGAACCGGGTGATGCTTTATTTATCCCTCTCGGCTGGTGGCATTGTGTCGAAAGTCTGGATATTTCCATGAGTGTTTCATTTACTCATTTTAATATCGACAATGGTGGTGCTGAATCATTTCCAACAACCAACTATTGTTAAAATCAGATCAACCCATAATTAATCACGCTTTAACTCTTCAGGTGCTTTAATGGTAAAACCAACAAATCAGGTCATGACCGAAAACGAATTAACAGCGAATGATACGCAAGGTGTTATTGCTCAAGAAGCAGAAACAACCTTGGAAAGTATTTTTCCAATGATGCAGCATATTGCGCGCTGGTTGATTCATTCTGGCGTAGGTTATACCGACTTTGTTGCCGCATTGAAGCCAATTTTTTATGAACAGGCACTCTCAGAATTAGATCGGATTCAACAAAATAAAACAGATTCAGCCGTGAGTTTATTATCAGGATTACACCGTAAAGATGTCAGTGCTTTTCGGCAACAAGCCACTCAAACTACGATCGAAGCTCCCAACTTTGCCATTAGTGTTCCTGCACGTGTCATTGCACGCTGGATAGCACTTGATCTTCCTCATCAGATTCCAGTTTCTGGTGAAGAGAACAGTTTTGAAGCTTTGGTGAAACACATCTCGACAGAAAAACATCCCCGTTCAATTCTATTTGAATTACAACGTTTAGGCGTGGTTGAACAACAAGGACAACAGGTTATCTTACAGCAAAATAGCTTTACACCAGATAATCAAATGCAGGAAAGTAAAGCCCTATTTTCTGCCAACCTCACAGATCATCTGGCAGCTGGAATTGATAACTTTATCAGCGAAAAACCTTTTACTCATCTCGAACAGGCAGTCCATGCCGAGAAATTAACACCACAATCGGTTGAGGCACTTCGACAACTCAGTATCGAACTCTGGCAAGATATGGCAAAACAATTATTAAATGCTGCCATTCATCATTGCGAACAAGACCAGAACAAAGCAGATGCGACTTATCAATTTCGATTTGGGGTCTATCAGTACGATACACAGATAAAACTACAAGTGCCTTATATATTTAAGGATAAATAAAAATGAAAACAATACTTTTCCCGAGCATTATTTTAGTTTCAGCGATTGCTTTAACCGCCTGTGGAGAAAATTTTTCTGCGGCCAATGTCAGCTTGGGAGGCAGTGGTTCTGGTACCCAAAAACCCTTACCTGGTGGGGGAAATAATGGAGGTTCGTATCCCTCGACTGGAGATAAAGGTGAATTTTATGAATATGTCGTCACAATCCCGCAAGAAAGCCAAAGTAGCTGTACGGGGGTACAACGCAGCATGCGATTTATCGATGCTGAAACCAAACAACCTTTAGCTGTAAACTCCCTTCAGAGCTTAGCCTTGTCACCCCTGCAAATTGAAATTAGCAACACCACCCCAAATTATGTCTATCAGCTCGTACCGCTGTGCCGTCCTATTGAGTTTCAAGTAGGTGAAACTGTCATGTTTCATGGACAATCATTAAGATGTGCTACAGATCAAGATGAAATACAAGTATTGCGTCCTTATGAAACACGGACTTATGAGCTCGATCTCAGCTTTGCGGAGACTGAACTTCCCTTAATCATAAACTATAAAGCTTTTTATCGTACTGACTTGCCTAGTATTGGGACAGCATGGGAAAAATGTGACGCAGCCCAGATCACTGTGCCTATTTATAAGAAACGTATTCCTAAAGAGCCTAAACATATAGAACCACCGATCACGGTTCCTGAACAACCTGTCGGGGAAAAGCCAGAATAATGCTAATCATGAAAAAATTAAAACCCGAGTCCTGCATCCTGCAAAACTCGGGCAAATGAGGTTGTGCTTTCACGTTATTTTTATTATCTTGCGTCCATCGCATGCATCATATCCATGATGACTGTTCCATCTCAGCGCTGCTTATCCTTAATCGGAAATCCATTCCTGCGTCCTTGTGCTGATGTATTTAGAATAAATCTTTTACGGCTGTAAGACTATTCGTTACAAACTTAAATCTATGTACGAAATAACGTACATTAATTAGCTAAAGTTTAAAATCACGCAATTCCTCAAATCACTGAAATCTAAATAAATCACGTAATTTAATCTTATACAACCCACTATTTATGAGGTTGAGCCAAAGGATCAATGACCTCTTTCTCCTCTTCCTCAGCCTTCTCTATGCCTTCCTGTATCGCCTTTTGAGCTTCCTGTTCATCTTCGGCTGTCTGTTCCAGTGATTCCTGCTGTTGTTCAAATAGACGATCTGTTTGTAACACCACATAAATCGGAAAATGATCTGAACCGATATGCGACAAACGTTTCATTTTGACTAAACCAAAATCCGTACTATGAAACAGATGATCCAGTGACCAACGTAGTAAAGGATAATCGGCATGGAAAGTATTCATGAAATAGCGCCCAACCCGTGGATCAAGCAAGCCGCTAATACGCTGGAATAGGCGGGTTGTTCTCGACCACGCCACATCATTCAGATCTCCCATCACAATACAGCTCTGATCTAGGTCTTTAATTTGGTCACCCACAATCAAGAGTTCGGCATCTCTTAAAGTTGAGTCTTTGGCCTCAGTTGGACTCGGAGGCTTAGGATGTAAACAGTACAACTTAACCTGCACACCCGACGCTAACGTCAGACAAGTGTGAATCGAAGGAATCTCGTCACTTAAGATAAATTTCACTTCGGTGCCATTTAACGGCAAACGACTATATAGATGCATGCCATATAGATTGTCTAAAGGCACAGGCACACGGAAAGGATAATCTGCTTCGATTTTGCTCAGCGCTTGTTGCCATGCAGCATCCGACTCAAGGGTCAGTACCACATCAGGTTTTAAATTTTCAATATGCGCTAGCAAAAGATGATATTTATCGTTTGGGGTCAGTACATTCGCAACCAGTAATGAAACTTGCTGTTCAGGTTTTAACTGCGCCTTCTTTACTTTTTGAACCTGCTTTTTCCATAACGGCGTATAGGGCAAAACCATTTTGAGCTGATAGGCAATCGCAGCCATTAAACCAAGAAAAAATAGCTCCGTGCTCAAAGTCCAGTCCGATACACCAAATAACATTGCACAAGCGGTCAAAATCCCCAATGCCAAAATTTGTAATCTGGGAAAATCCGCCCCTCGAAACCACCACTCATCTCGAGGGATCAAAGACCAAAATGAAAGCCATATCACTACTGCTGCGCAAATCTGAATCCACATCATGTTCATTTTTCTCTTTGGGATAGCATAGATTTACAATAAAGCTGTAGCTTTATCAATTTTCTATCTAATATAAACAAGATATTCCACTCAATAAACAGGCTGTTTTAGCGAGGTAACGCTTGCAGTTGTGGACGCTTTTGATACACTCAAACCCCTTTTAATTTTTTTACATACCGAGGCACAATGACATGAAAGTAGGTCTGGTCGGTTGGCGTGGGATGGTTGGTTCTGTCCTTATGCAACGTATGGTTGAAGAGAATGATTTTGCTCATATCGAGCCATTCTATTTCTCTACCAGTAATGCAGGTGGTGAAGCGCCTGCATTTGGTGGTAAGACTGCCCCAGCACTTATGGATGCAACGGACATTAAGAGTCTGAAGCAAATGGATGTCATTTTAACCTGTCAAGGTGGTGATTACACATCTGAAGTTTTCCCGAAACTCAAAGCTGAAGGTTGGGATGGCTACTGGATTGATGCAGCTTCTACCTTGCGTATGGCTGATGATGCAATCATCGTACTTGATCCAGTAAACTTGAACGTGATCAAAGATGGTTTAGTGAATGGCACTAAAACTTTCGTTGGCGGTAACTGTACTGTTTCACTGATGCTGATGGGCTTGGGTTCATTGTTCCAGAACAATCTGGTTGAATGGGCAACATCAATGACTTATCAGGCAGCATCGGGTGCCGGCGCGCAAAACATGCGTGAACTGATCACAGGTATGGGCTATCTGTATAACAATACCAAAGACTTACTGGATGATCCTAAATCTGCGATTCTTGATATTGATCGTCAAATTGCAGACTTGCAACGTGGCGAAGGTTTCCCGAAAGCAAACTTCGGCGTGCCATTGGCAGGTTCATTGATTCCATATATCGACAAACAGCTCGAAAGTGGTCAATCAAAAGAAGAATGGAAAGGTCAGGTTGAAACCAACAAGATCCTCGGTAACCAGCAAATTGTTCCAATCGATGGACACTGTGTCCGTATCGGTGCGATGCGTTGTCACTCTCAAGCGATTACATTGAAATTGAAAAAAGATGTGGCGCTGGACGAGATCGAAGACATGATTCGCAACTCTAGCCAATGGGCAAAAGTGGTTCCGAATACACGCGAAGCATCAATGACTGATCTTACCCCAGTTGCAGTAACAGGAACTTTAACTGTTCCAGTGGGCCGTTTACGCAAACTGAATATGGGTAAAGAATACCTAGGCGCATTTACAGTTGGTGACCAGTTGCTTTGGGGCGCTGCTGAACCATTGCGTCGTATGCTTCGTATTCTGGTTGAATACAAGAACGCTTAAGCAAAAATCCCGAAAAATCAAAAGCCGATCACATTTGATCGGCTTTTTTATGTGGATGGAAAATGAAGAATTTACAATTCATTTACATCACGGTAATGTATACTTTTTTCTGACCATAACATCACTTTTTCATGGATCGAGATGACTGTTTATAACAAATTAAAAATTGCCATTTTAACCATAATTTCTTCGCAACATCTTTATGCAATTACACTTGATCCATTGCAAATTCAGTCTGCTCCGGGTGAGTTACTTTATGCGGAAATGAGTTTTCATCAAGCTGATATCAACTCGAAATTTGATGTGAGTCTGGCAACGCCTGAAGACTTATTGATGATTGGCGCCGCACATCAGCCCCCTTCAAACCTGAACTTTTTTACACGTCGCAACAATCAGGGAGAAGGTGTCATTGTGATCACCTCTTCCCGTCCAATGACGGATGCCGAACTAAACATTATTATCAAAATCCAAGAAGGTGGTGCTTCTCATTTAAAGCATATTCGACAATCTATGCGTCAGGCAGCAAAGCCATCGCTCAGCGCAAAAAGTAATAATGAAAAGTCACTCACACCTAAATTTATTGTCAGTGAAAAAGATATTGCCTTAAACCTGCCTGAAAGTACCCGTTTCAATGTTGCAGACACCAATACCAAAGCGGCCGCTAAACAGGAAACGCTATTAAATGCGCCCTTTGCCTTGCCGCCAGCATTAAAGAAACAGCAACCTTCTGTATCCGAAGCAGCCGCAATATCTGTTGCTGTGCCTGTAAAAGTAGAACCCTCTGTTGCAGCAGCACCACTCCAACAAACAGCGTCGAATGTAAGTAGCAAAGCAGAGAAAGCAACTGAAGCTCCTGCAATGAAACAGGAAAATATTCAAACGGCACAAGCAGCGACACCTGCAACAGAGAGCGCTCCACCTACAAATGAGTTAAAAAATACGGCATTAAAGTCTGTTGAAGATGGCGAAATAACCAAAGCGCAATATCAGGCTAAAGAGCTTTCAGCCCCTGCGAAGAAAAAAGCACCTGTTCAGAACACGCCAACGACATCAAGTGAAACAGCACAACAACATGTTGTACAACGCAATGAATCCCTTTGGAGTATTGCACAACGTATTGCGGGGCAAACCCAGCAACCTGTCACTCAGGTGATGCATCAAATCAAGGCACAAAATGAGCATGCATTTATTGGAGGCAATGCAAATCGACTCAGACAAGGTTCACATTTGAATTTTAATTTCAGCGCGACAGCAACGAAGCAGAATAAGAATATCAATCAAATCGCGGCTCAAACCCAACGCCCTACCGCTGCTAAAGCCAAATATCGCTTACAACAGGCGGAAATGTCCTTAGTCGCTGAAAGTAATCAAGATTCAAGTACGGGAAGTGCCAAAAAAGACACATTACAACAAAAAACCAGTGCAGACTTGTCATTAAAAGTTATGACAGCACGGGAAAAAACCGTTACATTACAAAGAAACGTAACACAGTTAGAACTGGCACTGCATCAAAAGGAACAACGTATTCAGCTGTTAAATGCTCGGCTTGCCGAACTACAAGATCAGTTAAAAGCGCAGCAGGAAACTAAAAAGTCAACACGCTAGGTTACGAGAAGATTCTCATAAATTTGCATAAAAGCGGCTC
This sequence comes from Acinetobacter sp. BIGb0102, assembly GCF_003815055.1. NCBI lineage: Bacteria > Pseudomonadati > Pseudomonadota > Gammaproteobacteria > Moraxellales > Moraxellaceae > Acinetobacter > Acinetobacter sp. BIGb0102. The sequence goes on from NZ_RKQE01000015.1 coordinate 52,294, forward strand.
AATCTTTAAGGGGTAAAGATCATGTCAAATATAATCATCGTACTACTGGTCATTGTGCTGGTGGTTGCGATCTTTTTAAAAAAACGTGAAAGTAATCAAGCCAATGCTGCACCAAAGAAAGGTACAGCTAAAACACCGAAAAAATCTGCGACCAAAACAGCTTCACGCACAGCTTTAGTTCGTGAAGAACAAGAACTTGCCCCTCAAGTTAGCACTGCAATTTCTGAAAGCCTTCGCCAACAGCTTGAAAAGCAAATTCAGAGTGGCAATTTCCAAGCCGCTGAAGCACAAATCAATCAGGCTTTAAAACAAGATAATTCTCAACATGAGCTTTATCTTTTTTTACTTGAGATTCATCTTAAACAGAAAGATGATTTTGCAATTGATCAACTGATCAAGCATGTGCATGCACTGAAACTTGAAGATATTGCGCAAGCCGCTGAAATCAAACATCGTGAATATCTACAGAATAAACAGCCTGACTCTATTGATTTTAATTCGGCAAGCTTTCATCAAACACATACAACCACAGAACCTGTCGCTCAAAACAATAGTGCAGATTTCGATGCATTAGTTCAAACACCAGCAGCACAGTCTTTTGATGATTTACAATCTGAATATACGGCTCCTGCGGAAGAAGCTCGAACAGTAGAACCAGCGCCTGAAGTACAACCTTTAGATTTCAACTTTTCATTTGAACAAAAGGAAACTGTTGAACCAGCTCCTGCACCAGTTGAAACACCTGAAGCAAAACAAGAGCAACCACTTGAGTTTTCTTTTAATCTGGATTCAGCAACACCGAAGACTGAAGAAACCAAAGTTGCAGACAGCAAGCCAGAATTAGACTTTAACTTTGCGGATTTAGAGGTTGTTGCAAATCAACCTGAAGCCAGACAGCAAAGTACAGAAACAGCACCGAGCCTTGATTTCAATTTTGAACCGTCTCAAGCGCAGGTTGAAGAAAAAACCTCGATTGAAAAGACTGAGTTTTCATTTGAAGCTGTAGCACCCGCGCCTGTTGCTGAACCTAAAGTTGAATTTACTCCAGCACCGTCTCAAACTTCAGCAAGTCATGATCCACTAGTACAATCATTCCCAGATTTGCAACAACTATATGAGGCACAGCTCAATTTGGAACTGGCTGAACAATATGTTGAACTGGGCGCCTACGAATCTGCCCGTGAATTGTTAAAAAACACCTCAGCATTCAATCCAGAGCAACAACAACGTTCAGAAATTTTACTGAATAAAATAGCTTCCTGAATTTGATCAGTCTAATATAAGCAGTCTCTAAGACTGCTTTTTTTATGATGAAAAAAATCGCTTTAATCTATATGGGTGGAACTTTTGGCTGTATTGGCGAACCGTTAATGCCAATGCCAGAACAGGACTTTTTACCGCTACTTGGCAAGGTGATCCCACCGCATTTACATGTCGAATGCTTCGCTGCACCCAGTATTAAAGACAGCAGCGCCTGTACGGCAACCGACTGGCTCAAACTGGTCCAACAAATCCAGCAACTACAACTGAATGGCTTCCAGCATTTTGTGATTATTCACGGTACGGATACGCTCAGTTATGCTGCCGCTACACTGGCACGATTCTTAGGCCATTCTTGCCATGCGATTATTACGGGCAGCCAATATCCATTACTGAATATTGAAGGCAATGACACACGCGAGTTTACCGATGCTATCGGTAACTTATATCTGGCCCTAGAGCAGGTATTGAGTTTAGCAAGCGGTGTGTATCTGGCCTTTCATCAACAAATTTTCCATGCCCAAACTACGCTAAAAGCACATACAACTGAGCTGGATGCATTTGTCGGGATCAAGGCAGAGCAAAGTTGCAAGACCACGGCTGATCCTTTTGTCATCCACAATGAGCATATCGAAAAAGCAGCACAACTGAGCATGCTCAATCTGATGTTACAGCCGATTGCAAAAGAGCAGCTCATCATGCAGTTAAAAAATCTTGCAACTGCTCCACCAGACTTTCTGGTTTTACAAGGTTTCGGAACAGGCAATATTGCCGTCAATGATGAAATTCTTGCATTATTCGACACTTTTTATCAGAAACAATGTCTGCCAATTATTAGTACACAGGTCACCTTCGGGCAGCTGGATCAGCGTTATGCAGTCAGCTCATGGATTCAATCTGCCAAAGTTTTGGTCAATGATTGCCATAGCCATGCCGATTTATATGCAAAAGCCCTGCAAATGTATTTAAAATACCCGACCCACGAACAATGGTTCGAACATTGGCATCAACACTAATATTGAGGTTAGAACATGCAACGTTATGCAATTGGTATTGAATTTTGCGGTACTCAATACCGTGGTTGGCAAACCCAACAGGCTGGCGTGATCACTGTTCAGGAAACCGTAGAAAAAGTGCTGAGTACCATTGCCAATGAACCTATCGTGTTACATGGCGCGGGCCGTACCGATGCAGGGGTGCATGCAACCAATATGGTGGCGCATTTTGATACCGAAGCGATCCGTCCAGAACTTGGCTGGATTCGCGGTGCCAACAGTCAACTTCCCAAAGATATTTCCATTCAGTGGATTAAATGCATGGATGAAAATTTCCATGCTCGTTTTAAGGCAGTAGCGCGTCGTTATCGTTATGTGGTGTATAACGCCCCTACTCGCCCTGCGTTGCTATACAAGCAGGTCACGCATCTCTATCAAACGCTTGATGTCCAGAAAATGATTGCAGCTGCATCCAAGTTTGAAGGAACACATAATTTCGAAACCTTCCGTGCTGCGGCGTGTCAGTCGAATCAGCCTGTGCGTCATGTAAAACATTGCCGCTTGTTTGAGCATGGCCGTTATTTAGTTTTAGATATTCAGGCAGATGGTTTCTTACATCACATGGTGCGCAACATCATGGGTTGCCTGCTTGAAATCGGTCAAGGCATGTATGACATTGACCATATCGATACCATGTTTGCAGCAGAAGATCGTACCGCTGCCGGTATTACCGCGCCTTCCGATGGTCTCTATTTTATTCAGGCCTATTATCCAGATGAGTTTGAATTACCGAAGATGCCTTTAGGGCCTCACTGGTTAAACCTACCTGAATAATGCAATGCACTAAACACATAAAAAAGCCTGATCGATTTGATCAGGCTTTTTTTTCATTTTAGACAGTTTAACGCTGTTTACGCTTACGATATTCAACAGGCGTTTCATTGGTCCAGCGCTTAAAAGCACGATAAAAAGTACTTGGCTCAGAAAAACCGGTTAAATACACAATACGTTCTACACTTTCACTGGTATTCGCCAAGAGTTTTTTCGCCAGACGACAACGATAGTCTGAAAGAATTTGCTGGAAGCTAGTATTGGCTTCACTCAGTTGCGTTCTTAAACGACGCGGTGTGATATTCAATTGTGCAGCGACCGTTTCCAGTGTCGTTTCACCACTTTCCAGAGTTGAACCAATGGCACGGCGCACTTCACCAACCAGATCGTATCGCGCAAGTTCCTGTAATTTCTCAATCGCCAGTTGCTCGTGCAATTGCAGTAATTCTGGCTCAGCTTGCCATAATGGATAGTCCAGTACCGCAGCATCAAAATAAAGACGGGTTTCTTTTTGTCCTAAGCTGACCGGACAACCATAAACCCTGAAATATTCATCATCAGCAGCGCCTTCACTGAAATTAAAATCAATGTAGATTGGCTCAAACTGCCCTTCGGTAATAAATTTAAAGAAACGTAAAATGCCAGACATGGCACATTCAGAAAAATGGCGATTGACCAAATTATCCGACCAGAACTGTTCACCATTGGTCAAATAGCAACGTCCATCTTCAATAATCAACTTGGCATCAAAGGCATCACTAATCAGACGCTGGTAAGCTAAAGCGCGCTTTAAGCCTTCACCAAAAGTTTCACTACTAATAAATAAGTGTTCAATGACTTGCCCACGGTATAAAGGCAAGTGCTCGCCGAGATGTAATCCAATATCTGGATCTTTACTCACGTCCTGTGCCGCAATCCAGAAGGCATTTTGTGCACTCAGTGGCGTTCTCGCATTGGTATCAACCTGATTTAGCGCCACGCCGGCTTTTGTTAAAATCTCTTCGGTTGGTAATCCTGCTTTACGAATTGCCTGATAACCAAAGCGCAATACAACTGATGCATCTGTTAGCTGACCCACGCAGTGCCCTTCCCTGTAGATACGTTATTATGACAATGAACAACAATTTTAGATTAACGTTGATTGACCAAACTGACAACAATATTCTGCTTATTTTGTTAAAAAAAATCCCAAATTGTCCGACAGTTTCTTTCGGTTAATATCTGACAGCCTTACCGCGACTTGATCTTGTAAATTTCAAATAAATTGACTATAATTTGCGCCTTCCCAATTTGATCATCAGGTAGGCTATGGCCAATAAAGAGGAACTCATTGAGTTCGAAGGCGTTGTCACCGAAACGCTTCCTAATACGATGTTCCGTGTACGTTTAGAAAACGGTCACGAAGTTATTGCTCACATTTCTGGTAAAATGCGTAAACACTATATTCGTATTTTGACAGGTGACAGTGTAAAAGTTGAAATGACACCTTATGATTTAACCAAGGGTCGTATCACTTATCGTGCACGCTAAGTCAGATTAGTGAATGCAAAAAAGCCACATCTTTATGTGGCTTTTTTTATTTCAACAGGACATAACCTGAACTTATTCGCTTAAGCGTGTAGTTTTACACGCACCCGCTTCACACTCACGTAAGCGCTCTTGTAGCCAGTTGTTACGGTCTTGAGTCATGTTCAAACGACATTGAATATTCGCCGTGCTTTGCAAGTCTTCACTACACTCAACATCACGATAACGGATCCACGCCAACTGGGATTTCTTCAAAATTTTTTCTTGTGTTTCATTCAGGTATTTACGTAATAGTTGATAGTTTTTATTTAAATCCGTATCCGCACTCACATAGACTTTATTGGTACAGTAAACATCATCAAAACCATTACGTGTGTTATCACAATTATCCGCATAACTTAGTGTCGCCATCACACTACCCATCAATCCGAATATTAACCTGTGCATCAAACTTTCCACATCTCTTAACTCTCGGGCTCATCTAAGCATATTTTGCTTCTCTTTAGTATTACCCAAAAGTAGACAAGTTTGTACGTTTTTGTCTTTGTTTGTCTATATCGTTAGAATAGAGAGATGGGCTAAAAATTAAGGAAAATAAAATGGCAAATTATAAAATATATTTGGCTGCTTTCATTTTAGGTTTACAAGGATGTGCAACTCCTGGATGGCGATCCGTACAACTGCAAGACTATTTACAGCCTTATGTGGGCCAATCCGCTGATCAGATCCAACAAAACCTAAACTTACGAAGTTTAGGCTTCCAGACCTTAAAACAACCTCAGAGAAACAAAGAAAGTTTGGTTTTTACTGTACTTCGCCCGATTAATATTCCCGTAGCAATGAATATGGGAATCTCGGATGGTTCCCGCCTTTCCACGAATACAACTTATAGCCAATCTTATGACGTGAATTTCTATTGTCATATCATCTTCGAACTGGATCAGCAGCAAATCGCCCGCGCCATACGTTATGAAGGTAAGGCTTGCTAAACAGCCAAATAAAAAACGCAGCAATTGCTGCGTTTTTGCTTTCAATACAGATTAGTTCAGCGCAGAAACAACCGCCTCACCCATCGCATCTGTACCCACTTTGGTCATGCCTTCAGACATAATGTCGGCAGTACGTAAACCTTGATCCAGCACCTGACCTACAGCATCTTCAATCGCTTTGGCAGCCGCTTCTTCACGGAAGGTATAACGTAGCATCATCGCAACTGACAGCACGGTCGCCAATGGGTTGGCAATATTCTGTCCTGCGATATCAGGAGCAGAACCATGACATGGTTCATACATGCCTTTGCCATTTTCATCTAAAGAAGCCGAAGGCAACATGCCAATTGAACCAGTCAACATCGCTGCTTCGTCAGACAGGATATCGCCAAACAGATTACCTGTTACGATGACATCAAATTGCTTTGGTGCACGCACCAGTTGCATCGCTGCATTATCAACATACATATGTGATAACTGAATATTTGAATATTGAGCTTGCTGTAAATCAGTCACCGTTTGCTTCCACAACTCAGTCACTTCAAGTACGTTAGCTTTATCGACCGAACATACTTTTCCACCGCGTAATCCCGCCAGTTCAAAAGCAACCTTAGCAATACGTTTGATTTCGCTTTCTGAGTAAACATCGGTGTTGTAACCCTGTTTCTCGCCATTTTCCAGTTCACGAATCCCACGCGGCTGACCAAAATAAATCCCGCCAGTTAATTCACGAACGATGAGAATATCCAGACCCGCTACAATTTCTGGCTTCAAGCTAGAAGCATCGGCCAATTGCGGATACAAAATTGCTGGACGAAGATTAGCGAATAAATTTAATTCACTACGGATTTTCAATAAACCACGTTCTGGACGAATTGAGCGCTCAATGCTATCCCATTTAGGACCACCCACAGCACCAAGTAGAATGGCATCGGCTTTTTTTGCTTGTTCGCTGGTCACAGCTGGATACGGTTCGCCATGTGCATCAATTGCTGAACCACCGAGTAAACCATGTTCCCATGTCAAACCTAGATTAAATTTATGATTGACCTTGGTTAAAACCTGTTCCGCTGCAGCTACGATTTCAGGACCAATGCCATCACCCGCTAAAATTAAAATATGTTTAGACATCTACTTTTCCAGTTTTCATATAAGCAGTTTTGATACTGCGAGCCGATTAAACCTTTTTCTCAACAAACTCGCCTAAACCTGTACTGACATCAAAAGGACGGCAGAAGCGGCGAATGGTATGTTGCTCTTGCTGTAAATCTACACATAGCGGATCAGGTACAGAAACTTTAAGTAAGCTGCCTGATGAGCGATGTGTTCTGTCTCGATACATTTTAAAGGTATAGCGCACATGCGGTTTAAACGCATGAATGACATGGAAAGTTTCTGCACGATCTGGAGAAATAGGATAGAAACGAATGACAACTTCATATTGCTTGGCAGGTACGCTTAAATACACCTGCTGTTTTCGGCTGAATACCGAACCATGTAATCGAACAATCCCCCGACCCATTGCCTGCTGGCTGATCCGGTGGGTCTTTGCATCGATTACCGCAATATCCCCGATTCGTTCAAACTCACAATTCTCAACGCCTGAACAATATAAAGTCGTGTTGTCCGCCTTACTTTCCAGCATGTTCTGTGCAATACGAACCTGATCAACCACGTTCGGTGCATTTTGACACGCGGTTAAAGTCGTACCAACACATAGACACAGTAAAATACTGCGAGCGAGTCTTCTTCTCATTATTCAAGCCCAGTCCTCATGCCTTGTTAACATGTAAGCAAAAAATTATTCGCTAGCATGTTAACAAGAGTTCAATGTCTGCGCTATGGCTATGTTAAAAATGTCCAAGACGAAGTGTAATTTCGTCCACTCAAATTAAGCCTGAATGTCCTGAAAGACCCAAGGACGCGCCTGTTTTGCTTTCGCTTCATAGGCACGAATATCGTCTGCAACCTGTAAAGTTAAGCCGATATCATCCAAGCCATTCAATAAACAATGTTTACGGAATGGATCAACTTCAAATTTAAATGCTTCACCTGTCGGCGTACGAACTTCCTGAGCATCCAAATCAATGGTTAACTGATAACCTTCATTTTCAGCACATTCTTTAAATAACTGATCCACAATCTGTTCAGACAAGATCACAGGCAACATGCCATTTTTAAAACAGTTATTAAAGAAAATATCGGCAAAGCTTGGTGCAATCACGGTACGGAAACCATATTCACTCAATGCCCACGGCGCATGCTCACGGCTTGAGCCACAACCAAAATTGGTACGTGCCAATAAAATGCTAGAACCTTGATAACGTGGCTTATTTAAAACGAAATCTGGATTTTTTGGACGTTTGCTAATGTTCTGTCCCAAATAACCTTCATCCAAATAGCGCAACTCATCAAATAAATTGTCGCCAAAACCAGTACGTTTAATTGATTTCAAAAACTGTTTTGGAATAATCAAGTCGGTATCAACATTGGCACGATCTAAAGGTGCAACAATACCTTGCTCTACAGTATATTTTTTCATGATTGTTTCCTAGAAAATCTGTAACCTCTCCCTACCCCTCTCCTTTAAGGAGAGGGAACTCCTTCTCCCTTTGGGAGAAGGTTGGGATGAGGGGCATAAAGGCTTTAATTAAAATGTCCGAACATCAACAAAATGGCCTGCAATTGCTGCCGCAGCCGCCATCGCTGGACTCACCAAATGGGTACGTCCGCCATTGCCCTGACGACCTTCAAAGTTACGGTTTGAAGTCGAGGCACAATGCTCACCGGGTTGTAATTTATCGGCATTCATCGCCAAGCACATTGAACAACCTGGTTCACGCCATTCAAAGCCCGCTTCCAAGAAAATCTGATCCAAACCTTCCTGTTCCGCCTGCTGTTTCACCAAACCAGAACCCGGAACGATCATAGCCTGCTTGATACTCGCAGCCACTTTACGACCTTTTACCACGTCGGCAGCAGCACGGATATCTTCAATACGTGAATTGGTACATGAACCAATAAATACGCGATCTAACTGAATATCAGCCAAGGCTTGTCCAGCTGTTAAACCCATATACTGATAAGCACGCGTCCAGTCATTGCGTTGTACGTCATCTTTAGCTTGCTCTAAAGTCGGCACGGCTTGTGTCACCGGAATCACCATTTCTGGCGAGGTGCCCCAAGACACTTGCGGTTCAATCTCGGCACCATTCAATACCACAACCGCATCAAATACCGCATCTTCGTCTGAATGTAAGGTATTCCAGTATTCAACTGCCTGATCCCACTGTTCACCTGTTGGCGCATAGTTACGATCTTTGACATAGGCAATAGTCTTGTCATCAACAGCCACCATTCCCACACGAGCACCGGCTTCAATCGCCATATTACATACCGTCATACGGCCTTCGATTGACATGTCGCGGAACACTTGCCCACCAAACTCGATGGCATAGCCTGTACCACCCGCAGTACCAATTTTGCCGATAATCGCCAAAACCACGTCTTTAGAGGTTACGCCCTTGCCTAATACGCCATCGACACGCACCAACATGTTTTTCGACTTCTTCTGTACCAAGCATTGCGTTGCCAATACATGTTCAACTTCTGAAGTCCCAATACCATGTGCCAAGCAACCAAAAGCACCATGCGTTGCGGTATGCGAGTCACCACACACTACCGTCATACCCGGTAAAGTCAAACCTTGCTCTGGCCCAACAACATGCGCGATGCCTTGGCGAATGTCATTAATACCAAACTCAACGATATTAAATGTTTTACAGTTATCGTCTAAAGTCTGGACCTGAATACGAGAAGTATCATCTTCAATCCCAGCGATACCCTGTTCACGCTCTTTTTTAGAAGTCGGTACGTTATGGTCAGGGGTTGCGACATTGGCACTTAAACGCCACGGTTGACGACCAGCAAGTTGTAAGCCTTCAAATGCCTGAGGGCTGGTCACTTCATGCAATAAATGACGATCAATATAAATAAGGCTAGAACCATCATCGCGTTGTTTTACTAAATGGTCGTCCCATAATTTATCGTACAAAGTTTTGCCTGCCATGTCGTCGCTCTCCATCGTGCTTGCCATCGGACTGGGTATTTTTTATCTTGAATTGATTATAGCAATGCTTTTACATAAATCTAATTTATCATTTTTATAAATTAACAAACTTTTTGGAATGATAAATTTTCTTCTCGGCTCATCTTTGTGCTTTCAAATGAAAAGCATGCGAAATCAATCTGATCCTGCCTGATCTTAACTTTAATGTCATTTTTTTTAATCATATTTAAGTGAATGTTCATTCTATTTATAAAAACAATCGTCATGAATTGAAATTTCTTTTTTACATTTCAAATGATAATGATTATTATTTAATTAAATAGAGATTCTGTAGGGTGAAGCCGATGTCAAATATTCAACAATTCGTAATGAATAATAGTAGGACTTTGAAAAAAACCTTGAGTTATTACATCATGCATATTAGTGTGGCGATGCTCGTTGCATATATCATTACAGGCAATTGGATCATGGCGGCAACCTTAAGTTTGATTGAGCCAACAGTACAAGCCTTTGCTTTTTTCTTTCATGAAAAAGTCTGGAATTATTTCTAATTCAAAAAATTGCACATAAAACCAATTTAAAATCTCTCCCGGATAAGCGTGTATGAACCTCGCAGCTTTTGAAGCATTTGTAAAAGTGATGGAAACTGGTTCAATTTCTATTGCAGCAGAACAATTATTTATTACCCAGCCTGCAGTGACCAAAAGGATTCATAGCTTGGAAGACTACTTTGGCGTCAAGCTATTTGAATCCGCAGGTCGTGGCATTCAACCGACCCATGCAGCACATTCTCTATTGCCCAAAGTTCAAACCTGGCTGAATAAACTGGGTGAGATTCATCATACCCTGAGTCATGAACAGGCACAGGTACAAGGTCGTCTCAAGATTGGTACCAGTCACCATATCGGTTTACATCACCTAGCTGAGCCGCTTAAAAATTTTGTTCAGCATTTTCCTCAAGTCACTTTAGATGTCCATTTTGTCGATTCTGAGCAGGCTCATGAACAGGTATTGGCTGGCGAACTCGAACTGGCCTTTTTAACCTTACCTCCAGTCGGGGATGATCGGCTCAACTATGTCACCATCTGGAATGATCCGTTGGTATTTGTTACCGCGCCCTTCCATCCCTTGGCACAACAAACTCAGCTCAAGCTCGAAGACCTGATAGCTTATCCAAGCTTATTACCGGCAGCACAAACCTATACCAGTCAGATTACTTTGGCGGAATTTGAAAAGAATAATCTCAAGCCAAAAATCACCATGAGCAACAATCCATTAGAATCCATCCGCATGTTGGTATCGATTGGTTTAGGCTGGTCTGTTTTACCCAAAACACTGGTCAATCAGGATTTAAAACAGCTAGATCTACAGCTGGATATGCAACGTCAACTCGGTATGGTCTGGCATCCAGCTCGCATCCAGTCTAAAGCAGCTGAGGAGCTGATTCGGATGATGCAGGTAGGATAATAATCCATCCTTTGCTGTATAACATTGGTACGATAAAAAACCTCCACTTATGGGAGGTTTTTTACATTCTTCAAAATAGACAGGGATATAGAGACTTTAGATTGACCAGTCCTGAATTTCCCAAGCCTGCTCTTGCGCCAATTTTTCTAAACGGTCATCTGGATTGACTGCAATCGCATGGGTCGCATATTCCAGCAAGAAACGGTCATTGATCGAATCTGAATAAGCCCAAGATTCATCTACGGTGCGTCCAGCGAGCCATTGATCCAGACGTGCCAGCTTACCTTTTTGATAACAGGGAATTCCTGTGACCTTGCCCGTGTATTTACCATCAACAACTTCAGCACTGGTGGCAATAATTTCTGTAATACCAAACTCACGGAAAATCGGCGCGGTAATAAAATCACTGGTCGCGGTAATCCCCACAATGGCATGCCCCAGATCCTGATGCTTTTTAATCGCATCAAATCCTTTTGGACGCATTTGTGGGCGAATGACTTTTTGCATAAACAACTGATGTAATTCAGTTAAATAGTGATTATCGTGTTTGGTGAGAAATTCAAAAACAAATTCATTATAGGCAATCGGATCCAGTTGCCCTGCTTTATAGTCTTCGTAAAATTTGTCGTTCATTTGACGATGATGAACAGGATCAACCAAAGCTTCACTGACCAAAAACTCGCCCCATGAATGGTCAGAATCGGTATTTAACAGGGTATGATCTAAATCAAACAAAGCCAATTTCATATAAATGCTCATTTAAATGCAAATTAAAGAAAAAAAACGTAAATCTATTTCCGTAAGTCACTAAAAATTCGTTAAGATCATAGCAATTTAAACATTTTACTTTGACCTTTTTCGAGTTGGACATGGAAGATAGTCTGTCCCCGAGATCAAAGTCAACGATATAGATAAAATTTAGGTAGCCAAATGATCGACTCAGAAGGTTTCCGACCCAACGTCGGGATCATTTTGGCAAACGATGATGGACAGGTTTTATGGGCAAAGCGCATTGGTCACAATGCTTGGCAATTTCCACAAGGAGGGATCCAATTTGGTGAAACCCCTGAACAGGCACTTTTTCGTGAACTGAGAGAAGAAGTCGGTTTATTGCCCGAACACGTCCAGATTATAGCGCAAACAAAAGGTTGGCTGCGTTATCGTTTGCCACATCGGTACATTCGGTCAGATTCAGATCCGGTATGTATTGGACAAAAGCAAAAATGGTTTTTACTGAAGTTAACGGCCTCGCCTCATCATATTCAGTTAAACCTGTCAGACCCACCCGAGTTCGATGAATGGCAATGGGTGAGTTACTGGTACCCATTGGGTCAAGTGGTCAACTTCAAACGTGATGTTTACCGTAAAGCCATGATGGAATTATGTTTACAACTACCTCAGCGTTAATTGTCATAGAATCATCATTTTAAGCAATGATTTTTGGCAAGAGAGCTGTTATAACTAGGCCTATAACGATTCAATAAACTGGAGTAAACATCCATGTCAAACATGCAACTCGACACCCTTAGACGCATTGTGCAAGAAATTAATGCGTCCGTCAGTTTGCATGATTCTTTGGACATTATGGTCAATCATGTGGCTGAAGCCATGCATGTGGATGTCTGCTCGATTTATTTACTGGACGAACGTAATCGCCGTTATGTGCTGATGGCATCGAAAGGTCTTAAACCTGAAGCCGTCGGCAATGTCTCGTTAAATATCGGTGAAGGTCTGGTCGGTTTAGTCGGGCAACGCGAGGAGATTGTGAACCTCGACAATGCGCCGAAGCATGACCGCTTTGCTTATTTACCTGAAACAGGCGAAGAGCTATTTAACTCGTTCCTTGGCGTGCCTGTGATGTATCGCCGTAAGGTCATGGGCGTACTTGTGGTTCAGAATAAAGAATCGCAAGACTTCAGCGAAGCCGCAGAATCCTTTTTAGTGACGCTATGTGCACAACTTTCAGGTGTCATCGCACATGCACATGCGGTCGGCAATATTGATGTGTTCCGCAAGCCAACCACTGGTTCAACTTACAAAACCTTCCAAGGTGTTTCAGGTGCAGGCGGTATCGCACTGGGTCGTGCCATCGTGCTCTACCCACCTGCCGATCTTGCTGCCATTCCAGATCGTGAAGCAGAAGATATCAGCGAAGAACTGGATTTACTGGATCAAGCCATTGCTTCGGTTCGTCAGGAAATTCAGTCCTTAGATGAAAAAATGCAAGATTCCCTCATGTCGGAAGAACGGGCGTTATTTAGCGTGTTCTTACGAATGCTGGATGAAAATGCCTTACCAAGTGAAATTAAAGACCATATCCGTGTAGGAAGCTGGGCCCAAGGCGCAGTGCGTAAAGTGATCGACAAACATGTTGCGCTGTTTGCGCAAATGGAAGATGACTATCTGCGCGAACGCGTTTCTGATCTCAAAGATCTGGGCCGTCGAATTCTAGCCTGCCTGCAAGAGGCGGATTCAAGCCATCGTGAGCTCAGCCCTGACAGCATTCTGATTGGCGAAGAAATCAGTACCGCTGCTCTGGTGGAATTGCCAGTTGATAATATTGCCGCAATCGTCACCTCGGAAGGTGCAGCCAATTCACATATGGTGATTGTAGCGCGTGCATTAGGTATTCCAACAGTGGTCGGTGTTACCGAATTGCCAATCACCACGCTGGACGATATTGAAATGATTGTCGATGCTTATCAAGGCCGTGTTTTTGTCAATCCACCACGTCGCTTACGCCAACGTTATAAAGAAGTTCAGAAAGAAGAAGAACAGATCGCTAAAGATTTAAAGCAATACGAAACCAAAGATGCGATTACGCCTGATGGTATTTCTATTCCGTTATTCGTCAATACAGGTTTAATGATTGATGTGGTGCGTGGTGTTCAGCGCGGTGCCAAAGGTGTAGGTTTATACCGTAGCGAGATTCCCTTCATGCTACGTGAGCGCTTCCCTGGCGAAGAAGAACAACGTGCCATTTATCGTCAGCAGCTCAGCCATTTTGCCAATAAACCGGTGATTATGCGTACCCTTGATATTGGTGCGGATAAAGACTTGCCATACTTCAGTATTGAAGAAGAAAACTCAGCGCTAGGCTGGCGTGGACTGCGGTTTACGCTGGATCATCCTGAGATTTTCTCTGCACAAATCCGTGCCATGCTCAAAGCCAGCATTGGCCTGAATAATCTGCATATCCTGCTGCCGATGGTGACCAGTGTCAGCGAAGTAGAAGAAGTGCTGTATCTGCTTGAGCGTGACTGGGTTGCAGTACAGGAAGAAGAACAGGTCAAGATTACCAAGCCTAAAATCGGGATTATGGTCGAGGTGCCGAGTGTGCTACTGCAAATTGATGAGTTTGCCGAACTAGTCGATTTCTTCTCGGTAGGTTCCAACGATTTAACCCAGTACTTGTTGGCAGTTGACCGTAATAATCCCCATGTCGCCAACGTGTATTCACACTTCCATCCATCGATTTTACGGGCCTTGAAACGTCTGGCTGAAGACTGCCATACACACCAAAAACCTGTCAGTGTGTGTGGTGAAATGGCGGGCGATCCATTGTCTGCGATTCTGTTAATGGCAATGGGCTTCAATACGCTATCAATGAGTTCTAGTAATATTTTGCGAGTACGCAAAGCAATTTGCCATGTGCCAATGAGCGATGCCAAAAAACTGCTTGAAGATGTGCTGCAAATGAACAATCCGCTGGTGATTAAAAGCTGGCTTGAGCATTATTTCAGAACCCACGGTCTTGCCGACATGGTGAAATCGAATCGTCTGGTCAGTGTATAAAATACCATTCACACAATCATAAAAAGAGCGCCCCTTTAAAAGTGGCGCTCTTTTTATAGCTAGATTTTTTATTTTAAATAAACCTGTTGCTTTCCTTGACCAAGATTCACCTTCGGAAATTGGCGGTCGTAATCAATCACAATGGCATCTTTAGCCGTTAGATTGTTGCTATCAGATTGCCAAGTCACATAATAACTAATCTCAGCATCATCACGGACTTGCGGTTGAATCAACTGACGATGCCCTGCGGGCACACTAAACTCCACACTAAACGGCACTTGTGATACCTGCACTTTCTTTTGCTGAATTAAAGTCGCAGGCACATCAGCCATGCGACTTTCTACCGCATATAAACTGACTGTACCTTGCTGTGGCTGAACGGCATGGTTGCCTGTCCCCACAAACTCAACCGTCAAAGCGGTGGCGTGATTGGCCTTATGTTCAGAAGTCTGCGACATGGAGGTACAACCTGTCAGTAAAGTGAAAGATAAACCAAGACCCGTTACTATTTTTTTCATTGTTTTTATCTCATCATGAAAGAGCTCAAACATAGCATGCCTTGAATTAAAATCATGATGACTTACATATTTTCAACCTAATCTCTTATCTCAGCCCTCTTAATGAGATATTGCTCTTAAGGATGAATGCTCAAATATTGACGAATAATTAAACTTTTTGTGCAATTGAATGCCGCTTTACACAACTGCAACAGGTCAATCCCCCTATTTCCGCACCAGCCATCACCATCTTTCATTTCTTCGTTCAGCGATTTTCATGTAGTTGAATGGTTGAGAAAAATTACAATAAAACTTTTATTTTTCATGAGTTTTTTGATTTTTTTAACAATTTCTATATCCAAAAATGCTCAGCTCAAGTTTAAGATTTAGACAGCTTCAATCGAATAAAGCATTTATGACATCAACTTTAATCCATTGGAAAAAAAGCTTTCATCAACCTAGAGTAAAAATACAAAGGCTGAACTGATCCATTACAAATCTTACTTAGGCATCTGAAATTTTGATACCCAATTTGTATATGTCCCAGTAAAGCATTCATATCTTTGAACGGTCAAATTATTGAGATGACCTAGCTCACAGGTCATCTTGATGGAGATAGCACATGAGCCAAGACGATAAATTACAAACAAGTACCACTTCATCAGGACAGTGTCCTGTTCTCCACGGTAGTAATACAGAAAATAGCCAAGGTCCAATGGCTTGGTGGCCAAATGCCTTAAATCTCGATATTTTAAGTCAACATGACCATAAAACAGATCCAATGGATCCAGATTTCGATTACGCCAAAGCATTTGCAGAACTTGATCTGGAAGCAGTCAAGCAAGATCTACGTGAACTCATCAATACCAGCCAAAGTTGGTGGCCTGCCGACTGGGGCAGCTATGTCGGGATGATGGTACGTACCGCATGGCATCTTGCGGGAAGCTATCGTAAACAGGATGGACGCGGTGGTGCCAATACTGGTAATCAGCGCTTTGCCCCCCTAAATAGCTGGCCAGATAACGTTAACACGGATAAAGGACGTCGTTTGTTATGGCCAATTAAACGAAAATATGGCAACAAAATCTCATGGGGTGATCTCATTGTTCTCGCTGGAACAGTTGCCTATGACGTTGCGGGTTTAAAAACCTTTGGTTTTGCGGGTGGTCGTCTCGACATCTGGCATCCAGAAAAAGATGTGTACTGGGGAAGCGAAACAAAATGGTTAGATGCGACGAAAAATCGTTATGACAACGATCAAGATCGTAACTCACTTGAAAATCCATTAGCTGCAGTACAAATGGGCTTGATTTATGTCAACCCTGAAGGCGTTGACGGTATTCCTGATCCATTACGTACTGCACAAGATATGCGTACCACATTCGACCGCATGGGTATGGATGATGAAGAAACTGTTGCATTAACAGCAGGTGGGCATACCGTAGGTAAAGCTCATGGTAATGGTAAAGCGGAAAATTTAGGTGCAGATGTCGAAGGTGCGGATGTCGAATTCCAAGGTCTAGGTTGGCACAATTCTGTTGGTACAGGCAATGCCGAAAACACGATGGTGAGTGGGATTGAAGGTGCTTGGACCACTCATCCAACCAAATGGGACAATGAATTTTTCTATTTATTATTCACATACGACTGGGAATTACGCAAAAGTCCTGCGGGCGCTCATCAATGGGAACCGATCAATATTAAGGAAGAAGATAAACCTGTTGATGCTCACAACCCGAATGTCCGTCGCAATCCAATCATGACTGATGCCGATATGGCACTCAAAATTGACCCTGAATATCGTAAAATTTCAGAGCGTTTCTACCGTGATCCTGCTTACTTGGCAGAAGTATTCGCACGCGCCTGGTTTAAACTTACCCATCGTGATATGGGGCCAAAAAGCCGCTATTTAGGTGCAGATGTTCCTGCTGAAGATCTCATTTGGCAAGATCCAATTCCAACCGTGGACTACTCTTTAACGGATGCTGAAATCGCTGAACTCAAAGCGACATTGCTTACAAGTGGCCTCAACTCGGCTGATCTTATTGCAACGGCATGGGACAGTGCGCGTACCTATCGAGGTTCCGATTATCGTGGCGGTGCCAATGGTGGCCGAATTCGTTTAGCACCACAAAAAGACTGGGTAGGTAATGAACCTGAGCGCTTACAGCGCGTCTTAACCGTACTCGAATCAATTCAAGCAGGTCTCAGCAAGAAAGTAAGCATTGCTGACCTAATCGTACTCGGTGGCACGGCGGCTGTGGAACAAGCAGCACATAAAGCGGGTGTACAGATTACGGTACCTTTTGCGGCAGGTCGAGGTGATGCAACAGCGGAACAAACGGATGTCTATTCATTTGAACCTTTAGAGCCTTTACATGATGGTTTCCGCAACTGGCAGAAACAGCACTATGCCAATACACCAGAAGAATTATTATTAGATCGTGCACAACTGATGGGTTTAACTGCACCAGAAATGACAGTTTTGGTCGGCGGTTTACGTGTCCTTGGTGCGAACTATGGCAATAATCCACAAGGTGTATTGACGGATCGTGTTGGTGTCTTAAGTAATGATTTCTTCGTGAATTTGACTGATATGCAATACAACTGGAAACCAACAGGCCGTAATAGTTATGACATCGTTGATCGAAACAGTGGTGCCGTCAAATGGACAGCAAGTCGTGTTGACTTAGTCTTTGGTTCAAACTCGATTCTACGTTCTTATGCTGAAGTGTATGCACAAGATGACAACAAAGAGAAGTTTGTGAAAGACTTTGTCAAAGCTTGGGTCAAAGTCATGAATGCTGATCGCTTTGATCTTGCTTAAGGACTAAATTGCCTTAAAACTCAAAATGAAGGATCTGCAAAGGTCCTTCATTTTTTATGTACTCAACAAGCATTTAAACCAATAGCAAAACAATCATGTTAAGCCCGAATAAAATGCCCTTCTCGAATGCAATAGAAAGGATTAACCAGTTTCGAAGAAGATTTCATGGCATGCTGTAATTCATGTTCAGGAGAATCACGATCTTCATCTGTCAACTGGAAGGTACGATAATGAATCGCCAGTGAACGGTGCGCATGCAAGTCTAAATGTGCATGAAATGCATCTTGTGGATTCATATGCACATAACGCATCAACATTCGTGGTTCATAGGCCCCTATCGGCAATAATGCAATTCGGGCATCGCCATAGCGCTCATGGATTTGTTTAAAATGCCCTGAATAACCTGTATCGCCGGCAAAAAAACAATGCCCTGTCTTGGCAAGCAAAGAAAAACCGCCCCATAAGGCACGGTTCTGATCGCGCACGCCACGTCCAGATGCATGTTGTGCAGGTGTATAGGCAATCTTTAACTCATCATGAAACGGGATTTCCTGCCACCAATCCATTTCAATCACATGCAAATGCTTCGGCAGGTAATAAGCATTACCTAAACCAGTATAAATCGGCATTTCAAATTTTTGATGTAACCATTCCAGCGTCGCCAGATCCATGTGGTCATAATGATTATGACTCAATAACACCCCATGAATAGTCGGGAGATGTTCTAGTGCTATTCCTGCGGGACATACACGGCGTGGGCCATTGCCCTGTTTCGGGCTGGCATATTCACACCAGACGGGATCAGTCAGAAAGTTATAAGGGCCGATTTGAATTAAAATCGTAGCGTGTCCCACAAACCAGATTTGCCAGTCATTTAAGTCCGCATGCGGACGGTTTTGAGGCAGTTCCAGCATTTGATTGCGTAAATTCGACTCATGAACACGATCAACATTCCATGTATAGGACTGACGTGTCGCCAACCACTTTAATAGCCCTTTTCGATCAAACGGCGTTAACGGTTTCTGCAAATTATAGAAACGGTCTATCCCGCAATGATCAGAAGCCTCATGTGGAAACGGAGGTTTCACCCAAGTATGACTCAAGCAAGATTGTGTCGGCAATTGATAGGTTAATGTCGGCTTATCTTTCATGTACTTCTTCTTTGGTGGAATCTAATCGCATGAGGTCCATTATGCTATATCCCTGTGATTACGGCGTGTTTTCAATGTTATCGCGTTTTAAATCATCATGATTTTTTGACTACAAAGATGACATTTCATCACAACACAATCGGTCTTTGATCCTAACATAAGGTTTTTAGTTATGCTGATTTTCTAGAGCTGAGTCAACACAATTTTACTGAACTAATAACGCTCAGTGACATTTCCATCTAAACGTTAAACAAAGAGTTTTTCATTTATATTTTTTATTTTGATTTGATCGTTTATAGGCACTGCAAAAATTAAAAAAGCCGAACGAGTCGGCTTTTTAGGAGGATGAGAATCTAAGCATTACTAAAAAAGGCAGCAAATTTTTGATAGCTTGGACGCTGCTTAATATTGTCCAGATAGCGTTCAATTGCAGGATGAGATTCAACCTCGCCCATCTTAAGCTGCCAGAACAGCATCGCGGCAACAGTTACATCCGCAGCGGTGAACTGCTTTCCACATAAATATGGATCAACCTCACTCAAGCCTTGTACAAAGGCATTATAGGCATCGTGGTAGTCTCCATATCCCACAGAACCTTTCTGATCGGGTTTCACCTCAACACCTAGCATTTTATTGGTTGAAGCAGCTTCCCAAGGCCCTGAAATAAAGAACAACCAGCGATAATAAAGACCGCGTTTTGGATCATTGAGTGCAGGTGCCAAACCTTTGTCAGCAAACTTATCGGCTAAATACGCACAAATTGCATCAAGCTCATACACCACAATATCATCGTCCACCAATACCGGGACTTTGCCAAATGGATTGATTTTTAAGTACTCAGGCGCTTTCATTTCAGTTTCAAAGGCCACTTCGATGCGCTCACACTGCACACCCAATTCGATGAGTAACCAGTCTACAACGACGCCACGTGAGAAGTTATTGGTATAAAGTTTAAGTGCCATGTTGATATTTCCTTAGTGAGTTATTCTTATTTCAATGTAATTGTTTAGATTGTCAGTTTTTGTCAGTAGTCGCACACACCTCTTGAATCCACCATTGTTGAAAGAGCTGTTGTTTAAATTGCGGATAAAGCTCCTGACTCAGGCTTAAACGTTGAATACGGTCAATCCGAAAGTGCCGAAAACTCTGTCGCAACTCACACCATGCTGCCAGCACAATCCGATCATTAAAATAACCTAAAGCAAAAGGCCACACGGTACGAGAACTGATACGTTGTTGTTCATCCGCATAATCCACGACTATTTTGACCTGCTGACGAATGGCCAAACGCACCTGTTCTACCAGATTTTCATCGACCGGTAACCAGGCATTGATTGAGCGTAAGGTGGTTTGTTCAAGTAAATGTCGACAATGTTCAGGCAATACCGCATTGAGTTTCGCCAAGACCGACGTTGAAGCCGATTTTAAAGCCAGATCTGGAATTTCACTTAACCAGTTTAAGGCCAAGAAGATGGCCTCAATTTCGGTTTCATTCAAGGTCATTGGCGGTAACAGGAAATCTTCTTTGAGTTGAAAACCCAAGCCTGCCGCAGCATCAATATTCACACCTTGGGCGCGTAATGTTTCAATATCACGATAGACACTGCGCTGACTAATCTGCAAGCGCTCCGCCAATACCTGTGCAGTGACTGGATAGCGATATTCTCTGAGTAGTTGTAATAAATTGAGCAAACGGATCGATCGGCTCATACAGTCCCTATTGTTATTATGGATGACGGGAAAGCGAACTCTCCCCTCATGATCATTTTATCTTAAGCGGCTTAACTTTCAGTTAAATCAGCAACCTTGAGGAGGCTTTGTAAATAACCATGCAAGTCCTGCACGTTATGCGCGATGGTTAAAGGCTGATATTGCTGTAAAGTTTCAATACTGTGCACCCCATAACTGACCCCGATACGCGGCATACTCAGGTTTTGTGCCATTTCCAGATCGTAACTGGTATCCCCCACCATAATAGCGTGTTCAACCGCTACATCCATCTCGGCAAGAATCTCCTGCAACATCAATGGGTCTGGCTTGGACTTGGTTTCACTCGCGGCACGGGTAATATCGAACAGTGCATGGCTATTGGTTTGTGCCAATACACGGTCCAGACCTTTACGGCTTTTACCTGTCGCTACAGCAAGCTTGAGACCTTGCTGCTTTAAATCCATCAATAGCTCAGCGACACCATTGAACCAGACATCACCTTTCGAGTTTGCCACATAATGATCGGCATAGCATTGCAAAAGCTCTTGATGCAAATTAGGTACTTGCGGAAACAGGATCTGCATCACTTCGGGTAAACCTAGACCAATAATGCTTTTCGCGGCTTCATCAGTCAGGGGCTGCTCAAATTGCTGCGCAGCATATTGCAAACTTGCCACAATCTGGCCTACCGAGTCGAATAAGGTGCCATCCCAATCAAAAATGATGAGTTCGATATTCTGCTTCATTTCTGCTTTCTCAACTCGTCAATCACTTGCTGCATATCTTCGGGCATCGGTGCTTCAATCACGGGATAATTCGGAATTTCCAAACGCATGGCATGCAGGCACAAACGGCGTGCTGCTGGGCCGTTATACACCGTATTGTGTCCATATTTATCGTCCCCTACCAATGGATGACCAATACTTAAACCATGTACACGAATTTGATGGGTACGACCTGATAATGGTGATGCATGAACCAGAGTTGCTGTTTTAAAGCGCTCAACCACTTTCCAGTCTGTCTTACTTGGCTTACCTTCAGAAGTAACACGGACACGACGCTCGCCATTGGCCAGTTCATAACGCAATAAAGGTGCATCAATCATTTGGCGATCTAGACTGACTTGCCCTTTGACAATAGCCGCATAAGTTTTCTGGATCTTATGTTCACGCAGGAGATCCTGTAACAATTTTAAGGTACTACGCTTTTTACTGACCATCACCAGACCTGAGGTATCACGGTCAATACGATGAATCAGTTCTAAATATTTTTTACCTGTGGCAGCCCGTAACGCTTCGATCAGGCCATAGGCCACACCACTACCGCCATGTACGGCAATACCTGAAGGCTTATTAATGACCAACAGGCCTTCATCTTCATAAACCACACGGCTCAATAAGCTTTGCGCAACGCTATCGCTTACAGGTGCAGCCGTTTCATCCTTTTGTTCATAACGAATGGGTGCGACACGAATCTGGTCGCCAATGCTCAAACGTGTTTCTGCTTTTATTCTTTTTTTGTTTACGCGTACTTGCCCTTCACGAATCAAACGGTAGATTCGACTTTTTGGAACACCTTTTAATCGGGTAAATAAAAAATTATCTATTCGCTGCCCGTCTTGATGCTCATCCACGTCAAACCAAGTGACACTTTGCCATTGTTGTGTAGAATTCATACGCTCGATTAATCCAAGATTTGCTAAATATGATTAAAAAATGATCATTTAGCTAAGTTATTTCACAAGAAACCTAAACTTAGCCCATAGGCAGATGCTGCAAGGTTTGGTATATTCAGCGCACGGATACCACCGTAAGTGAGCATCAAATCAGAAATTTTATTTAGATAAAATTTTAAATCGATGAGATATTCACCAATAACTCGGATAGGTCCTAAAGAATTATGCCGACGCCGAAGGCTTATTATATCGGCAAAATGGCAAACTGTTGCGTTTAATTGTGCATCAGCACATACAGTTTGTTCAGAAAAAATATGTCGCCAGCAATTTGCTGGTTATTAAACGTAAACTGATCCACATCAGACAATTTGCTCCCTGATGTCGCATTCAGGCTAAAGCGTTGATGCATTGGAACTGCCAAGCAGAGATACGATGATCATTCCGTATCAAGACTTCCAGATGGATCGACTTCAATGCTTAATGACAGTGAAAGTCACCATCCAATGCACCGCTCACCCGCCAGTGAAGCGTACAGGAAACTTTGATTATGTCGGATCTAGTGATATTTCACAGATGTAAGACATGCCATGAAATATCAACGGATTCAAGATTGAAGCAGTATTGCTAACATCGGAATAACCGAATCAAAGCCCCCAGCTGGATACTTACAGCCAGTGGTTTCAGAGCTTCCTACACAAAGTTGCTTCTGAGTCTTGATCGCGCCAATTTGATGTTTGCTCAAAAATATTGGGCTTATTGTTTGTGTGTATCACTATTAGGTGTCACACCCATGAAACGTATGTTGATTAATGCAACCCACGCAGAAGAAGTTCGCGTTGCACTTATCACTGGTAATCGCCTTTACGATTTCGATTTAGAGAATCGTACTCGCGAACAAAAAAAATCAAATATTTATAAAGGTCATGTTACTCGCGTTGAGCCATCTTTAGAGGCGGTTTTCGTTGAGTACGGCGCACAGCGTCAAGGCTTTTTATCAATGCGAGAAATTGCAAACTCGTACTTCAAAGCTGACCCTCGTCAAACTTCAAACATCCGTGAACTCATCACTGAAGGCACTGAATTACTGGTTCAAGTTGAAAAAGAAGAGCGTGGCAACAAAGGTGCTGCCCTATCGACTTTCATTTCCCTTGCAGGCCGTTATTTAGTTTTAATGCCGAACAATCCGAAAGGTGGCGGTATCAGCCGTCAGATTTCAGGTTCGGTTCGTGAAGAACTCAAAGAAATCTTAGCGTCTTTAAATGTACCGCGTGGCATGAGCGTGATCGTTCGTACCGCAGGTATTGGCCGCACTCAGGAAGAGCTTCAACTCGACCTACAACACTTACTTGACCTTTGGGCACAAATCCAAGGTTCAGCAAGTTCAGGTCCATCACCAATGCTGGTACATCAAGAAGCGGGCGTGGTGACACGTGCCATTCGTGATTATTTACGTGATGATGTGGCTGAAATCCTGATTGATAGTGAGCAAGCCTATAACGAAGCCTATAACTTCGTAAAAGCAGTGATGCCACGTCAGCTTGATAAATTAAAAACCTATACTTTGAATGAGCCTTTATTTGCTCACTTCGGTATCGAAAGCCAAATCCAGACTGCCTATGAGCGTGAAGTAAAACTTCCTTCTGGCGGTTCAATCGTGATTGACCAGACTGAAGCTTTGGTATCAATTGATATTAACTCGGCGAAATCAACTCGCGGTCACGATGTTGAAGAAACAGCACTCAATACCAACCTTGAAGCAGCTGAAGAAATTGCACGTCAACTTCGTTTACGTGATATCGGCGGTTTAGTGGTCATCGATTTCATCGACATGACCAAAGACCGTAACCAGCGTATGGTTGAAGCCAAATTACGTGAAGCAACGCAAAGCGACCGCGCACGTATCCAGTTCGGTCAACTATCACGTTTTGGCCTGATGGAAATGAGCCGTCAACGTTTACGCCCTTCTCTTGAAGAAGCGACAGGTTACGTGTGCCCACGCTGTCATGGTACAGGTATGGTGCGTGACTTACGTTCATTGTCACTTTCGATCATGCGTAAGGTTGAAGAAATTGCATTACGCGAACGTCAAGGTGAAGTTCAAGTTGAAGTCCCTGTTGAAATCGCAGCATTCTTATTGAATGAAAAGCGTCACAGCCTTGTTTACTTAGAACAAACGTCAAATGTTCGTGTAACGGTATTACCACATCCGCACTTGGAAACGCCGCACTACCAGATCCAGTTCAATCCAGATGGTTTTGCGCCGTCGAGTTATGAACGTACTGAAGCAACTCGTTCGAGTGAAAAAGAACTCGGTTATGAGTCTTCTGACTGGCATTTGGAAGATGCAGAGCATCACCATGCACCTGCACAAAATCAAGCAGCTACACCACAGAAGAAAGCAGCACAACATGCGGCAGCACCAGCAAAACAAGCTCAACAGGCTGTTGCGCAAAAGTCAGCAAGTCCTTGTGCATGGTTAGAAAACCTGTTTGTTCAAAAGCAAGCGCAAACCACAGACCAATCTCGTTCTGCACAAAATGCTGCAGCTGCGATTGAGCAAATGGTAAATAATGGCGCAGTGAGCCGTGGCCAGTTTGGTCAGGTGAACGCACCTGTTGCCACTGAAACTGCTGCACCAGCGGCAAACAATGCCTATATCTCACAAAATCCTGTGAAACAGGAAACGCGTGAGCAGTTTGAGAAAGACGAAAAACCACATCGTCCGAATCAAAACCAGAAGAAACGTAAGCACAAAGAGCAACGTGAACAACACGCCCATGCACATGAACAACAAAATCAAGTGCACGAAGAAGTGGTTCAGTTGTCACGTCAGGAACAGCGCCAAGAGCAACGCGAACTGAAACGTCAGCAAAAACGTCAGCAGTCGCAAGAGCCTCAAAACCAGCAACAGCATCATGATGCTGCTCAAGGCAATGAGAATGCGCCATTACCACGTCGTGACCGCAACCAACAGCGTCCAAACCGTCCAAACCGTCATCGTGACCAAAGCGTGTTGAATGAAGCACCTGCGGCTACAACTGCAGCGCCTGCGAATCCACAGCAAGTTAAAGTTGATGTTGTTGATGCACCACGTTCAGAACCAATGAACACAGCATTGATCGTGAACATTGATCAAGGTCAAAGTGAAATTGTTGCACTGAATCCACAACAAGCACCTGCACCTAAAGCAAAAGCTGAGGTTGCTCCTGCTGTTGTTGAAAAAGCAGAAACAAAACCTGCGGCTCAAGCAGAACCAGTCGTTGCGAAAGAAGCACCTGCTGCAACTGCAGAAGAAGCGGTTCAAGCACCTGTAAAACGTGCCAGCAATGATCCACGTTCTCGCCGTCGTCAACGTGGTGCTCAAGCACCTCAGAAAGCCGCTGCACCAAAAGTTGCACCATCGCAAATTCCTGCGTTGGGTCAATACACGCTAGGTAGCTTGATTCGTCATGTGTATGGCGAAGACTGCACCATCTTGATTGAGCAGTTTGGTTTAATCACGACATTTAACCGTGCCCTACAAAAGTTTGCTGAGCAATATGCAAGCACTCTCGTGGTAGAAACAGTGGTTGAAGAAGAAAAGCGTCCTGTAACACGTGATGCTGAACTTCCAAGCAAGCAAGTCACTGAAGAAGCTGAACCAGCGCCAGTGTTAGCATTAACACCGCCTGAAGCATCAACAGTGCGTGTTGCAAACGATCCTCGTGAACGTCGTCGTTTAGCAAAACTTGCTGCTGAGCAAGCCAAAGAAGCGCATATTGCTTCAAACGCGACTCCAGCTCCTGTCGAAAACACTGAATCGAAAGAAGAAGTGAAAGCAGAAGAAACTGTGGTTGCAGCGCCAGAGCAACAACCATTAGAACTTGCGACTGAGACAGTTGCTACGCCAGCAGAAACAGCACCAGTTGAAGCTGTCGAAGCACCAGTGGCTAAAGCTGAAGCGAAGTCTGAAGTAACGACTAAAGTTGCTGAGAAAGCCCAAGCTGCTGAAAAAGCAGAACAGGCAGCACCTGCAACTGAAGCAGAGTCTGAAGACGAAGCTGCAAAAGCAGAAAAAGAGAAATCGAGCCGCCCGCGCCGTCCACGTGGACGTCCACCAAAAAAAGCTGCAGCTAGCAATGAGTAATTTGCTAAATTGCACTCAATAAGGCTAAGCCTAGTCATTTCGGTGACTAGGCTTTTTTGTTATTTTGTCAAATTAGGTTGATTGCTCTAGGGACTTACCATTACAAAACAGCATCAACGACAATGGTGTGAATGGTTGTGTTCTTACGGATAGCCATTTTTGGATTGATCAAAAAATAAACAGGATTGATATGAGCCAAACTACGCAGACCGATATTATTACTCTTGGTGATGTCGCTACTCGACTTCCAAACTTCATTACTAAAGTACCTCATATCCTTAATGGTCTTAAACAGGCATATTTACGTACGCCATCTTCTCCCGCTGGTTTAGGTATTGCCTTTGAAAAAGCAGTCAAGCGTAACCCTCAAGGCATCGCACTGTTATTTGAAGATCAAAGCTATAGTTATCAGGCCTTAAATGAATGGGCAAACCAGATTGCACATTACTATTTATCTTTGGGTGCTAAAAAAGGTGATGTGATTGCAGTGATGGTTGAGAACCGTCCTGAATTGATTGCCAGCATTGTTGCTTTAGCAAAAATCGGGGTCACCATTGCACTTGTAAATACCTCTCAAGTCGGTAAAGTACTCGCGCATAGTATTAATCTGGTCAATCCAATTGCAGTGATTGCAGGTGAAGAAGTTCGTGCTGCAATCGATGAAGCACGTCAGGATTTAAAAGTTGCTCAGGACCGTTTCCACTGGTTTGCTGATCAGGAAACCCGTAAAAATGCGGGTGTAGCACCAGAAGGCTACCTCAATCTAGCATTACAAATTGACCAGTTCCCTAAATTTAACCCATCCACCACACGTACCGTGACGGGTAAAGATGGCTTGTTCTATATCTACACTTCAGGCACCACTGGTTTGCCAAAAGCCGTGATTTTTACGCATAGCCGCTGGACACTTGCTTACGGTACCTATGGTCATATTCTCAATCTTGGCAAAGATGATGTGATGTATGTCACCCTACCGCTTTACCATGCAACAGGTGTGGTGGTGTGCTGGTGTGGCGTGATTGCAGGCAGTGCAACGCTTGCAGTACGTCGTAAATATTCAACCAGTGCCTTCTGGAAAGATGTACAGAAATTCAATGCTTCTGCAATTGGTTACGTCGGTGAACTTTGCCGCTACCTGATTGATGCACCTGCAACAGAACTGGATCGTGCCCATCGTGTCACCAAAATGATTGGTAATGGCATGCGTCCAAATATCTGGGGTAAATTTAAAGAGCGTTTTGGTGTTGAAGAAGTCCTTGAACTCTATGCGTCAAGTGAAGGTAATGTCGGTTTCAGCAATATCTTTAACTTTGACAATACCGTCGGCTTCTCTCCTACGCCTTATGCCATTGTTGAATTTGACAAAGAAAAGAACGAACTGGTACGCGACAAAAAAGGCTATTGCAAGAAAGTCAAAACCGGTGAAGTTGGCTTACTGATTGGGAAGATCACCAGCCGTTCGCCTTTCGATGGTTATACCGACCCTGAAAAGAACAAATCTGTGATTATGAAAGATGTATTCACTCAAGGTGACTCATACTTCAATACAGGCGACTTGGTCCGTGATATCGGCTTCCGTCATGCACAGTTTGTGGATCGTCTAGGCGACACATTCCGCTGGAAAGGTGAAAACGTTTCGACCACCGAAGTTGAAAACATGGTGTGCGAGTATGAAAAAATCGCAGAAGCAGTGGTATACGGCGTAGAAATTCCAAATACCAACGGTCGTGCTGGCATGGCAGCCATTACCTTGGTCGATGGTGTCGAGCTAAATGATGCAGATTTAAGCGAAATGGTGAACGTATTTAAAAAATGTTTACCTTCATATGCCATTCCTGTGTTTTTACGCGTACAGGAAAAGGTCGAAACCACAGGTACATTTAAATACCAGAAGAATAAATTGAAAGAAGACGCGTTCAATCCGAGCAAAACTTCTGAACGTTTATTGGTTTTATTACCTGGTACAAGCAGCTATTGTGATGTAAATACTGAGATCTTTGACAACATTCAAAGCTATCAATACCGTTTCTAGTTTATTTTTTAGCTAAATAAGAGGAAATCGTGCTTTTTATAAACAATCATGCACATGTTTTTAAATTTCCTCTTGTGTTAGCTGAATAACTTGCTAGAATACGCAACATCAAAACGAAGACGCATTTAGAACAAATTAGTTTTTCTTGCGAAGCTTGTTGAAACACTTGCTTAGGGTCGTTAGCTCAGTTGGTAGAGCAGCGGACTTTTAATCCGTTGGTCCCGCGTTCGAGTCGCGGACGACCCACCATCTAATGTTTTGAGAGTTTGTAAAATGTATTTTACAAACGCCTGTAAGAGGTTAAGCTACAGAAAATCATAGATTTTCTCTTGCGCTCAGGTAAAACGTTGTTTTACTTATCCTCGCTCAGGGTCGTTAGCTCAGTTGGTAGAGCAGCGGACTTTTAATCCGTTGGTCCCGCGTTCGAGTCGCGGACGACCCACCAGATTCTAAAAAGCCTCATCATTTGATGAGGCTTTTTTATTTTGTCTTCGATATCTTTCCAAATGATGACAAAACCAAAATCTATGCTTTAAGCTTCCCTGCTCAAAGCACACATAATTTTTAAACTATAAAAATTTTTCTAGCACCGAATTTAAAAAGATATGTCCCTGCTCGGTACAGGCAATTCGCTCTTCATCAGCAATGAGGAGTTTTTTCTCACGCAACTGATGCAATGTCTCATTCAAATCTTCCAATGCAAGCCCTGTCCGCTGCGTATAAGACTCAGTCGCCACACCTTCATTTAAACGCAATGCGTTCATCATAAACTCGAAAGGTAATTCATCTGCTTCAATACGTTTCATTTGCACATGTTCAGCCGGGACTTTAGCCAAATAATCTTTAGGTAAGCGGGTTTTCTGGAAACGATAGATTCCATCAGGACGCGTGACCTTGCCATGCGCACCAGCCCCAATCGCCAGATAATCACCAAATTGCCAATAATTCAGATTATGTGCCGATGGCTTTTCCTTTCGCCAAGCCGAAACTTCATAATTCACATAACCATTGGCCTTCAAATAGGTCTCGCCTTGCTCCTGAATATGCTCTAGAACCTCGTCTTGAGGCAATACAGGCTGGGTTCGGAAGAAAACCGTGTTTGGCTCAATGGTCAGCTGATACCAGCTAATATGCGTCGCTCCGTGCTCTACAGCCAATCTAAGATCCGTTAAGGCCTGTTGTTCTGTTTGCTGAGGTAAACCGTGCATCAAGTCCACATTTACGCGCTCAAAGCCTGCTTGTCGTGCCTGCTGGATCGCATCTAGTGCATTACTGGCTGTATGAATCCGTCCTAAACGCTGTAAATGTTCAGGATCAAAACTTTGTACGCCCAAGGATAAACGGTTAATCCCCGTAGCAAGGTAATCCGCAAACGGGTCATGTTCAACGGTTCCCGGATTGGCTTCCAGCGTAATTTCACAATCTTCCTCAAACGCTAAACGCGCTTTCAACTGCTCAAATAACCATTGATACCCTTGTGCAGAAATCAGTGAAGGTGTTCCGCCACCAATAAAAACACTGTGAATTGATCGGCCTTGTGCCATTTCAACCTGAGTTTCAAAATCTGCCACCAGTGCAGCCAGATATTGCTGTTCCAGTTCTAACGACAATTGTCCATCAGGCACAGCATGCGAGTTAAAGTCACAATAAGGACATTTACGTACACACCACGGCATATGAATATACAAGGAAAGCGGAATATTTGCGGGGTTTAAATGGCTCAAGATAGCAGCTCAATGACAGAACTCCGCTATTTTAACATGACTCGCGCATTCGGCTTATCATCATCTACGTATTCAGTTAGACTGAGGATAACCAAGAACAATTAGACCGATAATATGATGAAAATTTCTAGCCAATTACTTTTTATTCTTCCCCTGACTTTAGGGATTGGCATTGCCATGGCCTTTCAGACTGCAATCAATACACAACTGCGAGAGTATCTAAACTCTCCCCTGCAAGCGGCTCTACTTTCTTTTTTTATTGGCACGATTGTGCTGGCACTACTGGTCTGTTTTCAGAGTGCCAGCAAGCCGAGTTTAAGTGAAATTTCACAAATTCCCTGGTTTCTATGGCTAGGCGGCTTTCTTGGGGTTTATGCGATTAGTTTGAGCATTTATACTGCACCCAAGCTCGGATTGTTAACGTTTTCAGGTTTGGTCATTTTCGGGCAACTGGTGATTTCGATGTTTATTGATCACTTTGGCTGGTTAGGTACAGAAAAAACACCGATTAACTGGCAACGCCTGCTCGGTAGTATTGTGATTTTTATTGGGGTGCTCCTCACCCTGCAACGCTGATTCCTCCTCATTTTAATAAGAGTATTTTTTGTGTCCCATGTCACAACTAAGCGGTTTGAACTCAAGCAGCTATTCCATTTGATGTTTCCCATCCTGATCACCCAGTTTGCTCAAGCGGGTTTGGGGTTGATCGATACCATTATGGCAGGTCATCTTTCTGCGACAGATCTGGCAGCCATCGCAGTCGGTGTCGGGCTGTGGATTCCGATTATGCTGTTATTTGCAGGCATCATGCTGGCAACGACCCCATTGGTCGCTGAAGCACGGGGCGCAAAAACACCAGAGAAAATACCGACCATTGCCCGTCAGTCTTTATGGGTCGCTGTGATTCTTGGTACTGTGGCAATGTTGATTTTGCAATGTATGCCTAGATTTTTGCCGTTGTTTGGCGTACCTGAAAGCTTATTGCCCAAAGCCAGCCTGTTTCTTCATGCAATTGGCTTCGGTATGCCTGCGGTGATGATGTATGCTGCGTTACGAAGCTACTCCGAAGCCTTGGGACATCCACGTCCAGTCACCGCAATCAGCTTAATCGCCTTACTGGTATTGATTCCGCTCAACTTTATGTTTATGTACGGCTTCGGACCAATTCCAGCACTTGGTAGCGCAGGCTGTGGTTTTGCAACAGCCATCTTGCAATGGTTAATGTTCATTACACTGGCTGTGTATGTGTCAAAAGCCAAAGCCTATAAGCAGGCGCCTATTTTTACAAAATGGGAAAAACTTGATCCAGTCTGGATTAAACGAATTCTAAAACTTGGCTTACCGATTGGTCTGGCCGTTTTCTTTGAAGTCAGTATTTTTAGCACAGGCGCAATTGTGCTCAGCCCACTTGGTGAAAATGCGATTGCAGCGCATCAAATTGCAATTTCAGTCACCTCTCAACTGTTTATGATTCCGCTTTCATTGGCGATTGCCTTAACGATTCGTGTTGGCATGTATTATGGCGAGCAGAACTGGCACGCAATGCGTCAGGTACAAACCGTGGGATTGATTAGCGCTACGATTTTTGCTGCGTTCACGATGACGCTGATTGTTCTGGCTCGTCCTTATATCGTGGCAATCTACACCACAGATGTAGATGTGATTCCTGTGGCAATGTATCTGCTCTGGTTTGCAATGGCATATCAATTGATGGATGCATGGCAAGTGAGTGCGGCAGGTTGCTTACGAGGGATGCAGGACACGCAGGCACCGATGTGGATTACCTTAATGGCGTATTGGGTGATTGCCTTCCCGATTGGTTTATATCTCGCCCGTTATACCTCTTGGGGCGTGGCAGGTGTCTGGTTGGGTCTGATTATTGGCTTAAGCATTGCCTGTGTATTGTTGATCAGCCGTTTATATTTAAACAATAAACGTTTGGCAAAAATGACGCTCACGACCTAATGACAATCCATTTTTAACAAGAAAAGACATCAAGGGCGGCATGGACGCTGCCTGCGATTGATCCTCCTGTCATTACTTTCAAAACCATGATTTTTAGATCATGCACCATATAGCCAGTACAGTTTGCATGCATACAGTTGCTGATCGCAGCCCTCTTATACCTGCTTACATCACTTAACATTTTGTTATAGGCAATTTAAGTTTTGTCACCTATGATCAAGGTATCACTTTGAAACTGGATCGTATGAGGTCAAGTCCTTATGGCAAAACATGCAAGCTCTCCCAGTAAGCGTTTTCTAAAACTGGCTGGTATGACCGCAAGTATTGCCAGCAAAAGCGTGGCGAACTCTATCCGCAATCTCACCGCAGATGAAGAACAGAAAAATGCAGCGCGTAGCCAGCTGTTTCAGGACATCGGTCTACAGATTGCCGATACACTCGGAGAAATGAAAGGCGCAGTGATGAAAGTCGGGCAAATCGCCTCGCAATATAAGGATATTTTCCCGCCAGAAGTCGCCAAAGCCATTGCCAAGCTGCAACGTCAGGCCCCAGCAATGCCTTTTTCCGCGATTCAACAACAAGTTGAAAAAGAACTGAGTAAACCGTTAAACCAGATTTTTAGCTCTTTTGAAACAGAACCTTTTGCTGCCGCATCAATCGGACAAGTCCATCGTGCAGTATTGCCAAATGGGCAAGCCGTTGTGGTAAAAGTGCAATATCCGGGTGTAGATCAGGCCTGTGAAAGTGACTTAAAACAAGTACGTTTGGCTTTGCGATTGATGGGCGTATTAAAAATTGACAAGAAGCTGCAAGATCAACTATTTCAGGAAATTCAGGACAGCCTCTCAGCCGAATTAAACTATGAAATCGAGGCCCAAAATCTGGAAGTATTTAAAACCTTCCATGAAAAGCTGGATCCTCATGTGATCATCCCAACCGTTTATAAAGACTATTCATCTCGTCGCGTACTGACCCTAAGTCTGGAGCAAGGTGAATCTATCGAAACGGCAAGTACATGGTCAGTTGATACGCGTAATCAGATTGGACGTCGCCTGATTCGTGCCTTGGGACAGGAAATGTTTTTCTTAAAACGCTTCCACTGCGACCCGCACCCAGGCAACTTTGCTTTCCGTGAAGATGGCAGTGTGATTATTTACGATTACGGTAGTGTCAAAACCTTATCACCTGAAATCGTTCAGCACTTTAAGGCGCTGGTCAATGCAGCTCGTCAGGAAAATATTACCCAAGTTGAAGACTTACTGGCAGAACTGCATTCGATTGCCGAAAAACAGAAATTTCCAAGTGAGTTATATACGCAATGGATTGAAATTCTATTGCGCCCATTAACGACCAATTATGATTTTGCAGAAAACTCATCACATCATGATGGCATGTTGCTGGTGAAAAAATCGCTTAAATACTGGGATGTCTTTAAACCGTCACCAGATACGCTCATGGTTAACCGAACTATTTCTGGCCATTACTGGAACCTGATTCATCTCAAAGTGCATGACAATCTCAATGATTTATTTGAAGAATTAGTTCCAAATTAGTCTATCTGATACCCTCTTATCTTGTTGCGACAAGTTAGAGGGTTATCTACTTTGATCAATTTCTATATACAACTGACTTGAAAAGACATGAATTGACTTCACATATTGTTATGTTATAACATTTCTATTAACAATAGGAGTCATTCAAAATGCGTAAAGATATCCATCCTGCTTATCAACAAGTATTGTTCCACGATACCAATGCCGATGCTTACTTCTTAATTGGTAGCACCCTGCAAACCAAACAGACCAAGGAATATCAAGGCAAAGTTTATCCCTACGTGACGCTTGATATTTCAAGTGCATCACATCCGTTTTATACCGGTGAGCAACGTCAGGCCAGCAATGAAGGTCGTGTTGCAAGCTTTAACAAACGCTTTGCACGTTTTAACCGCAAAGGTTAATTTTCATTTAAGTTTCACCCATTAAGCTAAAAGCATTAGAAGTCTAAGGTTAACTCTCCTCCACTTAGACTTCTTTTTTTATGTCTTGATTCCAGCCTTAGGAATCTGTCTTTTGCTGTCCCACCACGCCAAACTCAATCGGTGTTTTCACATAGAACAGCGAAATCTCTTTAGCATTGAGATAGCTCAATAATTCAGTCGCCTGTTGCTCTGTTACCGCAAATTGAATCTGCACAGGTCGATCCGCCAATTCAAAAAAACTGGCAGAATGAAATAGGCCTTGATGGTCAACACCTTCCAGTCCAGCCAATACCGTCGCGCCACGTAAATTCATCTGTTTGGCAACGGCCAATAGCCATTCACTGATCGGCTGCCCCTGATAGGAACGATTTTGTGCGGTATAAAAGGTAATTAAAAATCCATTCATTGCGATAACTCCCAATTATGCAGCACTGAGCCATTGATGCAGGCTCATTCCCAGAATAGTAAACAATAGCGATCCAACCACATGAATCACGATTGCTGCACAGGCATAGCCCAGTTTACCACTTTGTAATAAGGCAATAATCTCGGCAGAAAAAGTCGAAAATGTCGTGAGCGCGCCACAAAAGCCTGTAATCACAAACAATTTATAATTGGGACTGAGTGAACTTTGAGAAAAATATGAAATGGCAAAACCAATAATAAAGCCACCGACAAAGTTGACCGTGACCGTACCCAAAGGAATATTCGGGAAAATAGGATTGAGTTTTAAGCCCAAAAACCAGCGCAACCATGCGCCTAATACTGAACCTAAGGCAATCGAAAGTAATGGATAGTACATGATTTACTCCAAGAACAGAGTTGGAGCGAAAGAATGATGAGACATGGATGTATAGCAATTATTCTGAAGATTTTTCATGGGCGAACTCCAAAAATGGGAACAGAGCACGCACGAACCTACGTCCCCTGTTCAGGGTAACATAGGCATCATTAGCCATTCTGGCGGTTTGTAATAGGAGGAATGCCATCTCCTTTGCTCTAAAATAACATATTTTTTAGGCAACTCAATCGCTCTTTTTAAGCAGAATTGCACTGTGTATAAACATAGAGTTATCCACAATTCAGCTAGATGTTGCTAAAACTTTTCCCCAGCCCCATCAAAATTTCAGGCAGATGCGACAAAAGCAAAGGCGGGGATCTATACATGATTCGTCAATATATAAATGACGACTTTGCACATAAACGGCGAATACACCAACGACTTCTCTTCTGCATTTTCAATGTTATGATGCTGCTATTGATTCAATCAACATGGAATTTTAGACATGACTCAAAGCTTATTGGCACAACTTAAAGATGGCTCGGCAAAGTTTGCAGATGTATTGGCATTTATCGAAGCGCGTTATCAACATACCCCAACTGCATTCCAGAACGGCGCGCAATCGAATGCTGCGACTGAAAACCAAGGCAGTGCCAAAGTACTCAGCTTTGCTAAAATTGAAGGCTTAAATCAAGCGGACACACTCAGTTTATTTGCAGAACATTATGCCTCTGTGTTGGCAACGCCTGAAGCAACAGACCATCAAAATATCCGTCAGTTTATGCAAAATGGCTGGGATGGGGTCAAGTTTGAAGGTGAGGCTTTAACTGCCAAATAATAGAAAAAGGAGGTAGTTAACCTCCTTTTTTATGCTCATCTGTTGTGGATGACACGATTGGTCGGGCAAGTTTTCGTAGATCGGTGGTTAAACTATAAAAATCGCCACCCATTTTGCCAACACTATCCAGTTGTTGCTGGTCGATCATTTGACCATCCCAGAGCCGATCATCGACATAAATTGATTTCACATCCAGCAAAGCCACCGTACCACCCGATGGAAGCGTACTCAGTTGCAGCACCTCTCTTAACTGACATTCATAACGAATCGGTGCATGTTTGACGGATAAAGCGGCCACCGAATGGCTTGGCTCAGACTCAATCTCGGCAAACTCAAATTCGCTTTGCGCTGGAGGCAATAAAGCACAGGATAAATTCATCTTTTCCAGCAATTGTAAATTCACGATATGCACCACACACTCTCGTGTATCCATCAGATTACGAATGGTATCTTTATCTTGCCCATTCCTGGGATTGACCTGCGAATACCATAAAATAGGTGGATTACAGCTGGCAACGTTAAAAAATGAATAAGGTGCAATATTGGCGACACCCTCTTTGGAGAGTGTACTAATCCAGGCAATCGGTCGAGGCGAAATTCCACCGGCCAATAAACGATAGATATCATTTGCTTCTAAATCAGAGGTCTCAAAAATCATCGTAAAAATACATCCGGTTTAAGGACGTTCAGCATATTGAGGTAAATCATCCGCAATACAATCCCACTCTGCTTTAGAAGCAGCGAAAATATGCATGCTTGGCTTTTGCTGTAATGGCGTATCCAAAGTTCCGATTCTTAAACGATAAAGCTCAGGCTGCGCATCCCGTGAACTGACCAGTGGAGAACCACATTCGCCACAGAACCAGCGATATACCCCAGATGCAGCAAACTTTTTAACTAGCGCT
The DNA here is from genome assembly GCF_003815055.1 of Acinetobacter sp. BIGb0102. Classification (NCBI taxonomy): domain Bacteria; kingdom Pseudomonadati; phylum Pseudomonadota; class Gammaproteobacteria; order Moraxellales; family Moraxellaceae; genus Acinetobacter; species Acinetobacter sp. BIGb0102. The sequence continues at coordinate 89,436 of NZ_RKQE01000015.1, forward strand.
TCACCTTGTACAATTTTAAACGCTGTACTACTTATGGGTGCATTGGTGGCATAGGCCGTACCATTAGCTTTGCGGCAACGCTGGCAATGGCACTGTATAATCTCGCCGATTTCACCATGAATCTCATAATGAATTCCATTACATAAACAACTGCCACGATACACGGGTGAAGCTTGAGACATTGGTCATTCCTTGGATGATTTTTCCACTAAAAATATAGGCTAGATCTTGTCACCATGCAAATTACAAATCCTATTTATTCAGACTTTTTGGTCTAATACTTTTTGAGCGCGGGCATGATCGATATCCTTTTCCCAATGCGCAATTGCAACCGTCGCCACACAATTGCCGATCAAGTTTGTGCAAGCACGTACAATTCCAATGAACCAATCCACTGACAACAATAGAACCAAACCAATGGTCGGAAGACTTGGAATGACGGATAAGGTCGCCGCCAAAATAACCAAAGCTGAACCAGGAATACCGTGCGCACCTTTTGAAGTCACTAAAGAAACCAGTAAAATTGCGAGTAGATCATGCATGGATAAATCGATATTGCAGGCTTGTGCAATAAAGATGACTCCGAGGGTTAAGTAAATAGAGAATCCATCCAGATTAAAAGAATAACCCGTAGGAATCACCAAGCCGACCGTCGAATCCTGAATGCCTAAATTTTTCAACTTTTTCATGATCTGTGGCAATACAGAATCAGAAGATGCTGTTCCCAATACGATGGAAAGCTCGGCTTTAAAATAATTGAGAAATTTGAATATATTTAAACCTGCAACTTTCAGGATTCCACCCAAAACAATCAGCACGAATACAGTACACGTCACATAAAATAACAAGACTAAATAACCAAGCTGGATCAGCGAATCCAGTCCAAATTTTGCGGTGGTGTAGGCAACCGAACCTAACACTCCGATTGGAGCCAGACGGATAATCAAAGCCATCATTTTAAAAAACACTTCAGAAAATGCTTCAATTGCCTTGCAAACCAGTTCTGCTAAATGTTTTGGGATCAGTAATAAGGCGACACCAAATAAAATCGCAATCAACAGAACCTGTAAAATATCACCACGGGCAAACGCATCTACAAATGTTTTAGGAATAATATGAAGTAAAAAATCTGATCCCGAGCTAATGCTATGTGCACGTTCGGTATAAACATTTAAATCTTTGCCATCTAGCTTGGTGATATCAATATTCATCCCGACACCAGGTTTGAATACATAGGCAACCACAATCCCCAAAATCAGTGCAATACTGGTGACCACTTCAAAATATAAAATTGTTTTTGCACCAACTTTTCCCATTTTTTTAATGTCATTTGCGCCATAGATTCCCAGAACGACCACACAGAAAACAATCGGTGCAATCAACATCTTGATCAGCGCAATAAAGCCATCCCCGAATGGTTTTAAAGCTAAAGAAAAATCGTGAAAGCTAACCCCAATAACAATACCGAGAATTAATGCAAAAACAACTTGAGCAAATAGGCTGGACTTGAACTTTTGCAACATTGAACATTCATCAATAAAAAGATAAATATCAACACTGCAAAAAACTCGCCAATCGCTAAAAATAAGGTGATTTAGAACATGAAAAATACAGAAATTTTAAATAACGCTTTTAAAAACATTATCTTGTCGGGGCACACTCTAATCGGCGATGTACACCCTCTCCAGCGGCTCGCCCAGTTGCAAAGCAGGCTGTCAGCAAATAGCCACCCGTTGGTGCATCCCAATCCAGCATTTCACCACAGCAAAATACATAAGGGTTCGAGTGTAATTGCAGTTGTGGAGATAACACCTCTTGCTTCACCCCACCCGCACAGCTAATGGCTTCTTCAATGGGACGAAAGCCTGCCAAAGGAATACGAAGCTGTTTGATCTGCTGTGCCATTTGCTTGGCATCTGACCATAAGCTTTTTTCGACGATTTCCCGAAGCAGATTAATTTTGACATTGTCCAATCCTGCTTTACGCCAAAGATTGGTCAAAGACTGTTTTTTATTCGCCTGTAATTTCTTTTCTAATTGCTCAACGCTGACATCTGGCAGTAGGTCTAGCTGTAATTGTAGAGATTGCTGTTGGGTAAGCTGCGCTCTGAGATCACGCCCCAATTTATAAATCACGCCACTCTCAAAACCATAACGGGTAATGATGATATCGCCATGCGTTTGCTGTTCAGGCCATATCCATGCATTGACGCGTTTTAAAGGCTGACCGAAACATTCCTGCATAAACGGCGACCATGTTTTCAAAACACCAGCATTGCTGGCCTGAAAAGGCGCGATTTCATTCTTTGAGAGCCATTGTTGCCACGCACCATCACTGCCCAATTGCGACCATGACACCGCACCACAGGCCAGTACAATCGCATCATAACTGGCACTAAAACGTTGCGTCTGATTTTCCAGAGTGAGTTGATTATTGGATAAATCCACACAACGATGGCGATAATGAAATTTTACGCCAGCACTCATCAAACGCTTTAACCATGCACGGAGTAACGGCGCTGCTTTCATTTCTACAGGAAAGATACGTCCCGAACTGCCAACATAGGATTCAATCCCCAGACCTTGCATCCAGTTCTGAATCCATTGTGCATCCCATTGCTTGACCCAAGGTCCCAACCATTGTGTCTGGTCATAACGCTGGATAAAAGCCTCAACAGGCTCAGCATGGGAAATGTTTAAACCTGTTTTACCTGCCATTAAAAACTTGCGTGCAGCCGACGGTTTCTGCTCAAACACGTCAATTTCATAATCATATTGACTCAACACCTCAGCAGCCATCAAACCGGCTGGGCCTGCCCCAATAATGGCAACACGCTTAGGCATCGCGGTTCTCTTGGGTATTTTGACCTTGCAACGGTGCAAAATCATCAAAACGGGTTGCGTAACCTTTTGGCTTGCGAATGATCAATTGCTGGCAAAGTTCGCCGCGTTCCAGATATTTGATTTCAAAATGCGTTCGAGCTGAATCCGCTGCAATTTTTTGTTTTTCGTAAGGTAATTTCCATACTTCAATCAGTTGTTGCTCTGCTTCATCAATATATTCTGGAATATTACTGGCTAAGGTAATGGTTCCATCTGGCTGAAGGCGAGAAAGCAGGAATTCGAAAAATGGCATATTGAGCCAGCGCTGTGCTGGATTATGTGGTTCTGGATTTGGATAAAGAATAAAAAATTGTTGTACTTGTGCCGGGAACAAGGCGTGCACGACCCAAGGCAAAGCATCGGCATGAATAGGATTTAAATATTCCCGAGATTCCAGCTGATGCTGTTTTTGCATCGCCAAAAATTTTTCTTTGGTTCGCTCAATTGCATACAACGTGGTTTGCGGGTTTTGTCCCGTAAATAACAAGGCATGTTTGCCTTTTCCCGCACCAATTTCCACACAAATCGGGGTGTTAGAAATGGCCTTAAAATCACGAGGGGCTTGCATACGTTGTGCTTGAAATTGACGAATCGACATAATCTCATCAAACTATCTAGAAATCGGCATAAGTCTAACAAGTCACCTTACTTTTGCCTAATCTATTTAGTTTTTGTTTTAGGAATTTTCTATGCCACGTACATTTCCCTGCCCGCGTTGTGGTGAAACCAGCACTTGGGAAGGTAATGCATTTCGTCCTTTCTGCTCAGAACGTTGCAAGATGATTGATCTCGGTGCCTGGGCCAGTGATCAATACAAACTACCGACGCAAGATACACCACAAGCAGAGATGAAACGCCACGAAGATGATTATGAAGATTAATCATCTTCTACTCATGTGCTAAGACCAGATTCGGTTCAGTACATTGAGCCAGTTGCCCCAGCAGATTTTCTCAATCAGTTCTTTTGAGTAGTGGCGCTGTTGCATCGCAGCAATCAGTTGCGCTAAGCCCGTAACGTCTTGCAGTTCTGTACTGATCAGCGCGCCATCAAAATCTGAACCGAAGCCGATGTGATCTTCTCCAAGGTGATCCATCATATATTCCAGATGATCTAGAATCAGTTCAAGTGGCGTGTCCGCATTCCGCTGTCCATCGCCGCGTAAAAAGGCCACATCGAAATTGACCCCGACCATGCCACCACTCCCAGCAATTGCCTTGAGTTGTGGATCAGTGAGATTACGCGCTTGGGGACATAAAGCATGTGCATTGGAATGGGTGGCGACAATCGGTTGCTGCAAAATATCGACCGTGTCCCAAAATGCACGTTCATTCATATGCGATACATCTACCACCATTTTCTTTTCAGCACAGCGTCTTAATAAGGCTTTACCTGCTATGGTCAGGCCTGCACCTGTATCGGGTGAATGAGGAAAACGGGCATTTAAACCATGTCCAAACTGGCTCACCCTGTTCCATAAGGGGCCAATACTCCGCAACCCGGCCTGATAAAAAACATCGAGCAAGTCAGGGTTGTCCTGTAAAGCTTCCGCCCCTTCCATGTGTAGCACCATGGCCAGTTGGCCTTGAGTACGGCAGTCTTGAATCTGTTGCACCGATGTACACAGTTGAATCTGCTCGGAAGCTTGCACCATCTGCTGTGCCAGCTCGAATTGCGCCAGACAGATCTGCTCAATCTGCCGTTGAGTGAAATCTTCGGCATTTTTATCCACGAGCTTATCGGGATGATGTTGTTTCACATAAGCAAATGGCGGTAGAAAAATTGCAAACATGCCGCCTACAAATCCTGCCTGCTGGCAGCGCTTTAAATCCAGTTGTCCAGACAACTGTTCATGTATAAAAGCCTGTACGGGGTCCGCTTGATCGCTGAGCCATAACCGTGTCAGCAGATCATTATGACCATCGAAAACTGCAACGTTGTTGTGATTTAGGCCATGCATCATGAGGAAGATTCGCCCGTAATGCTTTGCACAGGAATTTTTTGCTGAAGTGCCAATTGTTTTGAGTTCTTGCTATTTCGAAATACCAATTGCGCAAGGGATGAAGCCTGTTCACTGTCACGGCGTGCTTGTTCAATCAGATAATGATCGCTGGATTTACCACACACAGGATCGGCATTGGCAGCATCACCTGTGAGCATATAGGCCTGACAACGGCAGCCGCCAAAGTCACGCTGTTTGTCTGGGCAACTACGGCAATTTTCTGGCATCCATGCATCGCCACGGAAATGGTTAAAACCAGTGGATTTGTACCAGATCTCCGATAAAGATTGTTCACGAACATTCGGAAATGCAATCGGTAGCTGACGTGCTGCATGACAGGGCAATGCCGTGCCATCAGGCGTCACCGTAAAGAAGATTTTACCCCAGCCATTCATACAGGCTTTGGGACGTTCCTCATAATAATCAGGCACCACAAAGATCAACTTACACGGATGATTCTGCTGGCGAAGTTTTTCTCGATAGGCATTGGTCACCTTTTCGGCACGCGTCAACTGTTCTTGAGTAGGCAATAGGCCCTGACGGTTTAAAAAAGCCCAACCATAAAATTGACAGATTGCCAGTTCGACCGTATCAGCATTCAGCTCCAGACACAGCTCAATAATCTGTTCAATCTGGTCGATATTATGTCGATGAATCACGAAATTCAGCACCATCGGATAGTCATATTGCTTGACCAGACGGCACATCTCATATTTCTGTTCAAAGGCATGTTTTGAACCCGCCAACGCATCATTCACCACAGGATCACTGGCCTGAAAACTGATCTGGATATGATCCAGTCCAGCCTGTTTAAGTTGAGCAATACGCTGCTCATTCAGGCCCATTCCCGAGGTGATTAAGTTGGTATAAAAACCTTGCTGATGCGCATGCGCAACCAGTTGTTCCAGATCTTGCCGAACCAGCGGTTCCCCACCAGAAAAGCCCAGTTGCACCGCACCCATCTGCCGTGCCTGATCAAAAACATCACACCATTGTTGCGTGCTCAGTTCATTTTTATGCTGGGCATAATCCAGAGGATTCGAGCAATAAGGACATTGTAAAGGACAACGATAGGTCAACTCCGCCAAAAGCCAGAGCGGTAAACCAACGCCTTCGGTCATCGCAAATCAATCCAGTATTGTTGCTGCGCAACGCGCATATAGTCGACCACATCCTGCTCGATTTCTGCAATGTCACCAAACTGCTGTTTCAACAAGGCCACAATGTCGGCAACATTCTGCTGTCCATTAATATGCTGTCCAATCGCTCCAGCACTGTCATTCAGCTTGATCATGCCTTCTGGATATAAGATCACAAAAGCATTTTGTGCAGGCTCAAACTGAAAGCGGTAACCTTGTCGCCAAGCCGGAATCAGGTTTAAATCAAATTCTGCATTAGTCACGAAATAACCCCTTATGCCAGACAGGTTGTGCGGTCACGGTATGATACGGCGCTTGCTCATGCACATAGGCCAAAGTCAGCGCATCCAAAATACTCCAAAGAATGTCCAGCTTGAATTGCAGGATTTCCAGCATACGCTGCTGCTGTTCATACGTGGTAAATGAGTCCAGTGTAATATTCAAACCATGCTCCACATCGCGACGAGCCTGACTTAAACGCGAACGGAAATAGTCATAACCCTGATCATTAATCCACGGATAATGCTGTGGCCATGAATCAAGACGGGACTGGTGAATTTGTGGTGCAAATAATTCGGTCAAGGAACTGCTAGCTGCTTCGCGCCATGTGGCACGGCGAGCAAAATTGACATAAGCATCCACAGCGAAACGCACGCCGGGTAACACCAGCTCTTCTGAAATCACTTGCTCACGGGTTAGGCCAACGGCTTCGGCCAAACGTAACCATGCTTCGCGCCCACCACCATCAGGATATTCGCCATCCTGATCAATCATCCGCTGAATCCATTCCTGACGCACACGCTGATCTGGGCAATTGGCCATGATCGCGGCATCTTTCAGTGGAATATTGATTTGATAATAATAGCGATTGGCAACCCACGCCTGTATTTGCTGCTGGGTGGCTTTACCCTCGTACATCATCACATGAAAAGGGTGATAAATATGGTAATACTGCCCTTTATCCAGAATGGCCTGCTTAAACTGTTCGACACTTAATACATCAGCGCTTGGCATCATCATTTACCTCAAAGTTCAATCTGCATGCCATCAAAGGCGACTTCAACACCGTGGGCTTTAAGTTCAGCACATTGAGCCGAGTTTTCATCTAAAATCGGATTGGTATTATTGATATGGATCAACACTTTTTTAGGGCGGCTAAGCTGATTCAGATAAGACAATGAACCACCCTCGCCACTAATATATAAATGCCCCATCTCACGTCCGGTTTTGCTGCCAACACCGGTGTGTTGCATTTCATCATCCGTCCAGAGCGTACCATCAATCATGACACAATCTGAATCACGCATGATCTGGATGATCTGTTCATCAATCTTTCCAAGACCCGGTGCATAGAACAACTGTTTTTGCGTTTTATGATCCCGAATGATCAATGCAATATTATCGCCCTCATGCGGATCGTGACGATGAGGTGAATACGGCGGTGCAGCACTTTGAATAATCAGTGGTATAAATTCCAAATCTTCAAAATCCGCAATCTTAAATGCCTGTTTAGGATCGATTTGCTGATATTGCAGACCGCCATTCCAGTGCTTCAACATCTTAAATACGGGGAACCCTGTGGTCAGATCCTGATAGACCATATCGGTACACCAGACCTTGATTGGACAGCCTTCACGTAAAGTCAGCAGTCCAGTGGTGTGATCCAGCTGGCTGTCCATCAGGATCACATCACGAATACCGGTATCACGTAACTTACGGGCAGGCTGAGCTGCCTTAAAATCAAATAATTGCTGACGGATATCTGGTGAAGCATTAAGCAGCACCCAATCGATGCCATTTTCAGAAATCGCGATTGAGGATTGTGTACGAGCCTTGGCCTGAATCGTACCCGTACGCACGCCATGACAATTGGGGCAATTACAATTCCACTGCGGAAAGCCCCCACCAGCAGCCGAACCTAGAACATGAATATACATAGATTTAATTTCTTGTTAGAAAAAGATAAGCCCTAGGCATAACTAGGGCTTATCTTGAATTTGAATCGGAATGATTAACGTACTTCGAAGTACATGGTCACTTCAAAACCAATACGTACATCAGTAAAAGCAGGTTTAGTCCATTGCATGAAATCGTCTCCAATTGGTTTTCATCAGGTGAAATTAAGCAATTAGTTCAACATGAATAAAGCGTTTCACACCTGATTCTAAATAAAAATAATCGCTTTGTAGACCTACCCTGCCCAAGATATTGTTCGATAATTGTGAGTTTTGGCTAAATTTCGGTAAGTCCCACTCAAATTCAGTCTCTCTGCTTAAAAATTGTCTACCGACAACGCTATTCTTAATAAAAATTTACACATTTTAAATATGTGATTCACATCACAGTAATTTACTTTTCCATGACCTTATGCAAATCTAGTGACAACTGTAGGATTGAATAACAAGACCAAACTACACATTACAACTTATACATTGTTCTGATCCAGTTTCGCACCGATTTATGTGGCATCAGCTTGTTCAATAAAAAGATTTAAATTTACCAGGATGTAAAAATGAATAACGATATTCCTTATCAGCTCAAGCTTTTGGCGACACAAATTGATCCCAATCTGGATGCTGATTGGCAAACGGCACTGATCACACTTTTTTCAGAACACACGCCTGAACATTGCGAAAAAATTTCCCAGCAGGTGCTGCAACTCAAAAAAATTCACTGGAACCGAAAGGACAACAGCTTTTCCTATTTGGCCAAACATGACTTTGATATTCTCATTGAGAAAATTTATATCGCTCCAATCAAAGTGTTAGTGAAAAAAATTGCAGCGTCCCTAGAAAAGTTAAGAAGCTATCAGCATGCTTATGAAATTTCAGACTATCTGGAAAATATCCTGAGCCAGATTCATGCCATTGAAACCGAAGACGACTTTGATCTACAAGAGCAAAAGAAACTGATTCTAAAAGAATTTATCTATGCAGCAGCGCAAATTATTCTGGCAAAAGAAAAAATCATCCTGCCTGATAATCAGCGACATATTAATACCGACATCATTAAAACCTTTATGACCGAGGTTTTTCTCAAACAACAGTTATTAAAATATTCTTTTAACCTTTTGCGTTCGCATCAACTCAGAGCAGAAAAACCTCATATTCTGAAATATTTTCTCTATAAACAACAAAAATCCAGACAACTGGATATCGTGAAAACCTCCAAATATATTTTTGCTTTGGCGCCGAACAAGGAAGGAATGGTCAATACCTTTTCAATTCGACGTTTCTTACAAGAAGAAAAATTTGAAGGCTGTGACAATATTTATGTGAATTCAGCGATTCTGCATTTAGATAAAATCGAAGACATCCACCATCACGAACAATTCGAGTGGCAAATCAGCCGAATCATTACGATTGATAAGCCTGTTAACCAGTATGTTTCAGATATTGTGCGCAATATTGAACTGTATACCAGCAAAACCTTAGTGCCGTTCTTACGAGAACCACTGCAACCCAATGGGGTATTTATGGAAAAACTGGTAGAACAACGGCTGATTGATTTCGAACAGAAACTCAATAGCAATATTCTTGAACCTGTTGCCGAAGCGCTGAAGCATTCAGTGCATCATCGGGATGAATGTAATTATCTCTATTTAAGTGTCAAACAAACGCTGGATGATCTGATTAGCCATTTTATCGAGTTCCAGTCACAGCCCTCTTTGATCTTTAACAAACAGGTTAATCTGTTTATTGCCCGACTCAAATCTTATGCCACCTTGCTACAGAAACGGCATTCGGATGTGTTCACCGTGTTTTCTTATGAGGAATGGAAAAAACATCATGCCGAAGCGTTAGAGCCAACCAATATCCTCAAAGACATTAGCTTGGCCTCGCTACAGGAATATAAAGATGCTTTTTCGGAATTAAAAGAAAATCAGCGCCAGCTCAAACAAAGTGCTTCATTTCTGAGTAAACTTATGAATAAACCTCAGAAAATAAAAGACAATATTCTCAAGCTAAAACTTAAAACTGCGCAAATTAAAAAAGATGCACATCAGGAAATTATGCGGATTCAGCGACGTTTTCCATCTCTGATCGTTTATTTAGAATTTGAATCACTGATTTCAATTAACCACAAAGAACGCCATTACGCTTTTCCGACAGGAGAAAATGGCATTACCCGCCTGCCCATTCTGATTCAGATTCCAGAAGATAAAGCCTCTTTCGACTTGCAAAGCATTTGTAATAGTTTGAACTTTGATTTGAATCTGGCCAATCAAAAATGGCTGGAAATCATTTAACCAGCAAGGAGCTGGCTTGTGTATAACACGCTACTATACACAAGCTAAAAGGTGCAGTTAGCCTGCTTTGCTTGCCACAAAAGGATTAAATTGCTTTTCATAACCAATGGTACTCATCGGGCCATGACCTGAAATAAACTGAGTATCATCAGGCAAGCTAAAGCATTCGCGCTGAATCGAATCGAGCAACTGCTGGTGATTGCCTTTTGGAAAATCTGTACGGCCGATCGAGCCTTTAAACAGCACGTCACCTGTCCACAACAAACCATGTTTGGCGTTATAGAACATCACATGACCTGGGGTATGGCCTGGGGCAAAACGCACTTCAAACTCATCGTCACCCAGCTTTAAAACTTCACCACCTTCCAACCATTGGTCCACTTTGACAGGCTGGGGAATTGGAAAGCCATAACGCGCCGAGACTTCCTGAATCATGTCCAGCCAGAACTGATCTTCCTTATGCGGGCCAATCACGGGGATCTGCCATGTTTCAGCAAGTTCACCCACTGCACCTGCATGATCGAGATGCCCGTGCGTCAACCACAGTGCCTTCACTTTTAGACCCAAAGCTTCCACTTCTTTTTTCAGCACCGCAGCATCACCGCCCGCATCAATCAAAATCGCTTCTTTGCTTTCACTGTCCCATAAGATCGAGCAGTTTTGGGCAAATGCAGTAACAGGGACAATTTTGACTTGGAGCATAAAAACCTCTGGCGAAATAAAGCGTCGATTTAACGATGGGCTAAGGTATGAGTGAGTGCATCAAGATTAGCCTGAACCAGACCGGCAAGCAAATCTATATGGGCCTGATCCGCATTCAAGGCTGGAATATAGACATAGTCTCCGCCACCCGCATGCTGGAAAATTTCCTTGTTTTGCATGGCCAACTCCTCCAGCGTTTCCAAACAATCGGCTGAAAAGGCAGGACTAATCACCTGTACCGATTGAACCTTTTGTTCACCCCATTGCTGTAACAACTGATCCGTATAAGGCTTTACCCATTCCTGCTTGCCAAAACGTGACTGGAAGCTGATCGCCCATTCATCCTCTTTGAGATGTAAAGCTTCTGCCACCAGACGTGCTGTAGTTCGGCAACGGTCTGCATAGGGGTCGCCTTTATCGGCATAGGGTTGAGGAATACCATGAAATGACATTAACAGTTTTTCAGCTTTGCCATGTTGTCCCTGATAATGCAATACGCTATCTGCCAACGCCTGAATAAATAAAGGATGCTGATGATAGTCCTTAATAATAGTCAGACCAGGTAAATGACGTTGCTGTGGAATCCATTTGGCAAACGCATCATATAACGGCGCTGTTGAGGTTGCTGAATATTGCGGGAACAGCGGCAGCAAAATTACATGTTCTTGTGGATCCTTTGCCAGTTGCGCCAGTACATCATGGATACTGGGTTGACCATAAGTCATGGCCGGTACAACCGTCAGATCAAACTGATGATTTTCTTCTTGTAGGCGTTGTTTAATCAGCAGTGTTTGTTCCAGCACAATTTCACGCATCGGTGAATCATTCGACCAGACCGAAGCATAGGCTTCAGCCACCCGTTTCGGACGAAAAGTCAAAACAAATAAGTGCAGGATGATCCACCATAATAATTTGGGAATCTCAATCACACGGGTATCAGATAAAAACTGTTTCAGGAAACGTCGTACTGCTGGCACAGTTGCTTCATCTGGCGTACCTAAATTGGCCAGAATCACAGTCACTTTTGGTTTTTGTGTCGCTAACATAGACCGCATCCGCTTTTCATTGGGTTCATACAATTACTTTAGCAGTTTTAGCCCTGTTTGCTAAATTGGATTAATGCATGGTCTTAAATTGAAAAACCCGATTACTATCCAGCATATTACTTTCAAGTAGTTTCTGTCCTTTTGCAGTGAGCTGCCACAACATACGTTGACGATCATCACGCCCTGTTGGCACAATCCATTCATTTTGACGCATTTGTAATTTGATCTCATGCAAAGCACGAATATTCACTTGGGCACGTGATACAGCATGCGCTCTTGGCATTTCCTTACGGGCATCATCCAAACCTGTCTCATTGAGATATTCATTGATCCGCTTGGAAAAATATTCTTCTGGTGTCGGAATCACAAAGGCTGAACCGAGAACATTCAGTAATTGAGCCCATGTCATCTTGCGATGTGGCTTTACTTCCTTGAAATTGCCATCCTGATAGGCATGCATACGATATTCAAATGAATAGAGTTCATGCATCGAAACTTTAGGTACATTGGTCAACGGATCAGCTTCACGATTACCCAGTTCCGTTTCCAACTGTTTCACCTTGGCACGTAATGCATCAATTTCATCACGCAATACCTGCGTATTTTGTGGACGCACCCACCCCACCACAGGATAACGCTCTAGCATTTGCGGCATACTTGAACGTACAGCCAGCTCCAGATCTCTTAAGGTACGATAACAAAAGACCTGATCCACTTCGTGTTGTAGCTGTTTTCTAAATTCTTTGAATTTTTCTTTAAGTTCTGGCTTGTGATCATGCAATTTGGCATCACGAGACTCTGGGTCTTCATGCATAAATACAATCACAGGCTTTTGTTTGGTCATGGCATAAATATATTCCAGATGCATATAGCCGACACCTGAAACGGATTGTTCGCCATATTGGCTACCCAGCAAAATCACCACATAATCACAATCATCAATTTGACGGCGGGCAATCGACGTACTGAGCGGGGTGCGCTGTTCTAGCCCCCATGACAGAAATCCCATGCCAACTAATGTTTGTGCGAGAACCGCTCGCTCTGGTTGCATTTCATTGCCAGAGGTAGAAATAAAGACTTGATAACGAGTATCTTGCATAGGCTAGGCCCCAATTCATTGATCAATAATATCAAGTATTTATCTTGATTTTTTATTAACAACTAACCCCAATAAATATATAAATATGGCTCGATTTAGTGATTTCCTATCTCAATCTCGGCCAGATTTTGAATCTTCCATGTTAATTGTTCTGGTATAAGGTGCTGAAGAACGGGTTCTAGTTCGACCGCATTGTTACCACTGACATAACATTGAATACGGGTAATGTTATGACGCAATTTGTCACATAATAACCCATTTTTAATTAAAAGATAGGCAGTTTGTCGCGCAACTGCTTGTCCAGAATCAATTAATTTTAATTTTTCAGAAAAAATCTGACGAATCGCATCTTTCAGGAAAGGATAATGGGTACATCCCAAGACCAGAAAGTCAGCGCCCTGCTCGACCACAGGTTGTAAAATCTGTTGTAGTACTTCGAGACATGCTGGACTCATCTGCTGCCCAGCCTCAACAAATGGCACCAGTTCCAGACTCGTCACCGTCAACACTTTGACACCAGCAGGCTGTGCAAAGTTTGCCATCACATCTTTAATCAGCTGTCCACGGAAGGTTGCAGGCGTCGCCAGCACCGCCACAACTTTGGATTGAGTTTGAATGACGGCGGGCTTTAATGCAGGCACAAGACCAACGATTGGAAAGCGTTCTCCATAATGATCGCGCAGGTAATCCAGACTAAAAGCAGAAGCGGTATTACACGCCACAACTGCAATTTTACAGCCCTGACGATAAAGCCATTCGATTGCCTGTGCAGTCAGTTGACGGATTTCCTGATCTGAACGCGCGCCATATGGCACATGCGCCGTATCTGCATAGTAGAGAATGCGTTCATTTGGTAAATGTCGTGCAATCTCTTGTGCAACCGATAAGCCGCCAATGCCTGAGTCAAAAACACCAATGGGTGCATCAGCAGATGCGTGTGGCATTGGATCAAGTAAAAGAGGCATGGATTGAACGGCTGTCATATTACACATGGACACTGGTTTATTTACTCTTTTAAGCTTAAACCTCAGGTGCTCAAATGCAAGACCAAATCACCACTTTTTAGCGTTAAAACCGTGTCACCTTGCGCATTTTCAGACAAAGTTCCGTAGTTGACGAGATGATAAAAACTCTGACGCTGGATCAGGGCATTCATACCAAAACGCACATGCACATAAGGACGTAACTCCCCTTCATATTCACGCATAAAAATAGGATGCGCTTCATCTACAATAATTACATCCTGATTGATGGTGGTGAGTTGCAGATAGGTTTTGCCTTCGATTTGCACCTGATCCGCCTGATTGATCAACAATGGTTCATCTTCAACGTCGATTTCAATCTGTTCCACAGGCGTTTTGAGGTAGAATTTGCCGTCCTCTTTCCACAAGACCTTACTGAACAGATCCAGAAGAGCTTGACGTTTGATCAATTGACCTTCGTGCCACCATTCTCCATTGGCTTTTATGCGTAGATCCATTTTGCCACAATGCTTTGGATGCCACTGGTCTAAAGGTGGAATTGACCTTTTGTGACTTTGCTGTACATCATTTAAGTATTGTGCAATGTTCATTAAGTTTTTATCATCAGAAAACATGATTTTTCCCTGATTTTCTAAAGAGTTTTGTGGAGAATCATTTTCATTTATCATAGTTTATGCCTTGCTGACGAGAAAATATGACCGCTCAGCCAATTGGCGAGATCAAGGTTTAAAACTATACTATCCCAAACGTTTGCAAGCACATACTATCATTTGTGTTTGGCAATTAAGAACACTCATGGCAGCGCCGAATCGCAATATTACGGTTGCCACCCTTAAAAATATGAGGAGTCCTACATGGAACACATCGAACGTGAAGCGATGGAGTTTGACGTAGTGATCGTAGGCGCAGGACCTGCGGGTTTATCTGCTGCGATTAAAATTCGTCAATTAGCGATTGAAAACAACCTACCTGACCTTTCTGTATGTGTTGTTGAAAAAGGCTCCGAAGTAGGTGCGCATATCCTTTCAGGTGCTGTACTTGAACCACGTGCCATGAATGAATTATTTCCAAACTGGAAAGAAGAAGGCGCACCACTGAATGTCCCTGTCACAGGTGACGAAACTTATTTCTTATTGTCTGATACCAAAGCGCAAAAAATGCCGTATTGGATGGTACCAAAATCAATGCACAACGAAGGGAACTATGTCATTTCTCTTGGTAATGTCGTGCGCTGGTTAGGCCAGAAAGCAGAAGAGCTGGAAGTTTCAATTTTCCCAGGCTTTGCTGCATCTGAAGTGCTTTACCATGAAGATGGTACGGTAAAAGGTATTCAAACAGGTGATATGGGCATTGGCAAAAATGGTGAGCCAACGCATAACTTCACGCCTGGTTATGAACTTCATGCCAAATATACATTGTTCGCTGAAGGCTGCCGTGGTCACCTCGGTAAGCGCCTGATTGCAAAATACAATCTTGATAAAGATGCTGATCCACAGCACTACGGTATCGGGATTAAAGAACTTTGGGAAATCGATCCTGCTAAACATAAGCCAGGCTTAGTCATGCATGGTGCTGGCTGGCCGTTGTCTGAAACAGGTTCATCTGGTGGCTGGTGGTTATACCACGCTGAAAACAATCAGGTGACTTTGGGTATGATCGTGGATTTATCATATGAAAATCCGCACATGTATCCATTCATGGAAATGCAACGCTGGAAAACGCACCCAACCATCAAGCAATTCCTTGAAGGCGGTAAACGTATTTCTTACGGCGCACGTGCTGTTGTGAAAGGTGGCTTTAATGCTTTACCTAAACTCACTTTCCCAGGCGGTTGCTTGATTGGTGATGATGCTGGTTTCTTGAACTTCTCAAAAATCAAAGGCTCACACACTGCAATGAAGTCAGGTATGTTGTGTGGTGAGGCAGTATTCGAAGCGATTGCTGCGGGTGTTGCAAAAGGTGGTGATCTTGCGATTGCACGTGTGCTTGAAGGCGACGATCATTTCGACAAAGAATTGACTGCGTATACAGACAAATATAACAATTCTTGGTTAAAAGAAGAGTTATATAACTCACGCAACTTTGGCCCTGCAATGCACAAGTTTGGTCAATGGATTGGTGGCGCGTTTAACTTTATCGATCAAAACATCCTTAAAGTGCCATTCACGTTGCATGATCTTAAACAAGACTTTGCTGCACTTAAAACTGTAGATGCGTCAACGTTTAAACCAAATTATCCAAAACCAGATGGCAAGTTGACCTTTGACCGTTTATCTTCTGTATTCGTATCAAATACCGTACATGAAGAAAATCAGCCAGCACACTTAAAGTTGACTGATCCATCTATTCCAGTTGATGTAAACCTACCAAAATGGGATGAGCCTGCTCAACGCTACTGCCCTGCGGGTGTTTATGAAATCATGGAAAATGATGACGGCTCTAAACGCTTCCAGATCAACGCAGCAAACTGTGTTCACTGTAAGACCTGTGATATTAAAGATCCATCACAGAACATCACTTGGGTAACACCTGAAGGCGGCGGTGGTCCGAACTATCCAAATATGTAATTCAAAATAAAAAAATCCGAGTTTAGACTCGGATTTTTTTATGTGCCATGCAATTTAAAAGTCAAAAAAAACTTAACCTTTCTGCACTAAATAGCGATATTCAGTATTGCTATTTTCATCCTGATTTTCTTCTTTGAGCAACAGCTCATGTCCAAGATGCATACAAAATTTTGGAATATCCCATGATGTTGAAGGGTCTGTTGCCAATACTTCAACAATCTCACCTGACTTGGCTTTGCGAATGGCTTGGTGCAACATCATCACAGGTTCAGGGCAACGTAAACCTCGCGTATTGATTTGAACAGCGGGAAGTTTTGGTTGTTCAGACATCATAAAACTCAAATATTCGAATTTTCACATTTTAGCATAAACTGCTCATATAAAAATCATCTGGCCTGTTTTGGAAAACTGTACGTTTTTTACATAGTATTGTTGATGCATATCCGCTTTATCTTCGGTATGATGAAAATCATCTAATTGATATAGAGAGTCTTTAGGAAAGATCATGGTCGAGGAATCCAGTCCGTCGTGGGGTATGCGTGGCTTAAGAAAATGGTTAGGTACCGCACCTGAAACCCGCGATGAATTACTCAAGTTAGTTCAAGACTCACGTCGCTTTTTAGAGCCAGATACTGTTGCTATGCTTGAGGGTGTTCTTGACCTGCCAGCAACAAAGATTCGAGAAGTCATGACACCGCGTACAGCGATCATCAGTTTGCAGGAGGACGATCAATTACTTGATATTCTGCATGTACTGATCGATTCTGCACATTCGCGCTTCCCCGTATTTTCAGCGGATCAAAGCGACAATGTGGTGGGCATCTTATTAGCGAAAGACCTATTACCTTTTTTAACTGAGCGTAATGTCAAAGTTGATATTCGTTCATTGATGCGCCAGCCTGTATTTGTGCCTGAAAGTGCACGTTCAGATCAGGTGCTGCGTATGCTGAAAAATACGCAAACGCATATTGCCATCGTGATTGATGAATATGGTTCAACCTCTGGTCTCGTCACCCTTGAAGATATTCTTGAAGAGATTGTCGGCGAAATTGAAGATGAACATGATATTGCGGATGAAGAAGCCTTATATATCGTTCCAGATAATGACCCGACCACAGCAAATACGTGGATTGTGCAGGCACTTACACCAATCGAACATTTCAACACTATTTTAAATGCAGATTTTTCTGACGATGAAGTTGAAACTATGGGCGGTTTACTGCTGCAAGAGATTGGTTTAGTGAGCGATTTACAAGGTCAAACTATTGAGCTTGGCGATTGGCAATTTACTATTATTGAAGCAGATGCACGCACTATTCATCTGATTCGAGCTGTCCGTCAATGAGAACCTATTTTGAGAAGCTGTTAAATTCGTCTCAACCACAAAAACAGCTCCCTTTTATTTTTCCACTTTTGATTGCACTCATTTCGGGTGCAATCTTTAGTTTGGCGCTCGCCCCGTACTATTTCTGGTGGCTTGCGATTTTGTCGCCTGCATTACTCTACGCTGTATTGCGCCAGCGTAGCCCACGTCAGGCCTTTGCGCTCGGCTGGACCTATGGCTTTGGTTTATGGTTTGTCGGGGCATTCTGGCTCTATACATCCATCCATACCTATGGCGATACCAATGCTATTTTAAGCGTGTTGATGATTGCCTTTATGGCAGCAGCAATGGGCTTGTTTACGGCATTTCAGACTTGGCTGTATCGTCGCTTTTTCCCAGAGACGCCGCTTACGTTTGCACCCCTGTGGGTGCTGTTTGAGTGGGCAAAAACCTGGGTATTTACTGGTTTTCCGTGGTTATTCGCAGGTTATGCCTTCACTGAACGCCTATTAGATGGTTATGCACCTCTATTTGGTGTTTATGCTGTTTCTTTCGTTGTCATCGTATTGGCCTGTGCGCTGGTCGAGATTTTAAATCGTCGCTGGTTTTGGGCAGTGCCTTCCGCAGTTCTAGTATTAGGTGCATGGGGCGCTGGATTTATTCAGTTTGTACAACCTAAAACAGCCAAACCACTGAGTGTGTCTTTGGTTCAGGGAAATATTCCTCAAGACCTGAAATGGTTAACTGAATACCAGATTAAGACCTTAGAAATTTATGCCACGCTGACTCGTGCTGAATGGGGACGTGATCTGATTGTCTGGCCAGAATCTTCGATTCCAATGTTCCAGACCGATATTCCAGAGTTTCTGGAGGCGATGGATGCTCAAGCCAAGAAAACAGACAGTGCATGGGTGACCGGTATTCCGTATTGGGATATGGCAAAGTCGCAGCAAGTCGGTGAACCATTGTATTACAACAGTATTATGGCTTCAGGCAGCGATTCACATGGCTTGTATAAAAAGCAACGTCTGGTGCCGTTTGGTGAATATATTCCATTATCAGGCATGCTGAAATGGGTACTGCCTGCGATGCAGAATGATGTCAGCATGAGTGGTTTTTCTCGTGGTGAATCGAACCAGAAGCCATTAATGGTTAAAGGTCATGCGCTGGCAGCTGCAATTTGCTATGAAGTGGCTTATCCAAACCTGACCCGCCGTAATGCATCGAATAGCGACTTTTTGATCACTGTTTCAAATGATGCATGGTTTACAGGGACTGCTGGGCCTTGGCAACATTTGCAAATGGTACAAATGCGTGCCAAAGAAAATGGCCGCTGGTTTATTCGTGCGACCAATACCGGTGTGACAGCATTTATCGATCAGAACGGTCATATTGTGAAACAGGCGCCAATTGATCAGGAAGCCGTGCTTCGTGGTGAACTGCCTGCCATGCAAGGGCAAACCTTGTATAACCGCTTAAGCGATTATCCGATCCTGATTTTCTCACTTCTGTTATTGATCGTTGGCTGGATTTACCGCCCACGTAAAGTCGATATTTCGTTTAAATCACGTCGATAAATCACAACAACTTTGTGCCCAGAGGAACATCAAACTCTGGGACGCAAAGTGCCACCTCTCCTTCCGCATTATGAAATCCTGTGACCAGACATTCTGATTGAATCGGGCCAATCTGTTTCTTCGGGAAGTTCACTACGGCAACCACCAGTTTTCCAATCAAGTTTTCAGGCTGATAAAGTTTGGTAATTTGCGCACTGGATTTTCGGATTCCTAATTCTTCACCAAAATCAACTTGCAAGATATAGGCTGGTTTTCGCGCTTCTTTAAATACTTCAGCCTGTACAATCCGACCGACACGCAACTCCACTTTGGTAAAATCATTCCATTCAATTTGTTGCATTTACTTGTTCTCTTCGATTTTTAAAGTCATATGGAATATAGAGGATCTCTATTTTTAAATAAAGATGCTCATTTTTTATTCCCTATTCTGATCCTTCATGTTAAATTAATTTTGCTCTTTATAAAGCCGTAAACGTTTACGTCAATCAACGTGCCAACATATCTCCAACAACGTTTGGAGCTATTTGATCAAGATATTTCATATTTGATCAGGCACTGGCGTTTGTTGGTTTACGGAGAAAAAAATGCAAAATTTCAAAGGGTCTTCTTTTCGTTTTCAAAAGATTCCAAATCGTTACGCCACCGTAGTTTTACCTTTGTTCCTATCTATCATCATGACCTTTATCGTGTCGTGTATTAGTACTTTACGTAGCATGGGATTAGAACAGTTTTCTACTCACATCTGGCTATCCGCATGGGGAATTTCGTGGTTAATTGCCTTCCCTGTTCTACTTTTAGTCTTGCCAATGGTACGCAAAATTACCTTTTTGTTTGTTCGCGCTGGCTAAATTCAGGCAATAAAAAACGTAGATTTTAAATCTACGTTTTTGACGCTCAGTATTTTAATAACTTAAAAGCTTATCGATAATTGCACGCTTAAATAGGCAACCAAACTAGATAAAAATAACATCGGAATATAACGATAAGCCTTAAATAAAAACTGCTCATATTTAGAAATCAAGTCAACATGATTCCAGACCGTGGTTTTCAAGGCACTTAAAAAGCACAAGACAAACCATGCACTTAACATACTTAATGCAAAGAAACCAATCATAATCTGGCTACTTCCCTCAGCGGCTTGCCATAATGTTAAAGCACCTTCACTAATGGGTAATAAAGTTAAAATGAGCAATACAGATTTAAGCATTGCCCAATGAAACTGATTCAGTTCATCTAACATAAAGAATGCTTTCATCTGATTTCTCACACTTGGTTTCAATGGTCTGAATTTATTATGCAAAGCTTTGATCTAAAGAAAAAGTCTATTTTTCTGCATAATTTCTTTTTCTTGTAACTATTAAATATGGGAATAATTCTTATTATAACTCTCACATATTCAATATTTTATTCTATCTTTATTTTTCAATAATTTATTAATTAATTTCGAATTAAGAAACATTATCACTTCACTCTAGATTTAATAATTCAAAAGTGAAGTGATATTTTTATCTAATGATTAAGGCTGATAATAAATATCGGCATCATTGCCTTCGCCACCTTCTTTACCATCCGCACCAAACGAATATAAATCAAATGGACGGCCTTCACGACCTGGAATAACATACTGCAAATCATTTTCCCAACTGTCTTTTGGATAGCCACCTTTCACATAACCACCAGGTAACCAGTTTTTCGCTGTTGCTGGCTGGTTGACCAATGCATCTAAACCACCATCTTGCATAGATGGGTAACGGCCATTGTCCAGCTTATATTGATCCAAGGCACCCGCAACACCTTTTAAGGTAATACTGGTAGTATCAACTTTGGCTTTTTCACCACGACCCATCACGTTCGGAACGATTAGTGCAGCCAAAACACCTAAAATTACAATAACAACCATCACTTCTATTAACGTGAAGCCAGATTGCTTCACATATATTTTTTGATTCTTCATATTCATCTCTTTCATGTCACTCATCAGATCATATTGTTCATATTAATAATTGGCAACATTACCGCAATCACAATCACCAATACAATTGCTGCCATAAAAATCAGCATCAAGGGTTCAAGCAAGGCCAGTAAAGTTGAAATAAAGGTGGTCACCTCACGATCCTGCATAGTTGATGCCCGATCCAGCATACGATCCAGTTCACCAGAGGCTTCACCACTTCGAATCATTTGTACCATCATCGGAGGGAAATAACCGCAGCGCTCCAGTTGTGTTGCCAAATTACCACCTTCTGTTACACGCTCCATCGCCAATTCAATGGCATCCCGAATTACCCAGTTATTACTGACTTCGGCACCAATGCGTAAGGCTTCCACCAAAGGCACGCCTGAGCGGGTTAAAATGGATAAGGTACTGGCAAAACGTGCCGCATTTATACCACGCGAAAGTTTACCGAATAGTGGCAATCTGAGCGTTAATCGGTCAAATGCATAATGCCCTGCATTGGTTCTTAAGAATCGGGTAAATAAAATGATGGCAATAAAGGCAAGAATAAGCATGCCAATCCAGGTATGCCGAATAAAGGCGCTGGCTTTCATTAAAGCAACAGTGATCCACGGCAAAGCCTCTTTACTTTGTTCAAAGGTTTTGACGATTTCTGGCACGACATAAGTCATCAAGGCCATCACAATACCGAAAGACATCAGCATCAGTACAATCGGGTAAATCATCGCACCCTGAACTTTCTTCTGCATGGCAAAACGGTTTTCTGTGTAGTCCGATAACTGATCCAGAATCAGATCAAGATGACCTGAACGCTCACCCGCAGCAACCGTTGCAATATAGAGCTCGGGAAAGCGTCCTGACTGTTGCATACTTTTTGCCAGTGAGTGCCCTTCCAGTACCTTGGAACGTACTGCAATCAATAAATTTCGGACATGCGCTTTTTCACTTTGTTTACTAACCGCACGGAGCGCTTCTTCCAATGGAATTCCTGCCGCGACCAACACTGAGAGTTGACGCGTCATCAATGCTAAATCATAAGCGCTAAAGCTTTTTTTAAACCATGAACGCTGTTGTTGTTTATCTTTTTGCTCAACCGCATCGACCGCAATTGGTGTCCATGCTTTATCGCGTAACTGTTGGCGAATCTGGCGTGCGGAATCCCCTTCCAGCACACCTTTATGTTGCTTTCCTGAGGCATCGATAGCAGTAAATTGATAAGCAGGCATGGTTCTGTTCTAATTGTCCCAAAATAGTCGTTGTTAAGTGCATCCGTGTATGGCCTGAGGAACATGGTTCCACAAGAAATTCATCGACATAACGCACAGCACTTTAGCATAATTCTATGAGATGCCGTCATGCCTTATTTAAGTTGTTTTAAGCGATCATACAACTTAAAAGGCTGAAAATATCAACATACACTTTACATGAATGAAGCCTATATGCCGACCCAAAATTCTAGCGCTATTGTTTACCGTATTCGCGTTGCCATACCTGTATATCTGTATGACACCTTTGATTATACGGTCAGTGCAGAGCAATATGCTCAGGCACAAGTCGGCGCGCGTGTTGCCATTTCATTTGGGCGGCAAAATCTGGTGGGTCTCATCACTGAAAAAGTTGATCCTCATGAAGTGTTTACAGGTCAGTTCAAACTTAAAGCCATCACGGAATTACTCGATCAAGAAGCGATTTTAGACCAACAAGTTTTAACTTTGTTGACATGGTCTGCCCAATATTATCAATTTCCGATTGGTGAGGTCATGCAAAGTGCCTTACCGGCGTTACTCAGACAAGGTCGTGCCTTAGATATCCTGTTCCATCTATGGAAAATTACGCCACACGATGACCCTACCTCTTTATTAAAACGTTCACAAAAACAATATGAAGCCTATCAGGTGCTAAAGCTACATCCGCATGGCACCACTGAAAATGTCTTGAATCTTAGTGGCGTCGAGACTTCGACCCTGAAAGCACTGGAAAAGAAAGGCCTGGTCGAATGTTGTCTGGAACCGCATGATTTTACTCCGACACCAGTGCAATTGGCGCAAGTTCCATTAACACCGAATGAAGACCAGAAAAAAGCCATTCAACATATTCTCAAGGCACAACATCATTATCAGGCCTTTTTACTCGACGGTTTGACTGGAAGCGGAAAAACCGAAGTTTATCTGCAAGTGATGTATGAAGTATTAAAACAAGGCAAGCAGGTACTGGTGCTGGTACCTGAAATTGGCCTCACCCCACAAACCGTTTCACGATTTAAATCACGCTTTCATTGTGATATTGCCTTGCTCCATTCTGGTCTAAATGACTCGAAACGTTTACAGGCATGGCAACATGCGCAAACGGGCAAAGCTTCGATCATTATTGGTACACGCTCTGCGATTTATACCCCATTGCCAAATCTGGGACTGATCATTTTAGATGAAGAACATGACCTTTCTTATAAGCAGCAAGAAGGTTTCCGTTACCATACCCGTGATGTCGCCTTATATCGTGGACATTTGCAAAACTGTCCTGTGATTCTCGGCTCAGCCACCCCTAG
The DNA here is from genome assembly GCF_003815055.1 of Acinetobacter sp. BIGb0102. Lineage (NCBI taxonomy): Bacteria > Pseudomonadati > Pseudomonadota > Gammaproteobacteria > Moraxellales > Moraxellaceae > Acinetobacter > Acinetobacter sp. BIGb0102. The sequence goes on from NZ_RKQE01000015.1 coordinate 113,507, forward strand.
CATCGACAGTTATCATCTGGTTGAGTCAGGAAAATTACAGCTCCTTGAACTGAATCAGCGTGCAGGCGTAGCCGTTTTACCGAAAATGCATGTGGTGGATTTAAAGATTGCGAAAAAGCAGCATGGGCTCAGCCAGACCTTGATTCAGCAAATTAAGCATACGTTAGAGCGCAAAGAACAAGTCCTGATCTTTTTAAACCGACGTGGCTATGCACCCATTCTGATGTGTGAAAGCTGCGGCTGGCAAGCCAACTGTCCGCATTGTGATGCACACTTTACCCTGCATTCACAGCCTTACCATTATTTGCATTGTCATCATTGCGGTACCATCAATCGTCTACCAGATCATTGTCCTGAATGCAAAAAACAGAGTTTGAAAACGATTGGCGCAGGAACGGCGAAGCTTGAGGAACACCTACAAGAACTCTTCCCGCACAATGAAGTGATACGGGTTGATCGTGACAGTACCAGTCGCGTCGGTAGCTGGCAGAAAATTTATGATCGGATTCAACAAAACAAGCCAAGTATTTTACTGGGTACGCAAATGCTGGCTAAAGGTCATCACTTCCCACATGTAACGCTAGTTGCGATTCTGGATATTGATGCAGGTCTGCTCAGTGTTGATCCGCGCGCGCCTGAACGAACCGCACAATTGATTGTACAAGTGGCTGGACGTGCTGGACGTGGCGAGCATAAAGGTAGTGTGTATTTACAAAGCTTACGTCCTGACCATCCAATGCTGACCACACTGATTGAGCATGATTATCGTACCGTCGCCAAACAAATGCTGGCTGATCGCAAAATCGCCCTGCTACCGCCTTATCGTTATGCTGTACTGGTTCGGGTTGAATCTAAAGACCGTGATTATAGCCAACAATTTCTAGCGGATATTGCCCAGCAACTTAGAACAATGGCTGGCGATCTGGTTGATATTTGGGGCCCAATCCCTGCCCCTATGGAGCGTAAAGCAGGCCGTTATCGTGCACACATGGTGATTTTGTCTACCGATCGGGCAAAACTGCACTTTTATTTGCGTCAATGGTGGCAACAAGTGGTACATTTACCTCGACAGCATCAACTCAGACTTTCGATTGATGTTGATCCACAAGAGTTTAGTTAAGATACTTTAGACAGATGTTATAAAAGACACGTCACAGGATTGGTCTTTTTAACCTTTACTCATTTGAGTTAGTCTAGACAGAATAGAAAAATTGAGGCATTCGATGTCCTTACTACTACCCATTATTTTTTTACTGGCTGCGACTTTAATTTTTGTTCCATTGGCCAAGCGCTATATGGGCACCACTGTTTTGGGTTATCTCATCGCAGGGCTGGTACTCGGTTCTAATGTCTCAGGGCTGGTTGAAGATCCTCAACTAATCCAATCATTGCTCGAGCTGGGTATGATTGCGGTCATGCTCTTTCTAGGTCTTGCGTTTCGACCAGTACAACTCTGGGTAGAGCGTCGAAGTATTCTTAAACATAGTGGCTTACCACTCGCAATCATCATTCCACTTTTAGTCGGTGCCTGTTTCCTACTGTTGAATCAATTGCTGACCAGTCTCATTCTTGGCTTCGCACTGGCACTCTCCGCGGTTACTTTAGTGCAGCAACTACTACAGAAAAAACAACAACTGCATAACCAGTTGGGGCAAGCCTGTTTAGCCACACTGCAATTTCAGATTTTTATCACAGTGGTTCTGATTGCACTCTTTCCTTTGCTGGAAGAAACCGCATCGACAAGACATGGAATTGCTTATTTTGCTGCGATTATTGCCACGATTTCGGGTCTATTTCTCGCCAGTCGCTATCTAGTACGTCCAGCCTTCCGCTTTTTAGCACCAAAAAACAGTATTCAACTTATCCCTGTGCTGAGTGCCTTAATCATTGTCTCGGTCATTCTAATTATGGATATTTTGAATATTCATGTATTGATTGGTGCATTTTTAGCAGGCTTATTACTAGCAGAAACCGAATTCAAAGCTGAAGTTGAACGTATTCTTGAACCCTTTAAAGATGCTGCAATCGGGTTATTTTTTCTGGCGATTGGTCTCGGTCTTTCGCTTGAACCCCTCGCTCAGACGCCATTATTAATCTTAGGTTCAATCTTTGGATTGGTGCTGATCAAGGCGGGTGTTATTGCAGCAGTCCGTTATTATCAGCAACGTCATGCCAGATTCAGCACCTTGTTTGGAATCACCTTGGCCCAAAGTGGTGAACTGACTTTTATTCTACTGAAACTGGCAGAAAGTGAAGATCTGCTCAGCAAAGCCTTATTACAACCTGCCTTGCTGATTGTGTTCGGTTCGATGTTATTGACGCCTCTGCTGTACTGGCTCTTTGATGCAGAAATTTTGCCACGATTGCAGAAAAAAGTACGCATTGCGCCTGAAGATGTGCCACAACATCCGATTCTGATCGTCGGTTTTGGACGCTTTGGACAAGTGGTTGCCCGAGTTTTGCATGCGCAAGGCAAACAATTCAGTGTGATTGACAGCAACCAACCTGATGCTGACTTTATTGAACAATATGGACATCGTTTTTTTGATGCCGACGTGACTCAGGTCGACAACTTACGTGCTGCGGGAATCGAATACTGCAAGCTACTGATTCTCGCGATTGATGATGTTGAAGACAGTATGAATCTGGCGCGTTATCTGCGTTTGAATCATCCCGACCTGACGCTGTTTGTGCGGGCACGTGACCGTCATCATGCCCATTTACTCAATGGTTTAGGCATCCAATATATGTGGCGTGAAACCTATGCCGCTTCGCTGGATATGGCACAGCAGGCTTTAGTCGAAACTGGCCTTTCAAATCTTGATGCACAAACGCAGATGGAACGTTTTAAGCAACAGGATGAGCTGCTTCTGATCCAGCAACATTGGGTACAAGAACAGCAAGAGATTGTTGAACATTATCCAAGTGCAATTGCGGAACTTGAGTATTTGTTTGAAAACACAAAAACTTTGCAGCCAGATCGCATGCGCAATGATCAAAACACACAAAGTGATGCAAATTCACTCAATGAAACATCTTGAGTTTTAGCAAACTGACACCATTATTGACTGCATACATGCACCTTTTTATAAAGCCCTAAGTGCTTTTCAAAGCAGCGCATTGCTTTGTTTTCCCTGTGCGGGATACTGGAGAAAAATATGTCTGATTTACGCCAACGCTTTTTTATTGAGGACTGCCCTGTTCGCGGTGAAGTGGTGCATCTGGAAGAAGCATTGCAAACCATTTTGGCGCAACGTGAATATATGCCTGCAGTACAAAGCCTGCTGGGCGAAATGTTAAGTGCAACAGCATTACTTGCCAGCACACTGAAAATCCGTGGCCGTATTAGCTTACAGATTCAGGCAAGCGGCACCTTCAAATGGGCAATGGCTGAATGTAACCATTTAGGTGAAGTTCGTGCTCTGGCTGATTATGAAGAAGATCCAAGATTTGTAGAAGGTCATGATAGCCGCACGGTACTTGCAGCGTTAACCAATCCAGTTCTGTTCATTAATATTGAACCTGAGCACGGCGAACGCTATCAAGGGATCGTACCGCTTGATCAACCGACCTTGGCAGGCTGCTTGACGCAATATTACGATTTGTCGGCGCAGATCCCGACGCATATCGTATTGGCGACCAACAGCAAACGTTCAGGTGGTTTATTGATTCAATTACTTCCTCGTAATGATGAAGAAGAGCAAAAAATGGTGGACGAAGACCTATGGCCTCGTCTGACCATGCTTACTGAAACCTTGAAACCAGAAGAGCTGACCGATCTTTCAGCCAATGAAATCCTCTATCGTTTGTATAACGAAGAAGAAGTGCGTTTGCCTGAAATTGAACAGTTAAAGTTTGGTTGCACCTGCTCTAAAGAGCGTTGTGCCAATGCATTGATTCAGATTGGTGTAGATGCGGTACACGAAACGTTAGAAGCGCAAAACCCGATCCAGATGGATTGCCAGTTCTGTAATACACGCTATGAATTTACAGCAGAAGAAGCTTTGGCTTTATTCGGTGAACATTTAAGTTAATTTACCCAATGTTCAAAAATAAAAAGAGACGGGCTTCCGTCTTTTTTTATTTTGTATTAAGGTCTACCCGATAAAATAATTTTCAAATCTCCCAATAATATCGACCTTATGATTAAGCTATGAATTACTTCGAATATTTGCTGTTTATTGTGAGTGTGGTGGTCCTCATTGCCACGCCCGGCCCTGTGATGATTCTGGTAGCCAGTGCCGGACTCAAAGGCGGTTATAAAAAAGCTTTACAGACCATCTTTGGAACCAACTTTGCCTCTTTAATCCTGATTTTTATTTCAGTGCTGATTCTCAAAGGCTTTCTCACCATTGATGAAAATTACCTGAAAGCCATTCGGGTATTAGGTTGCCTTTATATTGCCTATCTTGGTTATAGCATTATTAAAGAAGTCATTCAGGCACCACATCCAACTGCAATTCAAACCGTATCGGCACAAAATGGCGGTTTTAAAAAAGGTTTTTTGGTCGGAATTTCCAATCCCAAAGATATTATTTTCTTCTCGGCATTTTTCCCGCAATTTATTTCAATTTCATCCAATATCAATTTTAGCCTCAGTCTATTGACCGTGACGTGGATCGTTCTGGATTTCCTGACTTTATCTTTGGTGTATCTGTTCTTCCGTCGCTTATCGCAAAGCAGTATTTATCCAAAAATTCTCGGTTTATGCGGTGCCTTGCTGGTCTTGATTGCGCTCTATGGCCTAATCGAAACCTTTATCTAGATGCTCAACCGAGCCAAATAAAATTATTTATACGCTCTTTTCTGATTCAAACAGAACAAGTCTTATACAATCGAATCCATTGAAATCTCTTGGATTCGTTTCATAATGAAAGAAACACAACATTATTATATTTAAAGATCATGGCAAAAAATTATTATGAAGAGCTAGGTGTTTCCAGAGATGCCTCAGCAGATGAAATCAAAAAAGCCTATCGAAAACTGGCGCGTAAATATCATCCTGACATTAGTAAAGAAGCGGATGCGGAAGCCAAAATGCAGGCGATTAATGTCGCCTACGACACCTTAAGCGATAGCAGCAAAAAAGCCGAATATGATCAAATGCTGGATCATCCACAAGGTTTTTCCAACTTTGGTCAAGGCAACCAAAGCGGTTTCGATGGTTCGCAGTTCTATCGCCAGAGTTCAGGTGAAGGGGCAGATTTTAGTGGCTTTGAAGACCTGTTTGGTCGTTTTGGTTCAGGCTTTGGTGGTGGGCAACAACGCTCTCAACGCCAACAGCGTAGCTATCGGGGTGAAGATCAGCATGCCAGTATTCAGGTCGATTTAGAGATCGCCTATCATGGATCAACTCAGCAAATCACGCTACAAATTCCGACTTATAACGTCTATGGCGAGCCTGAAGTTCAACGGAAAACCTTAGAAGTTAAAATTCCAAAAGGAATGAAAGAAGGCCAGCAAATCCGTCTCAATGGTCAAGGCCAGAGTGGTATCAATGGCGGCGCAAATGGCGATCTTTATATCGAGATTCAGTACAAGGATACTGACCGTATTCGTGTTGAAGGTGCTGATGTATATCAAACCATTGATGTCAGCCCTTGGGAAGCGGGTCTTGGGCAAAGTATTGAAGTCAATACCCCTGCTGGACAGCTCAAGGTGAACTTGCCGAAAAATGCCAAGAATGGGCAACAGTTACGTTTAAAAGAGAAAGGCATTCCGAATAAGACTGCGGGGCATCTGTACCTGATTATTAATATTGTTTTACCGCCAGCACACAGTGAGCAAGAGCAACAGGCTTATCAACAATTTGCCGAAGCCTTTGCTGCATTCAAACCTCGTGCCTCATAAGGAGTAAGATCATGACAACGATTCAATACAAAGAAATTCAATATGACGGTCACTGCCAAGTTGAAATCATTGATGAACAATTGGCACTTGATCTTGAACACTTTGCAGAAGCATGTGGTCAAAGTACCGAATGGGTACTCAAGCTGATCGATTATGATATTTTGCAAATCTCTGTCGATCCGCAAAGCTATCAGTTTATCGGTGAAGATGTCAGTCGCGCTCGGCGTGCCTATCGCCTGCAACGTGACTTTGATGCAAGCCTGTCAGCAGTAGCCGTGATGCTGGATTTAATCGATGAAGTGCAACAGCTTCGCAAACAGCTCAAACATTTTCATTAACCAATATTCTTAATTTAACGAACAACTAGATAAAATCTGATACTCGAGGGGGTCATCCACAACCTGAGCGAAGATAAACAAAGCACTGCTTTGTCTGAAGCACAAGACGAACAGCTATACTGTGAGTATGGTATCAAAAGTGAACCTTGCGGAGCTTTAGTCGCTCCTCATGTGGATGACGGTGCCTTTGCTCTTGCGAAGCTTTAAACGCTTCTCAGGGCGAAACCAAAGTAAGGCGAGCCTGAACGAACCAAAGCGATTAAAGCTTTGGTGAAGTGCAAGACGAAGTAGTTAATCCTGAGAACGGATGAGAACTCAGTATGACTCCGCTAAAAATTACTTTTTAACAATGAAATATTTGAACGAAATCTGTTATTTCAGCTTGGTCATTTTCTCCACCTCTTTCAGCGTTTGCTTAATCGGTTCGTAGTCCAGAAACCATAGCAAATTCAGATTACGCTGTTTATGTTGCTGTGCAAGCAAATCAATCACACTCCTTTCACCGCGCCCAACCAGATGCTGACGATAGAAATAATATAGCAGCAACACGGTACTCATCAGCATTACGCCCAGTATGATCCAGAATCCAACAGGTGATTTCAGCCCGGGAATAAACTCGAAGTTCATCCCATACACACCCGTTAATAAGGTCAATGGTGCAAAAATGGCCGTAATAATCGCCAAGATGCGCATGTTTTCATTGGTTTGATTGGCAATCGCAGAAAAGTGCAAATCGATAGCCGACTGAATCGCATTACGCAAACGTAAGGTATGTTTCTGTACCCGTTCGACATGGCTCATCAGATCATTCAAACGCACCAGTAAAATGTCTTGCGCCTTATGCTTATGCTCACCCACGACATGATGATAATTATCGACCAGCTCATCTCTAAACTCCTGCAAGGTTTCAATCTGCTCCTCACATAAATTTTCGATTTGCTGAAATGCCATGTCTTCATGAAATAACTGATGCCATTGCTTAAATCGACGATTACCCTGTAACAACTGCTGCTGCCAATATTCAACCCGTCGCGTTAACGGTGTGCGCAGATTCAGATAGCCATCAATCATGCTGTTCAGTAAGCGCAAGCAGAGATCTGCAGGTGTCGTAGGTAATTTACGTGGTTTATTCTGCTCGGCGATCGGACGTCCCATAATGGTCTGTAGACGCTGTATATAGCTTTCGACTGCCTTATTGCCCTGCTCGCGTACACTCACCAGAAATTGTGGCGTCAGGATAAAACTCATTGGCGTGGTGGCGAGCCCAAAAACACTCTCGTGAGATTCCAGAACATTCTCACTTTCAAGAATTTGGTCATCTGGGCTAATTAATTTACGGAACACCAAGAGATCGTATTCTTCAACCGTATCAAAAGCACAAGGATGTTCAATATTGAGTAAATCGCGCATATGGAATTCATTCAAAACCAATCCCGTATGCCGACAAATATCGCTTTGCCACGTCTCGTTATGATTGACCAGATCCTGTCTTAAACTATCGACCCACAAAAATTCCAGCGCGTGTTCTGCTTGTTGTTCTGTACTAATAAAAATTGTATTTTCACTGTTATGGCGATAAAAATAATAAAGCTGCATAGGACAATATGAATTTGGATAGCTACTGAAATGCTGCCATGAAGCGTGGTAAAAAGCTATCGCTATTCAATCCGCTATTTACTGCACAATAAAAAAGCCTCACATGGAGGCTTTTTTAACAGATAAAAGATTATGCATCTTCTTTAACGATACCGTGCTTTAACGTCAAATCAAGTTGTTCTTTATCTAATGCGTTATCCCATTTCGCAACCACGATAGTTGCACATGCATTTCCGACAAGGTTGGTCAATGCACGACATTCAGACATGAAACGGTCAATACCTAAAATCAGCGCCATACCTGCAACTGGAATTGCGGGTACGACTGAAAGTGTAGCTGCCAAAGTAATGAAGCCTGCACCTGTGATCCCTGCTGCACCTTTAGAGCTCAGCATCGCTACCAATAGAATGGTGATCTGTTGAGTCAGCGTCAATTCGATATTACATGCCTGCGCGATAAACAAGGCTGCCAAGGTCATGTAAATATTGGTACCATCCAGATTAAATGAATAACCTGTCGGAATGACCAAGCCGACCACTGATTTTTCACAGCCCGCCTTTTCCATTTTCGCCATCAATGAAGGTAATGCTGCTTCAGATGAACTGGTACCGAGTACCAACCAGAGCTCATCTTTAATATAACGAATCAGATCAATAATTGAGAAGCCGTTATAACGTGCGACTGCACCTAGAATTACAATGACAAACAGTAAAGCCGTAATATAGAAGGTCGCAATCAGCAACATCAAATTACCAATCGAGCTAATCCCATACGCACCAATGGTAAAGGCCATTGCACCAAACGCACCAATCGGCGCGAATTTCATCAACATCCCAACCAAGGTGAAAACTGGATTGGTCAATTGTTGAAGAAAGTCTGTGACTGGACGGCCTAAATCACCTGATTTTGCCAAAGCCAAACCAAATAATACAGCAACAAATAGAACCTGAAGAATTTGTCCCGATACGAATGGGCTGACCAAAGTATCTGGAATAATATTCATTAAGAAGCCAGTAATCGAAGATTCATGCGCCTTAGCTGCATATTCATCGACTTTGGTGCTGTGCAAGGTACTTGGATCAATATTTAAACCATGACCTGGCTCAATCACATTTCCGACAATCAGACCAATAATCAAAGCCAAGGTTGAAAAGGTCAGGAAGTAAATCATTGCCTTCGCGGTGACACGCCCAACACTTCCAATATTTTTCATCCCTGCAATCCCTGTTACAACCGTCAGGAAAATCACAGGAGCAATGATCATTTTCACCATTTTAATGAATGCTTCGCCCAGCGGCTTCAAGCTTTCACCAAACTCAGGAAAGAAATGACCAAGTAGTATCCCTGCAACAATTGCGAAGATCACTTGTACATAGAGAATTTGATAGAACTTTGGTTTCTTGGGAGGTTGTTGGTCATCTTGACCTGCGGCTACATGATCGACAAGCATGTGCAATATTCCTTCATATTGAGATGAACAAATAGACTTCCGACTGTCTATCTAAAACCACATAAATACGGCAGGCACGGAAATTTGGGGAATTCTACGTTAGTTGTTGGGCTCAGATTTAAAGCATTAGACTAATGTCTAATATAAAGAAATTTTATGTTTACAGTTTCAACTTTTTATATTTATAACAATCATTAACTTAATAAAAAAAGCGCATTGTTTGTACAATGCGCTTTTTTTAGTCGAAAGACTGAGCTAGCTTATGCTTGCTCGATATCTTTCATTGTCAACTTGATACGACCACGGTTGTCGACATCAGCAACTTGTACTTTAACTTCCTGACCTTCTTTCAATACGTCAGTCACATTCGCAATACGCTCATTTGAGATTTGTGAAATGTGAAGTAAGCCATCAGTACCCGGCATGATGTTGACGAATGCACCAAATTCAACGATACGGATCACTTTACCGTCGTAGATTTTACCTGGTTCAACTTCAGCAGTAATCGCCTGGATTTTTGCAATCGCAGCTTTCGCAGCTGCTTTAGTTTCACCAAATACGCGCACTGTACCATTGTCTTCGATATCAATCGCAGCTTTAGTTTCTTCAGTGATTTGACGGATGGTTGCACCACCTTTACCAATCACATCACGGATCTTGTCTGGATTGATGTTAATCACTTCAAACGTTGGTGCATTCGCACTGATTTCTGCACGCGCACGTGAAATCACTTTATTCATTTCATTGAGGATGTGCATACGACCAGCAAATGCTTGGTTTAATGCAACTTCCATAATTTCTTCAGTGATACCTTCGATCTTGATGTCCATTTGAAGTGCAGTAATACCGTTTGCAGAACCTGCGACTTTAAAGTCCATATCACCTAAGTGATCTTCATCACCCAAGATGTCAGAAAGAACTGCGAAACGCTCGCCTTCTTTCACTAAGCCCATTGCGATACCCGCAACTGGTGCTTTAAGTGGAACACCTGCATCCATAAGTGATAATGAAGCACCACATACAGAAGCCATTGAAGATGAACCGTTAGATTCAGTAATATCAGAAACGATACGAATTACGTACGGGAAGCGGTCAGCCGCTGGAAGCACAGCTTGAACACCACGACGTGCTAAACGGCCATGACCGATTTCACGACGCTTAGGACCAGATTCACGACCAGTTTCACCTACAGAGTATGCAGGGAAGTTATAGTGCAACATGAAGTTGTCAGTTTTCGTACCTGAAAGGGTATCAACCATCAACGCATCACGCGTGTTACCCAAAGTTGTTGTAACCAATGCCTGAGTTTCACCACGCGTGAATAACGCAGAACCGTGTGCACGGTCTAATACGCCAACTTGTACGTCGATACCACGAACAGTTTTGGTATCACGACCATCAATACGCGGCTTACCAGACAAGATGTTGTCACGTACTGTACGGTATTTAAGGTCTTCAAATAATTCATTTACTTCGTCAGCAATACCAGTTTCGTCATTTTCAGGAACGAACTGAGCAACCGCTTCTGCATAAAGTGCATCAAGTGCCGCATAACGGTCTTGTTTGATTGCAATGGTATATGCTTCAGAAATCTTCGCTTCGAAAGCTGCTTTTAATTGCTCAAGAAGCACTTCGTTTTTGCTTGGAGCAACCCAAGTTGATTCAACTGCGCCCGCAGCAGCAGCAAATTCTTTAATCGCTTGAATTGCGATTTGCATTTCGTCATGACCGAAAAGAACAGCACCAAGCATTTGGTCTTCTGAAAGCTCTTTTGCTTCAGATTCAACCATTAATACTGCAGATTCAGTACCAGCAACAACAAGATCAAGGTCAGATTGTGCAAGTTGTTCGAAGTTCGGGTTAAGAACGTATTCACCGTTAATTAAACCAACACGCGCACCACCGATTGGACCACGGAATGGTGTACCTGCAATTGACAATGCAGCAGATGTACCGAGCATTGCAGCAATATCGGCATCCATGGTTTTGTCAGAAGAAACAACAGTTGCTGTTACTTGAATCTCGTTGAAGTAACCTTCTGGGAACAACGGACGGATTGGACGGTCGATCAAACGTGAAATTAAAGTTTCAGCTTCAGAAGCACGACCTTCACGCTTACCGTAACCACCAGGGATACGACCAGCAGCATATTGTTTTTCTTGGTAGTTAACAGTCAACGGGAAAAAGTCTTGACCCGCTTTTGCTTTAGGTTGGGCAACAACTGCAACCAGAACAGTCACGCCACCCATGGTAACTAAAACTGTATTGGCTTGACGTGCAACACGACCCGTTTCTAAAACAACTTGATGTTGACCAAATTGAAATTCTTTACGAATGATATTAAACATTGACATGTATTATATTTTCCTAGTTTTATTCTAGTGAGACCCCTAAGGTTTGGCATTCAGACCACCACTAGCGTGTGGATAAATGACAAAGCTTAGAAGCCATCGCACTAGATCAAAAATTTTTAAATAAAAGTTAAACACAAAGAAGGAGCGAACAAGCGCCCCTTCTAAACTCACCTAACGGAAATTAGGCGAAACTCTCTTTTCAGCGATAAGGCATTGCAACATGCGAAATAGCGAAAACAAAGTAAAATCGAATTAACGACGTAAACCTAATGCGCCGATCAAAGCAACATAACGACCGTGATCTTTACCGTTTAAGTAGTCAAGTAATTTACGACGTTGGTTTACCATACGAATCAAACCACGACGGCTGTGATGGTCGTGTTTGTGTTCTTTAAAGTGACCTTGCAAATCATTGATTTGAGCAGACAATAAAGCAACTTGTACTTCAGGTGAACCAGTGTCGTTTTCAGCACGAGCAAATTTAGCGATGATCTCTGCGCGATCTGCGTTAGTTAAAGCCATTCGATTTCTCCGAGATGCTTAAAAAATAAAATGATATTGATCAGTTGAAAACAACTGACTGCCGTGCATCACTACAGCAAGGCGCTATTTTAAGTGATCTATCGCTATATTGCAAAATTGTTTTATGTTTGCTGGCATTTCGGCAGCTGACAGCATTGCACAAAATAGGCACACTACCCTTGCCCTGTTTAGATTCATGACAGAGGAAAAAAGAAAATGAAAAAATTGCGAGGGATGCGTGAAAATTTTATCAACCAATACTTGCTACGTTCCACATGACCTCAATCAGGTGATTCGCACCAAAGATGAAGTTTCGGCTGAATTGGGTGGCATGACAGAAAAGCAGATTCAAAAAATCTGGAGCAGTGTCGAAGCTCTCTATAAAACGGGGAATTATCCACTCATCACCTTATGTTTACGCCGACAGGGACAAATTCTGTTAAACCGCAGTATTGGTTATGCGCAAGGCAACTCGACGGAAGGCTTAGCGCCTGATGCCAAGATTGCAACACCAGATACACCTGTCTGCCTGTTTTCTGCATCTAAAATGGTAACAGCCATGTTAGTGCATATGCTGGATGAGCGTGGCGACCTGAATTTACTTGATCCGATTAGCTATTACATTCCTGAATATGGCGTCAATGGCAAACGCCGTGCCACGATTTTTCATTTACTTTCGCATCGTGGCGGCATTCCACGTATTGATAGCGAAGTAACGCCAGAGCTGCTCTTTAATCAGGAAGAAATCTTAAAACTGCTTTATGCCGCGAAACCAGTTTCCCCTTCAGGTACGCATCTTGCCTATCATGCCGTCACTGCGGGTTATATTCTGGGTGAAATCGTTCAACGCGTGACAGGACAAAGTGTTCGAGAGTTCCTCGCGGAGCACATCGAAAAACCGATGGGCTTAGACTATTTCAACTATGGTTTAAAACAAGAATATCGCGATAATGTTGCCTTGAACTATGCCACAGGGATTCATCCAAGCTTAGGCACAGATTTTTACCTCAACCATGTGTTAGGAGGCGGCCTGCAACTGGCGGTGGATGTCACCAATGATCATCGCTTTATGGATACGATTTGTCCTGCGGGTAACATTTATACCAGTGCTGAACAGGTGGGACGATTTTTTGAAATGCTGCTCAGTGGTGGTGAATATCAAGGCAAGCAAATCATGAGTGAAAAAACCGTATTCCGCTCAACCTTACCGACCTCTGGCATTAGTCTGGATCGAACCCTCTTGGCACCAATGCGCTATGCGTTGGGCCCAATGCTGGGTAGTAATCCTGTCGGCTTATTTGGTCCAATGACAGGTCAGGCATTTGGTCATATCGGTTTCTCAAATATTTTGTGTTGGGCTGACCCTGAACGTGACATTAGTGTGTCATTGCTCACCACAGGTAAATCAGTCGTAGGTACACATCTGCCTGCACTGGCAAAAACGTTGTACCAGATCTCCACAAATTGTCCAAAAATTCCGAAAAATCAGCGCCGCTCACTGTTTGCGACAGATCGTACTGAGGCGGATCTGGTTTAGCACTTAAATTAAGACAAAACCTCAAAACAAAAAAAGCCCAAGTTCAACTTGGGCCTTTGCGCTGAGGTTTTATAATTATATTTTGCTTTATTTTTCTTGTTAACTCTTCTTCTCCTTTCACATTCACACCCTCTGAATGATCTTACACACATCATTGTCTTTATTATCTCGTTCTTGTGTGTGCTGTTTCTATACTGACTATTCTGTCAGAATCAATTGTGGAGAAAAATAGCATTTTTCTTATCTCTGTGTAAGATAAAACGTACAAGTCTGTATAACATTTAACTTAATAATAACAAAAAATTGTTCTACAACAGAATTCTCATTTCTTCTTTTTATCTGACTTGATTCAACGCACACAAAGTGACAAAAACATGAATATTCACGTTTTTGAGTGGATTATAGAAATAGATTGATGGTGAAAAATTTGACGTACTGGAACAGTAAAAATAAAAAAGCCCTGTAGTCTCTCCCAAAACTACAAGGCTTAGCGGCTGTAAGTTTCCTCTCTTATCACTTACTTCACTGTAAGTTCGCTGTCATCACGACGTTATTATTATATTTTTGCGATTTACCTAGCTTTCCGTGCTAGGCTCTTTGTGGGTACATAATCTCAAAAAGCTTCAATTTGCTCTAGCGACAATATCTCGAATCTTTGTAAGCTTTTACTTACAAAAGCTCATATTTTGTAGAAAAAGTTCACAATATAACCAAATTGATCTTTTGCACTAAACCACTGCGGCGTACTGTTCGTGTTGTGAGCGCCTGTTGTAACGCATTTGGATCAGCCAAAATACTCACCACTTTTTTCGCTCGGGTGACCGCGGTATAGATCAGTTCCTGACTCAGCAATTTCTCCGCACTTGCATCCAGTACAATCGCGGTATGAGTAAACTCGGAACCTTGAGATTTATGGATCGTCAAAGCAAACGCGGTCTGCATATTTCGTGGTAAACGATGTGCTGCAATCCATTTGTTCAGGCTGGGGAAAAAGACTTCAAACTGCTGAGGTTGGGTTCTATGTTTGAAGCAGATCCCGATATCCCCATTGGAAATACTGAGCTGGTAATCATTATAGGTCATCATCACTGGACGCCCGATATACCAGTCCCCTACGGCAATTTGTTTGAGTTGCTGGTTCAGCCATTGTTCAGCATGACGATTCAGCTGTTCAATCCCCAATTGTCCGTGGCGAATCGCGGTTAAAATACGATAGTCATCGAAGGCCTGAATCACCTGTGAGGTATATTGCTCAGGTTCATCTGCCTTTAGATAAGTTTTTAATGCCTCAACATAGCCTTGAAAACCATACATTAATTTCTGCTGTGCTGTCGTAATATCAGCCTCATTCTGTTCTGGCAGATATTCAAGCTGAATCAGGTCAGGCATATCTTTAGATAAGACCACTGCTTGTAAAGCTGTTGCTGGTACGATCTGGCTTTCCAGATTTTCCAATACAGAAGCAGCTTCTGCCTGATTGTGCTGATCCTGAATAAATCTTGCCAGTTGTCCAATCTTGGCCTCTCCAGAGAAACGACGACTGGTTTGCAGTTGCACCCGATTCTCCGCCAGTGCAGGAACTTGCTGTAAATCAGCCAAGACTGAACCAACATCAACCGAAGCCAACTGATTGGCATCTCCCAATAAAATAATGCGGCAAGCATCAGATACCGCTTCAAATAAGGCAGTTGCCAGATTTAAATCCAGCATTGATGCTTCATCGACCACAATCACGTCATAAGGTAAAGGTTGTTTCTGGTTAAAACGAGGAATCTGCCGATTACCCATGCCCAATAAACGATGCAAGGTTTGTGTATTCTGATGGCGTAATTCATCGGTAATCAGTCCCGAAGCCACCAGTTTTGAATCATTAAATGAGTTCTGTAATGCTTCCTGCATACGTTGTGCTGCTTTGCCTGTCGGGGCTGCCATGGCAATCCGAATATCAGGAATCATCTGATTCAGGGCAGCAATAATACGTGCCAACGTATAGGTTTTACCTGTACCCGGCCCGCCTGTAATAATACTCAGCCCTTGTTGCAACACCATTTTCAATGCTGCTTGCTGATGTTGATCACTCAGTAAATCGTGATAATCCTCAGCTTGAATGGTCTGAATCGTTTGTCGCTTTAATCGACAAATCTGATGAGCGAGGCGTTGCTCTAGTTGCCAATATCGGTATAATGCCAAGCCCTGCTGATCATAGACGCACGGCGCCACCTGAGTGGTTGCAAGCTCACTAGAAACAGCAAGATCTCCGAGGGCTTCAAGCTGTAGTGGATTAACTTCAATACAACTATCGCCTTGCAAGCTGGCCTCAACCAGTTGCTGCAATACTTGTGCAGCGCCAACGGACTGAGATGATTGAGAAAATGTTGCTTGTGTGAGGTAGTTACTCCACATATTCAACCAGGTCATTTGCTCAGGCTGATTATCCACTAGCTTGTCCACAGAGTTATCCTCAAACTTACCCACACGCTTGTCCACAAGGTTATAAACATATTTATCCACATGATAAGTTTTTGTTTAGTTTAGCTTCATACATTTTATCTACACCATTTTTCCTGCTTTATCCTCAGAGAAATATCCAAGAATTGCATCCAAACGCAAGATAAATTCGTCCTCAGGTTTCCAGTACAGACTGCCTTGATCTTCTTGCCCATTCATCCCACGTAAATATAAATAAGACGCCCCGCCCAAATGCTGCTCTATGCTGTAGTTCTGCAATTTCACGCCCAGATAACGGTGCAACGCGACCAGATATAAAGCCGCTTGTAGCCAATAACTAGAGAGCGACATACTTTCTGCAATCTGCTCATGTTGGTAATCGGCTTGGTCCGTACCTAAATAATTACTTTTATAATCGGCAATATGGTAACGCTGCCCATCGAAGTAAACCAAATCGATTGAACCATTCAGATAACGGGCAGACTTGGCCTCAAGCAGTTCAGGCATCTGGATCTCATATTCTTCAAACAGTTGCTGCACACGCTGCATTGCCAGCACCCGATCCGATAACGCCAGATAGAATGGACATTCCGATAGATATTGCCCCGCGAGCAGTTGCTTTAATTGAAAGCCCTGATTCAGTGGCGTTACCAGTACATCCTGCAACCATGCCGCAATCCATTCATACAGTTGCTGTTCTGGTTGCTCCTGCTCTGGAAAGTGCTGTTGATATTGTTCGAGTAAATCGACCCATAAACTTTGATAGGTATTTTTAAAACGACGGCGAATTTCCTCAATCCACGTTTCTGGACGCTGAAAATCAATCTGCTCAAAAATCTCATGCAGAAAGTTGCCCGCCAGCGTGCCTTTAGGAAAGTATTGCTTAATCCATGCGATCGGTTGAGAGGTCGCTAAACTCTGATGGCTGGCAAGATTAAGTTCATCTTCGGCCTGTTCAAAATCGGGGTCGATATTTGCCAGTCGGTCAACGCGATTGGCCTTGTGCTTTAGATGCTGCGCCAGATAACTGAAACTGGTCTTGCCACGTGCATAAAAGCGTTGCTCAGGTAAAGGCTGGGCAGCAAGCGGGAGCTTTTGTTTGTCCTGCTGATGATAGGCGGCATACGGTCGTTCAAGTACCAAAGCCTCATCTGCACAACAAGGATGCTGAAACGGCTCACCCTGATTTTTCCAGAATGCCAGACCAGAAAACTTATTTTTATCCCCTTTTTCAGGTTCAAATACCGCATAAACCCGATGGCTGGCACGCGTCAGTGCCACATACCATAAACGGTTTTGTTCAGCTAAGGCGCGTTGCTGATGTTGATCTAGCTCAGCCTGCTGTAGAAAGTTTTTATCTGCGACAGCAACCACCCGTTGGGTACGAATCTGCCCTGTTTCTGGATGCTGAATCTCCGCAGTCGAAAAGTTTAGACTCTTCTGCATTTCAGCAAAGGCTTTGTTGGCACCAAGCAGAAACACGATTTTATATTCCAGCCCTTTGGACTGATGAATCGTCATCAACTGTACACCGGCTTCACTGGACAGCTTATGTTCTAGTTCCCATTCACGATCACTAGGCGAATGCAGTTGTTTGAGATACCAGTGATACAGATTTTGTATACCTTGCACATGTTCGCTGTGCTGACTCAGAATATCGGTGAGATGACGTAAATTGACCACCGCACGCTCATTATCTTTACTCTGCGTTGCCACCAGTTGCTGCCAGATGCCAAACTGGTTTAAACAACGTTGCCACGCCGCCAGAAAACCTTGATTGAGCCACATTTCCCGTATTTCATCCAGTTGCTGGATATAAGCACTTAAGCCTTCTGGACTTTGCTCAAGTGCCAACAAACGGGTTAAATCAAAGCCAAATAAACGGCTCAGTAAGGCACGCTTTAATTTGGCCTCATCATAAGGATTGAGAATGGCGGTTAACAACGCCCCGATATCCTGTGCAATCGCTGAATCAAAGACACTGCGTTTGGAAGGACGGTTGACCCGAATCCCCAAACGTTCCAATACGTATTGCACTTCATCGAGTTGGCGATGGCTACGGGAGAGTACCGCAATATCATCTTCGCAAATGGCTTTAGGGGCTTCACCCTCCAAATACAGTTGTGTTGCATGCGCCTGATTGAGCAGGGTCTGTATTTTCCAGGCCACTTGGGTCGCTTGTTCATTGCCATCCTGTAGTTGCAACCAGCGTAATGGTGCGGGATTGATCTGATTATTTTCAATCAAGGCAGGATGTGGACGCGATCCCGCCTGAATCGGGTCATACAATACCTGCTCACCAAAATCAGTCTGTCGCTGGAACAAGACATCCACCACCTCGACCAGCTCTTTCACTGAACGATGGTTATGAATCAGCTTATAGACACGCCCCTGCTTTGCCATAATATCCTGATGGGCATTCAGGAACGTCAGCATATCGCCGCCGCGGAAACCATAAATGGCCTGTTTACGATCCCCGACCATGATCATGCAGCCCTTTTTATAGCGCTGTGGATGCCGCCAGATGCTGGCCAACATATCATCCTGATCTTGGTTCGTATCCTGAAATTCATCCACCAGAATCAGCGGATAACGTGCCTGTACAAATACGGCAAAACGTTGTCCCTGCTCGCCTTTTAATGCTTCAGACAAGGTTTTAATTTGCTGGGAAAATGTGGTTTCGCCCTTTTGCTGCAATACTTGTGGCAGCCTTTTTTTGACCTCAATACACAGATAGGCCTTTAGATAAACCTGTAATTGTTCAAATTGTTGCTGTGTTTGTTGTAATGCCTGACCAAGCGCTTGTAACTGTAATATTGCGGGATGCTGATAAAATCCATCACTAATGTCTGCAGGACATTTCTTAAAAATTTTCTGATTATCGAGCTTGTCTAAAAATTTGAATAAGACATCGCGATCTGCTTCAAAATAAGCATCAAAAACCTGTATCGATGCAGATTGCTTTAAAGCATTTAATAGCGCAGGACAATGCACTGTAAACAGCTTATTAAAAGCATGGTTGCGGAAAGACGTACCATTAATATGTGAATAATGCGCACCATCTAGATTAAAATATTCAGCCAGCTCGGCCAATTCAATCTGTTCAGCTTGCTGCTGCCATTGTTGTAATTGCGCCAATTCAATCTCAGGCATGGCTGGTAATTTAAATTGAGCTGAACTAAAGTTGAGGGAACTCTCGACCATCGAGACAAAATGGTCGACACTCTTGAGACCGCCGACGCTATAAAGTGCATCAATCACTTGTTGTGGTTGAGCCTGAATCCACTCACGCAATACATCATGAATCAATTGACGAGTATAGCTTTTTGCATCATCAGTAATCTGTGCCGCTTCGATCTTGCCACTTTCAAAAGCAAACTCTCTGAGCAACTTCTGGCTAAAGCTGTCCAGAGTTCCGACAAATAATTCATCTAACTGATCAATCACCAGTTTCAAACGTTCACAGGCGTAGGCAATACGAGGTGCAAAAGTCTGTAGAACTTGCTGTTTGAGCGGATCCGACTCTTGTACAGCCAATGCCTGAATATCCTGTTCCAGCACGGTACGTAATGGTTCCAGAAATTGCTGCATCTCTACCAGACGTAAACGGATACGGCTTTTTAACTCGGCAGCGGCGGCACGGGTAAAGGTGGTTGCAATGACCTGATTAGGCAGATATTTCTCCAAGAAAATACGCACCATTAAGCTGGACAGTGTATAAGTCTTGCCTGTCCCCGCTGAGGCTTCAATCAGATGTAGACCTTCGAATTGAATATCCCGAATCGGTTGAAAAGACGTATTTTCTATAGATGACATAAGCCCCATACTCTGAAACTAAAACGATGCGCGAAGGCATGGCAATCATTTTTAATCATAACTGATTGTATTCGAACTTTCACAGCCGTTGTGCTGAGTCCACATCTCTCCGAATAGATGTTATACATCTATATTTCATCGTATTTCAGGATCTATCGCGATGAATATAGGCGATACGGGATATGCAACAAATAAATTCGAAGGAAAATAAATCTATGAAAAATATTATCTTTCTATCTGTCATTATTGGGGCAACTTTAGTTAGTGGATGTAGCAAGTCAAATAATAGCTCGACAGCCCCGAATCATAGCGCCACAGCAGATACAACAAAAGATGACATTTCAGGTCATGATGACACAAATCACTCATCCAATACTTTTGCTATTCAAAATATCCCCATCTCAACCCATCAGTTTGGAGAGTTTCCCTTTTTTAATCTTCCAACAGGGTTGATCACCACTAACCCACCGATTCAACGTAAATATGACATCGTCTACTTTCCTATTAACGGAGTGATGACGCCCATCGAAGGCCGTGTATGGAAATCTCATATTTCTCTAGAGAAACCAGAAAATGGGGGCTGGTCTCTGCCTTACTTCTTAAAAAGTTACGATGATGCAATCACTGCGGTCGGTGGGAAAAAGATATTTGACGGAAAAATCACAGATCAAGAATATAAACGCTATCACGATCAGGCACCCTATTTAGGTGAAGATGGCTCGATTGGCTACGCGGATCAGGACATTAAAGTCTATATTATTCGCAGGCCAGATGGCGATGACATCTACCTTCAACTGACTGGCGATACCGCTTCTGGCCGCGTCAACATTTTACAAGAAAAGCCATTTAAACAGACCATCACATTACTCCAGTCAGAGGAGATCCAGCAACAACTGGAAGATACAGGTAAAGCCATTCTATATATTAATTTCGACAGCAATAAAGCGACCTTAAAACCTGAAGGCATGGTCAGTATTCAAGAGATCAAGGAGGTACTCGATAAAGATCCTCAACTTAAACTTGAAATACAGGGCTATACAGACGATATAGGCAGCGCTGAGCATAACCAGAGGTTGAGTCAGGCACGTGCAGAAGCCGTCAAGAATGAGCTTGTTAGAGCCAACATTTCATCTGATCGGCTTCAGGCAACAGGCTTTGGACAGACTAAACCGATTGCAGATAATCAGACCGAGCAAGGAAAAGCGAAGAATAGACGAGTCGAGCTGGTCAAACTCAATGCTGATTAACAGTCCCCATACTCCAACGCTTGTTGATATAGGACAATCAAGATATTCCTACACTCAACAAGCGGGCGTTGCCGATCTGCTATTCCACACGTAAAAATTCAAAAATAGGCTGGTACAAGCAATAGGAATAGTGATCACAAGCATATTGCAATAATGCTGCTGCATCCTGTTCTTGCAAAATAAACTGCCAGTCCCGATGTAACTTACAGGCTTCATTCTGGGTCATATCAAAGCCAGAGAAATCGCCTGTATCATTCCAATCTTTCAGCACCTGCTTTTGACTATCTTCCACGAACACCTGCTTTGAATCCAGTTCAAACCATTCGTATTGTTTAGCTTTTTCCAGTGGCTTCAACATCAATGCCGCAGGTAAAACCACAGGCTGTTGTTGTGCAGTTTGCCATAGTTCCAGCCACGCCTGTAAATAAGTCTGTGCTTGCTGGGAACTCAAGCCTTCACAAATCACGGTCTGATCACTAAACACCACGATACGGCGTTTTTCAGTCGCAGCTTCATGATTCAATACAGTTAACCACAACAGATACTCTAGCCAGACCTTGGCAAGACGTTTGGCACGTGCGCTTGAGGCATCCAGACTAATCCAGTCCTGCCCGATGTGTTTCGGGGTCATACAACCGATCTGTAAATGTTTCGACACCCGCCAAACACGCTGTGTGGTTTCTGTCGGCGCTGGAGCATATTGCTGCAAACGTTCCAGTAAACGCTGTTGCTCTAAGCGGCTTTGCTGCCAAGCACTTTGCTGGACTTTGCCAACAGGCAACTGATCTTGTAATAACTGAGGTGAAGTCTTGTCATCATGCTGCTGTAAAAAATGACGAATGGCATATTTACCCAAACCATCTAGCAATAGAGGCTCAGTTTGATCAACGAGTTCTGTTGCACTCAGGTTTTCTACACCCAAAGTTTTTAAGTACAAACGGGCTGGGAAAGTGACATCCTGAATCCATTGCTGACCATCCAGAATCAGCATTTCATTATTTTCAACGGGATAAACGGTATTGACCCAAGCCGCTCGTTCGCCTTTTTCCTGCTGGATTTGCGAAGCAACTTTAAACCATTGATCTTGAAAACGAATATGGCCTTGTTCTGCCATAAAGCCTAATGGATCAAAGGGTTGTAAGCGATGAATATAGAAAAGTGGATACAACTGTGTCGGGAGTTGTAAGGCTGCAAATTCTTTAGAAAAATCCTCTATATCTCCAGAGTCACCCTTTTTTAAAGATGGGCTGAGAGAAATCTCCCCCAATGAAGTCTCTCCCTTTGAGAGAGATTTAGCGAGGGGCGGCTTTATAATCAGTGCCAAATGATCGCGGAAGTTCTGTAATACACTAGATGGCTCTCGTACTTCACCATCATTCACATCAAAACCATTATAGAACAACCATAATTGTTCCTGCGCCAGCAAGACCGCATCTAAAAAAGCGCCCTGATCATCTTCCAGACGAGAACGATCCCCCAATTGCTGACGTAACGCATCCATCAAATCAAAAGGAATATGACTATCACGATTTGGAAATTTTCCTGTATCCAGATTCAACATCACAATCAGTCGATAAGGAATTGGCCGTATCTGACCGATCTGGCTAAAGGTAATTTGCCCTGTGGGTTCAACCTGCGCTGACTGGCTTTCCAGCGTCCGTTGAATTTCTTCAATGATATAAGGCAGAGGCAAAGAAATCTGGCGTAACTGGCTTTCCATATCTTCATAATAACTTGCCAGCGTCAGCATACGCTCCTGCTTCTGAATAATCTCACGCACAGCTTTTAAGGCCACAATATCTGCCTGCTCAAACTCTTGAACATCTGCTTTCAGGCGTTTTAGCCATGTCTCTACCGGTAAGCGCTGGCCTTGCTCATGCGCTACCAGCCAGTGACGTCGCACCGACAAATCCTGATATATCTGGATCAGAATACCAATCAGTTCAAAATCACTTGGTTGTACCCCTGCATAACTTAAAGTTTGCTGCACCATTACATGCGCAGGCACGGCAATACCTAAAGCCAAACGATCTAAAGCAAACTTAAAGCTATAACGGTAATCTTGATCATCGGCACTTAAACTGTGCTTGAGATGCTCCTCATCCAGACCGCGTTTAAAACCCGCTTCATTTAGCAAGGTCAGGATGCGTTGTGCCTGACTATAATCTAGTCCATAACGCTGTTGGGTTGCCGATAGATTCAACCAGTCAGCAAAATCATCTTGCGTCATTCGGGTTTGTGTCAGTTGCAAACGCCCCAGCACTGCCCGCCAAGCATTCAGTGCATCGAGCTGGGCCACACCTGCAATTTTAACGGGTAAGAACACATCATGATCATTGGGTACTGAAGGGAAAACACTACGAATCAGCGGCTCAAGCTCAGCCAGATTCGGGGTAAGAATCAGAATATCGTTGGGACGACGTGGTGATGAATCTGACTGGGAAAGCCAATGTAAGAGCTGTTCTTTTAACACCTCCAGCTGTCTGAGGCTCGAATGACAGACATGGAACTGAACCGATTTATCCTCGGCTGCCAATTCATATTGCTCAGATAATGGCTCTGCCAGATAGAAAATATCCGACTGGATTTTGCCCAGTAAGGTCTCGGGGAAATAATCTTCAAATGCATCGACCCATTTCCCCTCCTCGCCCGTTGCAAGTTGCGATAACAAGGAAAAGTGATCACGCGCCTGCTTGCCTAAACGGGTGAGTAAAGGATGACGAGATTCACGATTTAGGGCATTAAAACCTAAACTGAAACGCTCAAAAAAAGCAGCAATTTCTGCATCGGTTGCCTTGGGATGCTTGGCAATAAAACGTTCTTTCACACCCAAGTCATAACGTTGCTTCCACAAGGGATCGACACTATCCGCCCAATATTCTTGTGAAGGGTTATAGTGCAAAATCACCACATCAAGATATTGACCTAAACGGCGTAAAAACTGCAGCTGGCTGGGTGGCAAATCGAGCACCGTAAAAACGATCACCTGATTCGGTAATTGTGCTAAAGCTTTTGCCCGTGTCTGCTCATTGTCTAAAGTCTTCCAGAAATCAGCATCAATCCCCTGCATTTCAATAAAGTCATCATGAAAATAGTTTTGCCATAACCAGCGCTGCCACGCTTCCAGTTGCTCGGTCTGGTTTAAGCTAAAGGCTGAGGTCTGCTGATCCGTCTGGGCGATCAGCTGTTCAATATCCAGTGCTTTATTCTGTCCCCAAGTCGAGAGCCAGTTGGTTGTGCAACTGCATTCACTGCGACAGCCTTTTTGACAATGACCGCGATAAATCATGTAGTTATTAAAGAGTTGCGACACCTGCTCCGCCACCCAATACAACATGCTCTGCTTTTTTAACTGTTTTTCTGTGCCCTGCGGTAATTGCGCCGCACTGTCATAAATGCGCTGCACAATTGAATATAAAGGATGATCTGTAGCAAGATCGAGCTGATCAGCACGGATAAAGGGCTGTAAGGCTTGGTGAATACGCCATTTTAAAATTAATCGTGGAATATTGGCCTTTCGCACCTGCTCTTTATTTTCAAGCACCTGCTGATAGGCATACCACTGAAAACCACGAATACGCTGATGAAACTGATAATTGGCGGTCATGCCTTGCTGTTCAGCAATTTTCTGTGTTAACCATTGTTCTTGTGCAGGACTCGGGACAATAAAATGCTGGGTTTTAAACACCTGAAAAGGTGAATCACTGGGCTGGGTAATTGATGCCATCACGCCTTGTAATAACACTTCAAGACGTTGACTTTGAATAACATGAATACCCATGTATTAATATAACCTCATCAAAAAATGATCATTTTGTTGCACGAAAACGTCCATAATAGTCACTATACAACATTCAACTTCATATCATGAAGTCACGTTAAATACACAATCCAACAAAAAAATTGTTTTGAAATTCACCATTCAATACGATTGAATGTACTATCAAGGGATAGACTTTAGGTATAACTTTATGAAAATTGAAAAAATTCCTGATTCCATTGACCCAAGTTTAAACTTGGAACAAATTCGTGACGAATGTTTAGAACTCACTAAAAAACGTGCATATTGGTCCGCAGGCGCAGCAATTGTACCGATTCCATTCTTTGATGTGGTGGTTGATTTGGGTATGCTGACCCAGATTATTCCCGATATTAATGCCCGCTTTGGTTTAGCACCTGAACATATCAGTGTTTACGACCCTGAAACTAAAAAAGTTCACTGGGACGAACTACGTAAGCGCGGATTTGAGTTTTCAGGTTTTGTGGTGGCGCGTACCGCGATGAAAAAGTCGTTTAATGGCTTTTTCACCAAGATTGCCACCAAACAGGTGACTAAATTTATTCCTTTAGGCGGACAACTTGTGGCAGCCAGTCTTGGCTATTTCATGATGCGCAAAATCACTGAAGCGCATGTCCAGGATTGCTATAATCTGGCAAAACGGATTCAGCAAAAAAGCCGTAATACCATTGTTGCTTAAATCAAAAATAAGCAGGTATCGATTTAAATACCTGCTTTTTATTGGTTTGGTCAGGTGAAATGAAAAACTGAAAATTGCCCCTATTACTCGACCAAATTCATGTGTTATTTACTTCACACCTCAAGGCTCCTGTTTACATCACACCAACACATCCATAAAAAAACACCACAATTACGTTAATATTCACTTAATTTTTTAAGCTTTCATAAAGATTGTATTTTTAATCTCCACATCTCGATGATAATTAGATGATGGAGCGTCGTTGTGCAAACTAGCCAATCACCTTCTCGTGTCCGTGCAATTTTTAACGTGACCAGCGGGAACTTCCTTGAACAATACGACTTCTTCCTTTTCGGTCTCTATGCACAGGCGATAGGCGAGACTTTCTTCCACTCCGACAGCAGTTATGCCGCACTGATGAAAACCTTTTTGGTGTTTGCTGTCAGTTTTCTGATGCGCCCGATTGGTGCGCTGGTACTTGGCCCTTATGTTGACCGGATCGGTCGCCGTAAAGGTCTAATGGTGACCTTGAGCATTATGGCTTTTGGTTCTTTAATCATTGCATTTACCCCAAGCTATGCCAGTATTGGCTTTGCAGCCACAGTCCTCATTTTCGCAGGTCGGCTTGCACAAGGTTTCTCTGCTGGCGTTGAACTTGGCGGGGTCTCGGTTTATTTGGCAGAAATTGCCGAGCCACATAACCGTGGTTTTATCACCAGTTGGCAATCGGCGAGTCAGCAAGTCGCGGTGATCTTCGCTGCTGTGTTGGGCTATATCGTCAGTGTCATTTTCACCAAAGCTCAGGTTGATGCATGGGCATGGCGAATTCCCTTTTTCGTCGGTTGTGCCATCATTCCATTTATCTTCTGGCTACGTAAGTCATTGGCTGAAACAGAAGCCTTTGCCTCCCGTAAAGAACATCCAAGCACTCGACAAATTCTAAGCACTTTGGCGGCCAACTGGAAAATTGTGCTGGCAGGTGTTTGTATGGTCGCCACCACAACGACAATGTTCTACTTTATTACTGTCTATACACCGACTTACGGTAAAGAAGTACTCCATTTAACCCGCACCGAAAGCTTAATCGCCACGATTATGGTTGGGCTAAGTAACTTTATTCTGTTACCGATTGGCGGACATCTTTCTGACAAATTTGGTCGAAAACCATTGTTAATCACCACAACCTTGTTGATCTTTATCAGTGCTTATCCACTACTGACTTGGCTGACCCATACCATTAGCCTGTCGCATATGTTGATGGTGCTGTTGTGGTTCTCTTTGCTGTATAGCTTCTACAACGGCGCGCTGGTGGTTTCACTAGCTGAAATGATGCCGAGTTCAGTCCGCATTGCCGGTTTCTCCGTGGCTTATAGCTTTGCCACTTCGATTTTTGGTGGACTCACACCGATGATTGCAACCTATCTGGTACAGACCTCAGGCAATAAGAGCATGCCTGCTTTCTGGCTGATGTTCGCCGCAATCACCAGTTTAATCGCGACACTGATCGTATTCCGTCAGCATCGCAGTTATAGCGCCCAATTAGCGAGTAACAATTAATTTAATTGAAGTTAGCTGTAAGGCGGATTAGTCCGCCTTCAGTTGTTGCAAAATTGCTTTTAAAACCTGAATCCGTGCTGAATATTTATCATCCGTCGCAATTACATACCACGGTGCATAATCGGTATCGGTTCGTTCAAACATATCCGCTGCTGCCTTGAGATAATCATCCCATTTCTCACGATTACGCCAGTCTTCTTCTGTGATTTTAAAACGTTTATGTGGTGTTTGTTCACGTGCCTTGAATCGGAGTGCCTGCTCGTCTTTACTAATCGCCAGCCAGATTTTGACAATCACTGTCTGGCTATCCACCAGATTTTCTTCAAAACGATTAATTTCACTATAAGCTCGTTGCCATTCTACTGTTGAGGCAAAACCTTCAATGCGCTCAACCAACACCCGCCCATACCAGGTACGGTCAAAAATGGTAATCTTGCCGCTATCATTTAATCTATTCCAGAAACGCCACAAATAAGGTCGGCGCAACTCATAACGTTCGGGTGCTGCAATGGTATGGATTTCATATTCTCTCGGATCGAGTTTTTTGACGATGCGTTTGATTGCACCGCCCTTACCTGCTGCATCCATCCCTTCAAAGCAGATCACGACTTTGCGCTCATCAAAACGCAGCTTATCCGCCACTTTTTTGGTCAGTTTACTCAGTTCTTCTTTATAATCTTCTTTTTCCAGATTGGCTTGCTCTGGTTCCAATAGGCGCTGTGGGATTTTTGCCTGTTGCCACTTCTGGGTCACTTTAGTCTGGTGTTCTGGCAACTCTTGCAAGGTTTGCAAAAGATATTGTGCGAAACATTGATCACGCAACTTTTCATCTTCGCCATCAATAATAAACCAGTCATCGGTAAAGCGTTGGCTCAAGCCCTGCAAGGTATCGTATTGTTTTTTATTCCGCCAATCCAGACCGTGTAATTTATGCCAGCGTTGTTCCGAAGCATCGATTTGGTCCAAGCGCTTTTGTAGCGATTTCCACGATAAATCAAACCAGACTTTGACAATATGTACATGATTATTTTGCAAATCATGTTCAAAAGCCCGCATTTGTTCAATATAGGCATCAAACAAATTTTCATCCAGTGGCTTGGACACATGCATCGCGGTGGTAAGCAAATCGCTATACCAGTTACCAAACATCACCACGATTTGCCCTTCAGCAGGAATAAAACGGGTGTAAGACTGCCAAAAAGGCTGGCTATTTGTTAAAAATTGCGGTGCGTCGGCCTTGACTCGTAAATAACGAGGATCTAGCCATTCACGTAACTGTTTCACGGCCTCACCTTTACCGGCCAACTCAATACCACTCACCAGAACCAGAACACTTTTTGCATTTTTCTTATCACGACTTTCTTTTAATGCATATTGCGCCTCAATCAGCTCTAAAGAGAGTTCATCTTCGTCACGTAATTCAAATGTGGGTTGTTGTTTACTCATGTGCTGCTCTAACTGGCTCATTATTAAAATTAAAATTGCTATTGTTCAAACTATAAATGTTCGCAGAAAAACCCGTGTACAGTTTATGTTGACTGTACCGACACGACTATAGTGACTAATTATTAAGCATTTAAAGTTTATGCTGTCATGGTTCTCCGCTATGATGATGCCTATGATTTTATCGTTTTATTTTCTTTGAGTTCGAACATGTCAAAACTCGCTGCATTTGATCAACTTTTATTACAATATCAATCTTTGAATTACCACCAGAATCCAGCGATTGCGCAGAGATTGCATGAAGTACAGGCATGGATGAAAGCACGTATTGCCGAGACGCATGCAGAGTTCTTTGCCGAACCCAAGAACCAGCTTATGGCAGCGTACTTTTTAAATCGCTTATATGGTGGGCCAGACTTTGATGCAATGGCGCAACAAATCGAACGTCTGCTCAAATATGCCCATAAAGCCGAAAGCCTTCTCCCGGAAAATGCGATTAAAACAGGCACTAAATCAGTGAGTTTAGCGGTACTTGCAACACGACTCGATGAGCAAGTTGCTCAGCAACTGTTAGAAGATTATCCCCTCGAAACACCTTTAACGGATGAGATCATGCGCCAGACCTTGATCAAACTCGATCAGGGTGAAGCGCGTTATGAACAACTCCAGCTTCTTGATGAATTAGGCCTGACGCTTGATAAATATATGCGTTCAACCATGATGTATGCTGCCTTTAAAATGTGCAAAGGCATCGCACATAAATACCAGTTTGATGGCATGTATGAGTTTATTCAGGAAGGTTTCGCTGCGATGAAACCCATGAAATCTGCGGCAACCTTTATTAAAACCTTTAGTGAAAAAGAGCGTGAAATTATTGATAAAGTTCATGCAGGACACCCAAATCCATTCCGTGACTAGGATAAGTCTGCTTCTATTTCAGCCACGCACATGATGGCTGAAATAGAAAAATGAGTCTTTTCAAATCTTAAGAAAAATTAAAACCCTTTTGAGAAAGTGACTTTCTGTATATTATTCATATCAATTACATGCGAAACCCTGTAAAAAGATACAAAATCTGTCATCATGCTTGCTGATTCGTGCCGCTAGAGCGAAAGTTTAGGAGAAAACAATGTCTAACGAAAACCAACAGCCTACCCCAGAAGTTGAGCAAAACCCAAGTTCAGACAAAGTCAGCCCTTTCTTAAACACGCCACTTCCACAAGGCACACCACAAGGTCAGCAACAGTCTCTACAACAAGATGCAGCGCCGACCTCAACAGGTTCAATCCCAAAATATAATTTGCCGCGTGGTGCCAATACAGGCAACGTTGGTGCAACCACACACTTCGGTTATCAAACCGTGAGTAGTGATGATAAGGCACAAAAAGTTGCCGAAGTGTTCCATTCCGTTGCCAGCAAATACGACATCATGAATGACTTGATGTCATTTGGTATTCACCGTCTATGGAAACGCTTTGCGATTAATATGTCAGGCGTTCGTCGTGGTCAACATGTGCTGGATATCGCAGGTGGTACAGGCGATTTAGCCAAAGTATTCAGTCGTGAAGTTGGGCCGCAGGGTCATGTTGTTTTATCAGACATCAATGAATCAATGTTAAATGTCGGTCGTGATCGTCTGATTGATGCAGGCTGCACCAACGTTGATTTCGTACTTGCCAATGCTGAAACTTTAGAGCCATTTGCAGACAACAGTTTTGATTTAGTCACCATCAGCTTTGGTCTGCGTAATGTGACTGATAAAGATGCTGCGTTACAAGCCATGTATCGCGTGCTTAAGCCAGGCGGTCGCTTATTGATTCTTGAGTTTTCTAAGCCAGTGTTTGAGCCATTCTCAAAACTGTATGACCTTTATTCATTCACAGCATTGCCGATCATGGGCAAACTGGTTGCCAATGACTCGGAAAGCTATAAATATCTGGCTGAATCGATTCGTATGCACCCAGACCAGCGTACCCTGAAAGGAATGATGGAAAATGCAGGTTTCCAAAGCTGTGACTATCACAACTTAACAGGTGGTATTGTTGCGGTTCATCGTGGATTCAAACTTTAAGGTTTAAGATATGTGGTCGATTTTAGCACTCGGTGCAGTCGAACGTATCATTCATCATGTGATTGATCTGGATGCGATTACACGCATTCAGCTTAATCAACTACAAGGTCAATTATTACGTGTTGTGATCGATAGTCCACAACTCTCGGTTGATGTGTTTTTTGATGAGAATAGAGTTCGTCTCGAACCGACCGTGACGGGACAAAGTCAAAGCCCTTCTATTTTTGAACAGCGCCCTTTTGATCCTCAACATACCCTCAAGGATGCAACTGCAACCTTACATGTTGAAAATACGGTTGAGCTGGTTAAATTATTGCTCAGCGACATAGATCAGATTGGCAATATTCCATTGCAAGGTGATTATCACTTATTGCAGGATATTCAAAAAATCATGCAGCAAGCAGAGCCAGATCTCGCAGCGCATTTATCCCCGTGGATCGGTCCACAACTGGCACATGAGTTGGGTAAAGTGCAACTTGCACCGAAACAGTTAAAACGCTCACTACAAAGCCATTTATTTTTTGTTGAAGATGCCTTAAAAGAAGATAGCGGTTTATTTGCCCCACGTTGGCAAATGGATGATCTCAATCGAGAGACCCGCCAACTCAATCAGGAAATTGATCGTCTGGAAGCCAAGCTTCAACAGCTGAATGCTCAATTCAATCCACAAAAGCAACCCACATAAGACTAGGTAAGACTTTATATGATTCCGCATGTTACACGGTTACACGAACTCTGGCGTATCGCAGCACACTATCGCCTTGATACCCTGTTCCCTGCGGAAGAATTAC
Organism: Acinetobacter sp. BIGb0102; assembly: GCF_003815055.1. Taxonomy (NCBI): domain Bacteria; kingdom Pseudomonadati; phylum Pseudomonadota; class Gammaproteobacteria; order Moraxellales; family Moraxellaceae; genus Acinetobacter; species Acinetobacter sp. BIGb0102. The sequence goes on from NZ_RKQE01000015.1 coordinate 145,005, forward strand.
CTGTTAAAGCACGTCATGCATTAAATATCATTAAAATGCACCCAGCGGCTTGGTCAAGCCGCGAAAAGAAGAATCCGCTTAAACTGAAAGAAGCACTTGAAGAAATGGGGCCGCTGGCGATTAAGCTGGGACAACTGCTGTCTACACGCCGCGACCTGATTCCACCAGAAGTATTATCGCAATTGGTGTTATTGCAAGATCAAGTCAAGCCCTATGACACCCAACTGGCAAAACAACGGATTCAGGAATCACTTAAAGCAGATGTGACCACCCTGTTCTCTCGCTTTGATGAACAACCACTTGCTGCCGCTTCGATTGCACAAGTGCATACAGCAGCTTTGCATGATGGTCGCGAAGTCGTAGTGAAGGTCACTCGTCCTGATATTCGCAGTCAAATTTTACAAGACTTTGAAATTCTGGCTTGGTTAGGTGACTGGCTGGAAAACCGTTTGGAAGCAGCCCGTGCCTTGCATCTGACAGAGATTATTCAAGATTATCGTCAGATTATTTTAAATGAGCTTGATCTAAGTCTGGAAGCCGATAATACCCGTCGTATGCGTCACTACTTTACAGGTTCAAGCATGATGTACGTGCCTGAAGTCTATATGGACAGTAAAGATGTGATGGTAGCGGAACGTATTACTGGCGTGCCGATCTCTGATATCGCGACCTTTGACCGTTTAGGCATGGATCGTGCGGATCTGGCAGAAAAAGGCCTGACCATTTTCTTCACCCAAGTATTCCGAGATAATTTTTTCCATGCAGATATGCATCCGGGAAATGTCTTTGTCGAGACTATTAATCCAAGCAATCCACGCTTTATTGCGCTGGACTGTGCCATCATGGGTGAACTCTCCAAGCATGACCAGATGACGGTTGCACGTATGTTGCTTGCGGTGATGAACAGCAACTTTATGCAATTGATTCAAATCGTGCATCAGGCAGGCTGGATTCCACCGGGTACGGATCAGGATGCATTATCGCGTGAAATGCGCCGTACTGTTGGGCCAATGGTTTCAAAGCCGATGGATCAACTGGATTTTGCAGGTATCCTGATTCAGGTCATGGATATTGCCCGTCGTTTCCATCTGGAAATTCCACCACAACTCATGCTACTGCTCAAGACACTGGTGCATGTGGAAGGTTTGGGTACTGATCTTTATCCGCAACTGGATATCTGGAAACTGGCAAAACCGATTCTGACCGAATGGGTGAAAGCCAATATGAATCCCGTCAAGAATGTGAAAGAGCTCGGACAGCAAATCCCAGATCTGTTACTTGGCGCGCAAGACATTCCAAGCCTGTTGATTGATAGTCTGAATGGATTAAAAAACCAGTCTGCATGGCATGACAAGCAACTCCGTGAAATCCAGCACATGCGTTTGCAAATGCAGCAACAGCAACGTCGTAGCTGGATGTTTGGCAGCACCATGCTGATTTTGCTGACCATTGCCATTATTACACCGTGGTTTATTTCCATTGTATTGATTGTACTGAGTAGCCTGTTGGCGCTTTGGCGTATTGCGAAATAAATTCTGCTTTAAATCAAACAAAGGCTGTATCGATAGATATGGCCTTTCTTTTTGCCCTCAAATTCATTTTTTCTTAAAACCCAGCAAAAACGCAGCCAATTTTCAATTTAAAAATCATTTCAGGAAAATTTTATATTGAACTTAGGCCATCCTTACCTGAGCCCTTTTCCTGTTTTGAGAAGTAGATGATTATTTTTTGCTGATTGCTCATCGAAGCTACGACTAAGGCAATCAAATTAAAAAAAACAGATGTGAAAGGATGCAAATTTGAGTTTAAGGAATAGCGCAGAGAATTACGGCACAATTGCAAGATGGCTACACTGGACCACAGCATTGCTATTTTTATGTGCCTATTGCAGTGTTTATTACCGCCATTGGTTTACTGAAAAAGGTACAGCTGAAAACTGGACTGCTCTACAAATGCATCTTTCTGTCGGCGTAAGTATTGCAGTGCTTGTCATCCTTCGCGTGATCTGGCGTCTTAGCAATCCACAACCGAAGTTAGAACCTGCCAGCCCGCTCATGACTTTTGCAGCGCATGCAGGGCATTTTGCCTTATATGCCATTATGATCATTGCACCATTAACAGGCTATTTAGGTACCAGTGTAAATACGGAATTCTTTTTCCTGTTTGAGATCCCCCAATTTGAGCATACAGCCCTGTTCCAAAGCTGGATTTCACAAGGCTTGGGCTTAACCTTTGAAGAATTTGAGCAACCGATTGATTTTATTCATAAGCAAATTCTTGGACAATGGCTGATCTGGATGTTGATCCTTGGGCATGCAGGTGCAGCACTGTATCACCACTTTATCAAAAAAGACCGCACCCTCCTCAAAATGACCACTGGGCAAGATCAACCTAAATAAACCCATCTAATATTTAAAAAAGCGCTTAGATTTTCATTTTTAAAAAGTCGTGCAGATCAGTTAAGATCATCACTGAATGCTCCAATAAAGACTTTAAAAGAATAAGCAATGAAAACTCCACACTTTGCGATTGTCGGTGCAGGTACTGCTGGACTCGCCACAGCCATTTTACTTGCACGTGTAGGCAATCAAGTCACGCTATTTGAACAGGTTGATGAACTTTCCCCTGTGGGTGCAGGTTTACTTTTACAACCCGCAGGTTTAGCCGTATTTGAACATCTTGGTGTACTTGAATCTGCACTAAAATTAGGCGCGAGAGTCACAGGATTAGAAGGTCAGCTTGCAGATAAACGACTGTTGGTAAATAGTCATTATCGTGAGGCAGGCAGCAATCTATATGGACTCGGCATTCATCGTGCAACTTTATGTCACGTTCTCACCCAAAAGCTGGCTGAATATTCTAGTCATGTCACTTGGCGAATGAGTCACTCGATCGACCAGATTCAGGAAAGTGCCCATGAAGTTCGGCTATTCGGTACGTATCAGCAACAGAAATTTGATCAACATTTTGATGCGGTACTGATTGCCAATGGTGCACGTAGCCAGTTACGCCCTAAAGCATGGGTAAAAGTGGATCAGGCTTATCCGTGGGGTGCGGCATGGAGTATCGTGCCAGAATGCCCAAACTTAAATCCTGAAATTTTGCATCAATTTTATGACCGCTCAAAAATCATGATGGGTGTGCTGCCTACAGGTGCAATCCCGACCGCTCCACAGCAACGCCTTTCTAGTGTGTTCTGGAGTTTGCCTACCCCGCAACTGGGCGCTTTTCTAAAAGATGAATCAGCGAAACAACAATGGTTAAAGCAAGTCGGCGATCGTTGGCCTGAGGTTGGAGAATGGCTCAAACAGCTTTTGACAAATGAACAGAATCAACCTCAATGGCTTTCCGCTCAATATCGTGATGTGGTGATGTCACAATTTGGACAAGGTCGAACCGGTGTGATCGGTGACGCTGCCCATGCCATGAGTCCACAACTGGGGCAAGGTGCCAATATGGCTTTACTGGATGCATGGGCTTTTTCTCAATCCTTACAGGCTGCAACCCATCATCAGCAAACTGACTGGCCGATGCTCTGGCAACACTACCATCAACATCGACGTTCTTCGACCCAGTTCTACCAGTTTCTCAGCCGATTATTAACGCCATTGTATCAATCTGATCATTGGTGGGCGGGCGGCATACGCGATCTGACTTTCCCATGGATGTATCAAATTCCCTACTTCCGTAAAGAAATGGCAATTACCATTTCAGGTTTAAAAACTGGACTATTTCAACAACTGGATTATCAGCAAGTGGCACATTATGCTGGATCAAACCATGCATTGAAAAATACCAATGCATCTGTCCCTGAATATGAATGAGCACAGTGAAATATGAAAATTAGCCATCTAGATCATTTGGTTCTGACCGTTGCCGATATTGAGACAACTTGTAAGTTCTATCAATCCGCCCTGAACTTTAAAGTCATTCATTTCGGTGAAAACCGCAAGGCACTACAATTCGGCACTCAAAAAATTAATCTGCATCAAGCCGGCAAAGAGTTTGAACCTAAAGCATTTCGACCAACCGCAGGTTCAGCCGATTTATGTTTTATTGCGGAAACGCCACTCAATGAAGTGATTGCACACCTTCAGGCACAGCAGATTGAAATCATTGAAGGTCCAGTGCAAAGAACAGGTGCGATGGGAAAAATCCTTTCGATTTATTTTCGTGATCCAGATCAGAATTTGATTGAAATCTCAAACTATCTTTAATGCCCTATCCGCGATTTTTTACCCCACAAGCATAGCCAACCCCAGCCACAAACGCTACACTAGCTGCTTTCCACCCAATGGATTTTCACTCATGTCAAACTGGTTAGATGAAGTTAAATTTGATTCCAATGGTCTTGTTCCTGCCATTGCACAACATCATCAAACTGGTCGAGTGTTAATGGTTGCGTGGATGAATCGTGAGGCTTTACAACTCACTGCTGAAAAAAATCAGGCGGTGTATTACTCGCGTTCACGTCAAAAGTTGTGGCACAAAGGTGAAGAGTCAGGGCACTTTCAAACCGTGCATGAAATTCGTCTCGATTGCGATGCCGATGTCATTATTCTACAAATTGAACAGCATGGTGGTATTGCCTGCCACACGGGCCGTGAATCTTGCTTCTATCGCAAGCTCACCCCACAAGGTTGGGAAATCGTAGATGCCCAACTCAAAGATCCGACAGCGATTTACGGCGCATCTGCAAAAGTTGAAGCACATGATCACGTTCAAAGTGAACAGGTGGATGTGCTTGCTTATCTCGGGCGTTTGATGCAAGAACGCAAAAATGCCGAAGCAGATAACTCTTATGTTGCCAGCCTTTACAAAAAAGGCATCAATAAAATTTTAGAAAAAGTCGGTGAGGAAAGTGTCGAAAGTATTATCGCTGCCAAAGATTATGCGGTGCACGCCTCACTGGAAAATAAACACGATCTGGTTTATGAAGTCGCTGATCTCTGGTTCCACAGTATTGTCATGCTGGGTTATTTCGACCTTGATCCGCAAGTGGTACTAGATGAGCTGGCACGTCGCCAAGGTTTATCTGGTTTAGTTGAAAAAGCGAACCGTAGTAAAGAAGCGTAAATAGAGCCTGTGTCAAATATAGAAAAGCCAAAAGCCACCTATGAGCAAGCGATAGCCATAGACAATGCCCGTTTAGGTCAATCTTTTAAAGTGATTGCGTATGCTGGCACAGGTAAAACCACCACTTTGCAAATGATCAGTGATGCCATGCCCGAACGGCGTGGTATGTATCTGGCCTTTAACAAGGCTATTGCTTCTGAAGCACAGAATAAATTTCATGGCAACGTAAACTGTCGTACCTTCCACTCACTGGCATTTCGCAGTGTTCCACGTGGAGTCACCGACAAGTTACGTCTGCCCCGTCTCAGCCCAAGTTTTATTGCCAAAGAATATCGCTTAGAGCCAATTACTCTGCGTCGCTTAATGGGCGGACGTTATGAAAAATATGTATTGATGCCCAGCCGTCTAGCCAGTCTGGTGGCCAATGCGGTGAGCTACTTTTGTTCGACCAGTTCCCAATACCCTGCCCCACGTCATATTCAGGCACCGAGCTGGTTACATCTGGATGATATTGAAGCCTTACAGCAGCACCTTTATCCTGCGGTAGAACGCCGTTGGCTGGAATCGATTGATCCGAATCATCAGGCTGGAATCGGGCATGATATTTACCTGAAACTATGGGCCTTATCAGAACCGAATATTCCTGCAGATTATGTGCTGTTCGATGAAGCACAGGATGCAGACCCATTGATGCTAGGGATTTTACTGCGTCAAAAAAGTACCCAAGTGATTTATGTCGGTGATGCGCATCAGCAAATCTATGCATGGCGTGGTGCAATCAATGCCATGCAACAAATGCCTTTGCCTGAAAGTCGCCTCACCACCTCTTTTCGTTTTGGTGAAGCGATTGCCGATGTTGCCAACAGCTTGCTGGGTGCATTGAACGAAACCGTTCCTCTACTCGGCAATCCAAATGTAAAATCAAGTGTGGTCAATAAACCGCATACTAAAATGCGTGATGCCATCCTTTGCCGTACCAATGCCCGCGCGATGGAACTACTGCTTTCTGGTCTGGTGCATGGTGATAAAGTCAGCCTGCAAGCCGATCATCAAAAACTCAGCCGCTTTGTCGATGCCGCAAGTTTGCTGAAACAAGGTAAACGGATTACCGATGTGCCTGAACTGGCTTGGTTCAACTCATGGCATGATGTGCATGAATATTGTGAAACCAATGATGGTAGCGATATCAAACCTTTAGTGAAGCTGGTTGATGATCACGGAACTGAACCGCTGAAAAAAGCATTGGCAAAAATTACGCCGATTGAACAGGCAGACTATGTCATTTCAACTGCACACAAAGCCAAAGGTCTGGAATGGAATCGGGTTCATATCGAAGACGATTACCAATTTAAAATAAATGGAATGGAACATAAAATTACAGATGAAGAGTTAAGACTACTTTACGTGGCCTGCACGCGTGCTAAAGTAAGTTTAAATATTCATCATTTATACGACTTAATACAACAATTAAAACAGCGGGCGCCCTCAAGTCTTCGTCAGTCAGCAGGTTAAAGCGCTCATGATTGAGGTCAGCTTATGCAACTTGAATCGGTTCTATTTAAACACATCGGGATGTTTCGGGATTTAAAACTCGATTTCTATCCTGAACAACACCCCATTACCTTGATTCTGGGTGATCAGGCCACTGGTAAAAGCACGATTTTAAAGAATATCTACCAAAGCCTGACCTGGTTTTCTGCACGCTATAAAGATATACGCACCGCTGGGGTCGTGATTGCCGATCAGGATATTCTGTTAAATAGACTACAAGCCAAAATCCAGATTCATGTCCGCATGAGCAGCGAGCTGAATGGCGCTTTGCCTGAAAGTAGTAATGCACAGGCCGAAGATACACAAACCTGCATGTGGAAATTGTACAAAACCTTCAATGCACAAGGTGTTGGCATCAGTCAGGTGGAAACCCAGCAACTCGACCAGCTGGTAACGCTGTACCAGAAAACCAATCAGCAGGATCCGCTACTCGGCTTACCATTGATCGCCTATTATCCCGCTGAACGCTTTGTACAAGATATTAATTTACAAAGTAAAAATACGCCGGGGACTTTGCAGGAAATTGCCGCCTATGATCTAACAGCAATTCCTTACACCACTTTTGCACGGTTTTTTGAATGGTTGCGTGAAATCAGCGATGTGGAAAATGCGCATTCGGCTCACATTGTCAGACGTTTAATGGGCAACGATTTTAATCAGCAAAACCAGTCAGAAATTTTGCAAGAATTGCAGCAGGAACTGGTCAATCATCCTAAACAATTGTCTGCACCGAATTTGTATGCCTTGAAAAGCAGTCTGCAAACTGTTTTTCCCGAACTGAATGATATTTATATTCAATACGTTCCCAAACTTCAGTTAATGGTGCGCTATCAGGAAAAGACGCTGCCATTTCAACTGCTGTCTGCTTCGATGAAAGCATGGATTGCGTTGGTGGGAGATATTAGCCGACGATTGTGTTTATTGAATCAGCATTGTTTTAATCCCTGTCTGGAAGGTGAAGGCATTTTGCTGATTGATCAGATTGATCATCAGCTCGACCAGCATATGTGTGCTGAAATTCTGGCGCGCTTACATGAAGCATTCCCTCGTCTGCAAATTATTAGCACAGGCAACCGTGATGCTTTGCTGGAGCATGCTGCGCAATACCAATGCCTGAAACTGGATCAAAAAGGCGTTTATGAAATCGATCTGGAAGCATCCCAACAACAACTTTCTGCCTTGTATCAAGAGTTAGCGCAAACAGAAGAAATGAGCTTAATCGAACAACAGAATTTGCTGCAAGCTGATCCTTTATCGAACAAAGTGGATGATTTATTTCATCAGATTCAGGGTCTAAATGAACAAGAAAAGAGCGATTTAATCAACTTGCTCAGGATAGATGACACCCCGCAGGAGAGCCCACTTTAATCGATTGCCCGAACTGGATAATTCTGTGGTTTAAAACAAAAAGTGTTGTTATTTTCATGTAATAACATCAGATTTTTATTGATGTTTTGTAGTAAAATAAATCTCATTTTTTATTTTCAAGTTGTGCAATACAACTTGCTGCCTCCGTTAACTTGATTGGGCTTCAAGATTTAAAGTTTTTGGTATTCTCTTTGAGTGCCTGTAAGTCTTGAAAAAAATTCACCCTTAGGTCTCGACCTAAATCATCGACATGGATACCAGTGTGCTACCGATTATTATCCTATTACCGCTCATACTCGGCACCACCCTTGTCTCACAATTGCAACGTATTTCACGGGGCGTGACGGCACTTGGGGCGATTGGCATCAGCCTTAGCTGTTTTATTTTACTTCTTACTCAGGCAGAAACGGTTCTTCAGGGCAATACCCTGCAACAAAGCTGGGACTGGCTTCCACAGCTTGGAATCAATCTTAGTTTTCGCCTAGATGCATTAGGTTTATTGTTTGGTCTGCTGATTAGCGGTATCGGCACACTCATTTATATTTATGCCTATTATTATCTCAGCCCGAAGAACTCGCTCAGTAAACTCTATCAATTATTAATGCTGTTTATGGCAGCAATGCTCGGGATTTCACTCTCCAACAACCTGATCCTGTTATTGGTGTTTTGGGAGTTAACCAGTATTTCCTCTTTCCTGCTGGTTGGTTACTGGAGTCAGTATGATGCTGCCCAGCGTGGTGCCCGTATGGCTCTTACAATTACAGGAATGGGTGGTTTGGCAATGCTGGGGGGCTTTGTCTTACTGGGTCAAATCACAGGCACCTATCAAATTGATCAACTGGTGCTGATGAAAGATACCATTCAGCAACATGAGCTTTTTGTTCCGACCTTACTGTTAATTTTACTTGGGGCTTTCACCAAAAGTGCGCAGTTCCCGTTTCACTTCTGGTTACCCAATGCCATGGCGGCACCCACGCCTGTTTCGGCCTACCTGCATTCGGCAACAATGGTTAAGGCAGGGATTTTCCTGCTGGCACGTTTAGCGCCTATTTTTATTGGTGCTGCGCTATACCACAACATCGTTACTTTTGTCGGTTTATTCACGTTGTGTATGGCCGCAGGTTTTGCGATTTTTAAAGAAGATCTCAAAGGATTACTGGCTTATTCGACCATCAGTCATTTAGGTCTGATTGTCTGCTTACTCGGTATCGGTTCACCGCTCGCAGTTGCAGCGGCTGTATTCCACATCATTAACCATGCCACCTTTAAAGCGGCATTGTTCATGATTGCAGGGATTATCGACCATGAAACGGGTACACGTGATTTACGTAAGCTCAGTGGCGTCTGGCAACTGCTTCCATTCACTGCCACCCTGACCATGATCACCGCTGCATCTATGGCAGGCGTTCCACTGACCAATGGTTTCATCTCCAAAGAGATGTTCTTTACTGAATTACTGGCAAATCTATCTGGCCCAGTCATGGTGATCTCAGCGATCGTTGCGACCTTGGCAGGTATTTTTGCGGTGAGTTATTCGATTCGTCTGGTTCACGGTGTCTTCTTCGATGGCCCACTTGGTAAACAGGTTCCAAATAAAGATGCGCATGAACCACCATTAGGCATGCGCTTGCCTGCAATCATTCTTGCGACTTTGTGTATCTTGGTCGGTATCCTCCCTGCCCTACTCGCTGGCACGCTCGTGAATAGCGTAACGCGTGCAAGTCTGGCTCAACCTGAATTTGAAGGTGTGCATCTTGCGATTTGGCATGGGGTTAATGCACCGTTGCTAATGAGTGTGATTGCCTTGATTGGTGGGGCATTGTTCTATTTCGCACTAGCGAAAGACGGACGCATTCGCAAGATTGATCTTGATCCTCATTTGGGTAAATTTCAGGGCAGAGTTCTATTCGATCTATTCCTGAAACATTTACTGCTCAGCAGTCGCCGCATGAAGCAGACCACCGAAAATGGTTCTCTGCAAAGCTATCTGCTCTGGATCGTCCTCTTTAGTATTGTCATGGTGGCACTGCCGCTGTTGAATCAGGGACTCACCACAGGTACACGAGAACTGACACATGCACCGTGGGTGGCTATTGTTTTATGGCTCACTTTGTTCTCTGGTTGCTGGATGATGCTTTGGTTCCATCATGAACGAATCAAAGCGGTTCTAATCAGTGGTGCGGTTGGTTTAGTGGTGACCATGGTTTTCGTGACCATGTCTGCACCTGACCTTGCATTAACACAAATTACCGTAGACGTTGTTACGACGGTTTTACTGTTAATGAGTCTGTCGTTATTACCGCAACTGACGCCATATGAATCAAGTCGTTCACGTCGCTGGAGAGATGCAAGTCTGGCAATCGCAGGCGGTTTAGGGATTGGCTGGATTGCATGGTTGTTACTGACACGTGACCATAATTCAATTTCATGGTTCTTCATGCAACAGGCGATTCCACTTGGCGGCGGATCAAATGTCGTCAACGTTATCCTCGTGGACTTCCGTGGATTCGATACCTTCGGTGAAATCACCGTATTGGGCATCGCGGCAATTGGTGCGCTGTGCTTGATGGATGGCATGCGTGCGCATGGCACGACCATGACACAAGGTCTGACTTATCGTTTTAACCCATCTCCACTGATGTTACGTATTACTGCATCATGGATCTTGCCGCTTGCGCTTGTGGTGAGTGTGTATATTTTCATGCGCGGTCATAACCTTCCAGGTGGTGGCTTCATTGCAGGCTTAATTACCTCAATGGCCTTGGTGATCCAGTACATCGTGCTGGGACAAGACCAGACTGAACAGATGATCAAAGCCAAATCTGGACGTCTTTATGAGTTGTGGATTGGTTCTGGTTTAACCATTGCAGGTTTAACTGGTATTGCAGCATGGTTCTGGGCGCGTCCATTCCTCACCAGTGCACATATTTATGTGGAAGCACCTTTACTCGGAAAAATGCACCTTGCATCGGCTGTTGCCTTTGATACTGGTGTCTATATTACCGTTGTAGGGGCTGCCATGTTATTGATCTCGGTCTTGGGGGACTCACGTCACTCCAGTATGTCAGGCCCGATCCCAAGTGGAGATAAAGAAAATGGTTAGTATTGAATTTTTACTCGCTTCAGGGATTGGTTTATTAACGGCAACAGGTATTTATTTGATTCTACGTGCCAGAACGTTTCCTGTTGTGCTTGGCCTTGCCATGATTGGTTATGCGGTCAACCTTTTCCTGTTCGCAATGGGGCGCTTGCAAATTAACGCCCCTGCTGTTTTGACACAAGCCACCAAAGTCACCGATCCATTGCCACAGGCACTGGTCTTGACAGCCATTGTCATTGGCTTTGCAACCACAGCATTTATTGTGCAACTTGCCTTACGCAGCCGTTATGAATCAGGTACTGATCATGTCGACTCTAAAGAAGAACCCACCTTGACTTATGACCCACGTGAGGATGAGCCATAATGTTTGATTTTTATACTTTCTGGCACGCTCACGCTCCGATTATCAGTATTTTAATTCCGGCTTTTACCAGTTTTATCTTGCTCTTACTGGGTAATCCGGGTGCAGGTTCTTTAAAACGCGATTGGCGTCAACCTTGGCGTCGCGGTATCAGTCTGGGTTCAGCAATTTTAGGTCTGATCACCGCAATCAGTTATCTTGCGATTGCCAGTACCGGCCAAATCACGGTTTATCAACTCAGTGAATGGTCTGCACCTTTTGGTATTGTTCTGGTTCTCGATCAACTCTCTGCATTTATGCTAGTGCTCACTTATCTTCTTGCCGTACCTGTAATCTGGTTCGCAAGCGATAACTGGGACACGCGTGGACGCTATTTCCATACCATGGTGCATTTCCTGTTGATGGGAATCGCGGGTGCATTCCTCACAGGCGACTTGTTCAACTTATTCGTATTTTTTGAAATCCTGTTGATGGCTTCGTATGTGTTGCTATTACACGGTCAAGGTCGTCCACGTTTTCAACTGGGAATTCACTACGTCACCATTAACCTGCTCGCCTCTGCCCTGTTCCTGATCGGTTTAGGGATGATCTATGGCAGTGTAGGTAGCTTAAATATGGCCGATGTCGGTCGTCTTGTACCAACCTTGGATGGTGATCAGCACAAGCTTGCAATTGCAGGTGGTTTTTTACTGTTCGTGGTATTTGGTATTAAAGCAGCCATGCTCCCTGTCGGCTTCTGGTTACCAAAAACCTATGCCGTTGCCAGCACACCTGTTGCAGCACTGTTTACCATTATGACCAAAGTCGGCATTTACGCGATTTTGCGGGTCAATGGAACCGTGTTTGATGATGCTATGGCACAGAGCATTTTCAAGAATTGTTTACTGATTATTGGCTTGATTACTTCACTTTATGGTGTAGTTGGTGCAATTGGTGCAGAACGTCTCCGTCGTTTTGTTGGCTTTATGGTGTTGTCATCGATTGGTACCTTGCTGATTGCAATTGCCATGTTCAACACAGCAGCATGGGCTGCGGCACTCTATTATTTAGTACACAGTACTTTAATCGCAGCGGCATTCTATTTATTCTGTGGCTGGATGACATCACAACGTGGTTCTTTCAAAGATCATTTGAAAGTTGCACCTAGAATTAAACAGGAAAAAGCAGCAGCATTTACCTATTTCATCATTGCGTTAATGTTGGCTGGTTTACCACCTTTCAGTGGTTTCTTGGGCAAAGTCTTTATTTTACAAGCCACAGCTGAAACGCCATATCAAGGCTGGATCATTGCAGTCATCTTGATTGTCAGCTTGCTCAGCATCATCGCGCTGACACGTGTTGGTTTTATTCTGTTCTGGCGTGCAACGCCTCCAGAAGATGACCAGAAAGAAGCTGCTTATGCTGAATATCAGGCCTTACCTGAAGTTGCACCAAAACGTAATGACAAGGCGATCTACATCCTGCTTGCCAGCTTGATGGCCTATGTGGTTTTTGCTGCGCCAATACAAAGCTATACCACAGCAACTGCTCAGCAAATCCAGAACCATGCATTATATAACCAGACCATTCTGAAAAATGATGCACAAGGTCGTCCAATCAGTGTTCAGCCTTATGATCCAAGCTATTTACCTGAAACCAAGTATGGTGGTGAAGTAGAAGATCATAATGCCGTATTGATTCCGGATATTATTTCCAAGCCGACCTTACAAGGTGAACATATTTCCGAATATAAACAGCGTCAAATCGCTGGGCAGGTTTTAGAAGCACCGACCATTCCAAATAACACGCAGTTAAAACCAATGGAGGATCACTAATGCAAAAATCATCTTTGCTTGACCGTTGGTTCCCACATCCATTTGTGTCTGTTTTGATTTTCCTGAGCTGGCTAATGCTGGCTCACAGTCTGGATGCAACTGATATTTTAATTGCCGTGATTCTGGCAGTCGGGATTGCACGTTTAGTGAGTCCATTTATTGCCAGAACACCACATATTCACTGGACGCCTGCCATTAAACTGGTTTTTGTGGTGCTTTGGGATATCGTGATCTCTAATTTCCGTGTTGCTAAAATGGTACTCGGACCAATGGACCAGTTGCATCCTAAATGGTATCGCGTTCCATTGGACACCGAGCACGAACAAGTGAATACCTTGCTGGCAATGATCATTACCACCACACCGGGTACGGTTTCGGCGGGTATTGATCAGGAACGTGGTGATATTCTAGTGCATGCGCTCAGTACTGATAATGCCGAGCTTGATATTCAGGACATCAAAAAGCGCTATGAAATGCCTTTAATCGAAATCTTTGACGTGAAGATTACAGCAGAAGGAGCAACCAAATGACTATTTTACCTTATGCATTGGGTATTGGTTTAATTGCGATTACCATCTCCATGTTCATGTGTTTGATTCGTCTGATTGTCGGCCCTTCTGTGATTGACCGCTTGCTGGCACTGGATACACTCTTCCTGAATGCCACCTGTTTAATCGTGGTATTGGGCATTTATTGGGTCAGCACCAATTTATTTGAAGGCGCACTTCTGGTTGCAATGCTGGGCTTTGTTTCAACCGCTGCCCTCGCCCGCTATTTCACAACCGGTCACGTGATTGATTAAGGAGCTCCAGCATGCAATTGATTTTTGAGATTATCATTTCATTCTTTGTGGTGTTTGGCGCATTCTTTATGTTGGTCGGTTCGATCGGCATGATCCGTCTGCCAGACTTGTTTATGCGTCTACATGCACCAACCAAATCCAGTACGCTGGGTCTCGGGAGCTTCTTGATCGCTGCAATGATCTTCTCAGCGACACAAGGCCGTTTTGGTTTTGCAGAGCTGCTGATTACTTTATTTGCATTTATCACTGCACCAGTATCAGCGAATTTGATGGCTCAAGCGGCAATTCACTTACGTTTACGCTCAACCAGTGGTGATGTACCAGAAGCGTTAAATCGTCCGCTTCCTTGGCAACGCTACCGTCGTCATCCTTTGAAGAAAGATTAACACTTTTATTCAGCGCATAAAAAAGCCACCCGAAGGTGGCTTTTTTATATCTATTTACTTTTGTTCATCTTGCTCTTGTTCAGGCAGATCTTTAACCGCTTCAGCAATCAGACCAAACATATAGTTACCATAGGCATTGGTCTTGTCGTAATGGAAACGCAATCTTGGCGTAATACGTGTCTTGATACGACGACTCAACTCATGACGCAGGAAACCAGATGCTTTATTCAAGACATCCAAGGTTTCTTTATTTGCAGCTTCACTTTGGTCATCACCAAGTTCACGGCCCATTACAGTGACATATACTTCAGCATATCCCATATCTGCACTGACTTTCACGGCTGAGATGGTCACAAGACCACCCAGACGTGGATCTTTAAGCTCCTGACGGATGAGCTCGGACAACTCACGTTGTACCGAATCCGCCATGCGCTTTAAGCGTTGGCTACCCGCCATTAAAGACTCCGTTTAATCAATTGAACATCATACACTTCGATCTTGTCTTGTGCCTTGATGTCTTTATAGCCTTTGACTGCAAGACCACATTCCATACCAGCACGAACTTCTTCAACCACTTCTTTATAGCGACGAAGAGATTCAAGCTCGCCTTGGAACACAACCACGTCATCACGTAATACGCGAATTGGCTTGTTACGGTGTAATACACCTTCAAGTACCATACAGCCTGCTGCTGCACCAAACTTACTTGAGTGGAATACTTCACGCACTTCAGCAACACCCAAGATAGTCTCACGGTGTTCAGGTGCAAGCTTACCGCTCATTGCAGCTTTCACATCGTCAATCAATTGATAGATGATGCTGTAGTAACGAATATCGATACCATCTTGGTCAGCTTTTTGACGTGCTGTATTGTCCGCACGTACGTTAAAGCCTAACAATACTGCTTCTGAAGATTCAGCCAACGTTACGTCTGACTCGGTGATTGCACCTACGCCAGAACCGATTACACGGACTTTAACTTCATCAGTTGCAAGCTCATCAAGTGCAACATGCAATGCTTCCAAAGTACCGCGTACATCAGTTTTGAGTACCACGTTAACTGTTGGAACATCTTTTTTGCCCATTGATGCCATGATGTTTTCAAGACGCATCGAGCTTGCGCGCTCAAGACGTTTTTGACGTTCACGGTCTGCACGAGCATCAGCAACTTCACGTGCTTTCTTCTCGTCATTAACAACAAGAACTTCATCACCCGCCATTGGCGCTTCTGGTAAACCTAAGATTTCTACAGGAATTGATGGGCCTGCAGAAGTGATACGTTGACCATTTTCATCTGACATTGCACGTACACGACCATACGATGAACCTGCCAATACAAGGTCACCAATGTTCAATGTACCGTTTTGTACAAGAATCGAGGTTACTGCACCACGGCCTTTATCAACACGTGCTTCAATTACAACACCTTGTGCCGCACCTTCAGCAGAAGCTTTAAGCTCCATCAATTCAGATTGGATCAGGATCAGGTCAAGTAAACCATCGATACCTTCACCAGAGTGTGCAGATACTTTAGCGATTGGAACATCACCGCCCCACTCTTCAGGTACGATACCTTTGGTGGTCAATTCGTTTAATACGCGATCTGGATCAGCTGATTCTTTATCCATTTTGTTGATTGCAACAATGATTGGCGTACCAGCAGCACGCGCATGGTCAATTGCTTCAGCTGTTTGTGGCATTACACCATCATCAGCAGCAACAACAAGTACCACGATATCAGTTGCTTTCGCACCACGTGCACGCATAGACGTAAACGCTGCGTGTCCCGGTGTATCTAAGAAAGTAATAATGCCTTTCTCAGTTTCAACATGGTAAGCACCAATGTGCTGAGTAATACCACCCGCTTCGCCCGCTGCCACTTTAGAGCGACGGATACGGTCCAACAATGACGTTTTACCATGGTCAACGTGACCCATGATTGTAACGACTGGTGGACGAGTTGTTTGCTCACCACGCGCTTCTTCAGCTGCAACCAATAAGTTATCTTCTGCTTGTGTATCAGAAACCAATACTGGGTTATGACCCAATTCTTCAACGACAAGTACAGCGGTATCTTGATCAATCGCTTGGTTCTGAGTAACAAGCTCACCCATTTTCATGAGGGTCTTGATGACTTCACGAACTTTAACAGCCATTTTCTGTGCAAGATCGGCAACAATGATTTTCTCACCGATCTCTACATCATAAACCTGTTTCTTCACAGGCTTTTCAAAACCATGCTTGTTGGCTTGGCTTGTTTTCAAGCCGCGCTTGTGATGGCTCTTGCTAAAGCTTTGTTCAGACTGAGCATCGCCACCACGACCGCCTTTCTTACCACCACGTGGGTTTGCAGTCGCGCCACCGCGTTTGATTTCACGGTCTTCCTTATTGAAAGAATCTTCATATGCCTGACCAACAAGACCAGCAGCTAAAGGTGAATCATCAATAACACGAATGGTTGCAGTTGCATCATCATTTGAATATTTTGATGCCATCTGACGCATTTGCTCAAGCGTACGTTGCTGCGCTTCTTCAGCTGCTTTACGACGTACTGCTTCTTCAGTCGCTTTCAACTGAGCAGTTTGCTCTTCACGTGCTTTTTTCTGTTCTGGTGTTTCTGTAGGACGAACAACAGGGGCTTTAATGACCTTGTCGCTATTACGCTTTTTCACCACAACAGCTGCTTTCGCAGTGGTTTGACCTGAACTATCAGAAGTATGCGCTGCACGCATTGCTTCTAATGTTGCATTTGCTTTTTGTTCAGCGCTATGACGAGCTTTTTGATCTGCTTCATCACGTACTTTTTGTTCAGCACGTACTTTAGCATCTGCTTCTACACGCGCTTTTGCTTCAGCTGCAAGTAACTCTGGATTTGGCTTAGCAAAAACTTGTTTCTTGCGAACTTCAACATTAATGCTTTTTGCTTTACCTGAAGTACTTGTAACTTTAGCAGTACTCGTTGTTTTACGTTTCAACGCAATCTTTCCTGTGTTACCACTTTCCTGACCATGTACTTTTTTCAAGTGATTGACCAAAGTATCTTGCTGTTCAGTGGTAATAATGTCATCTGCTTTACGCTGTGGTAAGCCTGCTTCGCGAACCTGTTCCAGGAGTTTCTCTACAGGACGTTCTACACTGAGTGCTAACTCTTGAATCGACTTGTCCGTCATCTATTATCTCCTAGTTAAACCATGATTCACGTGCTTTCATGATTAACTGACCCGCTTTGTCATGACCTAAACCTTCGATATCAGAAATATCGTCAGTTGCTTGGTCTGCCAAATCATCAACAGTAACCACACCACGCGCCGCCAATGCATACGCAATCTCAGTTGTCATACCTTCCATACCGAGAAGTTCTGCACTTGGCTCTTGAATATTTTCTTGCTGTTTCAATGCATCCGTCAAAGCAGCTTCTTTCGCACGACTCTGTAGCAATTCAACCAAATCAGCTTCAAGCTCGATTTCGTCAAATGTTTCAGCTGGAACGTAAGCAATCTCTTCTAATGAAGTGAAGCCCATTTCAACCAATGCCATTGCCAAGTCTTCTTCAATATCAAGACGTGTAATAAACATGTCTAAATATTGCTGTGCTTCATTTTGCTGACGAGCACGATACTCTTCTTCTAACATCATGTCGAGTTTATAACCCGTCAATTCAGATGCTAAACGAACATTTTGCCCTTGCGAACCAATTGCACGCGCTAACTGATCATTGGTCGCAAAGATGATGTCAGCACTACGTGCATCTTCATCAAGGACAATACCTGATACATCAGCTGGCTCTAACGCACTTGCGATATATTGAGCTGGATCATCAGACCACACCACCACATCAATACGCTCACCGTTCAACTCTTGCTGTACAGCTTGGATACGTGTACCACGCATACCAATACATGCACCTACTGGGTCAATACGATGGTCATTGGTTTTCACTGCAATTTTAGCACGAACACCCGGTTGACGCGCTGCTGCTTTAATTTCGATGATTTCTTCAGAAATTTCTGGAATTTCTTTCTTCATCAATGCAATCAGCATTTCAGGACGTGCGCGAGACAATAATAATTGTGCGCCACGACCTTCACGGTTTACATTGTACAAAATTGCATTGATACGCTGTTTAGGACGTAAAATTTCTTTGTGAATGGTTTCTTCACGCGCCAAGTAAGCTTCAGCGTTGTCACCAAGATCAATGATAAAGCCATCTTTGGTTTGCTTTTTCACTTCACCGTAAATCAACTCACCGACTTTAGATTCATACGCATCTGCAACCAGTGCACGCTCTGCTTCACGAATCTTCTGTACGATCACTTGTTTAGCGATTTGCGCAGCAATACGACCAAACTCGATTGATTCAACTTCAAGCTCACGCACATCACCGATTGACCATTTCGCAGGGTCTACATCAGAAATTGCATCTTGGCATGCTGGCATTTCATGATCTTCATCCGCAACAACTGTCCATTGACGGAAGGTACGGTAATCACCAGTTTTACGATCAATCTCAACACGGAGTTGAGCTTCTTCAGAATGTGTGCCTTCGTAAAACTTTTTCTTCGTTGCCGCAACAAGTGCTTGCTCTAACGCTTGGAAGATCGCTTCACGACTAACACCTTTTTCATTACTAACCGTTTCTGCAACGGTAAGAATTTCGCGGCCCATAAGTCACCTACCGATTTCTTATAAAATTAAGTTAATATTAGTCTTGATAGATTAAATTTGCTTTATCAATATTATTACTATCAATTTCAAGCACATGATTACCTTCAACTTCGACCTGAATGATTTCATTTTCCAAGTCTACAGAAAGTAATTTCGCCTGAAATTTGCGACGGTTCTCGACAGCAGCAATTAATCGTAAAGCCACTTGTTGCCCGATATAGGCAGGTAATTGATTAAGTTGAAAAAATGGACGATCCCAACCTGGTGATGATACTTCTAAAGCATATTCACCCGAAATTGGATCATGGACATCAAGCATTGCACCCACTTGTTGTGTTACCAAAACACAATCCTGAACGCCAATACCACGCCCGAGTTCAACTTCACCATCTTCATTGAGGACAGGTTCAGCATTTTCATCTACGACTTTATCGATATAAATACGTAGTAAAGAACGCTTACCTTGTGGCAGGAATTCAATCCCCCACAGATCTACACCACACGCAGCTACAGCTGGCGCAATAAGATCATGCAATGCTTGAGATTTATTTGATAATTTCATGTACTCTCGTCGCTCTTATACGAGCCAATCAATCTTAACCGTATAGTGAAGCACGACTATTTGACCAATTGATGTCGAACAACTACACGATAGCTAAACAACCAATAAAAAAGGGCGTAAATCGCCCCTATGTTACACAGAAAAGCTTAGCCCACTGTGCAAAAAGGCCCACCTTATTGTGAGCCTCTTTTTAGAAACTTGGTAGCGGGAGCTGGATTTGAACCAACGACCTTCGGGTTATGAGCCCGACGAGCTACCAGACTGCTCCATCCCGCATCAACGTGCAAAAATTATATACAAATATGAAAAAAAGTCAATTTAAGTTTTCTTCATATCCGTCTGATTAAGTTGCACCTTAATCAAATGGTAGCGGGAGCTGGATTTGAACCAACGACCTTCGGGTTATGAGCCCGACGAGCTACCAGACTGCTCCATCCCGCATCAACACAAACACTGCATACACCGAACTTAACTGGTTATTAAGTTTGGTGCGGAAGGGGGGACTTGAACCCCCACGCCCGAAAGCACTACCACCTCAAGGTAGCGTGTCTACCAATTCCACCACCACCGCAGTTTGTGGGACGCATTCTATTCCTTTAAATACAAAAAGGAAAGTCCTAAATCGACTTATTCAGCCGTTTTAGGTGCATTTGATGAAGTTTCAGGCGATGTTGCCGGCGCAGATGTCGTCGTTTGAACAGTTTTCAAACTATATGCATCTGTGGTTTGTTTCTTTGCAAACACAGCGAGTGTCAAACTGGTGACAAAAAACAGCGCTGTAAAAATCGCAGTCATACGAGTTAAAAAGTTGCCTGCGCCTGAAGCACCAAATACGGTTGCAGCACCGCCACCACCAAATGATGCGCCTGCTTCTGCACCTTTACCTTGTTGTACCAGAACCAAAGCAATAATCAAAATTGCTAGAATGATGTGTACAACGAGTATAAAACTATACATCTCTATTCCTCGTTATTTGCTTTGCGCAAATGCTTTTGCGATTTGGTAAAAAGATTGCGCATTTAAAGATGCACCACCCACCAAAGCACCATTAATATCTGGACATGCCGCCAATTCAACCGCATTTTCAGCTTTTACACTACCACCATACAAGATCGCAGTATTTGCGCCAAATGCAGTAATCTGCTTTAAGCCTTCACGAATTTTTGCATGCATCGCCTGAGCATCTGCGGGTGACGCGGTTTTACCCGTCCCGATTGCCCAAATCGGTTCATACGCTACCACAATATTTTGCCATTGTTCAGCTTTTACCACCGCTGCAATATCACAAATTTGTTGTAATACGACTTGCTCTGCTGCACCCTGCTCGCGTTGCTCCAAGCTTTCACCGACGCAATAAATCACGGTTAAACCTGCGCTTAAGGCATTTTGCAGCTTTGCTTTTAATATTTCGACATTGTCACCGAATAATTCACGGCGTTCTGAATGTCCAATCAATACATATTCAATCTGACTGTCTTTTAACAGTTCCGCACTCACTTCACCTGTGTAAGCACCTGTACCTGCCACACGAGAAAGATCCTGAGCCACGGTATAAACAGCTCTGGCTGCATCTTTTAACTGGGCATGGACACCCGTCAGCGCAATCGTCGTTGGCGCTACACCAATATGACATTGCTCAGGAGAAATATTGTCCTGCTGTAATAACTGCTTAAATTCTTCTATTAGTTGGAAAGCATTCGCATGCATTGGATTCATTTTCCAATTGCCAACAACCCAAGGGGTAATGGTCGAGTTCGACATACTTCGCCCGCCTACTGTTAATTTTCAAAAATGCTGCATATTTTACACGGATTTTTATAAAATTCAGTTTTTTTCTATTGTTTAGATATAAATCAATTTAAAATTTATCTGAATCTAAAATACGCTTTGTTTTACAACGCACATCGCACTCATATTTATTTAAAAACAAGAAGCTTCTGGCTGGTAAAAGTATAGGATCAATTTAGAAATTAACGTATTACATAAAATTAATTTGTAAAAAAACTCGATCAGTTCAAAGTTTAGCTATGAATCAAGGCAAAAACGACACTTTCTCTAGTGGCATTTTTGCATAACAAAAGTATAATTTTTAGGATACATATTATAAACATTTATTGTCATAAGGCGGACAGATGTCAGGATTACATACGTCTCCAAAGTTTTCGGGGTTTATTCGACGGTTAGTTGAAGACAGTCATCTGTCTGCGGCAACCATGCAATCAGCGATTGATGCTGCTAAAAGAGCACAACAAGACATCGTCGCGCACTTAATTGAACATCATCGTTTATCGCCGCTTACTATTGCTGAAACCATTGCAGCCGAATTTGGCGAACCTCTGTTTGATCTGGCAGTCTACGATACTGCCTTGCTGCCGCGTGATCTGGCTGACAACAAACTGATTCAGAAACACAGAGTCGCTCCCCTACTGCAACGAGGCCAGATCCTGTACGTTGCCACCAGTAATCCGACCAATATCGAAG
Organism: Acinetobacter sp. BIGb0102; assembly: GCF_003815055.1. Lineage (NCBI taxonomy): Bacteria > Pseudomonadati > Pseudomonadota > Gammaproteobacteria > Moraxellales > Moraxellaceae > Acinetobacter > Acinetobacter sp. BIGb0102. Next base: position 167,171 of record NZ_RKQE01000015.1, read on the forward strand.
CACTGGATGCAATTCGCTTTAACACCAAACTCAATATCGAACCGATCATTGTTGAACACACTAAATTAGAAAAACTGATTGAACAGCAATTTGGGGATTCGGGAAGTTTCGACTTTGGTGATAGCGAAGATTTTGATCTGGATATTGATGTAAGTCAGGATCCAACAAAAGAAGAAGACGATGCTCCACAAGGCGATGAGTCACCGATTGTTAAATATATCAATAAATTACTGATTGATGCGATTCGCATGGGTGCATCCGATTTACATTTTGAACCTTATGAAAAAATGTATCGGGTTCGCTATCGCGTTGATGGTGTACTCCGTCAAATTGCCAATCCGCCTTTACAAATGGCAACGCGTTTAGCGTCTCGTTTAAAAGTTATGTCGCAAATGGACATTTCAGAAAAACGGATGCCTCAAGATGGTCGTATTAAATTAAAGCTCTCTAAAACCAAAGCCATCGACTTCCGTGTGAACTCACTGCCGACGCTGTTTGGTGAGAAACTAGTTCTACGTATTCTTGATCCATCCAGCGCCATGCTCGGAATCGAAGCACTCGGTTACGAAGATGAGCAAAAAGCTTTATTCATGGAAGCGCTGGATAAGCCTCAAGGCATGCTTCTGATCACTGGTCCAACGGGTTCTGGTAAAACGGTCTCGTTATATACAGGCCTCAATATTTTAAATACTGAAGATACCAATATTTCCACGGCCGAAGATCCTGTCGAAATCAATCTGGAAGGGATTAATCAGGTCAACGTCAATCCCAAAACGGGTCTCACCTTCTCTGCTGCATTGAAAGCCTTCTTACGTCAGGATCCAGACATCATCATGGTGGGTGAGATTCGAGATCTGGAAACAGCAGAAATTGCCATTAAAGCTGCCCAAACAGGCCATATGGTAATGTCGACACTGCATACCAACAGTGCACCTGAAACCTTGACCCGTTTACGTAATATGGGCGTACCGTCCTTCAATATTGCCACTTCAGTGAATCTGGTGATTGCGCAACGCTTGGCACGTCGCTTATGCTCTCAGTGTAAGACACCGATTGATATACCGAAACAAAGCCTTTTAGAGCTTGGCTTTACTGAACAGGATATGGCTGATCCTGATTTCAAAATTTTTCAGCCTGTGGGTTGTTCTGAATGTCGTGAAGGCTACAAAGGCCGCGTTGGTGTTTATGAAGTCATGAAAGTCACGCCAGAAATTTCTAGAATTATTATGGAAGACGGCAATGCCTTACAAATTGCAGCCGCATCAGAACAAGCAGGTTTTAGTAATTTACGTCGTTCAGGTTTAAGAAAGGTGATGCAAGGAATTACCTCTTTGCAGGAAATTAACCGCGTGACAAGTGAATAAAATCAATAAAAAGGATTAATAATCATGGCAGCTAAAAAAGCGCAAATGATGCCAACTTTTGCTTATGAAGGGGTCGACCGGAAAGGAGCAAAAATTAAAGGGGAATTACCAGCTCGTAATATGGCTTTGGCGAAAGTCACCTTACGAAAACAAGGCGTCACCATTAAGAATATTCGGGAAAAGCGCAAGAATATCCTTGAAGGTCTGATGAAGAAAAAAGTCACGACGCTGGATATCACTATTTTCACTCGCCAATTGGCAACCATGATGAAAGCAGGCGTACCACTGGTACAAGGCTTTGAAATCGTTGCAGAAGGTCTGGAAAACCCTTCTATGCGTGAAGTGGTACTGGGGATCAAGGGTGAGGTTGAAGGCGGTAATACTTTTGCTGGTGCCTTAAAAAAATACCCGCAATATTTTGATAACCTGTTTTGCTCGCTGGTGGAATCTGGTGAACAATCAGGTGCGCTCGAAACCATGTTAGACCGTGTTGCGATCTATAAAGAAAAAAGTGAGCTGCTCAAACAGAAAATTAAAAAGGCCATGAAATATCCAGCTACCGTTATTGTAGTGGCTGTAATCGTGACCATTATTTTGATGGTTAAAGTTGTACCTGTGTTTCAGGACTTGTTTAGCTCTTTTGGTGCAGACCTGCCTGCGTTCACCAAAATGGTCGTGAACATGTCCAAATGGATGCAAGAGTACTGGTTTATCCTGATTATTGTAATTGGTGCAATCATTGCAGCCTTTTTGGAAGCAAAAAAACGCAGTAAAAAGTTCCGCGATCTTCTGGACAAAATGGCATTAAAAGCGCCTATTTTTGGGGATCTGGTTTATAAAGCGATTATTGCGCGCTATAGCCGTACCCTAGCAACGACCTTCGCAGCAGGTGTACCGCTGATTGATGCACTAGAGTCAACTGCGGGTGCGACCAATAACGTCATTTATGAAGAAGCGGTCATGAAAATTCGTGAAGATGTCGCGACAGGTCAGCAACTACAATTCGCCATGCGTGTTTCAAACCGCTTCCCTTCGATGGCGATTCAAATGGTTGCAATTGGTGAAGAGTCTGGTGCTTTAGACAGTATGCTGGATAAGGTTGCCACTCATTATGAAAACGAAGTCGACAATGCCGTAGATGGTTTAACGTCTATGATGGAACCGTTAATCATGGCTATACTTGGTATTTTAGTCGGTGGCCTCGTTGTTGCCATGTATCTACCAATCTTCCAAATGGGTTCTGTGGTCTAATACGCATGCAACAAATTATTTATTATTTTATTGAAAACCCAACTGCACTTTATCTTGCGGTTGGGCTTTTTAGTTTATGCATTGGCAGCTTCTTAAATGTTGTCATCTTCCGCACCCCCAAGATGATGGAGCAAGAATGGCATCAGGAATGCCAGATGCTACTCAATCCAGAACAGCCGATAATTGACCAAAGTAAACTGACCTTGAGTCAACCCGCTTCGACCTGCCCCAAATGCGACTCTGCGATTCGCTGGTACCAGAATATTCCTGTTATTAGCTGGTTAGCGCTGCGAGGTAAATGTGGAACCTGCCAGAACCCAATCAGTATTCGTTATCCGTTCATTGAACTACTGACCATGCTGTGCTCGCTGGTAGTAGTTGCTGTTTTCGGCCCTACTCTAAAGATGCTATTTGGTTTAGTGCTCACTTGGGTATTGATCACACTGACCTTTATTGATTTTGATACCCAATTGCTGCCAGACCGCTTTACCCTTCCCCTAGCGGCCTTAGGTTTAGGAATTAATAGTTATGCCATTTATACCTCTGCCAGTCTGGCAATCTGGGGTTATATCATTGGTTTTTTATGTCTCTGGATCGTGTATTACATTTTCAAATTAATCACGGGTAAAGAAGGCATGGGCTATGGCGACTTTAAGCTGTTAGCTGCCCTAGGTGCATGGATGGGGCCAATGCTGCTGCCTTTAATCGTGCTACTCTCTTCAATGGTGGGTGCGATTATTGGTATTATTTTGATGAAAATGCGTGGTGAAAATCAGCCATTTGCATTTGGTCCTTACATTGCAATCGCAGGCTGGATCGCCTTTTTATGGGGCGATCAGATCATGAAAGTTTATTTAGGTGGTTAATATGAGTTTTATCTTGGGTATTACAGGCGGTATTGGTAGTGGAAAATCGGCTGCTACACAATGGTTTGAATCCCAAGGTATTACTGTCGTCGATGCGGATATCGTGGCAAGAGAAGTGGTTGAGCCAGGCCAACCTACATTGCAAGCGATACAACAGGCCTTTGGCGACTGGGTTTTATTAGAAGATGGCAATTTGGATCGCAGAGCGTTGCGTGAGCATATTTTCCAGTTTCCAGAAGCGCGTCAAACGCTGGAAAAAATTACCCACCCAGCCATTCGACAGTCTATTATTCAGCAGTTACAACAGGCCGAAAGTCCTTATGTGATTTTGGTTTCACCTTTACTTTTTGAAACCAACCAGCATGAACTCACGCATCATACCTTGCTGGTAGATGCTGATGAGCAAACCCAACTACAACGGGCCAGTCAGCGTGATGGGCAAAGCGAAGAACAAATTCGTAAAATCATTGCAGCACAAATGCCCCGCGTTCAAAAACAACAGCTTGCCAATGATATTGTCATCAATGATGGCTTATTAGAGCATCTGCATCAGCAACTTAAACCATTGCACTTGAGTTATTTGCAACGCGCAGAACACGCCTTCTAACCTTGTTTCTGCCGAGCCAACTGCGCAGCCAAGCTGTCTTTACGGAACCAGTGCCATGGCTGCAATGCGCCAATCCCCATCCCGATCAGGCCACAAACAATCGCGGCATTCAATGGTTCATTCAATAAAGGAACTGCAATAATCGCGGCAATAAAGGGTGCCAAGGTTACAATACTGCCTGTTTTAAATGCACCTAATCGCTCAATAGCAGCCACATAAGTCAGCGTTGCCACAATCACAACTAGCACACCATGAAAAAGCCCCTGAATCAATAAATGTGCAGGCGTTGCTTCATGAAAATGCTTGGGAATAAATAGAAGATAAATAGGGAGATAGATAATTGCAGACCAGATCACCACACCCGCAGTTGCGTGCCACGCAGAGAGCTTCCACTGTTTCAGCAAAACAGTAAAAATTCCCCACCAGATTGCACTGACAAATAGAAGTAGATCTCCAACGCCCAATCCCGAGGCTTGATCATGCAGCATCAAATAGCTCATGAGTACCAAGGCACTCATCATGATGATTAAGCTTACCCAAGTATGTTTATCAAAAGGTTGCCTAAATAAGATATAGGCAGCGACGGCGGTACATAGCGGAATACAGCCATTCAGGAAAATGGCAGCATGTGCGGCTGGTGCATGTAAAAAGGCGGTATAGACTGTAAGGCAATACACCAGTCCACCAATCAGCGCCAAAATAACGGGGCGTGGATTCCATAAAAAGGCGAGATCTTTTTTATAGATCAAAACTGGCAATAAAATCAGGGAAGCAATGGCAAAACGCATGGCCACCAGATCCCAGACACTGACATGCCAATGTGCATTGAGGCGGGAAAAAATCGTAAATCCGCCCCAAATACACATCGTGATCAGGACAAAGAAATAGCCTTGCGTACGAGCAGTCATCTGGGCTTACATAGAACAATATGAGCTTAAATTATACACCACGTTGACGGCAGGCTTCATACAATGCCATACCTGTTGCCACGCTTACATTTAAACTTTGCAGGTCACCCGACATCGGGATATACACAGTATGATCACATTGTGACTGGGTAATCGGTCTTAAACCCGTATCTTCAGCTCCCATGACAATCACGACAGGACCTTTAAAATCACATTGATGAATCGGCAATGCTTTTTCATCCAGCATGGTACCAATCACACGGGTGTGTGTGCTGTCTTTCAGATGTGCCAAGGTTCTTGCCAGATTGGTCACTTGAATAAATTTCACTTTCTCGGCACCACCCGCTGCAACTTTACGCGCTGTCGGCGTCAAGCTTGCTGAACGATCACGTGGCACAATCACCGCCTGAACACCCATCGCTGCCGCAGTACGAATACACGCGCCAAGATTGTGTGGGTCAGTCACCTGATCAAGCGCCAGTAACAACGCATCTGGAGACTGCTGCATGAGTTCATCCAGATCTTTTTCATTCAAGGTCGGATGTGGGCGAACTGCGGCAACCACCCCTTGATGGAAAGGTAAACCTGCCAGTTTCTCCAGACTGTCACGACTGGCTTTTTGAATGCTGATGCCAAAAGGTTCAGCAAGTTGCAAGATTTTTTGCAAACGCTGGTCATCTCGACCTTTTAATGTAAATAAAGTCAAAACGCGTTCAGGCTCTAACTCCAACAATGACTCCACCGAATGAACGCCATAATAATATTCAGGTTTTGCCATGAACGACCTCGTTTAGCACGTCCTCTTTTACAAAAAAGAGAATTAGGAATTTTGAAAAATAAAAATCCTGCAAAGTGACTTTACAGGTGAGGAGCGATTATAGCTCCGCAAGAGTACTTAATAAAAAAATCCTGCAAAATGTCTTTACAGGATTTTTATTGACTCTAGTGTACTCGATTTAGAAAGGAATAGGTTAGCCTTCTAAATGACAGACATAATCAAGTACATCGTCTGCTTCAATCAGAAAGGTACTATTGCCAGGGACATAGAATGACTGACCTGCACGGAATAATTCACTTTCTGTACTATCTGCGATTTTTACACGACATTCACCAGAAATAATTTCCATACGCTCTGGTACATGTGTTTCAAAAGTTAAAGGCTGTTCAGTGGGTAAAATTACACCTAAAGTCTTTTTTGTACCATCTTCAAATTGTACTGTATGGCTGATACATGCCCCACCAAAATACACATTCGATTTCTTGATGACCGTTACATGATCAAACTGCACTGAACTCATGCGTACTCTCCAAATAATGCCGCATTTATATTAGGTTATGCTGGACGTAGTTTAATTGTGCCGTGACAACTAATCAATCCATTTTCTGGGCTAAACATAGCAATTTTCATACCTGAGCCCAGATTAACAAAGCAAAGCTTTGTCTGGGCGCAAGACGAACAGCTATGCTGTTAGTAAAGAGGAAGCACAAAGTGAAACTTTGCCCGAGCGCAAGACGAACAGCTTTGCTGTGAGTAAAGAGGAAAAGCAAAGTGAAACTTTGCCTGAGCGCAAGACCTTGCGCCATATATGGCTCATATGCTGCGAGTGGCGAGGAAAAATAAAGCATGAGAAGCATAGCTTCGCAAGGTTCGGGTGCAAGACGATGAGTGGCAAGGGACAGCCTGCATTAAGAAAGTTTACCCAAACGCAAAACCTTAACTCCCCATATAAATGTTGAAGAAAAAGCCAAGAGGTCAAACACATAACAAAATAATCTTCTATCCATACAGTAAATAAGGAAAATCCTACATTCAACTCTTGTAGCAACTTTAAAACTTCTCTATCTTTAAGCAAAAGATTCTGTGCATTGGATGCGTTTATGCTCACCCATTTAACTTTAATTAATTTTGCACTCGCTGACCATTTGGCTTTAGATATTGAACAAGGCTTCAATGTGCTGACTGGTGAAACTGGCGCGGGCAAATCATTATTGTTAGATGCGCTCTCTGCATGTCTGGGTGAACGCACTGATACCAATTATGTCCGCTATGGCGCTGACAAAGCCGATGTCACAGCCGTATTTAGCTATCAAGCTGACAGTGCCGAAGCGCAATGGCTCGCCGAGCATGAACTAGATGATGATTCTGGTGAGATCCATTTAAGACGTGTGATTTTTGCCACAGGCCGTAGCAAGGCCTGGATCAATGGCCGTCCGAGTAGTTTAGCCGAACTCAAGGAAATCGGTCGTTTACTGGTACAACTCTATAGCCAGCACAGTCAACAACAGTTATTAGAGCCGCCTTATCCAAAACGCTGGCTAGACCGTTATCACAATTTTGCAGAGCCCTCGAATGCCGTTCGTGAAGCATATAGCACATGGCAAAAGAATATTCGTCAGCATCAAGCCGCTTTGGATGCGCAAGCAACACGCATTCAAAAAATACAAAACCTAGAATCTCAAATCGAAGAACTCGAAGACGTGGTTCAAACCGATTATCGGGAAATTGAGCAAGAATTTGATCGTCTTAGCCATCATGAACATATCATGCAGGATTGTAGCTATAGCCTGAATGTCTTAGATGAAGCTGAGCAGAATATTACGCAGGAAGTCGCATCGATCATTCGTCGTTTAGAATCTCATGCAGGTCGTAGTGAACAGCTTGCTAGTATCTACAATGCGTTGTTAAATGCGCAAAGCGAAATCGATGATGCTACGGCGAGCTTACGTCAATTTATTGACCGTCAGAGCTTTGATCCAGAGCGTATGGAACAACTGAATGCGACGTTGGAAGTATTCCATCGCTTGGCCCGCAAGCATCGCACTCAACCCGAATTACTCAAACAAGAATATGAAAGCTGGCAGCAAGAATTAGAACAGTTGCATCAACTGGAAGATCCAGAAACTTTGGCAGAGCAAGTCGAAGTTTCGTATCAGGCGTTTATGCAAAAAGCACAGCATCTAGATGAAATTCGTCGTGCAGCAGCGATTCCTCTAGCGAAGCAACTCACAGAACAGGTCAAACCATTAGCATTACCTGAAGCGCATTTTGAATTTAAGTTTGAACCCTTAGAACCTGCCAACGCAGAAGGCTTAAGCTTCATTCAGTTGCTATTTACCGCCAATAAAGGAATTCCTCCTCAACCGCTGGCACGTGTTGCATCAGGGGGTGAACTTTCACGTATTGCCCTCGTCATGCAAGTCATGAATGCGGAAAAGACAGATGCTGAAGTACTGGTATTTGATGAGATCGATGTGGGGATTAGTGGTGGTACTGCCGAAGTTGTTGGTCGCTTACTGGCTGATCTTGCACAACATGTTCAATTGTTATGTATCACCCATCAGGCACAGGTTGCTGCACAGTCTGACCAGCATCTGCTGGTGAAGAAACAACAAACAGATCCAGCAAGCAGTACCATTATCGAACTGAGTGAAGAGCAACGTATTTTAGAACTGGCACGTATGTCGGGCGGAGTCGAAATTAGCGAGACCACTTTGCAGCATGCAAGACAGTTACGTCAGCTTAAATTTCAGTCTGCCTAAGTAACGGCACAAAATATTAGAAAATAATTGGCGAAATCCGATCAACTCTTGTATGTTGATAAAAAGAACCTATATAGATAGATCAGCACAATACATTGAGGGAGAACCGCCTAGGTGACGAAACAATATCTAACTCACCGTTGTCTAATCGCCCCACCAGACATGGCCGATGACTTCTTTGCCAATACAGTCATTTATGTCGCTCGCCATGATGAAGACGGCGCTCAGGGCATTATCATCAATCGTCCTTCTGAATTACAGATCAAAGAATTACTCAATGATTTAGAAATTGATGCCGATAATGTGCATCCGCATGCGGTATTGCAAGGCGGGCCATTACGCCCAGAAGCAGGATTTGTGTTACATACAGGTCAACCAACATGGCATTCATCTATTGCTGTGGGCGAAAATGTCTGTATCACCACCAGTAAAGATATTCTGGATGCAATTGCGCATAACGAAGGTGTGGGTCGCTATCAAATCGCCTTGGGCTATGCCAGCTGGAGCAAAAACCAGCTTGAAGAGGAAATTACCCGCGGCGACTGGCTGATCTGTGAGTCGGATATGGATTTGATTTTCAATCTGCCTTATGGCGATCGTTGGGACGCAGCCTATAAGAAAATTGGTGTAGATCGCACCTGGTTTGCTTCCGAGATTGGTCATGCCTGATATGCAAACAGCTCAATCCATTATGGCTTTTGATTTTGGTACACAGAAAATGGGGATGGCAATCGGTCAATCCAGTATTGAAAGTAGCAATCCCCTGCCATTATTTGCCATGAAAGACGGTATTCCAGACTGGGATAAATTATTAAAGATCGTCAAAGAATGGCAACCGACCTTATTTTTAGTGGGTTTACCGCTGAATATGGATGATAGTGAATCTGAATTGTCAGCTCGTGCACGGAAATTTGCCCGTCGTTTACGCCATCAAACCAATATTGAAACGTGGATGGTGGATGAGCGTCTGACCACACGCGAAGCAAGAGAAGAACTTGAATCCTATCAGAGCAAAGGTCAGGCCAAGCGTTTATCGGCTGATAGTTTTGCTGCTGCATTATTAATTCAAAGTTGGTATCGCGATCCTGTCGGGATTACACCTTAAAGAAATCTATAACTTTTTATCATTTAGCGGCGTTCCATGCCGCTTTTTGTTGTCTCATTCTTGAATGAATTAGACCACTTGGAAACCGCATTGATTATTTTTCAATAATTCTGACTGTCGCAGTACGTCCAGAAACAAAGGCTAATGGATTATGCGGTTGCTCATCCAATACAATTTTTACTGGTACACGTTGTGCCAAACGCACCCAGCTAAAGGTTGGGTTCACATTCGCCAATAAGTTTGAACTGCCAGAGCGCTCACGGTCTTCAATCCCTGATGCAATCCCCTGCACATGACCACGAATCTGTTGACGATCCCCCATCAACTGTACGGTTGCAGCATCACCTACATGAATACGATTGAGTTTAGTTTCTTCAAAATAACCCACCACATAAAGCTGTTGACGGTCTAAAAGTGCAGCCACGGCTTGCCCGACTTTAACGTAGTTACCCACACGCAAATCAAAGTTCGATAATGTTCCATCCGCAGGTGCAACCACTTCTGAACGATGCAGATTTAATTGCGCCAAATGCAACGCGCTGTTTGCAACCTCAATCAAAGCCTGTTGTTGCAGAATAGCAGCATTGGCTTGTTCAATATTGGCAGTCAATTGCTCTTTCTCTGCGACAGCTTGATCACGCACAGCAAAGACCTGATCCTGCTCCTGTTTCGAAATCGCACCATCCATTAAGCTGGCATAGCGAGCCGCATTTTTATCAGCTAATTTTTTGTTTGCTTCAGTTTTTACCAAACTGGCTTTAGCACCTGCCAGCGTGGCATGCGCTTGTGCCAGACCTGCTTTGGCTTTGGCTAAATCTGATTTGGCCTGTTCCACATCCAACGCCTGACGTGCGACATCGATTTTAAACAGCACCTGCCCTTTTTTCACGGTCTGGTTGTCTTGCACCAGCACTTCAGTGACCAAGCCATTCACATCTGAAGCGACCTGAATCACATCACCACGAATACGGCCATCACGCGTCCACGGTGCAGCATTGTAGTAATTCCATAAATGCACAATCGTATACACTGCAACCAGCACAGCCAGTAGCAATACAATTGGACGTATGACTTTTCTCACATCAAATGCATTCATGTTCATTACCTTTACCATTTATCTTTAAATCATTAAATTTCATAGACACTTTATTCAAAACACTTAAGCCCATAACCACACGAACAACCAGTGCACCAGTAGCATGAGCCCCAAGTAAAAGCACAAATTAAAAATACTCGGGAGTGCAATCCAGCCTTTGCTGATCAGGCGATCCAGCAATGGGCCAGCCAGCTTAAACAAGACATAGGCAATAATGGCCTGTACCAAAAGAATGGGAATATAAATGCCATAAAGATTAAGTTCACCCATGAGATACACCTAAGCCATACATGTCTGAATAGCGCTGTTCTGTGGAAATATGACCAATGCTTTCACAAATATTATTGAGCGAAATCAAGAGTCGTTGACGTAATTGAGCATCTTCAATCTGCGGTGCAATACGCTGCAAACGCGCTATTTGCTCCACGATTCCTGCTGGGAAATGATGAATCGAGAGCTGTTTCTCTTGTGCCTGAAAATACGTTGTAAGCTGCTGTTGCAATGCATTCACTTCTTGTTGTAGCTCTACCAATTGCGGCAATTTTTGGCTAATTTCTTGCAAACGCACCAGATCAACAATCGAGCTACTTTCAACCAGCGCATTTTGAATTGCGGTTTTAATTTCTGGATTTTGTACCATCTTAGTATTCAATACGCCGACACGATCTAACATACTGCGTAAATGAATTTTGAAGTCACTGCCATAAGACAGATGTAATGCCTGTCGCATCGCTTGATAATGCAAAGCTAAAATCCGTGTCGCACTGGTATCTGGAGAAACGGCACGTACCAGATCAATCACAATCAGGGAGACCATTACACCCAACACCATTGCAAATGAACTGTCCAGATAAGACACTGCATCCATGGTGTATTGGTTATGCAGATTCAAGCCCATCATGGTGTTAATGCCCAATACCATACCAATTGGCATCAACATCTGATTCGCCATCATGGTCACTGCCACCAGAAATACAGGGAACAATACCAATGCCAATTGCCAGAAGTGTGTGACATGCGGGAAGATACCAAAGGCGTATAAAAATACCAATCCTGCCGAAACAATACTGCCCCAGATGAAAATGCGTAGCACAGGCACAGGATTATCCAGCGCTGTCAAAATACAAGCGGTGATTGCGCCCATTTGTGCCATCATGAAGCCCGCTTTCCAGCCCGACAAAATCCATGCACCTGTAACAATAAAAGTGATCAGCACAGCACTAATTCCGCCACGAATCGCAATACCATGATCTCGGTGCAAACTCGGATATTTCGTAGTAATCGACGTAATTTCAGCAGGAATGTCTTTTTTACCTTGCTGAATCTGTTGCCAGATCAGTTTTACCGCCAGAATATTGGCAATAAAATGACGAACATCCATTTTCAATGCAGCCAGCACAATTTGCTGTTCAGGAGTTGCAATCGAAATCAGCTCAGCAAAATCTTCTTCGAAACGGGCAGGCAAAGCTTGTAAATCTGCTGGACTTAAAACCCGTTCCTGTTTTAGAAAGGTCAGGGTGTCCTGACGAATCCGATCTAAATGTGGGGTCAGATTGGTCACTTGCATTTGCCCGAGCTGTTTCACCCGTTGAGACAAAGCCACCAGATTCGCCACCACCAATGAAACCTGATGCAGCATTTCCTGCAACGGTTTGGTCATGCCATTTAACTCACCTTTTTCATAAGCCAAATGCACAGCCAGCGCATGAATATCTGAAGCATCGCGGGTAATTACCGAAAGCACCTGCGTGTAATTTTCTGGCTCTTTCTGAACAGTAATCAAACGCTCAAAGGTATTTTCCAGATCATTCAGAGTCTTATTGACACGCTGCTTGATCATGGCCCCGACATGGACAGGGAAAAATGTTGCAGAAACAACTGCGGTCGCCACCACCCCAATCGAAATTTCCAGCACCCGCGCCAAAGCGATATCAAACATATTGTAAGTATCGATATAGGTAATTGCGTTATACACGATCATTGCGGTGGAATAACCCGCCAGCATGAACACATAACTACGTGGCGTACGGTCAAGTAGCGACACATACAAGGCAAAACCCACCCATAAAGACAGGATAATGGTAAAAAGCCACGGCGTATTAATAAAATGCGGTGTGAGCAGTAACGCAATAATTGCACCCGCAACAGTTCCCACTAAACGATACACACATTTGGAAGACACCATACCTGAATAAGGATTGGCAATGATCAGGACCGTACCGATTGACCACATCGGGTTAATCAGGTCCAGTTCAAACGAGATAAACAATGCCAGCATACCTGCTACAAATGTTTTGCACGCAAAGATGATGTCGAGTCGACTTGGTCTAAAAGCCAACAACTGTTTAAATAGCATGAACATGTCTCAATTTAGGGTCAGCTTGATCCTCATCACATCCATAAAAATGTGACGACTCGTCCAGACTGATCTGAAGAATTCAAATCAGGGCAATCGATAGGAATAAAACTGGATATTGGGAGTGATATACAATGCTTGTGCTTGGTATTTTTAGAGAGATTTCCCTAAAAATAATTATCCAAATAAGACATTGTGGTGTTAATTTTTTCAAAACAAAGCGAATTAGTCAACATAAATTATCGCTATTTGATAATTTTTAATTTTAATCTAAAATAATGACCTTAATATTTCATCATTTTCTCAGCATCAGACTCTATTTCCTCACAGAAGAAGAGCAAATTTAAAATCCCATACACCACTTAAGCCTTTTCTGTTATAAAGCAATAAAAGTTCGGTTTTCACGTTATTTTGTAAGGAGTAGACAACGCATCATGGCAATTTCGAGTTTTGGTAAAATTCTCACCGTGCTGGATTTATTTTCAGTTTCACGTCCGATTATCAATGTCGATAATATTTGTGATGAGCTTGGTCTCTCCAAACCAACTGCCTATCGTTATTTAAAAGAACTGGTTTCTGCCGATATCCTTAAGCGGATTAGTGGCACATCGGGTGACTACACGCTTGGTTCTAAAATTGCGGTTCTTGACTATATTTCACATAGTACTGATCCACTGATTCAGATCAGTATTCCGTTTATGCGCGATATCGTAGAACGTACCGAGTTGTGCTGTTTACTCACCTATTTAAATCATGATTACTGTATCGATCTGCATCATGAAACCTTCAAGGAAGCTGAACTGATTTCCTATGGTCGAGGCTGCCCACGCCCTGTTTATGTCGGTGCGTCCCCGAAGATTGTGATTGCGCATTTAACCAAACAACGGATTCAGGCTTACTATCAACAGTTCACGCAGGAACTGGCACAGGTGGGTTTTGCCAATAATGCAGATGAATTTATGCAGCAGATGCGGAAAATCAAGAAACAGGGCTTCTATTTATCACAAGGTGAGATTGATCCAATGGTATGCGGTCTTTCAGTGCCGATTCGCTTCTCAAACAAAGAAGCCCCTATCGCCTTGACATTGGTTGCCTCAAAGAACCGCTTTGATTTCCTGAATATTCAAAAGCTCATCGAAATTCTACAAACCAATGCATCTCAAATCGAACATAAGTTCGTTACGCTTTCTGAAAACCAGAATAGTCAAATTTGAGAATATTAAAAAACATTTACATTTTTCACTGTTGTAAATGCCAACAAATTCTCATATTATGATTATGTTCTTCAGCATACTCTCCCAAAGAGCATGACTTTCCTCAGAGAACTAAGCTCATCGTTGTTATGGGCTTTTTTCTTGCCTTAAATTTTTCATCCCATAAAAAAAAGCCCTCTCAATAGAAGGCTTTTCGTATGCAAATCATGCTTAGGGCTGTTTTAAATATGGCCAAGCTGCTTTCATATAAATAAACATGGACCATAAAGTTAAAATGACCGCAGCATAAAGTAAGGCATAGGCCCAGATTTCTAAAGGTTTCCAGTTCAGCAGGAAGACACTGATCGCGATCATTTGAAAGGCTGTTTTGTATTTTCCGACTGTTGAAACCGCAACACTGGTACGCGCACCGAGTTCCGCCATCCATTCACGCAAGGCAGAAACGGTAATCTCACGGGAAATAATCACAATCGCAGCAAACGCCATAGAAATGGTCGGTTGCCATTGCACCAGAACGATCAAAGCCGCTGCAACCATTAACTTATCTGCCACTGGATCAAGAAAGCGCCCAAAAGCAGAAGTCTGATTCAGGGTTCGTGCTAAATAACCATCAAACCAGTCGGTCACCGCTGCCAAAACAAAAATCGCAGTCAGTACCATATGGCGCATCATTCCCCCATGATGCTCAGCAATTCCAATTGCTGGTGGCCAATAGGCAATCACCAAAAACACGGGAATCAGGGCAATACGTGCCAAGGTTAAGATATTAGGAATGTTCAGGATTTGCCCTGTGCTCATAAACACCGCCATGTTGTTCGCATCAAATGCAGTTTGCACAAAGGATGTGCTGAGATTGTATTCATGTGTAGGCAACTTTATACGAAATGCATCGCAGTGTCGACTAGGCAAAAACCGCAACTGTTTGTCTAAGCACCGCAATTAAACGGTTTTCACGATTCCAAAGATATGCATATTCGGTGGAATAACCATGTTCTGCGTACTCCGTCACAACTTTATATTTAAACCAGTCTTGCATCTGCTCCGCCACAGGATGCAAATAAGTAATCTGCCAGGTCAATGAACTTGCGGGTGCAGGTGTCTTGAACATCGGTAATACACCGGGTGGCCATACATCCATTAATGCAAACAGATCAGGGAGTTGCATCGCACGGTTCTGATGCAAATCTGGTGAGAAACGACTCCATCCACCAAAATCAGGCACTTTGCTGCCTGCCATTGGATAACTGCCTTCTGCCCAGCACAATTCGAAATGCTGTAAACATTCAGGCATGAGTCCTTCAATATAAAAGGTTTTATCGAGTTGCTCAGGCGTAGGATAATCAGGTACGTGTGGCAGATTTTCGACATGAATTCGGGACTCACGTGACGAACCAAAGCTGGCAACCAAGATACTTTGCACCGCTTCGTCTTGCCACAATCTTACTTCAAGCGTAGTCACGGACTTACCTTCACGTAAGACTTCCGCGGTAATTTTTGCTTGTCCTTGCTGTACAGGCCCTACAAAAGTGATATTACAGCTGAGCAGTTGCTTTGCCGCATCTTGTACGACCGATAAAGCTTTCTGGATCAGAATGCCTGCGACCAGACCGCCAAACACCGTGCGACCTTGCAGCCAGCCTGACGGGATATCAATCCATTCTTGTTGTTCAACCTGCTGATAGAGCGGAAGCAATGACATCATTTTTCCTTCATGATCCAAACATCCTATCTTTGAATGTTTTTAGCGATTTGTGAATGATCATTGATACAACCTCATCAGGACGATTGAGTCAATTGAACCTTTTATTCATGCAGAATTTTATAAATTGTTCGCGCCATCACTTCGCCTAAACCCGGAACCAGCATTAACTCTTTTTCAGAGGCTTTTAATACCCCTTGAATACCACCAAAATGGGTGAGCAAATCACGTCTACGTTTTGGTCCTAAACCGGGAATAGCTTCCAATACTGAACTACTACGACGTTTATCTCGCTTAGCCCGATGTTTGGTGATCGCAAAACGGTGGGCTTCATCGCGAACCTGTTGAATCAGATGCAATGCTTTATGATCTTCTGGCAATTGAATTTTAGTGCCATCAGTAAAATGTAGCGTTTCCAACCCCGGCTTACGTCCTTCACCTTTAGACACACCAATCATAAAGGCGTCGAGTTGCAGTTCCTGCATCACCTCCATCGCCATATGCAACTGCCCTTTACCACCATCAATCAACAGCAGGTCTGGCAGCATATTCTTTTTATAACGACGGGTCAGAGCTTGGCGCATTGCAGCATAATCGTCCCCACCAGTAATATCCTGAATGGCAAACTGACGGTAATCGCGTTTTCTGGCGCCGCCCTGATCGAATACTACACAAGAAGCAATCGGTGCTTCACCCATGGTATGACTAATATCAAAACACTCAATACGATCGATTGGGCGTCCGACCACCTGCTCCAACTGATGAAAACGCTCATTCAGTTCCAGATGATTACTCAACTTGCCTTTAATCGCATGTTGCACATTCATTTGCGCCAGCTCAAGCCATTCCGCCCGAGTTTCACGCACTTTATGCTTGATCTGGACCTTTTTATTAAATGTTTGCTGCAAGGCCTCTTCCAGTTGTGCCTTGTCAGGAATGTCGATATTCACAATCAATTCAGACGGCACTTCATCTGCCACCTGAAAATAAAAGTTCGCCATAAAATCACTGAGCATCTGCCCCAAATCATCGCCCAGCATATCTGGAAAATAACTTTTTCCGCCCAGCATACGCCCATTACGCACATGCATGATCTGCACACAGGTCACACCAGCCTGATAAGCAATCGCCAGAATATCGGCCTCACCCTTAATTTTAAACACCGCTTGCTGAGCTTGGACTTCACGCAATAAGCCTAGACGATCACGATAGAATACGGCTTTCTCAAATTCCAGTGCCTCTGCGGCCTGCTCCATTTTTCCGATCAGCTCCTGATTCAGCTCTTTGGTATCGCCTTGCAGAAAACGAATCGAGTTATCGACATCTTCTTTATAATCTTCAGGACTAATCAAGCCCACACACGGCGCAGTACAGCGCTTAATCTGATATTGCAGACATGGGCGTTTGCGCTGTGAAAAATAGCTGTTTTCACACTGACGTACATTAAACAGTTTTTGTAAAACCAATAAGGTATCTCTGGCACTATAGGCACTGGGATAAGGCCCAAAGAACTTACCAATCTGATGCTTGCCTTTCCCCCGCCCACTGGCAATCCGTGGATAAGGTTTATCCGCAGAAACAAAGATATAGACGTAAGACTTATCATCCCGCAACATAATATTGTAGGGCGGGCGATGCAGTTTAATCAGGTTTTGTTCGAGTAATAATGCTTCCGTTTCAGAGCGAACCACCAGCGATTCAATATCATAAATACGGGCCACCAAGGCCTGCGTTTTAGGATGATCAATGGTTTTTACAAAATAGCTCGAGACACGATTTTTCAGGTTTTTGGCTTTGCCCACATACAGTAGTTCACCATCCTTACCTAGCATTTTATAAACGCCAGGTAACTGGGTCATATGCGCCAATATTTTTTCAATATGTTCTCGAGCGTTTGGGTTCACGGCATGCCTATTCTCTCTATTTACACCACATGATGTGATGCTTAGGAAGATTTTTTCAAGTTTTAAATGTGAATATCCTGTAAGCACAACGCTTATCTAGAAGTTGAACATGTTTTATTAAGTGCCTTGCAGAAAACATCTTTATCTTTAGGTGAAATCAAAATATGACTTGCCACACCATTTTTATGATAATCAATGCGCAAACGGTCTAAAGATAAAGCAGGAGATGAAATGAGGTTATGACTTTCCGAGATTTTGATAATGTCTGACTGATTGATTTGCCACTTAAATAACATTGAATGAATCATTAAGTGCTGTTCTGTCACGATATAGCGTGTATTTAGAATTGGCCACCATAACAATGCAATGGTTAAAAAATAAAGTAGCGCATGTTCAGGATATTGCTGCATCGTTCCCTTGATATACATGGTCCACAAAAATTGGAGCAATAAACCTGTGGTTGCGATGACCACACCCCAGAACCACCAGTCGATTTTGGAACGGAATACTTGCATATGGGCTTCCAAATAATGTTGATGAATTCAAATATTTTATCGCAATCCCCCATAAAAAAACGCCCTTACGGGCGTTGATTTAATTCGAACTTAAAATACATAAGGACGAATAAAAATAAGGAAGAACAAACCAAGCATAATGAACCACTTCAAGAAGTAGTACAGTGAACGATTCGACTTCTTCAAGGCTTTGGCTTTAATACGGATCTGGTAAATATAACCAAATGCCTTATTTAAACCACCTGTCTGGTCACCCGCTTCATTTGGTGAACTCGCCGCCGTCATCACTTTTTTACCAAACCAGTGATTAAACTTTTCCATAAAACGTGTTTTTAATGGACGTTCAACATCTGCAAAGAAAATGATACGGTTTTGATCCGTAGTGTTTTCAGCATAGTGAATATAAGTTTCATCGAAGACAACACTTTCACCATCACGCCAAGAATAACGCTCACCATCCACATCAATAAAGCAGCGGTCATCATTCGGTGTGATTAAGCCCAAATGGTAACGCAATGAACCTGCATAAGGGTCACGATGGCGAACCAAACGGCTGTCCGGCGCAAGTTCAGTAAACATTGCAGCTTTAATGGTTGGTAATGTTTTTAATAAGGCTGTGGTTTTTGGACAAAGCTCAGCTGCTGATGGATGTGCAGAGTCATACCATTTCAAGTAGAAACGTTTCCAGCCTGTTTTAAAGAATGAGTTAAACCCCAAGTCATCATAAGTACTTGATGCTTTAATCCCACCTTTGTCATACAAGGCTCTTGCTTCATCACGAATCATTTCCCAGTTTTCATCAAGGATTTTTAAGTCCTTAAAATGCTGTGTGTCGATATACGGCTGATTCGGCACTTTGGAAAACATGTACATTAAAAAGTTAATCGGCGCGAGAATCGTCGAATGGTCAAAAAATTGACGATAAAACGAATGCTTCACTTTCCCACGACGCTGAATATACAATGCAGAAATGATAAAAATCGCTAATATGATCCACTTAATCATATAGTTACTCACTCTTGAGTATCATCTAGGATACTTCGACGGAATTTGAAATGGAGAAATAATAACAAACTCGCGAAGAAAATTCAGACCTAGATCAATAAGTATCATTTTTTAGTAAATAAAAATCTCAGAAATATTCATTTCTGAGATTTAGTCAAGATGAGTCTGATATTAGTCTTGATATGGTTTCCAGTTTAATGAAGTCAAAGAAACAAGTGCATCTGCAGCAGTTTCATTAAAGACATAACAACCTGATTTCAACTGTGCCATTCTTAATTTGGCAACACGAATCGCTTCCGGGTCAGTCTGTTTTTTGAGGAAAGTATTCCAGTGCAGGCTTTCTTGATCAGCAGTCCAAGCGATATTGCTGGTATATTCTGCCGCATAGGTCTTGCCGCCATATTGTACTGCAACAGCATTACCTACCTGTAAACCTAGAGTGGTATCGTAAATTGTTGTCCAAGGAACATTAAGCCATGATCCTTTAACAGCTCTATAGCTTAAGCCAAATTGATTGGTTTGATTCAAATACTCGAGATATGGACCATTTTCAGCGTCAAACTCTTCAAAGCTTTGATTAATTTCATAGTCCTGATCTGTATTAAATGCAAAGGTCGGCTGATTGGATTTTTTTGAGATTAAACGATAACAACTACTTCCTTGAGGAAATTTATTTTGACCATAAGTATTAAGAAAGATGCGTCCATTTGCAGTACTATTGTCCGTCACAGTAAAGCCGATTTCACGGTAACCTGGTAAAACTGTATCAAACATATTTTTCCCAGATAGATCAACTTTTTGTAATTTCCAGTCTTCTTTAACATCTCCAATGATATCGAGTCGCCAATCAGTCATGGCATTAATATTCATCGTATTCACCGCTTTATCTGTTGGGAAATAAAGCTTTTTCTCTGTTAGTAAATATTCATCTAAAGTCTGATTTGAAGAAGCAATGGTAGACTTTTTATTAAAGATTTGAAAATAAGCAGTATTCAGCTCATCTTCGGCATCTACGTTATAATCCATAAAATAATAACGAGTACCGTCTGCAGTAGAGTCTTTAGTTTCAGTACTTTCATTGGTATTTGTGGATTTATCATCATTAGATCCACCACTGCCACCACCTCCACATGCGCTCAACATCAATGGAAGCATGGCCAAAACAACAAATTTATTTTTTAACATAATATTACTTTCTTAAACATTTTTATAACATAAAGTTTATCTAAAGATAAAAAAATAGACAAGTCTTTCTGTCCAGTGTTTATAAATTGACCTAATTTATTTAATAAAGAACTTTTCTTTGTTATTTCCTACTCATAAATAAGTCGAAATTTATATAAATAACGCTCGATTTAGTGCGCTTATCTACATCGTTAAAAACGACATATTATCAAAATATCGCAGCGGTTTTTTAAGAGATAAATAAAGCTTCATAGAAGCCTAAAAAATGAATAAAAAAAGATAAACTCAATAATTTTCAAAAACATAAAACCAAAAACTGAATAACAAAAACAAATGATGACCCTAGCGTCACGGCTTGATACAACTTGTTATGTCCTTTTTGGATATAGTTATCGTAAGATTAGCGAAGCTTTTTTGTGTGCCGAACTGCACATACGCTTTATGACATCCACTTAGAATCCTCCACAACAAGGGAGATCAGGCATGATCCACGCTGGCAATGCCATTACCGTCCAAATGCTTGCGGACGGAATTGCAGAATTCCGCTTTGACTTACAAGGTGAGTCGGTTAATAAATTTAACCGTGCAACCATCGAAGACTTCCAAGCAGCAATTGCTGCAGTGAAAGCCAATAACGATATTAAAGGCTTAGTCGTAACTTCTGGCAAATCAACATTCATCGTTGGTGCTGATATCACTGAATTTGGCGACAACTTCGCTGCTGGTGAGCAAGCGATCGTTGATTGGCTTATGCCTGTACATGAAATCTTCAATAGCTTTGAAGATTTAGATCTACCTAAAGTTGCTGCAATCAATGGTACAGCGCTAGGTGGCGGTTTTGAAATGTGCTTGGTGTGTGACTATCGTGTGATGTCAGAACAAGCGCAAGTTGGTTTACCAGAAATCAAACTCGGTATCTATCCTGGTTTTGGTGGTAGCGTACGTTTAAGCCGTTTAATCGGTATCGACAATGCCGTTGAATGGATGGCAATGGCGAATCCGAAAAAACCAGCTGCAGCATTGAAAGACGGTGCTGTAGATGCGGTTGTTGCTGCTGACAAATTACAAGAAGCTGCGGTTGATTTAGTTAAACAAGCTATTGCTGGCCGTTTAAACTGGAAAGCAAAGCGTCAAGAAAAATTAGATGCAATCAAATTGAACCCACTTGAACAAATGATGGCGTTCAATACGGCGAAAGGTGCGGTCCTTGCGAAAGCAAACCCTGCTCAATACCCTGCTCCAAAATTATTGCTTGATTCTTTACAAGCAGGTGCAAGCTCAACCCGTGATGACGCGTTAAAAGCAGAAGCACAAGGTTTTGCAAAAGCTGCGATTACTCCACAAGCAGGTGCATTGATTGGTTTATTCATCAATGACCAAGTGGTGAAGAAAACTGCGAAAAAATATGAGAAAGGTGCTCATCCAGTCAACCAAGCTGCTGTTCTAGGCGCTGGTATCATGGGTGGTGGTATTGCTTACCAAGCGGCAAGCAAAGGCACACCAATCATCATGAAAGACATTGGTAACCCACAGCTTGCATTGGGTATGAAAGAAGCGAATGGCTTGCTCACCAAGCAAGTTGAACGCAAGAAAATGAAACCTGCGCAAATGGGTGAAACACTTGCTCGCATCCGTCCAACTTTAAGCTATGACGAGTTTAAAGAAGTGGATATCGTGATCGAAGCGGTGACTGAAAATCCAAAAGTAAAAGAAATCGTACTTGCTGATACTGAAAAGCATGTTCGTGAAAACACGATTATTGCGTCTAACACCTCTACGATTTCAATCACTCGTTTGGCGAAAGCATTACAACGTCCTGAAAACTTTGTAGGTATGCACTTCTTCAACCCAGTACACATGATGCCATTGGTAGAAGTGATTCGTGGTGAAAAGACTTCTGAAGAAGCAATCGCAACAACTGTGGTACTTGCTCAAAAAATGGGTAAAACACCAATCGTTGTTAACGACTGCCCAGGTTTCTTGGTTAACCGTGTATTGTTCCCTTACTTCGGTGCATTCGACCTTCTTGTAAAAGACGGTGCGGATTTCCAGCAAGTGGATAATGTAATGGCGAAATTCGGCTGGCCAATGGGCCCTGCATACTTGATCGACGTTGTTGGTATCGATACAGGTGTTCACGGCGCAGAAGTGATGGCAGAAGGTTTCCCTGACCGTATGAAGCCAGACTACAAAGGTTCAATCGAAGCAATGTACGAAGCAAAACGTCTTGGTCAAAAGAACGACGTTGGTTTCTACAAATACGTGTTAGATAAGAAAGGCAAGAAAGCGAAAACTGTTGACCCAACAGCATACGAAATCATTGCACCATTCGTGACTGGTGAAAAACGCGAGTTTGATAATCAGGAAATCATTGACCGTATGATGCTTGCTTTCTGTAACGAAACTGTTCGTTGCCTAGAAGACAAGATCGTTGCAACTGCTTCTGAAGCAGACATGGCAATGATTATGGGTGTTGGTTTCCCTCCATTCCGCGGTGGTCCATGCCGTTACATCGACCAAACAGGTGTTGCTGAATACGTTGCGCTTTGCGACAAATATGCACACTTAGGTAAGGCTTATGAAGCGCCACAAATGTTGCGTGACATGGCTGCTAACAACACAAAATTCTACGGTTAAGGAGCGACGTGAATGGCTACTTTAAATCCACGTGACGTTGTGATTGTTGATGGCGTTCGTTCTGCCATGGGCAAATCACGTAACGGTATGTTCCGCAATGTACGTGCCGACAGTTTATCTGCTGAATTAGTACGTGCACTTGTTGCTCGTAACCAGTTTGATACTAATGAAGTTGAAGATGTAATCTGGGGCTGTGTAAACCAAACTTTAGAGCAAGGTATGAATATTGCTCGTAACATTGGTTTATTGGCTGATATTCCAAAAACTGCTGGCGGTCAAACAGTAAACCGTCTTTGTGGTTCTTCTATGCAAGCAATCCACACTGCGGCAGCTCAGATTGCAACCAACCAAGGTGATGTGTTCATCATCGGTGGTGTAGAGCACATGGGCCACGTCGGTATGATGCACGGCATTGACCTCAACCCAGAAGCGTCTAAACACTATGCAAAAGCATCTAACATGATGGGCTTAACAGCTGAAATGTTAGGTCGTATGAATGGTATCTCTCGTGAAGAGCAGGATGCATTCGGTGTTGAATCTCACCGTCGTGCGTGGGCTGCAACTCAAGAAGGTCGCTTCAAAAACGAAATCGTTGGTGTTGAAGGTCATGATGCAAACGGCTTCAAAATCCTTTGCGACATCGACGAAGTAATTCGTGCTGATGCCAACCTTGAAGCATTCAAAGCATTGAAACCAGTTTTCGATCCTAAAGGTGGTTCAGTAACAGCAGCAACTTCATCTGCTCTTTCTGACGGCGCATCTGCAATGTTATTGATGTCTGCTGAACGTGCTCAAGCATTGGGTTTAAAACCACGTGCCGTGATTCGTTCAATGGCCATTGCGGGTTGTGATGCTGCAATCATGGGTTATGGTCCAGTACCAGCAACTCAAAAAGCGCTTAAGCGTGCTGGTTTAACCATGGCGGATATCCAGACTATCGAATTAAACGAAGCATTTGCTGCTCAAGGCTTATCAGTAATGAAAGGCTTAGGCGTTTATGACAAGCAAGACATCATCAACTTGAATGGTGGTGCGATTGCATTGGGTCACCCATTGGGCTGTTCTGGTGCGCGTATCACTACAACCTTGTTGAACGTGATGGAACAACAAGATACACAAATCGGTCTTGCGACCATGTGTATCGGTCTTGGTCAAGGTATCGCGACCATTATTGAACGTGTTTAATCGACACTAAGATAAAAAGAAAATCCCCGCACTTTGCGGGGATTTTTTATTGCTAGGATCAAATTTTTAACGCGGAAACAAAGGATTCTGTGGTGGATTCAATCCATCTCTAATCTGTTGCTGCAATTTCAAAATATCGCCTAAATCGATTTTAATTGTGCCATTGCGAATGCCGTCAATATTACCGCGGTTAATATTCAAAGGCTCCAGCATTTTAAAAAGACCATTGGTTGGGTCTGAGGACTGAAAACCAGAAGCAACAGCCAATATGTATTGTTGCAAAATCGGAGAATATTGAGACAGATCTGGCTGTGCCGCCATAGGCTGATAATTCACGCTGGTCGGACTTTCAGTCACACCTGCATTCTGCATATCATTGTGAATTTTATAGACACGATGTTGCAGCGCTTGACGGGTTTGCTTATCTTCTTGATAAGGCACAAATCCAACTTCTTCCCGCAGCTCAGATTCAGCCATGACCCGAATTGTCGGTAATGACGTGACCTTCCCCTCTTGCGCGTGAACCATGGGTACACCCAAAGGAATCAACAGGGAGAACAAAGCTGCTCGTTTAAAAAAATTCATCGTTCGCTCCAAATATCCCTCATCCATAAGAAAATAATGAGTTAAATAAAAGCATATATAAATAGGCTACAGCAAAGTCAGATTTGATTCAGTAAGGGTCAGATAAACGGTAAAACTAATATCTGATAAATTAGCACCCATTCTATTTAATTAGAGATACCAAACTCATACTCACTAAAATAAAAGTATTAAAATCATTTATTGTATTGTAATCATTAAGGATATAATACTAATCACACTAACTAAACTTACAATCAACCCCACCTTAAACAAATTATAACTTCTGTAATTTTTCGTATTTAAAGCTAATATCCAACTTGTTAAAAGCATTATAAGTAATAGAAAACTCAATAATAAAATAGAAATGACAAATACAAAAAGCGATATGTTTTTCTCATCTGAAAGTAATTCAGTCGCGGCCTTAACAAGGCTTATCCCACCAAACAAGGCAACAATAATTGAAGCAAAAATTCCAAGAATCGTTACAAAT
Organism: Acinetobacter sp. BIGb0102; assembly: GCF_003815055.1. NCBI lineage: Bacteria > Pseudomonadati > Pseudomonadota > Gammaproteobacteria > Moraxellales > Moraxellaceae > Acinetobacter > Acinetobacter sp. BIGb0102. The sequence continues at coordinate 192,683 of NZ_RKQE01000015.1, forward strand.
TGGGTTTTTGAGTCTTCCGCATCCTTCTGAGCTTTTTGAGCTGCTTCTAATGCCCTACGTGTTTCATCTTGAACATTTACCAATCTCCCCTCTATCTCTTCAACAGTAATTTTTGCAGAGCTTGCTTCTAAATTTGCAGCTTTTGCTTCAGTTACTGAATTAACAATAATATCCCTTGAATCATTAAGCAATTCTTTTGCATGATCCAAATCACTTGTTAACATTCTTATTTGTGTATCTAGTGTAGATATTGTTCTTAATGATTCCGATACTTGTTTAGTAAGCTTCTTATTATCATGTTTTAACTCATTTAACTGCAAAATAACATCAACAGTTTGTTTTGCAATAAAATTTCTTTGACAGACTGCTAATTGGATATGAGATACAAATCTTTTATAAGCATTTAACTGATGTATAGCTTTTTTATTCTCGTCTAATTTTATTTGTTCTAGTGATAATCCATCAATTTTTAAGAGCTTTTTTAAGGGCTCAATTAAGCCTTCTATAACGCTGTTTAATTCATTACTAAATTCAAAATCTAATGCATAAATACATTCTGTAATTTCTTGATAAGGTATAGGATAAAATGTTTCTCCTGCACTATTATCTACTAAATTTTTTTCTTGGCAAATAAGTAAAAATGACTGCAAGATTTGTTGATGTAAATCTGCAGTCATTTTAAGTGGATCTAAGTGCGCTTCAATTAACTCATTGAGATTAAGAAACTTTTCAGGATTACTATTCACAAATAACCTAATTAATTAAATCTTCAATATCAAAGCTTTCATTAGATAACTCATCTACTGAATACTGAATATTTTTTTCACCATTCTTTATAGCTCGTTCTGCTCTAATCCAAGAGCTTTCTTGATGGGTCAGCTCAACTAATTCAAAAGCTTCTTTTTCTACTAAATTAGAAATAATAAAATCTAATCGCTCTCTTTGATCTATTTTCAATTTTAGAGTATTAGGATCGAAAAACTCTCTTTCAAAACGAATACCATCCTCATCATTAATAAAACGTACAGCGGTCTCAGGTGTAGTAATACGACTAAATCCATAAGAACAAAAGTTATTATAGACATTGGGTACTACTGGCCCATATTGCCATTTTTCAATTCTATCATCGAAAAGATTTGTTCCCCGCTTTAAAAAATCACAGTAAACATAGTAAAGAATTTTTTGTAATTTTACATGTGTAAAGCTAGTATCGGGAAAATTTCGATTCACAAACCAAATTATATAGTTAGCAAAATCTAGAGCTTTCATATCACACCTCCATTTTCACAATACCAAATTTAAAAATTAAATTGACCCTTATAAAATAAGTGCCAATATATGTGTATTATCCATAGTTTAATATTTTTATAAAGACTAAATAGCCTAGATTTTAGTATTATTTTTAACATGTACGACATTAGTTGTCACTCTAACTCAGATGAGTACAAATAAAGATTCATTGTCTGATCAAATTTCTTTTACAGTCGCAATTGACGTGGTGGGTCTGCCTTTCCAAGCTGCCGAAAAAATTTTCAATTCATACAAAATCTCAGGGTCTTTTGAATAGGATGAAACTCCACTAACTATGGGTTTCCTCTTCATCATCATCCTCAAAAGTCTTGGAAATCTTTTCGATATTTAGGCTCTTGGCCATCGCATCAAAGATGTTTTTATACACGCCTTGTTGCTGGTAAAGTTGATGGTGTTCACCATGTTCTACAATCATGCCATCCTGCATAACATAGGTATAATCCGCATCAATAATCTGTGACAGACTATGGGAAATAATAATAACCGTCCGCCCCTGCTTAATCTCATCCAGACTGTGTTTGATCTGTTCAGTTGCGATTGCATCCAGACTTGCGGTCGGCTCATCCAGAAAAATAATCGGGGGATTTTTCAGGAACATGCGGGCAATCGCAATCCGTTGTTGTTGCCCACCTGAGAGTAATAAGGCATCCGACTGGTAGGCCTGCGGTAATTTCAAAATCTGCTCATGGATCGAAGCTTTCTTCGCAGCAGCAATAATTTCATCCTGTGTCGCATTCATCTTGCCATAACGAATATTTTCCTCAATCGTCCCCTGAAAAATATGATTTTTTTGCAATACCAGACCAATATGATCTCGCAAATATTGGGTATCGATGTCATTTAACGGAGTGCCATTCAGCAGAATCTCACCCGACTGGGGCACATAAAATTTATCCAGCAGACTGATTAAGGTTGATTTTCCCGCCCCCGATAAGCCAACCAAAGCGGTAATCTTATTGGGCTGGATGGTCAGGTTAATCTCTTTCAAGGCATGAAACCCATTTGGATAGGAAAAATTTACCTGTTTCAGCTCAAATTTTCCTGTTAGTGGGGACGGTTTTAATTGTCCCGATGTCTCCACCTCATTATCCGCTTCCAGTATCTTGAAAAAACTTTCTGCATAGATCATCGCGTCATTCACTTCGTCATAGATCCGATGCAAGGACCGAATCGGTGCTGAGACATTATTGAACAGCAGGATATGAAACATGATCATCCCAATACTCATATCACCGACTAACACAAAATAGGCCGTGAGGATGATAATAAAGACCACACCAATCTGTTCAATAAAGGTTTTCAGCCCTTCAAACAAAAAACTGAGTTGCCGTGTACGCATCTGGTGATCGGTTAATTGCTTTTGTAGCGTCAGCTGTTTTTCTGCTTCGATCTGTTCACGGTTAAAGGATTTGATGACGGTGATCGAGTTAATGATACTCAAAATGCCCTGACTTTTACGCTCGCGCCCATCACGTAAATTACGTCGTGTGCCACTTAGTTTCTGTGCCTGTTTAAAGGTGACCCAGAAATAGATCGGGACAATACACAACGCCACCAGACCAATCCAAACATTGGCATAAAACATTAAGCACAAGGCAATCAAGGCACTACTAAACAGCGGGAAAATCTCGATAAAGAAAATCTGTACCAGTCGTGTGATCGAGCCAATACCCCGATCAATACGAGTCTGTAATTTTCCAGCCTGATTATCATCCTGCGTAAAGAAAGCCAGCCGATACTGTAAAAATTTCACGATAATCGACTGCGCCACATCTTGTGAGATCAGAATGCGGAGTCTCTCACCAAAGAACTTCTGTCCAAACTGAATAAAGATATTGATGACTTCTTTACTCAACAGAATCACACTGATCGTGACCAGAATATGCCAGCCTGCACTCAAGCCCTGTCCTGATTCAACCACCGCATTGATCTGGTCGACCGCATATTGCAAGGTCAACGCATTGACCTGTGCAGTTAAAGCACCAATCAGCGTCAGCAGCAAGGTCACGGCAACCAGCCACTTATAAGGAAGGACAAAAGGTTTTACTTTATGAAATAGCTGCCATAAATTCATATATTCGACGTCTGCCTTTTATGCGTGCAATGTGTATTAAGTCAGCGATATTGATTACAGTTCTTCTTCCAGTACCTCTGCATTATTTTTCTTGATTTTCTCCATTTTGCTATTTAACTTCAGCACATCCTGATACAGCGTATTAAACTTTTTCACCTGCGTTGTTTCACGGAAAAGAATCATTTTGTCTTTTCTTTGCCATTGGTACTTTTTCAGCATGTCAAACATGGCTTGTGCTTTTTCAATAATCTGCTGTTCGATCGGAAAAATATCATGCGCTTTATCAGCTTTCAGGTTACTTTCCAGTTTTGCCTGTAAGGACTGTCGCATTTCATTCTGAATGGTCAGACTTTTTGCCTGTTCCATAGAACTGGACTGAATCTGTTGTCGTGCTTGTTCATATTCAGTGGATGCTTTACGCACATCCGCCAGCATCTGTTCAGTTTCTTTATAATCCTGTTTTCGATCCTGATCTAGTCGCTCTACATCTAGAAAAGTATCCCAGCTCGCAGCTTTAAGTTCACGTAAATAACGATTACGCGCTTCAACATTCTGCATCCAGTAGTTGAGCAGGAATTCTGACATCAACTTATAATCGCCAGATAAGCGATCATCATGAATATCCAGTTGTACCGGTGTAGTCCAGTCTTGTGCCTGATCGTAAAGTGTACGCATTTTCTCAGCCATCACCACTTCAAACATTTGTTTATTGTTGGCAGCACGTTGCTGTAATTGATGTTGATAGAGAAAAAAAGAACCGATGCCAAGGACCACCATAAGGAAAAATAATAAAAAACGGCGCATATTGCCTCCAAATTCATTATATTTTTTTATGTTCTGAATCTTAGTTTAATCGATAAAAGACAAACCGTTATATGATTTTTATTTCACTTCTCGTAACGCAGCATTACATATTCATCGCTTTAAATTCATCGGTTCCGCCCCTATTATCTGTTTAACGAGAATTGAAGAGATACGCCATGCGTGTAGATATTTGGTCAGATGTGGTCTGCCCTTTTTGTTATATCGGTAAAAAACGTCTTGAACATGTCGCAGAAGAAGCAGGCATTGAGCTTGAAATTCACTGGCATAGCTTCGAGCTGGATCCAGATGCGCCAGCCAAGCATGACACGTCGAATACCGAACGCTTAGCCAAAAAATATGGCCGTAGTTATGCAGAAATGGAAGACATGGAGCGCAATGTTGCAGCGATGGCAGCAGCTGAAGGCATCGACTTCCAATGGCAAAAAGCCAACTCGGGCAACAGCTTCAACGCACATCGAATTATTCATCTTGCCCAAAGTAAAGGCTTGGGTAATGAAGCAGAAGAGGCATTCTTCCATGCCTATATGACCGAAGGTTTGGCAATTGGCGAACGTGAAGTGGTGGAAGAAATTGCATCACGTATCGGTCTGGATAATGCCGAAGTCGAATATGTACTTGATTCCGATGAGCTGGCAGATTTCGTTCGCCACGATGAGAAAATTGCGCGTGAACAGTTGAATGTTACTGGCGTACCATTCTTTGTGTTTGATCAAAAACTGGCGCTGTCTGGCGCACAGCCACGTGAGATTTTCTTGCAAGCCTTGCAACAGGCGCAATCTACATCCTCTGAACAGATTGAGCAGGACGATGCAGCTCAATGTAATGATGAGCAATGTGAAATCAAGCCTTAATCATAAGCCTCAGCTGCTTTAATCAAGAGATTAAGGCAGCTTTTTGATAACTCAAATAACAAAAATCAGTATTTATATCTCCCTCTTTCATTATTTATAACCGACTTCATTCGTCCCATTCATGTGGATGACTTTCCTACGTTTTATTTGATGTGCTTTTCACCACTGCTTCTGTGAGGCTGGTCACAACTCGTCCATAAATTTATAGATGTCTTTTTACTTTATGATCTAGATATCCGATTCATTGTTTTAAAATGTTTTTATTTTCAAAGACAAACCATGATCCATATCTCGATTTAAAATCTCTGAATGTGATTTTCTACTCATTTTTAAGCTATAGATTTTGTCTGGTTTTCTTCTATAATCGTCATAAAGTGACAATCTTTTGTTATGAAAATTCGAGAGTTACACGCTCAGATTGAGGGGCCTATTCAGCCACAATTGATCGATACATCACAGTTTGTCGCAGGGGAAAACATACTTTACCAACAATAATTGATACAAAACGATTTAAAGCAGCGGTTAAATTTGCACTGATTCATTATTTAAAAACAGGCTCAAGCCTATCTCTAAGGAAACAATAGATGGACGTATTAGAGAAAGCACTTTTGGTGGATGAGCTCAAACATCTCATCGATGGGCTCAAAAATGAGAAAACATCACTTTTTGAAATAGCAAAATCAAAACAACGGATTAAAGATATTTGCGCATCTTGCGACGATCCTGCCTTTCAGGATCAATTGACGCCATTCAAGGCATTTATTCTCAACGAAGAATTTTCGGCTGAAGATTTAGCCAGTTACGGTTATAGCATGACCTATCGGGGTACTTATAACTTTATGGGACGGGTTGAAAATGCCTTATTCGCTTCGGCTGATATGGGCTGGGCGGCTTTACGTCAGGCACAACTCTGGCAAATCTGGGTGATTCGTCCTGCTTTATCTTTTCTAAAGAGTCCATGGCTAAACTCATCGACCGATGCCCTGCAATGGCTACAAAATCATGCCAGCGAATATGTCAAAACCGATTATGAACTCCAGCATTTAATTCCAGTTCTGGAACCTCTGAATGAGCATCCATCTGAGCAGGATAAGAAAACATCTACCGATGCGCTTGCCCGACTTAAAAAAGAAACCGCCAACTTTCAAACCCAGCTTGACGCAATCATTCAAGATAAAATCCGAACTGTTCCAGAAAGCATTGCGCCGCCAGTACCTACAGAGAACCGAATCAAACCTGGTTTTAGACAAAGTGCCAAGCCTTCGCCAAATCTAAATAAAGCACAGCCATTGGCACTCAATGATTTTAATCTAGACGGTCTGATCTGCCGACTGGAACGTATTGATGCACGTACCTTCCCCTCTTTATATCGGGTCGACCTGCATAATGATATTGACCAGAACATCAAAATTGACTGGCTCTATTTAAAAGCTGAAAATGAAGCACAACCGATCTGGGAGTCTGCACAGATTTTTGTTGCGGAACAGCTCTATGCGCAAGGGCAATTTTCCCATTATGTGGTACTGGTCGGAACACATAGCGTGGAATACGCCATCACCATTCTGCAATCCTATACCGATCAGCGTCATACCCGTACCAGCTCGATTCATCAAACCAGTTGGGCCAATTTCAAACAGCATTATCACCAGCACGAAAGCCTGTTTAATGAATGCATTATGAATGGAACCTTGGTGTGGCAACGTGATCAACGCGTTTATCCGTATATCCCAGCGTCATTTATCAATACGCAAAAATTTATTCCATTTGAAGAAACCTCTGCGACCTTTTTTACACCTGTCATTTTATTGCGGGAACGTCAGAAAATCCGTGTGATTCATGGTTTGGAACGAGTGAATCTTTCCAGTGGAGATCAGGCCTATCCATACCTCTTATTAGACCGCAGCGATGGTTATACTTGGCAACTGATTCGTCAGGTCATCAGCCGATTGCCACAACCGATCTCGGTGCACGATTTATATCAGGCACTAGAAAACAGCATGTCGGTAGAATCGTCTTAAACCCATTTAAAAGTCTAATCAATTTTAGCCCCCTCATTTTTCAACGTATACAATGAACGTGACGTTGCAATGGGGGCTTTTTATTGCGCTAAATCCTTATGATCTTTAGCATTTTTGTACTGTTAAATTGCTGCTTTTTGTGACTGCCGCTTGATTTTAAGCATTAAATCATCAAAAGTTAAACCAAGAACAATATATAAGTCTTTATTATGAATAATTTACAGCAAATGGTGCCATCGCGTATCGTTTTTGTTTTGCTTGCCTTGACGATGGGTACGTTAAGTGCAGCCCAAGCAGAAACTACGCCGCAACAGCAAGATCAACAGCCAAATCCGTCGTCACAAAATACGTCGGAAAATGCGTTGGACTATATTCCACGTTTGGTCGATGCCACGCCCTCTATTTTTCCAGAGCAGTCAGATAAAGTTACCGTCCCACCAACGGCGGAGACAGAGGATAAAACCTGGTTTGACAAAAAACAGCGAAGAATTCGAGAGTGGGCAGATAATACGTCAGTCAAAATTGATGACTGGTTTGGAGAAGTCGATCCTGACGACCCTGCTTCAGCAACGATCCGTGTCATGCTGGATAATTACTGGAACGAATATGATAATTATGAGGTCAAGCCTCGTATTCGCGGTAAGATTAAATTACCGACTTTAGAGAAAAAAGTCAGCGTGGTTTTTGGTGATGATACCTTGGACGATGAATTCAAGAATAATGTCGGCAACACCAATAACCAGCCGAATCAGGATCCTGATAAAAAGTTTGATTCTAAACAGACCCGTGATAGTAATGGCTCTCTTGCCTTACGTTGGTCAAACTTCTCCAAGAAACTACCTTTTGAGACAGATGCCGATCTTGGTGTGCGCTCAGGCACAGATATCTATGCGCGCTTAAGAGCTGAAAAACATTGGGATTTACGCAATGATTTCCGCTTTAATGCCGAACAGATCTATCGCTATGGCAGTAAAAGTGAAAACTATCTAAGAACCAACCTAGAACTGATTCACGCGCGCCCAAACCAGCCTTTCTTATCTAATCAGTTCAGCTTAACTTATGCAGATAAGCAGGATGATGATCTATGGTGGGATAACCGTATTTTCCGTCAACACCAGTTCTTTGCGCATAACACCTTTAATTATGGCATCTACACAGGCGGTTACTACAATAACAGTGACCTACGTTTAAATAACTGGGGCCCATTCGTATCATGGCGCCAACCGCTTTGGCGTGAATGGTTCTATGTGCAAGGTGATCTCAACTATTTCAATGATCATCGTGAAGACCGAAGTCATTACGTGAGCACCTTTGTCCGTCTGGAAACTTTATTCTAATCTGCACTCCAGTCTTAACCTGCCCAAATGATTCATTGTTTGGGCATTTTTATTTTAAAAATAATATTTCTTTCAATAAATCCTTAAGCTTTGCTTGTTACCGTCAGCTTCTTTTATTGTTCTTGTTTGTGGCATGCGTCATCAATACGCTCTGGTTGTGTATTTTTTGATTATAGGTAACCTGTGCCTAGGTAATCTGCTGATGCCTTTATTTCCAATGCTTTTTGCTGTCAGCAGATCGTTTAACCACCCACCCATCACGCTGCATAAAGCCTTTATTCGAGCCCAATATTCACCGAGGGCCAATTTTAGTTGCGCTGAAGAAAATAAGATTACTCTCAATGACCAACAACTTGCACAAGATTTAATGGCGGTTTTTGGCAACGATACCCTATGGCAACGTGCTCAACAGCCTCAGCCAGTCAAGAAATTAGGTAAGAACAACAAACATCACGGCCAGCAAAAGATTGTTACACCAAATCCGCTCAGTGCAAGCTGGTCAACCATTTCAAGCCTATTACCTTTTAGTAATGATCTTGATCTGGGTGCAAATTCAGATACCGATATCTATATCCAGTTTCTCGCCAAAAAGAATTGGGCTTTACCCTTAGGTTTACAGCTCAATACGGCGCAAATTTTCCGTTATGGTTCAAGCAGTAAGAACTATGCCGAAACCAATCTTGATCTAACACAAAAACTGCAGCATCAAAAGCAGCTTTCAACCCAGTTCAATGTCTCTAAAACACAAGATGAAGACTATAGCTGGAGCAATCGTACTTTCCAGCAACTGCACTTCTTATCCAAAGATAATTTGAGTTATGGCATTTTGACTACAGGGGAATATGAAAATAGAGAACTGCGAGTCAATGAATGGGGGCCCTACTTTTCCTGGCGTCGCCCCATCTGGCGCAACTGGATTTTTATGCAGAATGATCTGAATTATTTAAATGTCCCTGCCACCAGACAAGAGGATCATTTTAGTTATCAAATGAGCTTTGAAGCACAGTTCTGATGAAAAGATCACCACAGTTGTGGATAACTTTAAAGTTATCCATACCAATAAAAAAACCTCTGCCGAAGCAGAGGTTTCTTGATCAAATTGCTTATTTCAATAATAAACTATTGATGCGTTTGACATAGGCTGCCGGATCTTCTGGTAAACCACCTTCTGCAATCACCGCCTGATCAAAAATCACATTGGCGAGATCATCAAATTGCGCCGAGCTTTCCAATTTTTTAACCAATGGATGCTCAGGGTTAATCTCCAATGTTGGTTTAATCTCTGGAACTGCTTGCCCTGCCTGTTTCAACATACGAATCAATTGTGGAGATAACTCACCTTCACTGGTAACCAGACATGCAGGTGAATCAACCAGACGTGTTGTGACACGAACTTCTTTGGTCTTGTCTTTTAATGACGTACTTAAACGGTCTACCACAGGTTTGAACTGCTCTGCTGCTTGCTCTAACGCTTTTTTCTCTTCAGCATCTTGCAGGTCGCCCAAATCAACAGCACCTTTCGATACGTTTTGAAGCGGCGTACCATCGAATTCAAATACGAAGTTCATCGCCCACTCATCGACACGGTCTGCCATAAGCAGGACTTCGATGCCTTTCTTCTTGAACACTTCAAGCTGTGGCGAGTTCTTAGCAGCAGTCAGGTTTTCTGCTGTGACGTAGTAAATCGCCTTCTGGCCTTCTTTCATACGTGCTTTATAGTCAGCAAAAGACGTTGAAATTTCATCATTGTTTGAAGTCGCATAACGTAATAGCTTTAAGATACGTTCGCGGTTACCAGTATCCTCACCCAAACCTTCTTTCAGCACTGAACCGAACTCAGTATAGAAAGTCTTGAATTTCTCTTGGTCTTTTTCATCTTCCGATTTTGCCAAACCGTCCAGTAAAGTCAGCACACGACGCGCATTACCTTCACGAATAGTTTTTACATCACGGCTTTCTTGTAGCAGTTCACGGCTGACATTAAGCGGTAAATCAGCACTGTCAACCACACCTTGTACGAAACGTAAGTAGTTCGGAATCAGGTTATCCGCTTCATCTAGAATAAATACACGTTTTACATATAGCTTGATGCCCGCCTTCGCTTCACGGGTAAACAAATCCTGTTTGGCCTGACTTGGAATATACAATAATTGCGTATATTCAGTGCTACCCTCAACACGGTTATGGGCCCATGCCAACGGTTCTGCAAAATCATGGCTCAGGTTTTTATAAAACTCGATGTATTGTTCATCTGTGATTTCGCTCTTGTTACGCGTCCACAGCGCGCTTGCCGAGTTAATCGCTTCCCATTCATCGGTCTTCACCATCTGGCCACCGCTTGTAGTGTTGGCCTCTTCACCTTCAGCGACTTCGTCCTCTTGCCAAACTTCTTTTTGCATTTCGATTGGCAAGCTGATGTGGTCAGAATATTTATTGATGATTTGTTTAACTTTCCACGACTCTAGATACTCAAGCGCATCATCACGTAAGTGCAAGATAATGTCCGTACCACGTGTGGTTTTATCAATGGTCTGAACTTCAAACTCACCTGTGCCGCCACTAATCCAGCGTACACCCTCTGCTGCATCTAAACCTGCACGGCGTGATTCCACCGTAATCTTGTCCGCAACAATAAAGCCTGAATAGAAACCAACACCAAACTGACCAATTAACTGCGCATCGGCTTTTTGATCACCGGTCAGTTTAGACATAAAGTCTTTGGTGCCCGACTTGGCAATGGTTCCCAGATTATCAATTGCTTCTTGCTGGCTTAAGCCAATCCCGTTATCCGAAATGGTGAGCGTTTTATTGTCTTTATCTAAAGTCACACGAACATGTAGGTCTGGATCATTTTCATAATATTCAGGATGATTAATGCCTTCGAAACGTAACTTATCGCACGCATCAGACGCATTTGAAATCAATTCACGTAAGAAAATTTCAGGGTTGGAATACAGAGAATGCGTCACTAAATGCAATAACTGAGCAACTTCAGCTTGGAAACTATAATTTTGTGCGACTTGTTCACTCATAAATCACTCCTTATCTGTGAGGCTTATCTATTTGGAATGATTTATGAATGGTGTATATCTTAAATTTTTCAATCCTTGATCTGCATTTTTCAGGCAAAAATTGCACAAAATGGCAATTAGAATGGGCCTCGGCTCAATACTCGCTCCTGTAATAGCTGATCAAGCTGCTGTTGACGTTGTGCATAAGCACGTTTGATACACGGTGTATTTGCGCCACATGAGTTACGTTGTTTTAACCACTGAAATTGTCTGTCTTTTTCAGCATCACGTCCGCCCATTGGCAAGGCATGTAAAATAATCTGATAGGTGGTAGCCATTCTCACATCCGCATCATTGAGGCTGCGCTCATTACAGATCTGCTGTTCGACTTTCAACTTTGCTGCCTTACACGAATAACTGGCCGCATACGCCTGAGATAAAAATAACAAGGGGATGAACAATAAGATCGAAGTCATTACTTTTTTCATGATGAAGGTCTCACTTTTATTAAGATTATTTTTTCAGCATACAAAACTCTCTGTGTAAGGCCTGTATTTGTTTTATATGGGAATTGCAAAAATAAAAAAGCCTCACAAAGTGAGGCTTTTCAGGCGCAAGTTCAGCTTAGAACTTGTAGCTATAACCCAATGTATATACCATCGGATTGATGTCTAGATCAGTCAACTTCTGACCATTTAATTTTACTTCAGGACTGATTTGTGCATAACGCGCATCAAAGAATACACCCCAGTTTTTTGCATCAGCAGGCTGGAAATTGAAACCTAACTGACCCGCGAAACCAAAGTCTTCTTTCACTTTTAATTTTGCGCCCTCTAAAGCACCTGTTGTTTCTTCATCCCAAGTGACAAAAGCTGTGCCACCTACACCAATATAAGGTGTGAAACGGGTTGAGTTTTTAAAGTTATATTTAAAGGTGACAGTAGGTGGCAATTGTTTAAGCTTCGCTACTTTTTCACCATTTAATGACACATCATGTGAAATTGGTGTCGCCAGTAATAATTCAGCAGAAAAAGGCGTATCACCGAAGAAATATTCAACCGATGGTGTAAATGCAAATTCATGATCTGCCTTTAATGTGCCAACACCCGCAACCACGGTATCGTCTGTTGGTGAAATTACACTTCCACCAAATTTAACCTGAAAGCCCCCTGCAAATGCAGTTGAAGATAACCCCAATAAAGCAACAACTAAAACTTTCTTTAACATTTAAACAACCTCTTTAACAATTTATGTTCTTGTTCAACATAATAAACACGCATATTTACATTATGCAATAGAGATTAATTCCAACTATTTTAATTCACTTTATAATGCATTGAATATTAATAAAATATAATTGTTAAAATATGTAATAATTATTAATTCAGACTATTTTAATCAACTTAAAACCCTATAAAACCTAGTATTTTAATCAGATTAAGATAAAGCAAGAAAATATATTAAAAATAAATTAAGCCAGATTTAAAAATATAATCACGTATAACTTAATATTAAAACTACATTATAAAATTAGATTTAAAAAGAGACAAAAAATGTCATTTAATGATTATTTTTATATTTAAGCCACACTTTATAAAGCAAAAAAATGGCTCATAAATGAGCCATTTCTGATTATAAAACCATTGCTGCAATCCAGCCAAAAATGAGCAACGGGATATTAAAATGTATAAATGTAGGCACAACTGTATCCCAAATGTGATCATGTTGACCATCAACACCTAGACCTGCTGTTGGCCCTAATGTTGAATCGGAAGCTGGTGAACCTGCATCGCCTAAAGCAGCAGCTGTTCCAATCAAGGCGATGGTTGCCAAAGGAGAAAAACCAAACTGTACGCACAATGGCACGTAGATCACCGCCAGCACAGGTACACTTGAGAACGAAGAACCGATCCCGATCGTCACGAACAAGCCGATAAAGAGCATCAGGAATGCAGCAAGTGCATGGTTATCACCAATGATATGGACCACGCCATTGACCAGATGAGTAATATCACCAGTGTGCGTCATCACTGAAGCAAAACCTGCCGCAGAGATCATGATAAAGCCCACCAGCGCCATCATGCGCATACCCTGCACAAACACATCATCCGCATCTTGCCATTTAAAAATGCCCGAAGCAGACAGCACTGCAAAACCGACCAGACCACCCAGAATCATCGAACCTGAATAGAGCTGTGCAACCAACGTCAAGCCGATCGCAAGCACCGCCATAAACATGGTTTTCTTGGAAATATAAGGCACATTCTCTGCTTCATGTTTCAGCTCTTCAGCATCAGCCTTGAGATCATATTCTGCTTGCGTGGTGACTTTCAGTGGCTTATCCAGATCAATCGTTTTAACTGGAGTAATTGAACGGTCAACATAGATACGTGGCTTACGATAGCTAATAAATACCGCAACCAGTGTACCAATCACCATGCCTAATACTGGAATCGCCATACCGATTGGCATCATGCCTCGCTCGACATGCAGGCCATAAGCAGCACCAATCTTGTTGATATTGCCCATTAGAATCTGTTCAAGGAAGATTGCACCAAAGCCCACAGGCAGGAAAATATAGGTGCCGACCAGACCTAGCGTCATGACACATGCTGCCGCACGACGATCCAGCTTCAAGTGATTCATCACTTTTAACAAAGGTGGAACCAGTACGGGGATAAAGGCAATATGGACAGGAATCAGGTTTTGAGAAAAAATTGCAGCAATCAGTAAAATCGTAAGCAAAAGATATTTCACTTTAGTCTGCTGATTTTTACCTGCTTCCATACCCAATAAACCAATCAGTTTATGAGCCAGCAAATCGGGCAATCCTGACTTGGAAAGTGCCAATGCAAACGCACCCAACACCGCATAAGCCAATGCAACTTCAGCCCCATCGCCTAAGCCTGCATTAAATGCTTCTACTGTTTGAGAAAGGCTTAGACCAGCGACCAAGCCACCAATAATGGCTGAAATCACTAATGTGAGAACAACAGAAACTCGTGCCAGTGACAGGATAAACATCACGGCAATCGCAATTACGACAGCATTCATGAACAAATTTAGGAGCAAAGAAAAGGCGACATTCTAGCAGATTCATGAAAACCTAGCTGAAAATATCGCCGAATTATCGCTAATCTTAAGTGATTTTTAGCTTAATAATTCCACTAAAGCCTTAAGCTGCCTGACGTTGGACAAACTGACGGATCAGTTCAGCAATTTTTTCTGGCTGACTCAACACTGCCCAATGGTTAGCATCCAGCTCAACATATTCAAATTTTTCTACCCATTTTGGCATCGATTCAGTGATGTACTCTGGGCTAACGAAAGCATCGCGCTTTAACACGATGGCCTGAACTGGACATTGTGCGTAACGTTGGCGTGGCTGAGTTAAAGAAGGAATAAAGTTGGCACGATACAAATTAATGCCATATTTGCCATCGGAGACAATATTGGCATTTAATGGCAAACCTTGCTTTTTCTCTAAACCACTTAAAATCTTGCCCCATTTTTCAGGACTAAAGAACGTCCATACCGTCGGTGCAATCAGAGGTAAATGGAAAGCTCCGATATACCATGATTTTGTGAGCATTTTTAATACATTGCTTGGTGCAGCTTTAAATTTTTCACGTAAATAAAACGAAGCGTGATCCAGACAAGGGCCTGAAATTGTTGTATAGGACAACAGGCGGCCTTTGAGTTTTGGTTCAGTTGCAGATTCCCAAGACTGCAAAGATCCCCAATCGTGCGCTGCCATATGAAAATTACGATTTGGTAAAACCTGATCAACAACTTCCTGTAAATCCAGTGACAAACGTGGCAAACGATAATCTTTAATGCGTTTAGGAATTGATGATAGGCCCGCACCACGCACGTCATAGGTCACAACATAATATTCATCGATCAACTTTTCAATGATCGGTTCCCAAACTTCCTGATTATCTGGATAACCATGCACGAGCACCAAAGGTATTTTTTTCTCATCGCCCCATGTTTTGACACAAAGCGTTTGCTGGTCTGATGTCGTTACTGTTTTTACTTGTGTTTGCATAATTCTTTCCCATTTTGTTTTCTATCGGCTTGGTGATAAAACAGCCATTGCCAGCGATACACTAAAAATGATACTTATGGAGTATGAATAGAGTTGCAAGAAAAAAAATTGACCATGAAAGACTTTTTCAGAAAAATTCGAACCATTCCTGCGATTTCCAGATTTCTGCTCAATCACTACTCCCCTTATCGTGGCGCGGGAATCGAGATTGAAACCATTGATCTAGATGATTACTACATTCGAGTCAAAATGCCGCTGACAAGACGTAATCGCAATCTTGTCGGAACGCATTTTGGCGGTAGTTTATATTCGATGGTCGATCCTTTTTATATGTTGATTCTGATTCACCATCTGGGAAATAAATATATTGTCTGGGATAAAAGTGCCACGATTAATTTCATTGCTCCAGGACGGAATACCGTTTATGCAGAAATCCAACTCAATGCAAATGAAATAAACGAAATTAAACGTCTGGCAGAAAATCATGAACCCGTTTTGCGTCATTACACCTTAAATATTGTAGATGATGCAGGTACACGTATTGCCGAAGTCGAAAAGGTACTTTATATCCGACGAAAAAAACCTAAGGCCTCAATTTAAAGTCATAAAAATAAAAATGCCTACAATAAATGCAGGCATTTTTGAATCTGGTCAGCAGAAATTATCTTTTCTTCTCTTGAATGGCTGCACCTGCACCACCACCGATTGCACCACCAATCGCAGCGCCTGAGTCGCCACCAAAGATTGCTTTACCAACGACTGAACCAATACCAGCACCAATCGCGCTACTGGTTGTAGAGCTGCTATTCGCGCCCTTCGCATTGGCACCGACACCTGCACCCGCAGCTGCACCAACGCCAGCACCAAGACCACCGCCAACATGGTTACCTAAACCACCACCGACAGCACCACCAAGCGCTGCTGTACCAATACGCTGATCAGAGGCACTCATATTTTGACAGCCCGTAAACATTACCGCCGATAACACCAAAGTCGAAACTAAACCGATTGTTTTTTTCATGCCTATACTCACTTCTCTTATGCTCTAGTCAAAGCATAGTCCTCTTTTATGGGGAATTTGATCACATTGTGTTATCACTATGTCCTATTCGATTGATATTTTGTAAAGGCAAATTTTGATTAGAACAAACTAGCTGGTATGGCTTAAGAATAGGAAATAAATACGAACAGAAATGATCGGGATACACCGAATCAAAAATTTAGTGTTTTCAAGAGAATTAAATAAATATAAAAATAGTAGAGATAAATTATAATTTTTATTGGAGCTTTCTCAGCCATCTTATCTTCATCGCTGAGGCGATTGTTTATAAGATGACGGTCATCGTGATGAGCTGATTTAAATCGTCAGCTCGTCACGATGTCATCTGTCAGGTTAAGCGCGGGCTTAGTACTTACCTTTTTTCTCACCGTAAGCAGAACCAGCACTACCACCGAGCGCACCGCCAACCGCAGCGCCAGAATCACCACCTAATACAGCACCACCAATTACTGCACCTAAGCCAGCACCGATTGCGCTATTACGTGTATTTTTACTATTTGAACCTTTAGCATTTGCGGCAACGCCTGCACCAATTGCAGCACCAAGACCGGCACCTAGATTACCACCAACGTGCTTACCTACAGCACCACCTGCACCACCGCCAATCGCAGCAGAACCAATACGTTTACTTTCTGGACTCGCGTTCTGGCAACCTACAAATAGAGTTGTTGACATTAAACCGACGCCAGCAATCATCATCATTTTTTTCATTAGAACTACTCCTCTCTCAGATGTGAGTAGCATAGTATGCTTTGATGAAGTGTTTACCCTCATTCAGTAATAAAATACTCATGCTGTAATGCGTTTTTGTAACAACAGCTTCATTTTTCCACAAAAAAAGGCACCCGAAGGTGCCTTTTTAATTCGTTAAGACTTAGAACTGGTCTGAGTTCAACGCTTGACTAAATGCTTGGTCAACTTCACTGAAATCATTGTGAAGTTCAAATTCAGCAGCTTCTGCTTCTTGACGACGACGCTCTAAGTGATACGCAAGACCTGTACCCGCTGGGATCAAGCGACCCACAACAACGTTTTCTTTCAAGCCACGTAAATCATCTTCTTTACCTGTTACAGCCGCTTCAGTTAACACACGAGTTGTTTCCTGGAACGATGCAGCAGAAATGAACGAGTCAGTAGAAAGCGATGCTTTCGTGATACCCATCAATTGACGTTCAAACTTCGCAGGGAACTTGTTCTGAGCCAAGACAGCTTGGTTCTCTTGAACAACGCGGATGTAATCCACTTGTTCGCCTTTGATGAAGCTTGTATCACCGCCATCAGTGATATCAACTTTACGCAACATTTGACGTACGACAACTTCAATGTGCTTATCGTTGATTTTTACACCTTGGAGACGGTAAACGTCTTGCACTTCGTTCACGATGTAGTTGGTTAATGCAACTTCACCTTTCAAGCGTAAGATGTCATGTGGGTTTTGTGGACCATCAGAAATGGTTTCACCACGGTTCACATGCTCACCTTCGAACACGTTAATGGTACGCCATTTTGGAATCAATTCTTCGTAGATCTCAGAACCATCATCCGGAGTAATCACTAAACGGTTCTTACCTTTGGTCTCTTTACCGAAGCTTACAACACCTGATACTTCTGCAAGGATCGCATGTTCTTTCGGCTTACGTGCTTCGAACAAGTCAGCTACACGTGGAAGACCACCGGTAATATCACGAGTACGTGAAGTTTCTTGTGGTACACGACCAATAACGTCACCCACACCAATCGTTTCGCCATCACGGACAGTCACAATTGTGTTTTGTGGCAAGAAGTAGAACTGTTCGCCGCCATCAGTTGTATCCAACACGATTGCAGGACGTAAATCTTTACCAGAAGCAGGACGAGCTGTTACAGGCAAGATTTCAACAGTGGTCATACCCGTTGCATCATCAGTTTTCGATGTTGCAGTTACGCCATCAGCAATCTGGCTGAAACGCGCTTTACCAGCAACTTCTGTTACCAATGGATGTGTATGTGGATCCCAAGTCGCTACGATACCGCCAGCTTCTACAGCTTCACCATCTTTCAACAAGATGCTTGCACCGTAAGGAAGCTTATAACGTTCGCGCTCACGACCTAAATCATCCGCAATACCAATTTCACCTGAACGTGAAACAGATACTTGGTGACCTTTGGCATGTTGTACAGTTTTCACGTTGTGGAAACGTACAGTACCTTTGTTACGTACTTGAACACTGTTTGCAGCAGAAGTTCGGCTCGCAGCACCACCAACGTGGAACGTACGCATCGTTAACTGTGTACCTGGCTCACCAATTGATTGTGCAGCCATTACACCCACTGATTCACCTGGGTTCACCAAGTGACCGCGTGCAAGGTCACGACCATAACAACGAGCACATACACCGAAGGTAGATTCACAAGCGATAACTGAACGTACTTTAACTTCATCGACACCCGCTTCTTCAAGCTGAGCAGCAATTTTCTCGTCAATTAACGTACCACGTGGAAGTACAACTTCATCATCAGATGCACGACGTACATCTTCAGCAGTTACACGACCTAATACGCGGTCGCGTAATGGTTCAATAACGTCACCACCTTGAATGAATGGAGTCATTACCAAGCCGCCAGCTGTACCACAGTCAGATTCAGTAATAACTAAATCTTGTGCTACGTCTACCAGACGACGTGTCAAGTAACCAGAGTTCGCAGTTTTCAATGCTGTATCGGCCAAACCTTTACGCGCACCGTGTGTCGAGATGAAGTACTGAAGTACCGTCAAACCTTCACGGAAGTTTGCTTTAATTGGGGTCTCAATGATCGAGCCATCTGGCTTCGCCATCAAACCACGCATACCAGCAAGCTGACGGATCTGCGCCGCACTACCACGGGCACCCGAGTCAGACATCATATAAATCGAGTTGAATGATTTCTGCTTCTCGTCTTCACCTTGTTTGTTTTTCACAAGGGTATAAGACAAGTTATCCATCATC
Organism: Acinetobacter sp. BIGb0102; assembly: GCF_003815055.1. Classification (NCBI taxonomy): domain Bacteria; kingdom Pseudomonadati; phylum Pseudomonadota; class Gammaproteobacteria; order Moraxellales; family Moraxellaceae; genus Acinetobacter; species Acinetobacter sp. BIGb0102. Next base: position 212,187 of record NZ_RKQE01000015.1, read on the forward strand.
GCTTTCGCAACTTGGTCGTTTGTACGCGCCCAAATATCGACAACTTTGTTATAACGCTCACCCGCAGTTACGAAACCTTGCTCAAACTGTTGTTCGATTTCACGAACTTCTGTTTCAGCTTTATCGATAATCGTATGCTTGGTTGGTGGAATCAACATGTCTTCCATACCAACAGATACACCTGAACGCGTCGCTTGACGGAAGCCCAAATACATCAATTGGTCAGCGAAGATAACAGTATCTTTCAAACCAAGTTTACGGTAGCAAGAGTTGATTAACTTAGAGATGTTTTTCTTGGTCATCTCAAGGTTGATCGATTCGAAGCTTAAACCTTGTGGAACAACTTCCCATAACAAGCAACGACCAGGTGTTGTATCAACAATGATAGTTTGCTTTTCACGGTTACCGTTTTCATCAATCACAGTTTGGTGTACACGTACTTTTACACGCGCATGGATCGCAACTTTACCCGTTGCTAACGCACGGTTAACTTCGTGAGTATCCGCAAACACCATGCCTTCACCTTTGGCATTTACTGCATCACGTGTGATGTAGTAAAGACCCAAGACAACGTCCTGAGAAGGAACGATGATCGGCTCACCATTTGCAGGTGACAAGATGTTGTTTGTAGACATCATCAACGCACGTGCTTCTAACTGTGCTTCCAATGTCAATGGAACGTGTACCGCCATTTGGTCACCATCGAAGTCGGCGTTAAACGCAGCACATACGAGTGGGTGAAGACGGATTGCCTTACCTTCGATCAGAATAGGTTCAAATGCTTGAAGACCTAGACGGTGAAGTGTTGGCGCACGGTTCAACATGACTGGATGTTGACGAATTACAGAAGCTAGAACGTCCCAAACTTCCGGCGTCTCGCGCTCAACCATTTTCTTCGCAGCTTTAATGGTTGTTGCTTGGCCAGATGCTTGTAGTTTCGCGAAAATAAATGGCTTGAATAATTCAAGTGCCATCTTCTTCGGAAGACCACATTGGTGAAGACGTAAAGTAGGACCAACGGTAATCACCGAACGACCTGAATAGTCAACACGCTTACCAAGTAAGTTTTGACGGAAACGACCTTGTTTACCTTTGATCATGTCTGCCAAAGATTTCAATGGACGTTTGTTCGAACCTGTAATTGCACGACCACGACGACCGTTATCAAGCAACGCATCAACAGACTCTTGTAACATACGTTTTTCGTTACGTACGATGATGTCTGGCGCAGCAAGGTCAAGAAGACGCTTCAAACGGTTGTTACGGTTGATCACACGACGATATAAATCGTTCAAGTCTGAAGTCGCGAAACGACCACCTTCAAGTGGTACAAGCGGACGTAAGTCTGGTGGAAGTACTGGAAGTACGTTCATCACCATCCATTCAGGCTTGTTGTTCGAATCTTTGAATGCTTCCATCAATTTCAAACGTTTAGACGCTTTTTTAAGTTTCGTCTCTGACGTTGTTTGTGGAATTTCTTCACGTAAACGCGCAATCTCAGCTTCAAGATCGATATCTTTTAATAAATCCTGAACTGCTTCTGCACCCATTTTCGCAGTGAATTCATCACCGTGTTCTTCAAGTGCATTGTAGTATTCTTCGTCTGTTAAAAGTTGATACTTTTCAAACGGAGTCATACCAGGATCAGTGACAACATAAGATTCGAAATACAATACGCGCTCGATATCACGTAATGTCATATCAAGAAGTAAACCGATACGGCTCGGTAATGATTTCAAGAACCAGATGTGTGCAACTGGAGAAGCAAGCTCGATGTGACCCATACGTTCACGACGAACTTTAGCAGTTGTTACTTCAACGCCACATTTTTCACAAATGACGCCTTTGTATTTCATACGCTTGTATTTACCACACAAGCATTCGTAATCTTTTACTGGACCAAAGATTTTGGCACAGAACAAACCGTCACGTTCAGGTTTAAAAGTACGGTAGTTAATGGTTTCAGGCTTTTTAACTTCACCGTGAGACCATGACTTAATCATCTCTGGTGACGCAAGACCAATACGGATACGGTCAAATTCAATAGGTGCATGACCTTCTGAATCCGTTTTCTTACGCATGATATCGAGCAAGTCTTTCAATTTTTTTCTCCGTGTGTCAAGAAGCTACGCTCTCCTGACTGGGTCACAAATATTGTTTTTACTGAAATTTGGAATCTCCCATAGCCCCTCTTTAAGAAAGAGGGGAACTTCCCCCTTAACAAAGGGGGATCGAGGGGGATTTAGTCACCATTTTTCAGTTCAATGTTGATACCTAAAGAACGGATCTCTTTGGTCAATACGTTGAACGATTCAGGCATACCCGGATCCATATAATGGTTACCATCTACAATATTCTTATAGATACGTGTACGGCCTTCGACGTCATCCGACTTCACAGTAAGCATTTCTTGGAGCGTATATGCTGCACCGTATGCTTCAAGTGCCCATACTTCCATCTCACCGAAACGCTGACCACCGAATTGTGCTTTACCACCAAGCGGCTGTTGGGTAACAAGTGAGTAAGAACCTGTTGAACGCGCATGCATCTTGTCATCAACCAAGTGGTTCAATTTGAGCATGTACATGTAACCTACAGTTACAGGACGGTCAAACTGTTCACCTGTACGACCATCAAACAATACTGTTTGACCTGTACGAGAAATGTCTGCCAATTCAAGTAAGTCTTTGATCTGGCTTTCTTCAGCACCATCAAATACAGGAGTCGCTAATGGAACACCAGCACGTAAGTTGCCTGAAAGCGCCAAGATTTCTGCGTCAGTCAAGCTATCAAGCTCTTCCTGCTCACCACCAACCTTGTTATAAATCTTGTCTAAGAATTCACGCAGTTCAATCACTGTACGTTGTTCTTTCAACATTTTTTCGATCTTATCGCCAAGACCTTTCGCCGCCATACCCAAGTGAGTCTCAAGAATCTGACCCACGTTCATACGTGACGGTACACCCAGTGGGTTCAATACGATGTCGACTGGTACACCATTCGCATCATGTGGCATATCTTCAACTGGTAAGATGTTAGAGACAACACCCTTGTTACCGTGACGACCCGCCATCTTATCACCAGGCTGGATACGACGTTTAACTGCAAGGTAAACCTTAACAACTTTCAATACGCCCGTTGTTAATTCATCACCTGTAGAAAGTTTACGCTTCTTCTCAGCAAACTTCTCGTCAATCTCGTAACTCTTCTCTTTCAAGAACACTTGAATCTGAGTTAGACGTTCAGCAATTGCTTCATCATTTGGCTGGATTTCAAGTAAATCAACAAGCTCTAAACCAGACAATACGTCTTCAGAAAGTTTATCGCCGCGTTTAGTTGAGCCACCACCGTTAGATTCTTGACCTTTCAACAAACGAACAATACGTTCGCGTGCTGCTTCTTCGAAGATTTTGTATTCTTCTTTCAAGTCTTTACGGTATGCATCAAGCTGAGCTTTTTCAATTGCTTGTGCACGTTCATCTTTTTCCAAACCATCACGTGTGAAGACTTGAACGTCGATAACCGTACCTTTAGTGCCAGACGGAACACGTAAAGATGAATCTTTTACGTCAGCCGCTTTTTCACCAAAGATCGCGCGAAGTAATTTTTCTTCAGGTGTTAACTGAGTTTCACCTTTAGGCGTTACCTTACCAACAAGGATATCACCCGCAGTCACTTCAGCACCGATATAAACAATACCTGACTCATCCAGTTTAGACAGTGCAGCTTCACCTACGTTAGGAATATCGGCAGTAATTTCTTCTGCGCCTAACTTGGTATCACGTGCTACACATGACAATTCCTGAATGTGAATCGACGTTAAACGGTCTTCTTGAAGTACACGTTCAGAAAGTAAGATCGAGTCTTCATAGTTATAACCGTTCCATGTCATGAACGCGACGCGCATGTTTTGACCAAGCGCAAGTTCACCCATGTCAGTCGATGGACCGTCAGCCAAGATATCACCACGAGCAACTTTGTCGCCCAAGTTCACGATGACATTTTGGTTAATACATGTATTCTGGTTTGAACGTGTATATTTGATCAGGTTGTAGATATCTACACCTGCTTCACCCGCGATCATTTCATCTTCGTTTACACGAATAACGATACGAGATGCATCAACATATTCAATCGCACCACCACGGTTTGCGATCACACACACACCTGAGTCACGTGCTACGTTTGCTTCCATACCTGTACCAACAAGCGGCTTGTCAGCACGCAATGTAGGAACAGCCTGACGTTGCATGTTCGAACCCATTAATGCACGGTTCGCATCATCGTGTTCAAGGAATGGAATCAATGATGCTGCAACAGAAACAACCTGCTGTGCAGAAACGTCCATATGCGTTACGCGCTCAGGCGACATACGTACGAATTCACCTTGATGACGTACAGAAACCATTTCTTCAGTCAAGTTGCCATCTTTATCTACTGCAGAATCGGCCTGTGCAATGACAGTACCCACTTCTTCAATTGCAGATAAATATTCAACATCATCGGTTACACGACCATCTACAACTTTACGGTATGGTGTTTCCAAGAAACCGAAGTCATTCGCTTTTGCATAAACAGAAAGCGAGTTGATCAAACCAATGTTTGGACCTTCAGGCGTTTCAATAGGACAAACACGACCATAGTGAGTTTGATGTACGTCACGTACTTCGAAGCCCGCGCGTTCACGTGTCAAACCACCAGGACCAAGCGCAGATACACGACGTTTGTGTGTAATCTCAGACAATGGGTTGTTTTGGTCCATAAACTGAGATAACTGGCTTGAACCAAAGAATTCTTTGATTGCAGCAGCAACTGGTTTGGCGTTGATTAAATCTTGTGGAGACAAGTTATCAGTTTCTGCTTGGCTTAAACGCTCTTTAACCGCACGTTCAACACGAACTAGACCAACACGGAATTGGTTTTCAGTCATTTCACCAACAGAACGTACACGACGGTTACCCAAGTGGTCGATATCGTCGACTTCACCTTTACCGTTACGGATTTCAACCAATGTACGTAGTACATCAATGATATCTTCGTGCGATAAAATACCTTCAACTTCACGTGACTTCTGATCAGTACCCACTTCGTAAGGACGACCCAAACGACGGTTGAACTTCATACGACCCACTGGAGAAAGGTCATAACGCTCAGAAGAGAAGAACAAGTTATTGAATAAGTTTTCAGCAGCTTCTTTCGTTGGCGGCTCGCCTGGACGCATTACTTTATAGATTTCAACAAGCGCTTCTTCACGGCCAGTTGTGGTATCTGCACGTAATGTATCTGCAACGAAAGGACCACGATCGATGTCGTTCGTGAACAGGATGTTAAATTGTTTAACACCACCTTCAGCCAACTTCACCATCACTTCATGGCTAAGAACGGTATTCGCAGGAATCACATCACCACTTTTCAGTGTGATATCTTCAGCAGTAATACGCTCATATAAATATTCATCAGGTACAGAAAGCTTCGCTAAGTTAGCAGCTTCCATTTGACGTACGTGACGTGCATTAATACGTTTGCCCTGTTCAACGATTGTTTTACCATCATTGTCCAGGATATCAAATTGCGCCATTTCACCACGTAAGCGATCTGGAACGAGGTCAATTTGATAGCTACCCATATCAAGATATACAGGTACTTTTTCGTAGAACAAATTCAGGATTTGTTCATTGGTATAATTCAAGGCACGTAAGATCACCGTCGCCAATAATTTACGACGACGGTCAATACGTACGAATACTAAATCTTTTGCATCAAATTCAAAGTCTAACCATGAACCACGGTAAGGGATAATACGTGCTGAATACAACACTTTACCGCTTGAGTGGGTTTTACCCTTGTCATGGTCAAAGAATACGCCTGGTGAACGGTGTAATTGAGATACGATTACACGCTCAGTACCGTTAATAACGAATGTACCGTTATCGGTCATGAGTGGCATTTCACCCATGTAAACTTCTTGTTCACGAACGTCTTTAATTGATTTCGTTTCGCGATCTTTAATGATCAAACGAATTTTTACGCGCATTGGTGCTGCATAAGTTGAACCACGTAAAATACATTCACGTACGTCAAACTCAGGCTTACCAAGGCTATACTCAACAAATTCTAAAGCAGCATTGCCAGAATAACTTTCAATAGGAAAAACTGAACGAAATGCGGCTTGGAGACCGATATCTTCGCGATTTTTTGGTGTTTTACCGCCTTGTAAGAATGTACGGTACGAATCGACCTGAATCGAAAGTAAGTACGGTGCTTCCATTACGTGGGGCAATTTACCAAAATTCTTACGGATCCGTTTCTTTTCGGTATATGAGTATGCCATCTGGAGTCCTCGGAAAGTAAACTAAACCCGCCTGCAGAACGGGCTTAGAAGGAATTACGCAGGCCGATATGGCCACCACTGTTTACAAATGCTGCAATTTTTAGTGGTATTAAAACGCTTAACAATATTTTTATAAGCAAAAAAATATTGGTAAGCGTTTGATTTCATTGGTTTTGCTTAAATAATACGCGGATTATACGCAAAACTAACAAAAAACGAGCCGATTATTGTAACGCAAAAAGGCTGATGACCCAAGAGCCATCAGCCATTTTTTGGAGCCGATTATCAAAAAACCGACTCCCTACAGAATTACTTAAGTGTAACTGTAGCACCAGCTTCTTCAAGCTTCTTCTTAAGTTCTTCGCCTTCTTCTTTAGAAACGCCTTCCTTAAGAACAGCTGGAGCGCCTTCAACCATATCTTTAGCTTCTTTAAGGCCAAGACCAGTAGCTTCACGTACTGCTTTAATTACAGCAACTTTGTTAGCACCGAAAGAAGTCAACTCAACGTTGAATTCAGTTTGTTCTTCAGCAGCAGCAGCGCCAGCACCTGGAGCAGCAGCAACAGCTACAGCAGCAGCAGATACGTTAAATTTCTCTTCGAAAGCAGAGATTAATTCAACAAGTTCAAGAACTGTTTTTTCAGCAACTGCGTTTAAGATTTCTTCGTTAGTTAAAGCCATGAGAATAACTCCAAATGGATATTGAATGGTGTGAAAATAGGATTAAGCCGCTTCTGACTCGTTTTTCTCTTTGAGCGCTGTAATAAGGCGACCCAATTTCGAAATAGGAGCTTGAAGAACAGAGGCAAGCATAGTAAGCGCTTTCTCTTGGTTCGGAAGGTTCGCAATAACGCTAACGTCAGCACCTTTATAAACTTTGCCATCAAATGCAGCAGCTTTAAGTTCAAATGCTTTGTTAGTTTTCGCAAATTCTTCGAACAAGCGTGCAGCTGCACCCATGTCGTCTTCAGAAGTAGAGAAACCGAGAATTGTTGGACCAACAAGGTCGTCATTCAAGATATCGAATTGAGTACCTTCGAATGAACGCTTAGCCAAAGTGTTACGCACGATACGTGTAGTAACACCTAACTTACGAGCTTCAACACGAAGTGTTGTTAATTGCTCTACAGTTAAGCCTTGGTAGTCAGCAACAACGGCAGAGAACGCTTTAGAAGCAACTTCGTTTACTTCTGCAACGATCTGTTTTTTGTCTTCGATAAGAAGAGCCATCGTAAAACCTCCTAACGGTGATTTATGCACCTTTAACAGATGCACTCCCAATTCGTAAGCCCTATTCAGACTTACACGCGGAGGAGGAATAAATCACACCACCGCGTCTACTCAGACTGGATGATTAAGAAAAACATTCGAAAATGTTTCTCGCCTGAGGTCTTTGACGCTGATAAATATTCATTTATCAATTCAAAGTTTGCTTAGATTTCCTCAAAGAGCAAATCTAAGGCTTTAAAATTCTTTCTAATTACTTAGATACGTTGCTTACGTCAACGATCAAACCAGGACCCATAGTTGAGCTCAAAGTGATCTTTTTAACGTATACACCTTTAGAAGTTGCAGGTTTCAACTTTTTCAAGTCTGCAATTAAAGTTTCAACGTTTTGACGTACAGCTTCTTCGCTAAAGCCAAGTTGGCCGATCGCAGCGTGGATGATACCCGCTTTGTCTACACGGTAACGTGCTTGACCAGATTTAGCATTCTTAACCGCGTTAGCAACATCAGGAGTTACTGTACCCACTTTTGGGTTTGGCATTAAGCCACGTGGACCAAGAATTGTACCAAGCTTACCAACAACGCGCATTGCATCAGGAGCAGCAATAACAACGTCGAAATCAAGGTTTCCACCTTGAATGCTTTCAGCAAGGTCATCAAAACCAACGATATCAGCACCAGCAGCTTTCGCAGCTTCTGCAGCAGCACCTTGAGCAAATACAGCTACACGTACAGTTTTACCAGTACCTGCAGGTAAAGTAGTTGCGCCACGAACAACCTGATCAGATTTACGTGGATCTACGCCAAGGTTTACAGCGATATCTAAAGATTCTTTGAACTTCGCAGCTGGAAGGCTGTTAAGAACTTGTACTGCTTCTTCCAAAGTGTAAACTTTGTTTGCTTCTACAGCAGCAGCGATGGCTTTTTGACGTTTAGTTAACTTTGCCATGTCTTATAGCTCCACTTCCAAGCCCATAGAACGTGCAGAACCAGCGATGGTACGAACACGAGCGTCTAAATCAGCACCAGTTAAGTCTGGTTCTTTAGTAGTCGCGATTTCTTCTAATTGAGCACGAGTCAACTTACCAACTTTAGTTTTGTTAGGTACAGAAGAACCCTTTTGAATACCAGCAGCTTTCTTAAGAAGAATAGATGCAGGTGGAGTTTTCATGATGAAAGTGAACGACTTATCGTTGTACACAGTGATCACGACAGGAATTGGCAAACCAACTTCAAGTTTTTGTGTAGCAGCATTGAATTCTTTACAGAATGCCATGATGTTTACACCACGTTGACCTAAAGCAGGACCAATTGGTGGAGATGGATTCGCTTTACCAGCTGGAACTTGCAGCTTGATATAGCCGTCAATCTTCTTAGCCATTGAAAATTACCTCTGGGTACAGACGCCGTTAGGCTCCCCAAAAAATTAAACAACACCGAAGTGTTTGAACAACAATGCCCGATCAGATCGGGCGCTTATCAACCTAGGCAGATTAAATCGTTTTTTCGACTTGGCGAAACTCGAGTTCAACCTGAGTTGGTCGATTAAATACATTAATCGTCAACGTTAAACGTGACTTATCGTATTGAACTTCCTCCACGACTCCTTTAAAGTCAGTGAACGGACCGTCAACAACGAGCAATTCTTCACCTGGTTCAAACATCGTCTTAGGACGTGGTGCTTCACCAGTATTACGTACACGCGCAAGAATCGCATCAGCTTCACGTTGTGAAATCGGTGCTGGTTTTTCTGGTGTACCACCGATAAAACCAAGAACCTTTGGACATTCTTTTACAATGTGCCAAGTATCATCATTCATTTCCATTTCGACTAACACATAGCCAGGAAAGAATTTACGTTCAGACTTACGCTTCTTACCATCCTTCATTTCCACTACTTCTTCAGTAGGGACAAGGACTTCACCAAAGCTATCAGCAACAGTGCTGCGCTGGATTCGGTCATTAAGTGAACGCATCACTTGTTTTTCAAAACCTGAATAGGCATGAATAATATACCAACGTTTCATCGCACTCTTACCCGATAATTAACTTAATAAACCAACCTAACCCGTAATCGAAACACCATAAAACCAATGATGCAACAAGTACAACCAAAAGAACCTGCCACGAAGTCGTGATCGTCTCTTGTTTTGTTGGCCAGGTCACTCGACGCAGTTCAATTCGCGCATCTTGCAACAAACGCACAAAGCCTTTGCCTTGATGGGTGGCGTATAATAAACCTAAAGCGACGACGATACAAGCCAAAATTACCCCAACGCGCACCCAAATATCATTTGCTGGTGCCCAATAGGCAGGTAAATGTTGATTTACCAATGCTGAACCGATCAATAAAGCGATAGCAATCAGCCACAAGACAGCATCAAGTGGAGTACCAGAGCTTACAACTTCTGCAGCATTATTTCTTTGAGGGATTGGCGCGTCGCTTAATGCGTCACGCGATTTATCATTCGACATTTTTTTACTCGTCGTAGAATTCGCGACTTATTATATGACAACTCAGCCAGAATTAAGCTTTTTTATAAAAAAAAAGTGGCAGGCCAGGAGGGACTCGAACCCCCAACATTCGGTTTTGGAGACCGACGCTCTACCAATTGAACTACTAGCCTATTATGCAAATCGAAAGCCGAAGCTTCCGATTTGAGTGTAACACAGTATTGGGCTTATGCAGTTACTTTAGCAACAACACCAGCACCTACAGTACGACCACCTTCACGGATCGCAAAACGTAGACCTGGGTCCATTGCGATCGGGTGGA
>NZ_RKQE01000016.1:0-200490 GCF_003815055.1 Acinetobacter sp. BIGb0102
CCGTAAGTTTTTGCACAGATCGTTGCAATCGCAGCAGTTAAAGTTGTTTTACCATGGTCAACGTGACCAATTGTACCCACGTTTACGTGTGGTTTATTACGTTCAAACTTGGCTTTAGCCATGATGATCTTCCTTTATAAACTGCTCATGAGGGTCGCCCATGAGCACTTGGTTTTTAACTAAATTTTAGTTGGGTAATATAGTAATCGAAAGATTACTCGTCGTCACCTTTTTTACCGCCAGCTTGGAACTTAGCGATGATGCCTTCCGCAACGTTACGTGGAGTTTCAGCGTATTTAGCGAATTCCATAGAGTAAGTCGCACGACCTTGAGACATAGAACGCATTTGAGTCGCGTAACCAAACATCTCAGCAAGTGGTACTTCAGCTTTAATAGCTTTAGTTCCGCCAGGAAGATCGTCCATACCTTGAACCATACCACGACGACGGTTTAAGTCACCCATGATATCGCCCATGTAGTCTTCTGGAGTTTCTACTTCAACTTTCATGATTGGTTCAAGAAGGATAGGATCTGCTTTCATGAAACCGTCACGGAAAGCGTATGAACCTGCCATTTTGAACGACAATTCATCAGAGTCGACATCGTGGTAAGAACCGTCGAATAATGTCGCTTTGATACCCACAACAGGGTAACCAGCCAATACACCATTCTTCATACGTTCTTGAATACCTTTGTCAACCGCACCAAAGAATTCTTTAGGTACAGTACCGCCGACAACTTCTTCAGCGAATTCGTATTCTTTACCAGCTTCTTCAACATCCATAGGCTCTAAACGAACATATACATGACCGAATTTACCTTTACCACCTGTTTGACGAACAAATTTACCTTCTTGTTCAACAGACTTCTTGATGGTTTCACGGTAAGCAACCATTGGTTTACCAATGTTCGCTTCAACGCTGAATTCACGCTTCATACGGTCAACGATGATGTCAAGGTGAAGCTCACCCATACCAGCAATAATTGTTTGACCAGATTCTTCGTCAGTACGAACGCGGAACGATGGATCTTCTTTAGCCAAACGACCTAAAGCGATAGACATTTTTTCTTGGTCAGCTTTAGTTTTTGGTTCAACAGCCAATGAAATTACTGGCTCTGGGAATTCCATACGCTCAAGTGTAATGATGTTTTTCTCATCACATAATGTATCACCAGTAGTAACGTCTTTAAGACCTACACACGCTGCGATATCACCTGCACGGATTTCATCAAGATCTTGACGTTCGTTCGCATGCATTTGCACGATACGACCGATACGTTCACGCTTAGATTTAACTGGGTTATAAACCGGATCACCTTGTTTAAGAACACCAGAGTAAACACGTACGAATGTTAAGTTACCTACGAACTTATCGTTCATGATTTTGAACGCAAGCGCAGAGAACGGAGCTTCGTCAGATGCTTCACGAGACGCTTTAGTTTCGTCTTTGTCGTCAAGGATACCTTCAATTGCTTTAACTTCTGTAGGAGAAGGCAAGAATTGAATTACAGCATCCAACATACGTTGAACACCTTTGTTCTTGAACGCAGAACCACAAAGCATAACTTGAATTTCAGATGCTAATGTACGAGCACGTAAACCAGCGATGATTTCTTCTTTAGAAAGATCACCTTCTTCTAGGTACTTGTCCATTAACTCTTCAGATGCTTCAGCCGCAGCTTCAACCATCTTAGTACGCCATTCGTTTGAAGTATCAACGAGGTCAGCAGGAATATCACCGTATTCGAACTTCATACCTTGAGATGCTTCATCCCAGATAATCGCTTTCATTTCGATGAGGTCAACTACACCTGTAAATGTATCTTCTGCACCAATTGGCACAACGATAGGTACAGGATTACCGCCTAAACGAGTTTTAACTTGCTCAACAGCACGGAAGAAGTTTGCACCAGTACGGTCCATCTTGTTCACGAATGCTAAACGAGGCACTTTATATTTGTTTGCCTGACGCCATACAGTTTCAGACTGAGGTTGTACGCCACCAACTGCACAGTAAACCATGCACGCACCGTCAAGAACACGCATAGAACGTTCAACTTCGATTGTGAAGTCTACGTGTCCCGGTGTATCAATTACGTTGATACGGTGTTGTTGGAATTGGTTAGCCATACCAGACCAGAAACAAGTTGTAGCAGCAGAGGTAATTGTAATACCACGCTCTTGCTCTTGTTCCATCCAGTCCATTGTTGCTGCACCGTCGTGTACTTCACCAATTTTGTGAGATACACCTGTGTAGAACAAAATACGTTCTGTTGTAGTTGTTTTACCTGCGTCAATGTGCGCAGAAATACCGATGTTACGGTAGTTACTAATTGGGGTTTGGCGAGCCATGATGTCTACATTCCTAAATGTTATATTTAAAACAGGACGCATCAATTAAATTGATGCGCACGAATATCCAAGCAGGCAACTTAAATACCCGCAAAGCCTCCACTTTGATAGAGAGCGATGTTGAATCGAGCTGCTGTACGCATGAATATTCTCCTGATTAGGGACTGTTTTATCCGCTTAGAAACGGTAGTGAGAGAAGGCTTTGTTGGCTTCAGCCATACGATGCACGTCTTCACGTTTTTTGATCGCTGCACCTTTACCTTCAGCTGCATCAAGCAACTCACCAGCAAGACGTAAAGCCATCGTTTTTTCAGAACGCTTAGCAGCAGCATCTACTAACCAACGCATAGCTAGAGCAGTACGACGGGATGGGCGTACTTCCATAGGTACTTGATAAGTAGCACCACCAACACGGCGTGCTTTTACTTCAACCATAGGACGAACTTTTTCAAGAGTAGTCTCGAAAAATTCAACTGGGTCTACTTTGTTTTTTTCTTGAACGCGGTCTAAAGCACCGTAAACGATACTTTCAGCAATAGATTTTTTACCATCTTGCATTACGTGGTTCATGAATTTAGCGATTGTTTGGCTGCTAAATTTTGGATCTGGAAGGATCTCACGAGCAGCGACTACGCGACGTCTTGGCATTTTAATACACCTAATAATATGACACTTCAGGATAATCCAGCAGTTTGTACAAGTGTCATGTACACGACGCTGGCCTTACTATACGTCGCTTGAATTACAAATCTATGAAGAATTCAAACAAGCGAAACGCTAAAGGAATGCTTGGGCTAGTTTCCTAGAATTACTTCTTAGGACGCTTAGCACCATATTTAGAACGTGACTGGTTACGATCTTTAACGCCAGCACAGTCTAAAGAACCACGAACGGTATGGTAACGTACACCTGGTAAGTCTTTAACACGACCACCACGGATAAGAACAACACTGTGCTCTTGTAGGTTATGACCTTCACCACCGATGTAGCTAGATACTTCAAAACCTGAAGTTAAGCGAACACGGCAAACCTTACGCATTGCTGAGTTAGGTTTTTTAGGTGTAGTAGTATAAACACGTGTACATACACCACGACGTTGTGGACAAGCCTTCAACGCAGGAACTTTTGATTTTTCAATCAAAGTCGTACGACCCTTACGGATCAACTGATTTGTTGTTGCCATTTGGCAATTCTCCCGTTATTAAACAACCTTAAAAAAAGAAAAGAACCTCTTTTTAAGGGCACATAATTGTAAGCTAAGAAGTAAAAATGGTCAACATTGTAAGTGCTGACCATTTCTTGGGTTTGTTGTGTTTTGATGTCTAGAACATCACACCATAATTAGCTATGTTTTGTTGAAGCAGGTTCGACATCAATTGATTTCTGTTCAGTCGTGAGTTCTGTTTCGCTCTCGTCAAATGTCTCGTCTTGCTCTGCCTTCAACGCGGGTTGCTGTTCCGTATGCTCATGTTCAACAACATGCTGTTCTGCAAGTTGTTGAATTCCCTCTTCTACTTTTTCATCCACTGGTGTTTTGGGCGCATCTGTATCTTTGGTCTGAATCGACACATTAGTAATCACATCATTTTTTGAGGTCTCAGCAGTTAAGCCTTGCTTAGCCTCTTCCCCAGTTGCATTCAATAAACGCGGCGTCGCTTTTTTCAATAAAGCCTCCGCTTTATAGTAGGCATTTAATGGAGAAATATTTTCGTTCGGATGTTCATTTAAATAGAAACGTGCCGCACCAAAAATAGATTGTGATTTATGTCCGACATCTTCCAGCAATCGCCAGCTATAAAAACCACTTAAAGCAGCGCCAGCCACAGGGGTTAATTTACCCATCACGGACACCTGAGGAACACGGTTTAACCATCCAAATTTAAACTGTCCTTGTTCATCTACTAGCCACTTTTTGACTAAATCAAAATCATTATTTGATCCAAGCAATTGTTGGAACTGTTGCAGGTCATGCGTTTCCAGCATAGATTTCAAGGCTTTTAATGCAACCAACAAGGTTTGTTTTTCAGCAACCAGACTCAAATCAATCTCTTTAAAGATGAAAGCAACAATCTCTTGATCATTCTCTTCTGACAAATCAAAACCATGTGAACGTCCAGTCTGATAAATGGTTCGCAAGGTCAAAACAATCGATGCTGGAATATCAATGGCCGCGCCCCAGACACCTGTTGCACCTGTCACAGCGCCCTGAACAGCTGCCAACAATTTATTTTGTTCAATCAGCGCCTGACTCAAACGTTGCGAACGACCCGTATCTTTGGTGAGTTCCATAATGTCCTTCACCCCTGCTTCTTCAAGGATTTTCTCCGTCAGGGAACTATTCGAACTAAACTCATTCAACCACTGGAATAAATAGTCAGATGCTTTTTCACCTAAATCAGGAGATACAAAAGATGCAATACTGTTCACGCGCGTGTAATGACGACCGAGGAACTGATGTGAAAGTTTCGGGAACTGCTGACGTAACATTTGTTGCGGACTTTCGTATTTTTCCACTTCAAATGGACTTTTAAAACGCGCTTTTCCTTCTATTGTATGAGATGAATTTGCAAGATCGGCCCCAGAGGTGATTGGCGCCACTTGCAGTTTTTGTAATTCTGAACTGAGCTTTTTAGCCACTCCAAAGGCTTGTGCAAATAAACCTGAAGATTGCTTGTTTTTAGATTTTGTCATCAAGTACCTCTGTTGTGTAATGTGTGCATTTCTAGGTAAATACTAGGTTGAATGCAGATTTATCTCAACTTTTATGTGTGTACTTTCATTACGTTTCGTCACCATAAGTGCAATATTTACGAATATTTACACAACTGGAAATAGGCATAAAATTTGCCATAAGAAATAAAAAACCTTTCTGCTATCATGGTGTCATTCACTCATAAGCCATTTTAATCGTTATTTTCTCCTGATTTGTATTCATAGCGAGATGCACAGGGCTTAAGTATTACCATAAAAGGGATCTGTAAATGAAACGTGTTGTAATCACTGGTATGGGCATTAACTCATGTATCGGTAACTCTTTAGAAGAGGTCACTCATTCTTTAAAAAATGGAATCTCAGGCACACGTTTAAACCCAACTTATGCAGAACTGAATTTCAAGAGCCATGTTAGCGCTGCAGCTGAACAGGATTTTGATGGCATTGATCGTAAACTAAAACGCTTTATGGGCGTTTGTGCGATGTATGCATACAATGCAGCTGTTGCAGCCGTTGAACACGCTGGACTGAAACAAGAAGATTTGGCAAACAATCCACGTTACGGTATTGCTGGCGGTTCAGGTGGTAACTCGACTGCATCTGTTGCAGAAATGATCAAACTGCTAGAAGAAAAAGGTGCACGTAAAATCGGTCCTTTCTTCGTGCCACGTAATATGTCAAACACCATTACTGCAAACGTAGGTGTTGCATTTAAACTGCAAGGCGTTGCGCACTCGATTACCAGCGCATGTGCAACTTCTGCCGATGCAATTGGTTATGCCTACAACCTGATTCAATTAGGTAAACAGGATTTGATGCTTGCTGGTGGTGGTGAAGAAGATCACTGGTCACAAAGCTTATTGTTTGATGCGATGGGTGCATTATGTTCAAAATATAATGACACACCAGAAACTGCTTCACGCCCATATTCAAAAGACCGTGATGGTTTCGTAATTGCTGGCGGTGGCGGTTTCGTTGTACTTGAATCACTTGAACATGCACAAGCACGTGGCGCGAACATTCTCGCTGAAGTCATTGGCTACGCAGCAAATAGTGATGGTGCTGACATGGTTGCACCAAGTGGTGAAGGTGCAACACGTTGTATCATCATGGCATTGGATGAAGCAAAACAGCATGGTGTAGAGCAAATTGACTATGTCAACACACATGGTACTTCAACACCAGCGGGTGACGTAACCGAGCTTAAAGCAATGGAACGCGCATTTGGTGAAGGTCAGGTTCCTCCACTCAGTTCAACTAAATCAATGACTGGTCACAGCTTAGGTGCTGCCGGCGTTCAGGAAGCGATTTATTCTGTATTGATGATGCAAAATGACTTTATTGCACCAAACATCAACGTGACTGAGCTTGATGAAGGCGCACAAGGTTTCGATATTGTACTTGAAAAACGTGATACAAAACTGAATACTGTGATGAGTAACAGTTTTGGTTTTGGCGGTGTTAACGCCTGCCTTATTTTCAAGAAGTGGGATGCATAATCCTACTTAGTAGGATTATCGATGGATGCACCTTCTGATGCTTTCTTGTGGGTAAAAGCACTACATATTATTGCCGTGGTTTGCTGGTTCGCTGCATTGTTCTACTTACCACGCCTTTATGTCTACCATGCCATGAGCGAAGATGCCGTGAGTCATCAACGCTTTGAAGTCATGGAACGTAAGTTATATCGCGGGATCATGTGGCCGTCTATGATTGCCACATTAATTACCGCCCACTTTCTGGTCGACTGGGGCGATGCAACCCGACATTATCATGAAGCCTTATGGTTTTATCTCAAGGTCGGTCTGGTCGGTCTTTTGGTGATTTATCACTTAGTGTGTGGTTATTACCGTAAAAAGCTCATTGGCAATGCCCACTACAAATCACATAAGTTCTGGCGCTTCTTTAATGAAATGCCAACCCTGATCTTATTTGCGGTGGTTATCCTCGTTGTTGTAAAACCTCAGTTCTAACTGAGGTTTTTTTATTCTAGAATAAATACCATCATTTTGTTCACACTTGAATATCAGATGATCAAAGCACTTCAACGGCCTATACAACAATTAAAAAACCGGTTCATTGCCAACTTAATCGTTTATCTCAAAATGAATCAGTTCAACTATCGCGGCTTAACCTCTGGCGAGATTGAAATTGCACGCCCAGTCTTTGGTGACTTGATTAATTATGCACAGATCAAAATTTTTAATATCCCCTATTTACCTTGGCAACCCGTAAATATTTTTATGGCGCCGAATGGCAACTTATTTGTGCATCAAAAATATTTTAGTGCTGATTATTCAAAGTGCTCTCTTCCCTTACAAGGGATTTTTATCCATGAGCTGGCCCATATTTTACAGTTTCAGCAACGCACCAATGTGATTATCAAAGGTGCAATTCTTCAATTGGGTTATTATCTCAGTTTTAAGCACTACGATCCTTATCAATATCAGTTCAAACCCAATAAAGCCTTCTCCAGCTACAACATCGAACAGCAAGGAGATATTGCACGCGATATTTTTTTCAAGAAAATTCCCAATATTATTCTGAAGAAATAAAAAAAGCCCTGTCATTCATGTACAGGGCTTTTTAAGTTAGACCATCGCAATTGGTATTATGCAGCTGTGCCTTTGCGAGTTTCATTCGTAGGTTCATGATCGACATCCATATCAGTTGTAAAATCTACACGCATTGCATCCTTAACAATGGTACCCATACGTCCAACACTAATCGCTAAACCTAATGCGATGATTGGCAATAAAATTGTTGAAGTCATAATCTCTCACCTCACTTCATTCAAAAGAGAATCTAATTTTTAAGCTTGTGGCTCTTGCTCACGGAACATGACTGTACCAATACGACCAACAACGACAGCTAAACCAAACGCAACAACTGGAAATAATAAAACTGACATATCCACCACCTCTTGATTTGAGTGTTGTAATACACCTGAGTGATCTCAAAATGTATAACCCTTCACATTAATCAGGATCATAGCAGTGCACAAATGTACACTCAAGTGTGGCAAAGATATTCCCGACAAACGGTATACAAAACACACAATAAAACATAAATAGTTGAAATAAATATATTTTTAATTAAGTACAGTTGTTTTTATTTTTTCATAAATTTTTAACAGGTTTATTAAAGTCACTCTTTTTATTAGAAATTTTAGACGTTATTGGAACTGTCACTGAGACGTCATGTCCATGTGCGAAGCTGACATGAAAAAAACTTGATGTGGTTATATTCAATTTATTCACAATCATGCACCATAACTACCTAAACATTGAGAAATGTTGCTTTTTCATACAGAAAAACTCGTTATTTTTACGCAGAAAAATGTGCATTTAGTATATATTAGTAAACTTGTCATTTTTCTTTAAGATATAAAATGTTTGGCGCCATGATATACAATCGTTTTTAACAACTATACTTATATAAATCAAAAACTTGTGTATCAAAACTTGTTAAGACTTAGGATTAGGTTTGAATGAAAAATTTTAAAATTGCCCTTGCTCAGTTCTCTCCGCATATTGGCAATGTTGACTCAAATACTCAAAAGATGATTGAGCAAGCAAATTTAGCGAAACAACAACAGGCTGATTTGATCGTCTTTCCAGAACTTTCAACCATCGGTTATCCAGCGGAAGATTTAATCCTTCGCCCAAATCTTCAAAAACGCACTCAAAAAGCTTTTGCTCAATTAAGTGAAGTAAAAGACATCGTAATGGTATTTGGTTTCGTGCACCAAACCGAAGATGGCCATCGTTATAATTCTGCTGCGGTGATGAAAGATGGTCAGGTATTGGGTATTTACAACAAACACAACCTGCCAAATTACGGCGTGTTTGATGAAAAACGTTACTTTCAGGAAGGCCACCAGCACCTTGTTTTTGAATATTTGGGACACAAATTCGGTGTCTTGATTTGTGAAGATGTCTGGTCACTCAACACAGTTAAGCAACTTAGCCAACTCAATGTTGAAACCGTACTGGTCTTGAATGCTTCTCCTTATGAAGTGGGTAAACCACAACATCGTATTCAGACGCTGAATGAATTGGCGAAACAGTTGCACCTGAATATTGTTTACGTTAACCAAGTTGGCGGACAAGATGACCTTATTTTTGATGGTTCTAGCTTTGTAAGCAACAATAATGGTCAACTTGCATTACAAGCGCCAAGTTTCCAAGAATCTGTTCATTTTGCTGAATATGATGCTGAACAAAAACAATTCAAAACTGCTGAAGCCATTCCAGCTTTAGAAACCTTTGCTGAAATTTATCAAGCATTGGTCATGGCAACCCGTGACTACGTGCAACGTTCAGGTTTCCCGGGTGTTATCCTCGGATTGTCTGGCGGTATCGACTCAGCATTAACAATGGCGATTGCTGTTGATGCAATTGGTGCGGATAAAGTACAAGCCGTCATGATGCCGTATACCTACACCTCACAAATGAGCGTAGAAGATGCGACTGAACAAGCGCGTCGTATGGGTGTGACTTTCGGTATTGCCGAGATTCATCCAATCGTGAATAGCTTCATGCAGACACTATTCCCGTTCTTTGGCAACTCACCTGCCGATGCAACAGAGGAAAACTTGCAAGCACGTACTCGCGGCACTCTGCTCATGGGCTTATCAAACAAGTTTGGTAATCTTGTGCTTTCTACGGGGAACAAATCTGAAATTTCAGTAGGTTATTGCACCCTTTACGGTGATATGGTTGGTGGCTTCTCTGTACTTAAAGATGTCTATAAAACTATCGTATTCGAATTGGCTAAATACCGTAATACACTGGAAGAAACGCCAGTTATTCCTGAACGTGTAATTACCCGCCCGCCATCAGCAGAACTTCGTCCAGATCAAAAAGATCAGGATTCATTACCTGCTTATGATGTACTTGATGCTATCTTGTATGCTTATATAGAAGAAGACCTCAGCCAGGCCGATATCATTGCCAAAGGTTATGAAAGCGATGTTGTCGAGAAAGTAATACGTCTGGTTGATCGCAATGAATACAAGCGTCGTCAGGGCGCGATTGGGCCACGTATCAGTTCGCGTGCTTTCAGTCGTGAACGACGCTACCCGATCGTCAACGGATGGACCGCGAATGACTGAAAAAATTGTTTCTGAAAAGTCACAATTACTTGCTCAAGCACTTTTGCTTGAGCAAGTTAAGTTTTATAAAAACCAACTCACAACACAACTTTCTGCTGATTTCTTTCAGCAATTTATTCAGCTCTTTCTACAACACGCACCCAGCATACAACTCAAAGAAGTGGTTGAATTAGCGCAAATTCAGGCCGTTGTGAAACGCTATGCCTTTGAAATGCAGCTTGGCGCAGGTTTACTAGAGTTTATTGGAGAAATTGCGCAAAGACTGCATGTCTTTTCCCTGCAATCATCAGCGCAATTACAAGATGTATTTTCAGACCACCAATTTGAAATGTGGCTCTCCAAATTTCTGGAACTTGAAAATATCCGTCATTATTTAAATCAGTTCTTAAAAGAAAGCCCTTCTATTCAGCAATTGTGCCAATACATTGCAACGACGACCTTACAAAACAAGTTACCTAAATTATTTACCCAATCAGATGAAGAAAGAATTTCCGAAAGTAAATATGAGTGGCAACAAAAACTAAAAAGCTTTTCTCACCGTCAGCAGCAGCGTATCGAACAGAAAATCGAGGAAAGCATTGCCCGATTTATTCAAGAGCAACTGGCTGATCTCAGCCTGCTTTCCAATGATGATCTGGAAAGTCTGGCGCGTAATGTCTGGGATGATAATAAAGCAAAACCTTTATCAGAATATACCAAACAGGTGACTCCACTGGATGTAGAAGAATTCTTTGTCATGATCTATGAATACTGGAAAGAATTACGCCAGTCTTCTTTCATACAGGATTTAATCCTCTATGGTGTCAAAGTCTTTTATGATTTCTATAAAGATGAAAGTCTTGCAGATGTCTTCGCTGCAATTGGTTTGGAAGAAGCAGACCTTCTGAATGAAGCGGTACGTTTTTATCCAAAAGTTGTGGTTGCTTTAGATGAACATGATGTACTCGAACCGATCATTACCCTCATCCTGAAACCATTCTATGAAAGTTCCGACACGCTCGCGACGATCGAAGAACACCTATAAAAAATAAAGCCTGTAAATCAATTTAGCATTTACAGGCTGCGCATCTCATTCATTATTTTTACATCATACAGATAAAAAGAAACCACGCAGGAGCGTGGTTTTTAAAATGGTGGCTATGACGAGACTTGAACTTGTGACCCCCGCATTATGAGTGCGGTGCTCTAACCAACTGAGCTACATAGCCGTAAACTGTGTGCGCATTATCTAGTGTTACTTCTGATGGGTCAAGTCTATGATCTTGAAAATAGAAGATATATGCACGGTTTTTGCACAAAGACCTTATCAATTGTACATTTTTTAATTCAATAGCTATTCTGGTCGAAATTTCTGTGCAATCTTCCTGCTTGAACTTCCCACAACACAGCGTTTGAACTTAGTACTTTTCCCTATACGATGTGTAGGAACAGCCAATGCATGCCACCATAATCATCATAATTGCCAGAACCTGATAAATATTTAATGCTTCGCCTAAAATATACCACGCAGCCAAAGCACTAATCGCAGGTGAAGCACTGAGTAAAATCCCAAAAACATGTGCTGCCAGTCGCCTCATCGCCATGATATCCAGCAAGAAAGGAATCATGCTTGAGAACAAGGAAACAAATACACAGGTAAAGAAAACTTTATAGGAACTCATTACTAAATCTAAATGCTGGACACCAACAGGGAGAGCAAATAAAGTCGCGACCAGCATCCCGACCGCCACAGAACTTCCACCAGATGAAGCCACCCGTCGACCATAAATAATATAAAGCCCCCAACAGACAGCCGCACCTAACGCAAAGCACATGCCGAGATAACTAAAATTCTGGTTAATTCCGCCAAATGGCAAAATCACTATGCCTATGAGTGCACACCCTACCCACAGCAGATCCTGCTTGCGTTTGGACATCAACATCGCAACAGCCAAAGGCCCTAACACTTCAATTGAAATGGCGATACCAACCGACATATAGGAAAAAGCTTTATAAATTAATAGATTCATGCCACTAACGAGCATGCCGTAAATCAGCAAATCTCGCCAGTTGGTCTTCCGATAGAACAATTGCCACGGTCTAAAAATAATAAACAGAAGAATAGCGGACAAGCCAAGACGAACCAGAGCGACAGTTTCTGCACCCAAAACAGGAAATAACGTTTTGGCTACGGCAGCTCCCACCTGTACAGATATCAAAGATAAAGAAGCAGCAAGAAAGGCCATGCCTTGCCTAGAATCCAGTCCTACCATGACCATACTCTGCGATGTAGAAATGCAATTTTAATTCACATATCCACGTTTAATTCTGCGATTTCATGCAAGAATGTGAGTAAATTACTCTATATTTTTCTTAGGATGAGAGATTTAATCGTGTCAGATATTTCACTGGATCAGTTTGATTATGCAATTTTAAGGCAACTACAACACGACAATAAAATGTCGCATCGAAAAATTGCCGAATTGGTGAATCTATCTCAAGCTTCAGTACAAAGGCGTATAGCCCGACTTGAAGAAGAACAGGTGATTGAAAAAAATTGTGCCGTGCTTAATCCGAAAAAGTTTGGCGAAAAGATTACTTCAATCATTGAAGTCCGTTTAGCAGAAGACCGCTCTATTGTGATGGATCGGGCCAAACAATATTTTGCCAATGTCGATGAGATTCAGCAGTGCTATTTCGTCAATGGGGGCGTTTCTTTTATTATCATTATGATTTCAGACACCTTATCTCACTTTGAAGCCTTGGTACGTAAGCACTTTGCAGATAATCAGGATGTCAGAATCTATCGGACGCTAATCGTTTTAGATCGGGTGAAAGTCGGATTAGAATTATCCATTTAAAAACAGCAGATAAAAAGAGACCACGCAGGAGCGTGGTCTATAAAATGGTGGCTATGACGAGACTTGAACTTGTGACCCCCGCATTATGAGTGCGGTGCTCTAACCAACTGAGCTACATAGCCGAAAACTGTGGGCGCATTATCTTAACTTTCGCTACACACGTCAAGCACAATTTTCAAAAAATTTAAGAAGTGGGCCTATAAGCCGGGTTCTGTCGAGGACGATCATTCCTCTAGGCGTACAATCACTCATACGCTCAAGCGACCTACCCGAATCCAGCACGGGCCGTGCCTCAGGATTCCTATTTGGTCTTGCTTCAGGTGGGGTTTACCTTGCCGTGAACTGTTACCAGACACGCGGTGCGCTCTTACCGCACCCTTTCACCCTTACCTCACGAATGAGGCGGTCTACTCTCTGCTGCACTTGCCGTCGGCTTTCACCGCCCAGGCGTTACCTGGCACCTTGCCCTTTGAAGCCCGGACTTTCCTCCCCTGTTTCAGTCACGGAGACCTCCACAGCAGCGACCGTCCGGCCCACTTCGTGGCGCATCTTACCAAAGTTCGCTGTTAATTGCTCGCATTTTTTTGCGCAGTCAGTTTTTTATATTTCTCCATCAACTCATCATGAGATTCCACATGTTGAGGATCCAGAGGAATACAATCGACTGGGCAAAATAACTGACACTGTGGCTGATCATGGTGTCCAATACACTCGGTACAGAGTGCTGGATTAATCTCATAAATCAGCTCACCCATATAAATGGCGTCATTGGGACAGACAGGTTCACAGACATCGCAGTTAATGCATTCATCTGTAATATATAAAGACACGTTACCAACCTTGTTGATGTTTACGTTCAAAGGCCTCGACCACAACGGCAGGCACAAATTTGTTTACATCACCTTTTAAACGGGCAATTTCTCTCACCAGTGTCGATGAAATAAATGAATATTGCTCAGATGGAGTTAAAAATACCGATTCAAAATGAGGATCAAGCTGACGGTTCATATTCGCCAGTTGAAATTCATATTCAAAATCTGAAATTGCTCTTAAACCACGAAGTACTGCTGTCGCACGCTGTTCACGGAAAAAATTGACCAACAAGCCATCAAAACCAACAAACTCAACATTGTTCAAATGACTGAGTGATGCTTTTGCCAATTCAACACGCTCTTCTAAACTAAATACCGGATTTTTATGATGACCAATCGCAATGGCAACCACAACTTCATCAAACATTTTTGATGCTCTTGCAACCAAATCAACATGTCCATTAGTTATTGGATCGAAAGTCCCCGGATAAATCACACGTGTTTTAGACATGCGGTGTACTCTAGTGAATGAGATAAGGTGCGTATTTTAACAAATCTTCAGCCTAAACGCGAAATTCCTAACCATTGGAAAAAGATTGCGTTTTGCGGCACAATAGAAGCAATTGTGGAAGTTTGAATTATGGCGCAAGCAACAGTTGTAAAAAAACATAATGGTGGCACGATTGCTCAAAACAAAAGAGCGCGCCACGATTACTTTATCGAAGAAAAATTTGAAGCAGGCATGTCCCTCCAAGGTTGGGAAGTAAAGTCTCTACGTGCTGGACGTATGAGCTTGACGGAAAGTTATGTCATTTTTAAAAATGGTGAAGCCTTTTTATTTGGCTCACAAATTCAGCCGTTATTGTCTGCATCAACACATGTGGTTCCAGAAGCAACGCGTACCCGTAAGTTGCTCTTGTCTCGTCGTGAGCTGGAAAAACTATTAGGTGCGGTGAATCAAAAAGGTTATTCGTGCGTACCATTGGCATGTTACTGGAAAGGTCATCTGGTCAAGCTTGAAATTGCACTGGTAAAAGGTAAGCAATTACATGACAAGCGTGCGACCGAAAAAGATCGTGACTGGCAACGTGATAAAGCACGTCTGCTGCATAAATAATTTTTCCAGAAAAGAGCTTTGTATAACACAAAGCTCTTTTTAAATAATAATTTATACAGCTTCATCTACGTCAATACGTCCAAACTTAGCAATAGCAGCTTGTACAATTTGGTCAAAATAAGGATGGGCTTGTTTTAAAATATCCAATGCGTCACTGATAGGCGTTAAAGCATCTTCTAAAGTATCTCTTTCATAATTTTCTATAACAGCCTGCTTATCTAAACTTACAATCGGTAAATACCAATTACCCTCTGGATTAAATTTAAAGCCAAGCTGTTCAAGTTGTGGATAGTCCTGATTTATTTTAGCAACAAATTCTTTCCAGTCTTTGGTAGGAATTTTATTAATATTATGTCTCCAAATCTCAAATTTAAAGACCATCCGATCGACATCATTTTCAAGAAAATCGGTTAAATAATAGTTGTTCTTTTCATCATTCACACCTTCATTCCACAACCGATAAAGTGCATATACATTTTTCCACTCCTGATTACTTTGAGGAGCATTCGACTCTCCTACTTTCCATTTCGGTGAAAAAAACCAAGTATCTACTTCTTCGTTAAAATTATAACCAGCAATCATTCTTTCATCAAAACTATCAACTGATTGTTTAATTACTGCATCCACAGCATTAAAAAACTTTTCACCCAATTCACCCTCAAGTAAGTTTTTCACTTGCTCAATTAGTTGGATATTTTCAATAATTAATTTTATTGCATTCACATTACTCATTATTTTCTCCCAAATAAAGCAATTCGTTTTAATTAAAATTTTTGATATGATCAGCAAATTGTTTTACTAACCATACACTACGACTATTTACATCATCATTTTCATTTACATGCTCATAAAATATTTCAGCAAGTTTTTTCCATGACAGCCCTATCAATCGTTTCTGTTCCTGATAAAACTTATATTTCTCAGGTAACTTTCCCTCTCTAGTTAAATAGACAACCAACCAATCCCGTTTTTTGGCTTTCGCTTGAGCAATATCAATATAACGCTGTAATTGATCTTTCCCCTCAGTGGCATTAATTTTAATTTCGATAAAAAGTAAAAATTCATCTGCATCAATTTCAATATCGACCCGACTTTCCTGATTACCTAAAGGACAACATTCTTCCGTTGTAAAATAACGTTTAGGTTGATATTTTTCCAACACTGGCAGTTCTTTTAACAGTTGCAATAAAATCTCATTACCTCGTCCATGATCGCCCCGACAATCTAAAAACCATTTCAATACTTTACTATGACGTACTTCCTCATCTTTTAAACCAGCAACTTTCCAAGCATTTAAAGCAAGACCCTGTTTTTTTGCTGCACGAAGAGGTTCTACCGCTAGATCAAAGTTTTTAAAAAAAATTTCCAAAGCCATACTATCTACAAATAAAGGCTGTTCAGGAACTTCCTCAATCGAGGGTAAATCTCTAAATTTATTAAAGAATAGTTCTAATTTTTGCTCAAAAGAAAGCTGTTCTGGAACAACGTCCTGTTGTTGCTGTTCTATTATTTTCCAATCATTAAAGAAATTTGATAATTGATTAGAAAAGTCAAATTGATTTAGAATCATTCCCCCTACCTCTCCTTAAACTTGTACTTTCATCAGATCTAAATAATATTTTTTTGCTTCATTTTGAATATCATCAAAGATATCAAAACTCTCGTTTACCTTTCTCAAAACTTTTTCAATAGGTTCTAAAGTTTTATCTAGTTTCCCCTGTTCATACTCTTTTACAAATAATTCAGAATCGAGCGCATCAATTTTCATTTCAAAAAAAGTGCCATATTTCCCTAACTCAAACCCCTTATTTTCCAAATTTTTATACTGTATCAACGTATTTTCTCTAAATTTGTTCCATTCTTGCCTTGCCCTATAAGTCCTAAGGTCAGCAACGCCTTTGGTAAGATGATTATATTGATATGACAACTCATGAATTAAATTATAATTAAGGCAAAATTGTATAGTGATATATCCCAGATCATGCCTAAAAAAATTAGCCGTTGGGAATCTGCTATTATTGATCTGAAATTCCTCATTAGGATTGTAATTATATTCTCTATTACAGTGTGTAAGTTTAAAAAAAGCATAGCTCTGTGTAATCGAGACAGTCCCATCTTCAGCTTTGGGATGAATCCAATCTGTGAGTGCAAACCACAATTCTCTATATTCAAAGTTAGCACTTATTTCCCATATCATTGTTTGCCAATCTTTCTCAGGGAAAATAGAATTTTCAGAGCTAAGTATCATTGCCTCTATATCAGAAAAAATTTTCTGTGAAACTTTTTCTTCTAATATATAGCCTTGCTGAATAATGGTAGATAAATTATCGAACAAAAGTTTTATGGATACATCATTTTCGGCAGTCTTTTCTTGAAACTTAATCATTGAGTAGGCTCTCCAAAGTAATTATGGAATCACCATGATCATTTCTTTCTAACACGATAGTAGCCCTATCAACTATTTCTTCACGCAGCTCTTTAGGTGTTATAATCTGAATCAAATGAGATTTATCAACCAACCAATTCATTAAACTTGTCGTAATACTGCATGTAGCTCTCAACTCATAATATTCATGATCTTGTATCCGCTGGATACTCTGATCATTACCAATCGGTTTAAGCTCTAACTCTTCTAATAATGCTTCATGAAATACAAAAAATACATCTTGAGCTACCCTATCAAAATAAGCATTTTCAAATTCACGTCCATCTACAAGCTCGTCAATATCATAATAGTCAATATCAACATGAGCTTTTTCTTGAATGATCTCTATCTCATCAAATCTCAACAGATTAAATGTTCTAAGCTCACTTTTACTACCAACAATTTTACTTGCAATTAAGTATGGCTGTTGTCCATGTTGAATAATACCTTGCGGCTTTAAAATATATTTTGTTTGTAAATGACTACCTTCTTTTCGGTATAAAGCTTCAAGCCAAAGAGTATCATCAAGTAATGCTCTATAAATTTTTTGTGTAACAAGCGTATGTCGCTCTTCTCTATTAATTTTCCCGTACCCATCTGGCACAAATCTTATTTTGCTATGCCATGCACTAATTTGAGTATTTTTTTCTAATTGTTGTTCTGCCGCTTCAAAAAAACCTTTAGCTTTTTCATAAACCTCTTTAGGTAAATTATGACTCAGATATTCTTTTGCCATAACTAAAACCAGTGCGAGTTCAGAACCAAATTGCTCCACATAGGCATTTTGACTTAAGCAAAAACTAGATGCCCGACGACCACTCGCTTTAATCTCTATTAAATTTCCAGAAACCAAAATGAATTCAATTGTTTTTAAGTCACGTAATATATTCTTTTTTAATGATCTCTCATCAATTTCATTATTATAGAAATGCCGAACTTTTTGTTTTAACTCTTCAATTGAATACGCTTTTTGCGGCTCTCGTGGTAAAATATGATAAAGATTAAGTATTCGCTCTACTTGGCTCGAAATTGATTTATCCATGATGCAATCTCATTAATCATACGATTGAAATGAGAATAGCACCCTTATGCGACAAACAATGTCTCACAAAATATTTTTTATTTTTTCAATTCGGCTAAATATTTCCCAAACTTGCGTGCTGTTTCCAGATCACCTTCGGGTGGTGTCACTTCAACACTGGCATTGTCAGATTGCGTCATTAGTCCTAAAAAACTCGACATGCGGTTAATATCGGATTGACCACGTCCAGTCGGCATAAACGGTAAACCCGCCCATAACATGCCATGCTGCATTGCAAATAAATTAATCTGCTGCAACACAGCCAGCTTATCACCACTGAGTCCACCGCCATTGGTAAAACCAGCAGCCAGTTTGCCTTGCCATGTACGTGCCAACCAGCGTTTAGACGAATCTTCCATAAACTGTTTCAAGGCAGAGGTGAGGCTTCCCATATAAGTTGGGCAACCCATAACAATCACATCTGCCTGATCAAGCAAGTCCCATTGAGGTGCAGCCACAGACAACAGATGCACTTCAGCACCCGCCTGTTCTGCCCCTTGAGCAATGTATTGCGCAACTTTGGCTGTATG
The DNA here is from genome assembly GCF_003815055.1 of Acinetobacter sp. BIGb0102. Classification (NCBI taxonomy): domain Bacteria; kingdom Pseudomonadati; phylum Pseudomonadota; class Gammaproteobacteria; order Moraxellales; family Moraxellaceae; genus Acinetobacter; species Acinetobacter sp. BIGb0102. Next base: position 18,987 of record NZ_RKQE01000016.1, read on the forward strand.
CCCATAAGGACTGTGATAAACCACACAAACTTTAACTTGGGGAGTAATTTGCTCAATAACAGACATGGGAAATTTAAAAAACCAATGAATTAGATCAAGTTTAACATTTTTAAATGCGACAAGGCCAATCGACAATACAATGACGGCAATTTATTGCATAAATACAAAGCTTGCCATGCGACCCGTTTTGGCATCACGGCGATGAGAAAAATAATCCTCAGCTTGCTGATACGAGCATTGATCGCCACCAATAATAGTTTCCACGCCTAAACGCTCTAAAATAAAACGTGCAATGGCATAGAGATCTGCCTGATATTTACCCTCAGCCTGACCTGCAATAAATGCAAATTCTAGCTCAGGATATTTCTCACAGAAAGCCGCTTTGACCTCTGCCCCAACCTCAAAACAAGGCTGGCTAATGGCTGCCCCCAACCATGCCCAAGTTGGTTGGGATTTCATTTCTGCAACCGTATTTTCCACGATCCCTGCGGCTAATCCGCGCCAGCCTGCGTGTAGATTGGCAACTTCTGTACCTTCGGCATTTCCCAATACCACAGGGAGACAATCGGCAGTCATCATCATTAAGGCATGGCCTGCACGTTGTGTGACCAGACCATCGCCTTCAAGAGCAACGAATGGAACTTGTTCATTCACGGTATGACAAATGGTGCTGTGGGTTTGCGTCATCCATGTGATTTTATCCACACCGAATGCAGACAATTGATTCAGCAAGATCATACGATGTTGCTGGACGCGCTGTGCATCATCATTGACATGCAAAGCCAAATTAAACCCAGACAGGCTTTGATTCGGCGTTGCGACTGTTTCTGGATGTGCAATGCGGGTTTGCCCAACAAAAACACCTTTCGGCAGACCTTGTACAAATTCCATAAATATCTCCTGAGCTATATTTCCCACCCTCAACCTCTCCTAAAAGAAGAGGGAGCTTTAAGTACTGTAACGCATTAAATTCACGACAGTCTCTCTCCTTGAAGAAGGGAGACTTAGAGGGAGGTAGCGCTTTACTTAATAGGCTTCATTTTCACTGCGAAGCACTTCAACCAATTGAGTAAAGTCTTCTGGCCACGGCGCTTCAAACATCATTTCTTCGCCTGTACGCGGATGCACCAACCCAAGTTTGGCTGCATGTAAAGCCTGACGCTTAAAGCTACGTAACATATCTGTTAATTTCGCTGAAGCACCTGCGGGGAAACGCACACGATTGACATACACTGGATCACCAACCAAACCATGTCCCAAATAGCTGAAATGGACACGGATCTGGTGGGTACGCCCTGTTTCAAGCTGTGCCTGTACACGAGTAAAGTCACGGAAGCGCTCTTTCACATTATAATGTGTCACGGCATCACGACCGCCCGGTAAGATCGCCATTTTGACACGATCCACTGGATGGCGTTTGATCGGCTCATCAATGGTGCCACCCGCAATAATATTGCCATACGCAACCAGATCATAAACGCGGTAAACCGACTTCTTTGCCAGTTGCTTGCTGAGTGAAAATTGCGCTTCCAGATTTTTAGCAACCACCAGTAAGCCACTGGTGTCTTTATCAATACGATGTACCAGACCAGCACGAGAAAGTTCGGCAAGTTTTGGCTCATGATAAAGCAGTGCATTGACCAAGGTACCTGTCGGATTCCCTGCACCTGGATGCACCACCATGCCCACTTCTTTATTGATCACGATGATATCGTCATCTTCATAGACAATATTTAAAGGAATATTTTCAGGTTGGCTTGAAGTCTGTGCTTCAAGTTCAACTTCAAGCGTGAGTAGCTCATTTCCCTCACAGCGGTACTTTGGCTTAACAATGTTACCATTTACCAACAGATGACCATCTTTCATCCATTGCTTGAGTTTTTCCCGTGAAAACTCGCTCCACACCAATGCGGCAACCTGATCAATACGTTGCCCTAAATAGTTTTCATCGAGTTGAATTTGCAACGATAAACGTGTTGCAGTTGAGTCAGAATTATGATTATCTGCATCGACAGAATCTTCGAGTAAGAAATCTGTTTCAGAGATGTTTGAATTGGAAGATTGTGCTGAAGTCATTTGATGATCGGTACAAAAATGGTTTAATAGCACCATTGTAGCTCATTGCCCAGAATAACAGAGGAGTTTTTATGTCGCTACCACGTTATAAAATTACGGTGCTTGCACTATCTTTAGGTGTAGCGTCTGCATTTGTGGGCTGTAGCAGCAATCCAAGTAAGAAAGAAGTGGTTGATAAAGGACCACAATCAAGTGAACAAGTTTATTTCGAAAAAGCGCAAAAATCACTTGAGCGTAATCAATATACCGATGCGGTTAAATCACTTGAAGCGTTAGATACCTACTATCCAACGGGTCAATATACTCAACAGGCACAGCTTGAGCTTCTCTACGCGAAATTCAAACAAAAAGATTATGAAGGTACGATTGCGCTTGCAGAGCGTTTTATTCGTTTAAATCCTCAACATCCAAATGTTGATTATGCTTACTACGTTCGTGGTGTAGCCAACATGGAAATGAATTACGACAGCTTGATTCGCTACACTTCACTCCAGCAATCACACCGTGATGTCAGCTATGTCAAAGTGGCTTATCAAAACTTTGTCGACCTGATCCGTCGTTTCCCAAGTAGCCAATATTCAGTTGATGCCGCACAACGCATGAAATTTATTGGTCAGGAACTTGCTGAAAGTGAAATGAATGCAGCACGTTTCAATATTGAACGCAAAGCATGGCTGGCTGCGGCTGAACGCGCACAATGGGTGATTGAACATTATCCACAAACCCCGCAAACACCTGAAGCTTTAGCAACTTTGGCATATAGCTATCAAAAACTTGGTGATCAGGCGACTTCTCAACAATACGTTGAAATTCTAAAGCTGAACTATCCAAATTTAGTTAAATCAAATGGTGAAGTTAATTTACGTGCTGCACGTAAAGAAGGTAGCTGGGTCAATCGTGCGACTTTAGGTTTATTAGGACGTGAGTCTCAAACTGTAGAAGTCAAAGATGAAGCAAATGGTGAATCTGAACAACGCAGTTTAACCAATCGCTTAAGTTTTGGTTTACTGGGCAAACCAGCGACTGAACAATCTACTGCGCCAGAACCTGTAGCTACTCCAGAAGCGCCAGCAAGTGCAGAAAAGCCAAGCTGGAAAAATCGTTTAAGCTTTGGTCTATTAGATAAGCCAGAAGCAAAAACAACAGCTGAGGATGATGCTGCAAACTAATTTGCAATCATCTGATACACCAAACAGGCAAGTCTCACTTGCCTGTTTTTTATTTTATGCAACAATGATTCCTGACATTTTTGCGCTGCAACAATGTTTTACTCCCTGTCTGAAATGGTTAAACGCACATGGCAATTCCACAGCATACGATTGATCAAATTCTAGATCGAACCGACATTGTCGATTTGATCGGTCAACGTGTGAAGTTAAAAAAGACGGGGCGTACCTACTCTGGCTGTTGTCCATTTCATCAGGAAAAATCGCCTTCTTTCCACGTCTATCGTGACAAGCAGTACTATCACTGCTTCGGCTGTCAGGCCAATGGTAATGCCATCCGCTTCCTGATGGATATCGACGGTCGTAACTTTGTTGATGTAATGAAAGAGCTGTCCAATAAGACAGGTGTCGACCTCCCCAAAGATAATCACGACAATAAAAAACTCTCTTATAAACGTAGTCCACAACAAGCCGCTACACCACAGCCAGTAAAACCAGTACAAGAAAATCCAGTCACACCACCTGTAGTCGATGAATTTATCGATGGACATTTTGTCGATATGGATCGTGTAATGGATGATCCTTTTGCCCAGTTTGATCCATCATTCAACATGGATGAACAGGTACAGGAAGGTAATCTTTATGATCTGCTGGAAAATGTGGCACAGTTTTATGAACGCCAGTTACCAAATAGTCAAAAAGCTCAACACTATTTCAGACAACGTGGCCTCTCGGCACAAACCATTCAATTCTGGCGTTTAGGTTATGCACCAGAAGACTGGCAGCATCTTGAAAAAGCTTTTCCACAAGATATTGAAGGCTTAAAACAGCTCGGCCTGATTCGATCGAGCGACAGTGGTCGGGATTTTGACTTATTACGTGAACGGGTTATTTTTCCGATTCGCGATCATAAAGGCCGTGTGGTCGGTTTTGGTGGTCGTGCGCTCAATGACGAGATTAAACCCAAATACATTAACTCGCCTGACTCTGAAGTGTTCCATAAAAACCAGTTGCTTTACGGTCTATACGAAGGCCGTAAACTGAAAGCCAATGACTGGTTAATGGTGGAAGGCTATATGGACGTGATTGCGCTACAGCAATACGGCATCAATGGCGCCGTCGCAACACTTGGAACAGCCAGTAATGCGGATCACTTAACCACGCTATTCAAACAAAACTCTAGAATTACCATTGCCTTTGATGGTGATGCCGCAGGGCAAAAGGCCGCGCGACGTACCTTGGAAATCGCACTACCACTACTCAATGATGGTCGTGAATTAAAATTCTTTGTTTTGCCCAATGAGCATGATCCTGACTCACTGATCCGCCGTGAAGGTCTGGAAAATTTCCAAAAACTACTCCAGCAAGCGCCCCTGTTATCCGACTTCGTGTTTGCCCATTTAACTGGACAGCATGATGTCAGCACACCTGAAGGCAAAAGTCTGGTGATGGGTGAACTGCGTGAATTGACTGAATTATTGCCTAAACATGGTTCATTCCGTTATTTGTTGAGTCAATCTTTCCGTGAAAAGCTAGGGTTAGGGAAACGTTTTACCCCCCAAGTCAGCCATGATGCCTCATTATCTTTTAACATTCAGACCAAAGATGAAGATTTCGCAGTAGCGATTTTGATGCACCACCCCTTCTTATACATTCATTTTGAAGAACTGCGTGCGGTGATTGATCAAGATGAACTGTTGGCAAAAATTTTAGCCGTATTGAATATTGTCTTTGATGAATTGCCTGATGATCAGGAACTGGCGACCTATTATGTGCTGGGTGCATGTAGTAGTTATAGTCATGAGCTGGCTGATATTATGCAACGCACCAATATTCAGTCATTAACTCAGGCACCTGAAATTGCAGATAAACTTGCCAAAGAATACGCATTGGGATTACAAGAAAAATATCTGCGATTAAAGCTTAAATCACCCATTTCTTTGATCGAATCACGCAATTTACGCCAGCAATTGAATGAACTCACCAAACAGATTAGTTTGCGATTGCTATCTTAGCACCGCAAACTTACTGTCTCGGTTTACGTTCGTGCTCGAACACGTCTTGTAAATGCTGCTGTAGCCATTCGAAATAATCAGGATTTTCTGCTTTAGCAGCTTCTCGTAACAAGATTGAAGTCGGATGCATTAACTTTTGTGTTAAACGATGCGCGAACTCTTGTAACACCTGCTCTGCGGCATGACCATGCTGTAATGATTCCATCGCATGAGCCAGCTCTTTTTGGCTTACTTCTTCGCTATGCTGGCGATAGGCCTGAATCGTACCACTCGCCTCTTTGACTTTTTGCTGGGTCATCAATTGGGTTGCCAATTGATTGACCATAATCTCGGCTTCAACCGCAGCTTGACGACGTTGTGCCAGATTTTCATCAATCACACTTTGCAAATCATCAACGCCATACAAATACACGTTATCCAGTGATTCAACTTTCGGGTCAATATCACGTGGCACGGCCAGATCGACCATGAGCATCTGTTGATAGCGGCGTTTTTTCAATGCCGTTTTGACGTCTGAATATTCAATCACTTGATGCAAACTACCTGTACAACTTGAGATGACGTCTGCTCTATGCAAATTCTGTGCAAGTTCAGTAAAAGGAATAATTTCAACATCGACCTGATGGGCAATTTCCTGTGCCAGAATATCTGCACGTTCGCGGCTACGGTTACAGATCAGAATCTTCGCTACCCCCATTTCCGCAAGGTGTTTAGCGACTAAACTATTCATTTCACCCGCAGCCACAACCATCACAGTCAATTTTTCTGGACGACTAAACACTTGCAAGGCCAACTGAGCAACCGCATAACCCATTGAAACGGCATGACTTCCGACAGAAGTTTCGGAACGAACCCGCTTGGCTGCATAAAAAGCATATTCAAAGACACTATTTAGCTCAGGTGAAACTGTTTCGGCATCTTTTGACAGCGCCAGAGCACTTTTCACCTGCCCTAAAATCTGGGGTTCGCCCAGCATCAACGAGTCTAAACCACTGGCAACACGCATCAAATGTGTAACAGCCTGAGCATTCTCGTAACGATAAACATGATGAATTAACTGTTTTACATCAATATTATTCACTTGGGCCAGCCAGTTCAGGACGCTATCCGCATCTTCTGTCATGGCATACACTTCGGTACGGTTGCAAGTCGACACTACCACGAGGTCATTCAAGGATGACTTCTGGTTTTGTTCAAGCAATAGCGCAGCTAATCGCTCTGCATTGAAAGCAATTTGTTCACGAAGTTCAACAGAAGCTGTTTGATGGTTGACACCCAATGCAAAGAAAGACATATCAGATCATCATTTCGCTAAATTTATGTTATTGTGCAACATCGGTGTCATAAAAAGCATTACTTTGGATCAATAAAAATTGCGTCAGCTATATCGCCGTACCCTTTTTAGCGGCAAGACGATTAGACGGTATTCTACCACAATCTTGTTGTTAGGTAGCATGAGCTCTTATGTCTCTGCACAAGCAATACACGACATGTATGCAGAGAACAGCTTTGAAAATGCTTTACAACAGAGCATGGTTGCTGAATTTTCTCTTGCTTATGATGATATTGCAACCGCTCTACACAATTATACTGTGCTTGCGATTCGTAGTAATTCAACCACAATCAAGCAGCGCGCCTTAGATGTTGCCTTAGAATATAATGACTTACAGTCTGCCTTAGACATCGCAACGCATTGGGTTGAGCAAGAACCCAAAGATGTACCCGCGCTATTTTATTTATCGCATATCGCACTTAAAACACATGAGTACGAGCTTGCAGCAAAAACACTAGATAAAATTTTAAATATTGATCCCACAGCTGATCTGGAAGAAATTTTAGCCGGGATTGCCCCCGAACAGGCACAAGACCGCGAAGTCCTCTTAAATGCCCTGCGTGCTAGCGAAGAACGTAATAACCCTTCTATTCTGGCCTTGATTGCAGGTTTAGAAGCACAGGATGGCTTGTACGAGCAAGCGCTCAAAAATATTAATCGGGCCTTACGAAAACGCTCAAAAACCACCAGTTTCATTTTAATGAAAGCCAATCTGCTCATGGCTTTGCAAGATGATGAAGAAACACAAAAATGGTTTGCCAAGGCAAGTCGAAAAAATAAAAACAATATTGATATTCGTCTGGCAGAAGCACGCTATTACATTCAGATCAATCAGCAGCAGCAAGCTTTAGACAAACTTGAAGATATCATTAAAGATCATCCCAAAGCGGAAGAAGCCCTGTTTATTGCCGGTTTAACCAGTATTGACTTGAAGCAATATGAAAAAGCCGAGCAATATCTGGTAGAGCTGCGTTCATCTGCCAAATATCAAAATGAAGCCTATTACTATCTGGCAATCAATGCTCAGCGCAAACAGCATTATGAAACGGCAAAGGCTTATTATCGTCTGGTAGATGGCAGCCTTTATATCGTCTCCCGACGTAATATGATTGCAATTTTTGAGAAACAGGACCAACTCAATGATGCCTTACGCTTCCTGACGCAGGAACGTGTTAACTATCCTCAACATGCCAGTTTCCTGTATCAGGCACAGGCCGATATTTTAAAGAAAATGGATAATAAAAAGGCTGCTTTGGCTTTGCTGGATGAAGCCATCAAGAATTTACCCGATGATCCTGAACTAATTTATGCTGAAGTGCTGTTACTCGATCCATATACAGATCGAGACAAACTCGACAAAACCTTGAAGCAGTTGCTCATTCTTGAACCTAATAGCCCAACCTATCTGAATGCGTATGCCTATACGTTGGCCTTGCAAAACCGTCGCCTTAAAGAAGCACGTAAATACGCAGAGCTGGCGCTGGACTTTGCACCTGAACAGGCATCAATCCTCGATACACTGGGCTATATCGCCTTCTTACAAAATGACTTTGATACTGCTGCCAAAGTTTTAGGTCAGGCTTATTCACTGAGTCAAAATGTAAATATTGGTGTTCGCTATGCCAAAGCATTGTATATGCAAGGTGCACTCACGCAATTTAGCGAGGTGTTACAGCAATTGAAACAAAAACATGCCAATGCCCCACAATTACAACAGCTTGATAGCTTAATCTTACCCATCACTGTAAAAAAGAGTTAAATCCATGCGCGTGTTTTCAAAATTATGCTTTGCCGTGTGTAGCAGTAGCATTTTATTTTTAACGGGTTGTCAGAGTTTGAGCCAGCCGAATAAAGTGATGACTTCGCCACAAGTACAAGATGAAAATAATTTTAACCTGCAAGGCAAGATTGGTGTGCGCACACCACAACAGTCCGGCAGCGCATTTTTCACGTGGGTACAACAACAAGATCAATTTGATATTGAATTAACCGGTATTCTCGGCGTGGGGAAAACCCAGATTGAAGGCAAACCAGGGCAAGTCACTTTAAATAGTGCTAAAACGGGCTTGATTACGGCCGCAACACCAGAAGAATTACTTGAAAAAGCAACAGGTTGGCAAGCACCGATTATGCATCTTGCTTACTGGATTCAAGCGAAACCAGCAACTCAGAATGCTCAAGTGAATAAAGATGAGCAAAATCGTCTTAAACAATTGATTGAAGATGGCTGGACGGTAGATTTTAGTTATAACGATGCTCAAACGCTTCCGAACAAGCTTTTGTTGAAGCAAGCACTTGCAGAAGGCAAAGAAAACCGTATTACAATGGTGATTCAAAACCGATAATTTTTTAGATTATTTTTATGATTAGAGTGCCTTCCCCAGCCAAGTTGAATTTATTTCTGCACATCACAGGTCGTCGTGAAAATGGTTACCATGAATTACAGACTATTTTTCAGTTGATTGATTTATACGACTGGATGACTTTTGAACCGCATGTAGAAGAAAATATTCAGATTGAAGGTCTGGCAGAAGTACAGCTCGAACAAAATTTAATCTATCGCGCCGCACAGCTCTTACGTCCACATGCAAAAAAACCATGTGGACTGAATATTCGGATTGAGAAAAATATTCCGATGGGTGCTGGGCTGGGTGGCGGTTCATCCAATGCTGCAACGACCCTGATTGTACTGAATCAGCTCTGGCAATGTGACTTAACTGAACAGCAACTTGCCGACTATGGCGTGCAACTGGGTGCAGATGTCCCGATCTTTGTTTTTGGTCGTAATGCATGGGCAGAAGGGATCGGTGAACATTTATCATTCATAGACTTAGCTCAAAAAAAATTCATAATCCTGAAACCTGACTGTTTTATCAGCACTCAACAGCTTTTTTCGCAAAAAACATTGACAAGAGACTCTAAGATCACTAAATTTTGCGCCTATCAGATAGAACCTTCTAATTTTGGAAATAACTTTGAACCTCTGGCTCGACAGTTGTATCCCGAAGTAGATGAAGCAATGCAATATTTAGATCAGTTTGGTCTAGCAAAGCTTACAGGTACAGGTGCTTGTGTTTTTATTGAAGTAACTAGTGAAATGGATACAGCGCAAATTTTGCAAAACTCGCCTTGTAAATCTTACTTGGTCAATAGTTTAGCAGAGTCTCCGTTAAGACATTTCTCAGTTGCACGTTAGGGGCGTCGCCAAGTGGTAAGGCACCGGGTTTTGATCTCGGCATCCGTTGGTTCGAATCCAGCCGCCCCTGCCAATTTTCACCTGTAGATGTATATGTAATAGGGGCGTCGCCAAGTGGTAAGGCACCGGGTTTTGATCTCGGCATCCGTTGGTTCGAATCCAGCCGCCCCTGCCATTACATATCATCAAATTTAGGGGCGTCGCCAAGTGGTAAGGCACCGGGTTTTGATCTCGGCATCCGTTGGTTCGAATCCAGCCGCCCCTGCCATATCTTTAGACAGACTTGTTTTGTATCGATATTTGCTCAAATATATTGACATTGTCATATAAAACGATTAAAGTTCTGCCGCATTAGGGGCGTCGCCAAGTGGTAAGGCACCGGGTTTTGATCTCGGCATCCGTTGGTTCGAATCCAGCCGCCCCTGCCATATAATAGATTGTTTCCAAATTACCCGTTGGAAAAATTAAAAATTTTTCCCTTGCGCTCGGTCGAAGCATAGCTTCGCTTAACCCTCGCTCAGGTGCTTCATGCCCAATCTTGTCGTTTTTAGTGGAAGTGCTCATCCACAGTTCGCCCAAAAAGTCGTAAGCCATTTACATATCCCACTCGGTGCTGCTTCTGTAAGCAAGTTCTCTGATGGGGAAATTTCAGTTGAAATTACTGAAAATGTTCGTGGTAAAGACGTTTTTATCGTTCAATCTACTTGTGCCCCTACCAATGATAACCTAATGGAAATCCTGGTAATGGCTGATGCTTTGCGTCGTGCAAGTGCTGGTCGTATCACTGCAGTGATTCCTTACTTCGGTTATGCACGTCAGGACCGTCGTCCGCGTTCTGCCCGTGTACCAATTACTGCGAAAGTTGTTGCAGACATGCTTACAACTGTTGGTATTGACCGTGTGGTAATGATTGACTTACACGCAGACCAAATTCAGGGCTTCTTCGATATCCCGGTTGACAACATTTACGGTACGCCAGCATTACTTGCTGACTTACGTCAACAACAACATCACAATCTCGTTGTGGTTTCACCTGACGTTGGTGGTGTTGTTCGTGCCCGTGCTGTTGCTAAACAAATGGGTGATATCGATTTAGCAATCATCGATAAACGTCGCCAAAAAGCAAATGAATCACAAGTGATGCATTTGATTGGTGATGTAAAAGATCGTGACTGTGTCATCGTTGATGACATGGTAGATACAGCAGGTACGCTTTGCAAAGCTGCCGATGCACTGAAACAGTTTGGTGCTCGCCGTGTTGTTGCTTATGCTACTCACCCTGTTTTATCTGGCAAAGCCATTGATAACCTTCGTAACTCTGTCATTGATGAATTGGTTGTTACTGACACCATTCCTCTTTCAGATGAAGCATTAAGCTTAGGCAAAATTCGCCAAGTTTCTGTTGCTAGCATGGTTGCTGAAACAATTCGTCGTATCAATAACGAAGAATCTATTAGCGCAATGTTCGATAGTTATCTATAATAGCCCAGCTTTTTTCTTAAACCCTAGCTCGCTAGGGTTTTTCTATCACTAAACTGGTCGCAAGTTTAGTTACTTAAACTCCAATGAGGATATGCCCATGGCAAACTTCGTATTAAACGCTCAAGCACGTGAAGCTGCACTACAAGGGAAAGGTGCGAGCCGCCGCCTTCGTCACGCAGCACAAATTCCAGCAATCATCTATGGTGGTAGCGCTGAGCCTGTAACAATCACTTTAGAGCTTCGTGAAATCACTAAAGCTTTAGAAAACAACGCTTTCTTCGAAGAAGTTATCGAAATTAAAATCGGTGACAAAGTTGAAAACGTTAAAATCCAAGCGTTACAACGTCACCCAGCTAAAAACACTCCTATGCACGCTGACTTCAAACGCGCATAAGTGTTAAAGGCGTAAATTAGTGTCAAATATTTCGCTAATTGTTGGTTTGGGTAATCCTGGAAAGGAATATACCCAAACCCGCCATAATGCAGGTTTCTGGTTCGTTGAACAGCTTGCAGACCGTTATGGCATTTCCCTAAAAGCTGATCCAAAATTTCATGGATACAGCGGTCGTGGTCAAATTGAAGGTCATGACGTTCGTTTATTACTTCCTACCACTTTTATGAACCGTTCTGGTCAAAGTGTTGCCCCTTTCGCCAAATTTTATCAGGTTGCACCAGAAGCAATTTTAATTGCCCATGATGAGCTGGATATGGATCCTGGCGTAATCCGTTTAAAGACGGGTGGCGGACACGGCGGACATAATGGTCTCCGTGATATCGTTCCTCATATTGGTGCTAATTTCCATCGCTTACGCATTGGAATTGGACATCCTGGTTCCAAAGAACGTGTTTCTGGTCATGTGCTCGGCAAAGCTCCTAGCAGTGAACAAGCTTTAATGGATGCAGCAATTGATCATGCCCTATCAAAAGTGAAAATGCTTGTTGATGGACAAGTTTCACAGGCAATGAATCAAATTAACGCTTACAAATCCGCTTAAACTGAATTGTTGATCAATCACGCTTGCCATATTGCATTTTTAAGCGCAAAATGCGCATCAAACCGCCTATAGCCCGCGGAAAACGTGACAAGTCAACCATAAGATATTGATCTTAGGTCTTACTCAGGAGACGCTAGCCATGCTATCTCGTTTATTAAAATGTAAAATTCACCGTGCAGTTGTGACTCATGCAGAGCTTCATTATGAAGGTTCTTGTGCAATTGATGGCGTATTAATGGACTTAGCAGGGATTCGTGAATACGAAGAAATCCACGTATGGAACGTCACTAATGGCAAACGTTTCACCACTTACGCAATTCGCGGTGAAGACGATTCAGGCATCATTTCAGTGAATGGTGGCGCAGCACATCAAGCTGATGTCGGTGATTTAGTGATTATTGCAACTTTCGGTGACTTCACTGAAGTTGAAGCAAATCTTCATAAACCACGCCTCGTTTATGCAAACCCAGACAACACAGTGAATCACACAGCAAACTGTATTCCTGTGCAAATTGCATAAGCAATAAAACAGATTCCTAAAAAGCCATGCCTTGCCATGGCTTTTTTATTGGCTCAACAAATATGGCCTACATACAAAAACACTTAAAAATCAGCTCATGTTTTACGCAACCCCACTTGTAAAACCGTGCTAGGCCTTATTCAATAAATAGACAATAACGATAATTTGAATAATATGGATATTCTTAACATCCTGAATAAAACAGCACTGTTTAATGAACTCGATCACAATGCCTTAACCTCCTTAACAACGCATTGTCATATTCGTTATTTACAAACAGGACAGCAGCTTTACTGTGTCAATGATCTGGCTGATCATGTTTATGTGATTGCTTATGGACGTATAAAATTCACCACACCTGAGGGTCTACTGACCTATTATGGGCGAAATGAAATTGTGGGTGAAACAGGTGTTATTTCTAACCAGCCTCATCATGGTACAACCAATGCAGTGCGTGATACTGCACTGGTCGGCATTCCGCAACAGCAATTCATTGAGTTTATTAATCAGCACCCTAAAGTATTATTTGCCCTATCTCGTTTGATTATTCATCGATCCCAACCTGATCAGCAACTCACTCATGCCATGGGACATAGTCGTACCCTTTCCGTCATCCCTGTTTCTTCACAAATTCCAGCCACTCACCTTGCAGAAAAGCTAACGGAACATCTACAACGCTGGCCACAAGTCCGTCTAGTCACAGCCGCGCATGTCGATGCCTTATTTGGAGCAGGATTTAGTCAAACCCCGCTCGACTATGGTGTGGATGATCTTCAGCTGCGCCAATGGTTAGCCAGTCTGGAAGAAAAACACTGCTATGTACTATATGCCGCTGATAGCAATGAAGATGAATGGTCTAAACGCTGCTTACATCAGGCAGATCGTATTTTAATACTAGCAGAAGCCAATCAAACCCCAACCCATACCAAATTAGTTGAGGTGTTAAATCAACATGACTGGCAAAGCCCTATCGAGTTAGTACTACTCCGTTCTGAAGGTGATCCTTCCCCACATACCCTGATCTGGAAACAGCTCTATCATGCCCGCGCCCATTATTTTATTCATCCTTGGGCGCAAGCTGATATCTGTGCGGTTGCCCGTCAGATTTCCAGTCAAGGCGTCGGTTTAGTGCTGGGTGGTGGTGGCGCACGGGGTTTTGCCCATATCGGTCTGATTCGTGCGCTGGAACAATTACACATTCCGATTGATATTGTTGGTGGTACCAGCATGGGCGCCTTTGTTGCTGCCCTTGTGGCTTGTGGATTTGATAGTGTTGAAATGACCCATATTGCTTATGAAACGTTTGTGGCACGTAACTATCTCAATGATTACACCATGCCACGCGTCTCATTGATTCGAGGCCAACGTTTCCATAGTCGCTTACATGCCATTTTTGGGCATCGGCGAATTGAGGAACTCCGACAAACCTATTACTGCATTTCCACCAATCTCACCACAGGTCAAGCAGTGATTCATGATCAAGGTGAACTTGCGACTTGGGTCGGAACCAGTATGAGTGTACCCGGCGTTGCGCCACCTGTGGCTTGGCATGAAAACCTGCTCTGTGATGGAGGTGTGATCAACAACCTCCCCACCGATGTGATGCAAAATCTGGAAAGAGGTACCATCATTGCCAGTAATGTCAGTTTGCATGATGATATTCGAGTGCCGGGTATTGGTCTGGAAGAACCCGATCAAAGTGCGCTACTCAACTGGAATAAAATTATTAAAGATAAGCTACTACATGCCCCCAAACTGGCAGAAATCCTGATGCGCACGGCAACTTTAGCCAGCGATACCATGATTCAAACCGCAGCGATTGAGCGGGCAAATTTGCATGTGCGTATGCCAATTGCTGGCATTGGCATGTTCGACTGGCATAAACTTGATGAACTGGTTGAACGTGGTTATGACCATGCGCTAGAAATGTTAGTACCAATTCGAGAAACACTTCCCTATTCTTGATTAAAGCTTTACGACCCAGCAACAGAGGACTGAATCTGGTAACGATCTAGTAAAGTATCTAAATAGTGATACGTTTCCGGATCTAATTGCTGCATATAGCCATCCAAAATACGATGACATTGTCGCTGTTTATCGATCGGCATACGACGCATAATATCGAAAGTCACTTCCCACTGTGAACGCAATAATGACGCATAAGCAATATGATGTAATACCTGCTCATCAATTTGTGCAATTGCCAATGCGACCGCTTCCCTTGCCTCATTTTGCATATAATTGACAATCACCAGCATATCCGCCCATAAATCACAGCGGTCAGCTGCCTCCACAATGCTTTGGATAATTTCAACACGTCTTAAGGCTGGCAGATTGGCAACAAAATCTTGTGCATGTGCAGATAAACATGCCACCACAGGCAACATATCTTCCCATAACTGGTCTTCCTGAGTGGCCTGAATAATGGCATTGATCACAGACTCACCTTGCTGAACAGCTAAATCACCTAGCTCCTGCTTGAGTCCATAACTGATGTAGCTCATCAAGGCCAATACTTTGGGCCACAATAAACGCTGTGCGGGATCACCAATAATCAGTAGAGCCTTTTCAATTCTCTCTCGGGGCAAGACATGCACCAAATGATCAATCTGTTCCCTTGATTCAATATAAAAAGCGATTTCCAATAGATCACTTTCATTCTCTACGATCTGTGCCACATCCTGTAAAACCGCGTCAGATAACATACTGACAAAACGCCCTATGGTGACAAAATCCCGTTGTTCGAGCAGAACTTGAGTAATATCAGTAATCTGATGAGTCGTCAGGTAACTCAGTAGCTCTCTCGCCAAGCGTGGATCTAGATACACCGCAATTGCTGCAATTGTTTTTGCGGGTAAATGCTTGGCAATACGGTATGAGCTTTCAGTGGAGAGATATACTGCAATTTGCGCCACAATAAAAGGCTCTAAAAAATGCTTCACCCAGAAAATACTGACCCAGCGTGGTAACCAGTTCACCCATGTCGCTAAATGACGAAAACGGCTTTTTTGCTGGCTTTGCAATAACTCCAATATCGCAAAACGAAATTGCCTGAGATTTTCAGGGGCAAGAACCTGCATAAAGGCCAATTGTTGCTCTGGCACATTTAGGATTCGGGCAAGTTTAATGATTTCGGCCTGCACAGCGAGTCGTGTCATGACATTGCTCCATCATGATTTAGGCTTAAATAACCAGCGTAGAAAAAATGGGATTTGATACAGCCGTTGATTCATTTTCTGATCTTCATTTTCTATGGTTTGCCGTAATTGCTGATTGAGCCAAGCCAAATCCTGTTGAGACAATTGTGAAAATGCTTTTAGACTCATAACAGGTCGATGTAATTGTTGTGCCAATTGTTCTAATTCAGTTTTATCCGCCTTTTCCATATCGCGCTTACTCCACATTATTGTTGTTTTATCTTTTCAGTGTATGCCCAATTCAAATGGATTGCCAGTTTCACAGATCATGAGAAAAATCGTGCTACGTCTCAGCAATTTTCTTCATTTTTATAGAACGATACATTCTATAAAAAGTTCCCTTTTCACTTAAAAATCTGGCTATAATCGAAGGACATCGCTTCAGGGCGGGGTGAAATTCCCCACCGGTGGTAAGTCAGGCATGACCATAAAGTGACCTGACCAGCCCACGAGCCTGTATATATTTTTATATACTCGCAGATTTGGTGAGATACCAAAGCCGACGGTATAGTCCGGATGAAAGAAGACGAAACCACCGAAACACTCTTTTGGGTTGTTTTTGTGCACGCTTATTTTTACATCAGTCCTGAAATGTTCAACCGTATCCTATTTACGAGAGCGTTTCATTATGTCCAGTTTAATCCAACCCGAACTTTTCTTTTCAGCCCTTTCTCCTGCTGAACAACGTATTCAACAAGCTTTAGAAGATATCCGCCAAGGCAAGCCTGTTTTGGTCATGGATGATTTTGATCGTGAAAATGAAGCTGACCTTATTATTGCCGCTGAGACCTTAACAGTCGAAACCATGGCACAAATGATTCGTGATGGTTCAGGCATTGTATGCTTATGTTTGACCGAAACACTGGCAGATCATTTAGAACTTCCACCAATGGTAGTTGATAACTCAAGCCAGTTTAAAACTGCGTTTACCGTGACCATTGAAGCTGCTCAAGGCGTAACGACAGGTGTATCTGCAAAAGATCGTGTGACGACAGTTTTAGCTGCAACTAAAGATGGTGCTGTTGCCAGCGACCTGAGCCGCCCAGGCCATGTTTTCCCGCTACGCGCACGTGAAGGTGGTGTTCTGACCCGTCGTGGTCATACCGAAGGTACGATTGATCTGGCGCGTCTGGCAGGTTTAAAACCTTCTGGTGTCTTGTGCGAGTTGACCAATCCTGATGGTTCTATGGCATCTGGTATTCAAGTGTTAGCGTATGCTCAAACACATGGCTTGACCGTGATTAGCATTGAAGAACTGGTTCAATACCGTTTAAAACATAATGTCTGATGAGATATGATAAAAAAGCCTCGAATGATCGAGGCTTTTTTATTGCATGGTTTTTAAGAGACTTTTCGCTCTGCATTCAGTTCAGCCACCGTTGCAATTAACTGGCTAAATTGAGAAATTTGCGTTATCGGCTGTGCCTGAGCTAACTCATCTGCCCGACCATAACCATAATTAACGGCAATGGTTTCAATTCCATTAGCACGCGCACCAACAATGTCATACTGGCGATCACCGACCATGATACATTGCTGGGCATCTAAATGTTCTTGCTCAAGAATATAGGCTATCAAATCTGCTTTATTGGTACGCTCACCTGTCAGCTCGCTGCCATAGATTGCTGTAAAATACTGATCTAGTTTGAAATGAGTCAAAATTTGTTTGGCAAAGACTACAGGCTTAGCCGTTGCAAGAAATAGTCTATAGCCTTCCGCTTGTAATTGCTGCAATGTTTCTGCGACTGACGGATAAACTTCATTTTCGAATAGACCCGTTACTGAAAAACGCTCACGGTAAGCCAGTAATGCTTGCTCAGCCAGCTGATCATCTTGGGTATTCAGCAGTTTTGCCAAAGAAGCTTTTAAGGGCGGGCCAATCGTCCAGTCCAGATCCACGTCATCAGTCAAAGGCTGACCTAACTTTTGCAAAGCAAAACGAATTGAACCATGAATTCCTGTTTTAGGGTCAGTTAACGTCCCATCTAAATCGATTAGAATATTTTTGATCGTCATTCGTTCAATCTCTTGCAGCCTTACACAACATAGTCGAGAGTTTCTCGAAACTTCCCTATACTACCGTATATTGAAGACTAAAAGGAAATTGCAGTGCGTCCGACCGTGCTTTGTTTTTCAGGTTTAGATCCATCTGGCGGTGCTGGCTTACAGGCAGATATTGAAGCAATTGGACAAAGTGGTGCGCATGCAGCGATTGCATGTACTGCTTTAACCATTCAAAACTCGCAGCAAGTATTTGGCTTTGAAGCAACCTCTAAAGAATTGTTGCTCGCACAAGCCAACGCCGTGGTCGGTGATTTACCAATTAAATGTGTAAAGTCTGGCATGTTGGGCACAACCGATAATATTGCTGCACTGGCTGAATTCTTACGCGCTCATCCCGATTATTTATATGTGCTTGATCCTGTGCTAGTGGCCAATAGTGGTGGCTCACTTGGCGATCAAGCCACACTGGTAAAAGCCTTTGTCGAGTTAATCCCTTTAGCAACGGTAATCACACCTAATACGGTTGAGTTGAGAGCTTTAACAGGAATTGAGGATATTGAACAAGCAACAAAAAAGCTATTCGAAATGGGTGCCAAAGCCATTTTAGTCAAAGGCGGTCATGAAGACACGCCAGATCACATTCGTAATGTCCTCTATGCCGAGAGTAAAATGATTGCCGAAAGCCGTTGTCCACGTCTGGAAGGTCAATATCATGGTTCAGGTTGCTCTTTGGCAAGCTTCATTGCAGGTCGTCTAGCACTCGGTGATTCATTAAAAATTGCCGTTCAGCATGCAGAAACATGGTTATTTGGCGTGCTCAAACATGCAGAAACACCTGTACCCAATGGGCAAAAGATTCCAAAACGCTTTTAAGCGCTCCAGAAATCTTTCAATTTTTCAAAAAATTTTTATTAAAAAAGGCGCATCAAGCGCCTTTTTTATATTCACAGATTATTGTGGAATACGTAAAACTTGTCCCGGGAAGATGTCATCTGCATTTTTAAGTAATGGACGATTCGCCTCAAAGATCTTGTTGTACTGGTTTGGATCGCCATAATATTCTTTTGAAATCTTGGACAGGTTGTCACCTGATTTCACTGTATAGAATTTACTTTCTGGCTCAGGCGCTTCTACAGTCATCTGATCATCCACTTGTGCTACATGATCAATATTACCAACTGCCAATACAATCTTTTCTTTATCTGCCTGACTTTTTACCTGCCCTTTAATCGTTGCAGTATCCGTCGTGCCGTTATACGTTACAGATAAGCCTTCAACCCCAAGACCTAAACTTTTAATCAAACCTAATAATTTATTTGCAATCTCTTGAGCTGATGGTTCAGCTGGTGTTGCTGGCGCAGCTTGTGGCTCTGCTGGTGCTGTATTTTTCTTACCGATACCTTTAACAAAATCAAAAAGACCCATTGTTATTACCTCTGTAATTATTAATCTCAAATCGTCAAAATAGACTTACTTTAGTTATACCGAAAAAAAAAGTGACTCAAGTTTCAATTTAAGGCGGTCTTGTAAATATATGTATATCCACTAAAACCAAGAAATATTTATTCTCTTTTCATTTCAGGACACATAAAAAAAGCCACCTGACGGTGGCTTTTTTCATCATGCAAAATGATTAACCAAGTTTCTTAGTTACGTAATCGATTGCAGATTGAACAGTTGTGATTTCATTTGAATCTTCATCTGGAATCGTGATGTCGAAATCGTTTTCGAAAGACATTACAAGTTCAACCAAATCTAAAGAGTCAGCACCTAAGTCATCCATGAAAGATGCTTCGTTTTTAATCTCTTCAGCACGCATACCTAATTGTTCAGCTACAGCTTGTTTGATGCGTTGTTCGATATCGCTCACAGGAATTCTCCTCATTGCTTGTGGCGTTTTAATTTGCCACTAGTTTAATTGAATATAAAAATTTTTAAAAGTTTATACATCGCCAGTTAGGCCATGTATAGACCACCATTTACGTGTAAAACTGTACCAGTAATGTAACTAGCCTTATCGCTGGCAAGGAAACTCACTGCATCAGCAATATCTTGAGGTTCACCTAAACGATTTAAAGCTACTTGATCAGTCATTTTTTTACGAATCTCTTCGCTTAACTGATCAGTCATTTCAGTGGCAATGAAACCAGGTGCAACACTGTTCACTGTAATCTGACGGCTACCCATTTCTTTAGCCAAGCTACGACTGAATGCTTCAATCCCTGCTTTTGCTGCCGAGTAGTTCGCTTGTCCAGGGTTGGCAAAATGTGCAACCACTGAACTAATATTAATAATGCGGCCAAAACGTGCTTTGGTCATGCCTTTCAATACACGCTTAGATAAGCGGTATACGGCTTTCAGATGAATATTGAGAATGTCATCCCAGTCATCTTCAGACATACGAAGCAGCAAGTTATCTTTGGTAATGCCTGCATTGTTAACCAATACCAGCACCGAACCATATTTTTGTTCGATATCTGAAACCAGTGCATCAATCGCAGCGCCATCACGCACGTCAAGTACAGCACCTGCGCCATGTTCAGCAAAGCTTTCTGTCAGCTTTTGCGCGCCTGATTCAGAAGTTGCGGTACCAACCACAAAAAAACCGTCTTGAATGAGTTGCTGTGCAATTGCAGCGCCAATACCACGGCTTGCTCCTGTCACTAACGCAACTTTTCGTTGTTGTGTCATGCAATTTTTCCTTCTGCCACTAACACTGCGTTTAGGGCATCTTCCATACGTGCTTTGCTATCAATGGCAAATGCTTTTTCTATGTTCGGTAATCGCTTTGCAAGATTACTCAATACCGTACCTGGTCCACATTCAACCATGTACTGAATACCCTGATCTTGCAGATATTGCATGGTACGTGTCCATTGAACCGACTGGTACAATTGAGCTGTTAATGCCTGACGTAACTGAGCAACATCTGTCGCGATTTCCGCGTTGACATTTTGTATTACAGGAAGGCATGGTAGCTCAATGGCAGTTTGTTCCAAAGCTTCAGCAAACTTTTCTGCTGCTGGCTTCATCAATGTGCAATGTGAAGGCACTGAAACTGGCAATGCAATCGCTTTACCAGACTGCTCTTTTGCTTCAGCCATCACTTGCTGAACCAATGCAGCGCTACCAGCGATAACAACTTGACCTTGTGCATTGTAATTTGCAGCTTCAACAGAACCTTGGCCCGCAGCAGATACTTTTTCACAAAGTTCAACCACTTTGTCATCTGCCAAGCCAAGAATTGCCGCCATTGCGCCTTCACCTTGAGGAACAGCGCTCTGCATTAATTTACCGCGTAAATGTACCAGTTTAACCGCATCAGCTAAAGTCATGGCCTCTGCCGCAACAAGCGCACTGTATTCCCCTAAAGAGTGCCCAGCAAGGTACTTTGGCACAATTCCACCTAGTTCTAACCACACACGCCATAAGGCAATGCTTGCAGTTAATAACACAGGTTGGGTATTTTCAGTCTGGTCTAAACCTTCACCGCTCTGGGCAATATGCCAAAGGTCAAAACCGATTGCTGCTGAGGCTTCTGCAAATGTATCTTGAACGACACTAAATTGCTCTGCAAGTTCAGCCAACATACCTGCTTTTTGTGAACCCTGACCAGGAAAAACAAATGCTGTTTTTGTTGCTTGAGCAGCCTGCTCAAGTCGCTTAGTCGACATATAAAAATCCTTAAAATGGTCTATCGCCAATTTCATCAACACTCATGATTCTACATGAGAATGACAACAGACTCTTTTCCGATGCGGCAATTTACCATTGATTAAATCGTTTTTTAATTGCGAAAAACAACAAAAAAGGGAGCTTTCGCTCCCATTTTTTCTATACTTTAAGCTAACGCTTAATGCATATGGTTCAATTATTCAGCATCAGCTGCTTTAGCGAATAATTGACGACCACGGTAAATACCGTCTTTAGTCACGTGGTGACGACGATGAGTTTCACCAGTAGTTTGGTCTACAGATAATGCATTCTCGGTTAAAGCGTCATGTGAACGGCGCATGTCACGGCGAGAGCGACTTTTACGGTTTTGCTGAACGGCCATGATGGCTCCTTACAAAGATCGAAAAAATGGATCAGAAACAAATTCAGTTGTCTTAACTCAACATTATATCACAAATTATGAGTTAAGTTTACCCTTCAAACTTGCCAAAACATCAAACGGGTTATCCCGTTTCTCTTCGACAACGTCCTGAATGGCAGGTCGATGTTTATGCTCACAAACATCATGCTTGGGAGATAAAGGCATCAACAATAACAGTTCATCTTCTAGTAGTGCGAGCAAATCAATCGAAGCAGGTGTATCAAAATCACCTTTTTTCGAAGACTCGCTTTCACCTAAAACGATGAAATCAGCATCCTCATCCAAGCGCTCTATCAGTGACTCATCATCGATCAAAGCTAAATGAAAATCTGAAACAAGTTCAGTTTCAACAGTATCCAGACAACGCTGGCATTCCATTGGAACTTTCGTTTCAATACGTCCATCTAGCCATACAATGCGATGATATGCATCCATTGATAGCTTACAGTCTATGTTGATCAATCGATCATTAATTGATCCAACAGCTTCACGAGCGATACGAGCAAAGCGAGACAATGGCAGTGTGCCTGACCATGTAAAGCCCTGTTCAGCCCATTTAAACGGCTCAATCTGTGCCGGAAAGGTATTTGCTGACATAATTAAGGCGGCAATTCTACAAATTCATCGGTACTCTGTCAAAGATTAAGATACAATTTTGCACTTCTTTAGACAGAACTCGGGGTAAATTAAGCAATGCACCTGTTGCAGCCGCAACTTGAAGTAACAACTTCATTACTTGTAAGCACCCATTCAACCTCTGCTCCTGCATTAACGCCAGATCAAGTGCAACGCTCATCTTGGCAAAAGTTAACATCAGAACCAGAACAGGTCGATTGGCTTATTTTACACTTTAATCACTGGTTTTCCCACCATAATGTCACACTAGTTAAAGGTGATTTTGAACCAGAATATTTCCCAGCGGAAAATGGACAGCCTGCAAGAATCCAATTTGCCCATGGTTTCTTTAATAGTGCGCTACATGAAATTAGTCACTGGAGCATTTCGGGTGCACAGCGGCGCCTACTCCCGGATCTGGGATATTGGTACGCGCCAGATGGTCGAACTGCTGAGCAGCAGGCACTTTTTGAACAGGTTGAAATCAAGCCACAAGCAATTGAATGGCTGTTTGCAAAAGCTTTTGGTCGGAAATTCCGTGTCTCTTTAGATAACTTGACGGGCGATGGCGGTAATGGCCAGCGATTCAAAGATCATGTTTTTGCCCAGCTACAAAATTATTTTTCAGGTGAAGCCAAGTTACCACGCGATGCTGCGCATTTCATTCATTACATCTGTCTGTGTACCCGTCATGGCCAACCGTTACAACTCGATGAATTTAAACGTGAAGACCTTGATTAAAGGACAAAATTGTCACATCTAATGCTTGCAACTTGACCGCAACCCACTTCATACTAAATTTAGCCATATAGATCAGGGAGTTCAAAGATGTTGCATTTACATATTCATCCCGAAAATCCACAGGCACGCTTAATCACACAAGCAGTGGAACGTATTCGTGCTGGGGATGTGGTGATTTATCCGACAGATGCAGCCTATGCAATTGGTTGTCAGATCGGAAATAAAAATGCGATGGAACGTATTGCGCAAATTCGTGGTCTGGGGCCAAAGCATCAATATGCAATTATGTGCTGTGACCTCTCTGATATTGCCACTTATGCCAAAGTCGATAATGCCATGTATCGTTTATTAAAAAATAATACCCCTGCAGTCACGACATTTATTTTGCCCGCGACCAGCGAAGTACCAAAACGTTTAATGCATCCGAAGAAAAAAACCATTGGCCTGCGTATTCCTAGTAATCCTGTTGCGCAAGCTTTATTAAAAGAACTCGGTGAACCGTTGCTAACCAGTACTTTAATTTTGCCCGATCAAAAAGATCCCCTAGATGATCCATACGATATTGAAAATCAGCTCGGTAAACGGATTGACGTGTTTATTGATAGTGGTTTTGGGACTTTATCAACCACCAGTATTGTAGATTTATCAGGAGAAAATCCTGAAATCGTGCGTCGCGGTGTTGGTGATGTCAGTGCTTTTGAATAAGTACTGACATCTATTTCACTATTACAAGCTTAGGCATAAGGAAAGTTTGGACATTCAGCCAGAATTTGACTTGCGCTTTGTATTTTCTGGCCTGATTCGTTAAAAACTTCGATTTGAAATGAGAATCGATCTTCAATTAAAAGACCATAGATTTTGCTTCTGCCACTTTGCTTCAGTGTTTGAAAGTTTTTCAGAAAAGCACAACTTTGTTGTTTAAGCTGTTCTGCACTCACACTTTGACTATCCTTATCACTTCTGAGTTTCATCCTTACCATAATCTTCGGGTAATGATTAACTGCGCGAATCTGCATCCCCCATTTAGACGCAGTGGGGTTTGTATGATGATTAATCTTACTGACGATCATTCGGCCTAAATATTGTCTTAGCAGCTCTTTCTGCACTGAAGGGTTATTCCAGATAATAAAATTACCAATCAGAACAATAACCAAGGTCAGCATCAGGCCGATAATTATTTTTCTTTTCATTAAAGTGGTGTACCGCAATATTTCTCATTAAAACCAATGATCAAATTCAGATTTCAAAAAAATCTGATAAACGCTGTTTCTGGAATCCTTGTGCATCAAAATTTTCAGGATTTAACCACTGGAGATAACTCTGTTCTAGTGCAGGCCATTCTTCATCAATGATTGAAAACCATGCCGTATTGCGGTTACGGCCTTTGCTAACCCGATCATGGCGGAATAATCCTTCATATTGAAAACCAAAGCGTAAAGCGGCTGCTTTAGAGGGTGCATTACAGTCATCACATTTCCACTCTACCCGTCTATAGCCCTGCTTAAAACATTGTTGTAAAAGTAGAAATATCGTTTCAGTCGACGCTTTTGATTTTTTCATCTTATGCGAGTAATAGACATTGCCGATTTCAATCGCACCGTGTTCCAGTCTTGGTTGTAAGAGTGCAATCCAGCCTTGAACTTCACCATCCACTTCAATCAGAAAATGTGTAACACCCTGAAAGCCAAATCGTTGTTCTAAAGTTTGTTTTAATTGATCTCTGCTCTGGGGCGCAGCATAAGGTAAATAGGTCCAGCATGATGCATCAGGCTCGGTCTCTACGGCATGCCAGATATCATTTGCGGTCTGATCGGAAATTTCACCTGTAATACGAATCAGTTTAACGTATTGGCCCACGAGATCTTGCTGAATAAGTGAACATGGCTGGTGATCAACATCAAGGCCAACACTTTGTCCAAACGGGTTCTGTTGTGTTTTTAAATATTGTTTCATAGCGATTTATAATTGAGCTGAAATCATGATTTTCGCTGCTCATTTAAGCATAACTTTATTACATGACCTAGATGATCACGTATAAATATAGAAAATACCCTGAGAAGTTTAAGGTTTTTGTAAGTCAGCAATTTATTAAATTGGGGATTTCGATTAGAATAGGCGTGCTCTTGGTAGCATGTGCCCTTTCTTGCACAAAAATTATATCTTTTCATGCTTTTGAAAATTCGCGTGGCTTATAACGGTAATGAACCAAATTCTCCCCTCTCCTTTGGAGTCCACTCCTTCCATTCGCGTGCTTGACGAGTGGCAAGAAGTCATACCTGAAGATTTGTATATCCCGCCTGCCGCGTTTGAAATTTTACTGGAACAATTTGAAGGTCCTCTGGATTTTCTGATTTACCTGATTCAAAAAAATGGTTTTGATTTATTACAAGTCGATATTTCACCGATTGCAACCCAATATCTGTCTTATATGGACAGTATGAAGTCCTTGAATATCGAACTAACGGCTGATTATATGGTGATGGCCGCGCTTTTGGCTGATCTAAAATCACGCTTGTTATTACCGAAACCGACTGCTGTTGATCAATTTGAAAAAGATCCAAAACAAGAATTGATTGACCGTTTGGAAACGTATTTACGCATTAAACAGGCCGCCGAACGATTGGGGCAAATGCCAATCTTCGAGCGTGATACCTTTAGTGCTAATGTCAGTATTGGACATATTGCGCCGATTTATGAAGGCTATGATGTAGCTGCCTTACATGATGCCTTATTTTGTGTGTTTAACCGTCCTGAACCGATCACGCATGTGGTCGCGCAGGAACCGGTATTGCTAGAAGAACGTATCGCCTTTATTGAAAGTCAGCTCGCGTTAGGTGAAGCCTTGAGTTTTATTGAATTATTAAATCCCAAGCAAGGTCGTATGGGGATGGTGGTTACGTTTATGGCAGTACTTGAACTTACACGTCAGCAAAAAATCCAGATTATTCATACAGGAATTGAAGCTCCGTTGACCATTCAAGGAGTTGCCGCATGAGCCTAGATCAGTTAGAACAAAGTGAAAGTATGTCACTTGAAGACATTCATCATGATGTTTTATTGCAAATTGAAGCTATTCTGTTCGCCAGTGACTCACCAGTCTCAATTGCCCGTCTAAAAGAAGCGTTTCAAAACCAATATAATAAGCAGCAATTACGTACATTTGTGCAGCAACTGGCAATGTTGCAGCATGGTCGTTCAATTGAATTAATTGAAACGGCACAAGGCTTTCGTTTTCAGGTACGTGCGAAATATCGCAATATCATTGCGCAGGTCTGGCCAGAACGCCCAACCAAATTATCCCCCTCTTTACTCGAAACTGTCGCAGTGATTGCTTATCATCAACCTGTCACACGTGCCGATATTGAGCAGATTCGTGGTGTATCTAATAATAGCCAGATTTTAAGAACACTTTTTGACTGGAACTGGATTAAAGAAGCCGGTTTCAGAGATTTACCCGGAAGACCTGCGTTGTTGATTACAACACCCCAGTTTTTAAATGCTTTTGGCTTAGCTTCGCTAGGTCAATTGCCTCCCCTGCAGAACGCCAAGGAAGCATTCATGGCTCTCGATGCACATGCGCCGAAGTCTTGAGAAGGTGAACTGTTGATCATTATGTCTAAGGTTGTGCTGTCATGAGTGAAAAATTACAAAAGGTTTTAGCGAGAGTCGGGTTAGGCTCGCGTCGCTATATGGAAGAAGTCATTGCTGCTGGTCGTGTCAGCATCAATGGTCGTATTGCCCAAGTTGGTGAACGTATCGAACCCACTGATGAACTTCGTATCGATGGTCGTAAAGTACAATTCCAAATTGAAGACGAAATTCGTCGTCGCGTTTTAATTTACTATAAGCCAGAAGGTGAAATTTGCTCGCGCAATGACCCTGAAAAACGTCCAACTGTATTTGATCATTTACCTCAAATTGCCAATGACCGCTGGGTCATGGTTGGTCGTCTGGATATTAACAGTACTGGTTTATTGTTATTCACAAATGATGGTGAACTTGCAAACCGTTTAATGCACCCATCAAACGAAGTAGAACGTGAATATGCCGTTCGCGTGATGGGTGAAGTTACACCACAAATTCGCAACAACATGCTGAAAGGTGTTGAGCTTGAAGATGGCCCAGCGAAATTTGAATCATTCTCTGAAATTGGTGGTGACGGGATCAACCGTTGGTATCAAGTTGTGGTAAAAGAAGGTCGTAACCGCGAAGTACGTCGTATCTTTGAATCACAAAGCCTCAAAGTCAGCCGCTTGTTACGTACCCGTTACGGTACCGTGATTTTACCGCGTGAATTACGTACAGGCCGTTGGATGGAACTGGATAAAACCGACATCGACAACCTTGCGAAATCAGTTGAATTAAAACCACGTCAAGGTACTGGCTTGTTTGGTATGGCAAAACGTCGTACTGAAAAAATGGCTGAGAAACCATTGGCTGCACGTCGTGGTGGTTATTTACGTCAACAACGCCGTGATGATGAACAAGATCAGTCACAGCAACGTTCTGGCGCTAATAGCAACAATAACAATGGTCGTAAAACCATTGGTTTCAACAAAGGCTTTAAAAAGTTTTAATCCTTTGGTCTGAAATAAAAAAACGCTCTGATTAGAGCGTTTTTTTATGACTTTAGTTTAATGATGGACGATCCCTTGTGGAATGGCATTCAGCAACTTCTTGGTATATTCATGTTGTGGATGCAAATACAGTTCATCAGAATTGGCAATTTCAACCAGTTCGCCATGATTCATCACCATCACCTGATCTGAAATATATTTCACCACGGATAAATCATGTGAAATAAAGATATAGCTCAACCCAAATTCATCCTGCAAATCTTGCAATAAATTCAGTACCTGTGCCTGCACGGATACATCCAGCGCAGAGACCGATTCATCACAAATCAAAATTTCAGGCTTTAGGGTTAAGCAACGTGCAATTGCGATGCGTTGTCGTTGTCCACCAGAAAACTCATGCGGATAACGATCATAGGCTTGCACAGGCAAACTGACACGTTCTAACAATTCCAGCGCTATTTTCTTACGCTCAGCATCATTTTGCCCAATGCCATGAATTCGCATCGGTTCTAACAAAATCTGTCCGATGGTAAAGCGTGGATTGAGGGATGCATAAGGATTCTGGAAAATGATCTGAATCTTACGTTGGTACTGACAAAACTCTTTCTCACTCATGGCAAGAATATCCTTTCCGCCAATCAAGGCCTGCCCACCCGTTGCTTCATGCAAACGCATCAGCAGTAAACCGATGGTGGTTTTTCCTGAACCCGACTCTCCCACCAATCCCAAAGTTTTACCTTTTGCCAATTGGAAGGACACACCTTTCACAGCCTGAAATTCATCTCTCCCCCATAAACCTTTACGACTATAAAAAGATTTCTTGAGATCTTTAACCTCTAAAATAATCTGTTCATCACCTTTCAGACCACGAGAACGCTGCTTGAGATTCAAATCAGATAACTGACTCACTTCCACCCATTGTCCATTTTCCTGCTTCATAAAATCACTGGTCACAGGTAAACGGTAAGGTCGTGAAGCAAGCTGCGGACGACAATGTAGCAAGGCTTTGGTATAGACATCCTGTGGCCGTTCCAGCACTTGCTCGACAGGGCCACATTCACGAATTTCCCCGTGACGCATAACAATCACTTCATCGGCAATTTCCCCGACCAGTGCGAGATCATGGGTAATAAACAACATCGACATCTGGTGACGTTGTCGTAACGATTCCAGCAAATCAATGATCTGTTTTTGAATGGTGACATCCAAGGCCGTGGTTGGCTCATCGGCAATCAGCAACTTTGGTTCACAGGCAATCGCCATCGCAATCATGACCCGTTGCTGCTGCCCGCCAGAAAGCTGGCTTGGATAAGCATCTATTTTGGTTTCAGGTGCAGGAATGCCGACTTCTCGCAGCAATTCCAGTACCCGCACTCTCGCTTCCTTCCGTCCCATATCCAGATGAATACGTAGCACTTCAGCAATCTGATCGCCCACGGTAAATACAGGGTTCAACGATGACATCGGTTCCTGAAAAATCATGGCAATCTCTTTACCACAAATCTTGCGAATTTCACCTGCCGATAAATGCAGTAAATCCTTGCCTTCAAATTTGATTTTGCTTTGTGCTGCAATTTGGCTCTGACCTTTTGGCAATAAGCCCATCACCGCCAGTGAAGTTACGGATTTACCGCTGCCAGACTCACCGACCAAAGCCACCGTTTTATTTTTAGGAATCGAAAATGAAATTCCTTTTACGGTTTCAATCCACTGTTTATTTTCACCTTTAAAGCTGACTTGAAGATTTTCAACCTGTAATAGCGGTAGTTCATTCTGATATTGCATATTTTCGCTCTCCGCTATTTCAGTTTAGGATCTAAAGCATCACGCAATGCATCGGTGAACATCGAGAATGCGGTGACCAACACAGCCATTGCAATTGAAGCGGCTGCCAGTTGCCACCATTTCCCCAAAATCAGTTCACTTTGCGCTTCATTCAGCATACTGCCCCAAGACACCACACCAACTGGCACACCAAAACCAAGGAAGCTCAGAATCACTTCCGATTTGATAAAAGACACCACCAGAATTGAAATCTGCACCAAGGCAATATGACTCACATTGGGAAAAATATGCACAAACATACGGCGTAAATGACTGACACCAATGGCTTTTGCTGCAAGCACATATTCGCGCGATTTGTGCTTCATATATTCGGCACGGATCAAACGGAATACCCCCGTCCAGCCAGTCAAACCGAGAATGAGAACAATCGACAAAATGCCTTTTTGCTGGAGTACAGCCGCAATCGCCAACACCAGTAACAAATAAGGAATCGAGGTGAAGATGTTGTAAAACCAGTTCAGGACATCATCGACCCAACCACCGAAATAACCTGCAATCGCCCCCAGAAAAGTACCAATCATCACAGCCAATACTGCCGACAACAAGCCAACTAGAATCGACGTTTCAGCCCCTTTAATGGTTTTCAGCAAGATATCTTGCCCCCATTTATCGGCACCAAAAGGCAAGGTACTTTTTAATTCCTGTTTTTGTTCCAGCAAATTTCCACCCAGTTGCTGATTGATTTGCTTCATATCCTCAGCTAACGGGTCAACCATACCGTAATCATCGATGTAACCACTTTGCTGCTCACTCTGGATCTCGGCATTCAATTGCTGGATCACATCTTTCAAGGGATCAACTGGATTTTCAGGCAAGCTTTCTGTGCTTTTCGCCGCTTCTTTCACATGGGAAGAATCCGCATCTGCCCCCAAAAAAGTCGGTGGCGCATAACTGACCGCAACTTCCTTATTCCAGTTTGATGCAATTACACCTGTCATGGACAAAGCCAGCAGGATGAAATAAAACAGCACCACAATAAATGAAACCACCGCAATACGATCTGATTTCAGTCGCTTTAATGCCAATTGCCATAATCCTGTCGCAGCAGTGGATTCATCAGAAGATGCTTTGCTTTTAAAAATTGTACTGAGCATTGTCATCCCCTCTACTTCAACTGAACACGAGGATCGAGGAGCTTATAAATCAGATCGGCGATCAGGTTAAAAATCATGGTCATTGCGGCGATATAAACGGTAATCGCTTTGATCACAGGAAAATCACTACGCTCTACTGCAATAATAATTTCTCGCCCGATCCCCGGAATCCCGAAAAAACGCTCAATCAAGAATGCACCAATTAATAAGGCGGGCAAACTTGCCATGACTTCAGTCACAATCGGAATGGACGCGTTACGGAGCACATGCACACCCAGTACGCGCGACTCGCCTACACCTTTGGCACGGGCAGTACGCACATAATCCTGATTAATTTCATCCAGCACAAAACTACGATACAGACGTAAAGTCGGCGCAATACTCACCACCAGCATAATTAGAATCGGCAATAATGCGTACTGGGTTAGGTTTTCACTAAAATTATCGCTCCAGCCCTGAACGGGAAACCAGCTCAGTTGGTACGCCAGCACATATTGAAAGACAATGATATAAACCAGAATACTGATTGACATTCCAATGGTGCACAGCATCATAACCATACGATCTGTCAGTGAGCCACGTACCGAAGCGACCGCTAAAGCCAATATGATTGAAATCACAGTCTGTAAAATGGTCAGCGGGATCAATAACGTCAGCGATGGCCCTAAACGGGTCAGAATAATCTGTGAGACCGATTCACCAGTACTCCAACTCACACCATAATCAAAGGTCAGAATCTGTTTAATAAAAATCCACAACTGCACGTAGTAAGGTTGATCTACGCCTAACTGTTTACGGATGTTTTCAATTTGCTCTGGGTTAGACATCTTCCCTGCCAGAATATATGCAGGGTCGCCCCCCACCCAGTTAAATAAAAAGAAAATCAGCAAAATAACACCCAACATGGTCGGGATCATTTGCCATAGTCTACGCACGACATAAGCAAGCATAATGGCAAATCCTTATTTGACCCGTTGACCTGTAATTTCACTAAAGAAGGCTTTGTTATCTGGTTCTCTGCCCAAGAAGTCCTTGACCAGTTGCGCAGCGCTCTTTTGGCTGCCCTGTGAAAGAATGGCTTGGCGATAGCGTTGGCCGACTGCTGGATTATTCAGGTTATCTCCAAATGCCGACAACATATCCAGCGCCAGTACTTCAGACCACATATAGCCATAGTAACCCGCCTGATACCCCATTAAATGCCCAAACTGGCCTGGAAATTCTGAGCTTGGCACATAGCCCAATGCCGTTGCCGATTCCATTTTTTTCCAGACATCCATCGGCTGTACTTTTAAGGCATCTGTGCCATGTAAAGCCATGTCATATTGTGCATACAGGGTTTGACGTGCATAACGCATACCGCGTCCATAATTGTGTACCGATTTCAGACGTGCGATCAGTGCATCATCGACCCGCGGACAAGCAGGATCACAATAGTCAGCAACTTTCGATAATGTTTCTTTACGGCGAGCCCATTCTTCATACATTTGTGAAGGTGCTTCAACAAAATCACGCTCTACTGAAGTACCTGACTGACCTGAATAGCGGGTTTTCGATAAAATGCCGTGCAACGCATGGCCGAACTCATGGACAAAGGTTTCTAATTCATCGCTATTTAGCCCTTTGCGGTTAAAATTAGTGACCAGCACCGAAATCGGTTTACGCTTGCTTAAGGTACTGCCGCCATATACGCCCCATACAGCCGCATGACCGTATTTGCCTTCACGCGGAAATTTATCCATATACAGGCCGCCCAGCACTTCACCTGTTTTCTTATCCGTTACATCATAATATTCAACTTCATCTTGCCATGTATCGACTTTGGCAGGCTTGAATTCGATGCTGTATAAGTCAGAAGAAATTGCAAATAACCACTTCTGAGCCGCAAGCGTCGGGAAATAATCACGAAGCTTTTCCTGATCAATCTGGTATTTCTGTTTACGTAACTTTTCGCTCCAGTAATTCACATTCCAGCGATTAATTTCTGTTTTTTCAATCGGCGTGTTTAAGGTTTTGGCTTTAAAAATTCGTAGTTCTTCAACTTCTTTTTGCTCTAAAGGCGCCACAACTTTATGCACATCAGCGAGAAAGTTATTCACTGCTTGTGGCGTTTTCGCCATACGTTTTTTTAATGCTAAATCGGCATAACTTGGCTGCCCAAATAACTGTGCAAGTTCATAACGTAAATCAATAATCTGCTTGAGTAAAACGAGATTCTTTTCTGTGCCACGACGGGTAAAGGCGGTTTGATAACGCTTGCGTGCATCATCACTGTCTGCCAGCTCCATGAAAGGTTGGTACTCAGGATACTCAAAGCCTAATAAATAATTGCCTTTGTCATTTTTCTTTAAACCTGCAATGTAACTATCTGGCAAGCCCTTCAGTTCCGCTGGAGTAAACTCGAGTTTTTCAGGATTATCACGAATATTGCGGGAGAATTCTTGCGAAAGTTTCGTCAATTCATCAAAAATATTTTTAACCCGAGTTCTCTTTTCAGGCGCTAATTGCACACCGGTATCTTCAAAAGTATCGAGGATGTCCTGACGATATTTGCGATCAATTGCATCTGCTGCCTTGGTATTTTTAATTCGTTGATACAGCTTTGGATTCTGATAGATTTCTGTTTGTAGCTGGTTCAATTTCACTTCACAGTCTTCGGCAGCTTTACGCAATTTCGCATCTGGATCAACATTGCTATATAAGCTGATCGGACCTGCAAAATCTTCAAACGTTGCCATCAGTTGATCCCACTCAGCCAATACTGGCCCAGCCGCAGACTGTGGCTTCACAGATTGTGTTTCGAGTTGAGCAATACGCTGTTGTAATTTTTCTAAGTTCGCATCACACCATTGAGCGCTAGCTGCTGTTTTTAAAATAGGTAAGGTGGTTCTTTCAGCCCAGATACTCTGGCTCATCCCTACAGTTGTCATGGATAACAAAGCCAGACTCGACAATTGCAATATTTTTTTCGCCATTTTTTCTCTCCAATTTGATTTGTTCGTTATTTCTTGTCTTGAATATCAATGTACATCCACTCTGCTGGCAAGATAGGATGCTTTTTATAGCCCAGCACACGAGGCTGTGCGACCACAGTTCGGTAACGGGTCGACATGAATTGTACGGGTGAGTAAAACTCTAAAAGACGTGACATTTTGCGATACAGCATATCGCGCTCAGGCCCATCATCAAGTCTGAGTGTTTGTTCATATAAACGGTCATATTCTGGTAATTTAAAGCAGGTATGATTGGTTGCATGAATATTATTGCCGTAGAACAACTGCATAAAATTATCGGCATCAGGATAATCAGCAATCCACGCTGAGGCTTTGAACATGGTCTTACATTGTTTTTCAGCCTTTAAACCTTCCGCAAAAGGCACTGGCTTGGACACCATATTAATTTTGATATTGCCCAAATCCTTCTTGAGTAGCTCAGCCATTTGCATACTACGGGCACTGCTGGTAGAAGGCATAAACTCAATCACCAGCGGCTTGCCATCAGGAAATCTTCGCCATCCATCTGCACCAACTTTATAGTTATAACGATCCAGTAACAGATTGGCTGCCTTCACAGAATAAGGCACACTGCTTTTATAATCAGGGTCATGCCCCGCAACCCCATAAGGGATCGGAGACTCCAGCTTTTTGGCATTGCCCTTGGCTAAAATGCTGATAAATTTTTCTTTGGAAATCGCCATAGACATGGCACGGCGTAATGCAATTTTATCTTTACCAAAACCACCGACAACAGGATTCTGGATATTCCAGTATAAATAATCAATCGACGGATCTGGGATACGTGACAATTGAACGCCCTTTTTGGCTAACTCGGGTTTTAAACTTCCATCTTGTTGTATGGCTTGTGCTGGTAATTCACCATCCAGCGTAAATAAATCCAGTCCATCTTTCTGAAAAGCTAACCATCCTGATTGTGATTCTTCAATAACTCGAATATCAATCACACCGATCTGTGGCATTTTTTTGCCTTGCATCTGCTGGACGATTTTCTGCTCATCTGGACTGCTTGCTTTAAAATTCCAGGTAAAACCACGATAATCAGGATTCGCCTTTAGGATAATCCGTGAACCTGGCGTCCAATGTGCCAGCACATAAGGACCTGTTCCAACAGGATGCGCCATCGCATAGCCTGTTGTTTTATCCCGATAATGCTCAATCACTTCTCGTGCTACTGCCCCTGTCGGTTGATGGGCAAGCAGCATAGGGAAATTATGATTCGGCGCTTTTAAGCGAATCACCAAGGTATAACGATCAGGTGTCTGGATGCCACTGACTGGTTGATCATAATTAAATTTTCCCGATTTACTGGCCTGTTGAATTAAGGCATCCATCCCGTCAATTTTATCTTCGAATAACCAACTATTCGGCGAACGTAAATTCGGATCAAGTAACCGCTTATAGGAATAGGCATAGTCTGCCGCCGTCAACTCTCTGCGCTTGCCTTTAAACACAGGATCAGAAGCAAAATAAATCCCTTTCTTCAGTCGGATGGTATAGGTCAGACCATCTGCACTCACCTCAGGTAAAGCAACTGCAGTATTGGGAACCAGTTTTGCTGGGGATGCTAAATAATCATAGGTATAGAGCGTTTCAAAGACTGAATATAAAATATGAGCAGAATAAAGGTCTTGTACAGCTACAGGATCAAAACCTGTTTCCGCAACAGGAAAGGCATAACGTAATACTTTTTTGGGATCTGCTGGGCTCTTAGCGATTGCTGTACTGAATGCACTCGCAAATGTTGTCCCCACTAACAGTGCCAACCCCATACGTGATATAGAAAGTTTAAAATTTTGCTTCATCAGGTATACATCACTTATTTTTGATTTGGTTCAGCAATATCCAGATATTGCCAATTGCTATTCATAATAGGATGAGCCTTGAATCCCAGCACTTCTGGCTGAATCAACCAGTTGCGAATACGGGTATCCTGCAAGATCCAGATATTGTCTGCTTCAATTTGACGACTCATTTTTTCATAGAATGGCATGCGTTTTTCAGGTGGTTGCTGCATCGCCTGCTTATATAAATTGTCATAAGCGACAGATTGATAGCAGGACTGATTGCCACGTCCAACATTTGGCCCATAGAGTAATTGAGTGAAGTTTTCCCCCTCTGGGTAATCAGCATGCCATGCACCGCTCCACATCATGTATTTACACTGTGATGAAGCTTTTAAGTTATCCGCAAAATTACTGACTTTAAAATCAGAACGTATTCCAATTGCATCCAGACTTTTTTTCCAGAGTTCCGAATACATCACTTTTGCCGAACCAGTTTCCGTATTGATTTTTAACGTCAGCGGCTTTCCATTTGGAAGATTGCGATAGCCATCTGCGCCTTTTTTATAACCAAAATGATCTAGCAGTTTATTGGCTAATACAGGATTGTAAGCAATGCTACTGCGGTAATTTGGATTGTGCCCACTCACGCCTTCTGGCACCAGCATTTCTGCTTTCACCGCTTGTCCCTTGCGTAGTATGCGAATATATTCATTCACATTAAAAGACAGCGCGATGGCGCGTCTTAATGCCACTTTATCCAGACTGTTTCCGCCCACCACTGGATCACGCATATTCAACATAGAATAGGTAATCTCAGCCTCTTTATTGGCATAGAGACGAATGCCCTGTTTCTGCATCGCCGGTTTTAACTGGTTATTTTGATCCAGAACTTTGGGGATGGCATTTTCTGTGACTTTATCAAAATCAAGTTGCTTGGATTGAAATGCTAACCAGCGAGACTGTTCTTCTTCGATAATGCTGATATTGACCTTGCCAATTTGCGGCATTTGCTTGCCGCTCATTTCCCTGACCAGTTGATTGTCCCATTCCGTACCCGAGGATTTGAAATTCCAGACAAAGCCTCGATAATCAGGATTGGCCACCAACTCAATTTTACTGCGAGGTACATATTTACTTAGCATATAAGGCCCCGTACCCACAGGATGCATCGCAAGACGATCTTTATAATATTCAACAACTTCACGTGCAACTGCACCAAATGAACTATAAGCAAGAATATAAGGAAAGTTATAATCAGGTTGAGTTAATGTGAATTGAATCGTATATTTATCTAATGCTTTAAGACCTTCTATCTTGGCATCATAATTAAACTTTCCAGTTTTCTTGG
The DNA here is from genome assembly GCF_003815055.1 of Acinetobacter sp. BIGb0102. Taxonomy (NCBI): domain Bacteria; kingdom Pseudomonadati; phylum Pseudomonadota; class Gammaproteobacteria; order Moraxellales; family Moraxellaceae; genus Acinetobacter; species Acinetobacter sp. BIGb0102. The sequence continues at coordinate 56,088 of NZ_RKQE01000016.1, forward strand.
CTTGTTCGACCAGTGCATTGGCACCCACAATTTTATTATCAATAAAAGAAAATGATGAGGCATGATTTTTAGGATCTAAAATACGTTTAATGGAATAAACATAATCTTCGGCTACCAGCTCCCTGCGCTTGCCTTTAAATGCAGGATCATCCGTAAAATAAATCCCTGATTTTATTTTAAAGATATAGACTTGCCCATTTTTTTCAATAGTCGGCATTTTTTTCGCTGTTGCAGGGATCAGTTTAACTGGATTTGCCAGATAATCATATTGCACAAGCCTTTCAAAAATTACATCCGCCACATTCCCACTATAAAAATTGAAAGTTTTAACCATGTCAAAACCATCATCTGGTGCTTCAAAAGCAACCCGAAGGACTTTATCCGCTTGAGCAGGTGTTTTTGCATAAACATTTGGCATGAATGCAATCACGCTGGATAAAACAGTGACCGTAAAAAAAATAGACTTCAAATCGATACTCACATCATCGTTTTTTAATAAATACTAGACTTTTGCATAGCATTCAACACCACTACCGTTTCTCTTGCCACGATTCAAATCCAAATTTTTCATCAAAAAATCATTTACTTAATAAAAATTTACCATTTGTAAAAATTAAACCATAAGAAAAAACGCTTCATAGCTGAAAATTACCTTGCTAATTTCATGCCACTTTTCAAATAAAAAAATCATGATTACTTTTTAACCAATACTTATTTAAATCAAATCTGGTTTTCAGGCATCTTAAATAAAAGTAACTTTATGCCAAATCATATTTTTTTATATTATTTCCCATTTCAATGAAATCAGAATAATAAAATACATGTTTTATTGAAATAGGAAAGTATTTGCACTACAAAAAAGCAAAAATAAAACTTTATGATTCATTTTAATGCATCATCTGTGAACATTCATTTTGTAACTTTATGACAACCTTCCACTCTCTTCATTATTTTTTGGTTTTTTAATATTTAGTAAAAATATGAAAAGCTTATATATAAAAACTAAAACACTTTTACATAATTTATTCTACATTAAGCGAAATCTAAAAATAGGGCTTGGCACAGGTCTTGCTAAAACGGATTTATCTAATTTTAGAGTGGCAAACCATTTAGGGGTTCAATAAACAATGAAAAAAGCCAACTTCGCTGCACCAGACTTCACACAAAAATCGGGTAAAACCCTGCTTAAACTCAGTACATTGAGCTTAAGTATGCTATGCCTGACCATGGCACATGCTGCCGATACGGAAACCACCACTGAGGAAAAACCAACCAAGGTTGTTAAGGTCGCCGTAACAGGATCTTCGATCAAAGGCGTTGCGGCACAAAGCGCCTCGCCTATTACAATTGTCAAAGTAGACGAAATTCTGAAACAAGGGGTAACCACGACAGAAGAAGCGCTTTCAAAAATTACAGCAAACCAGTCTGGCTTTGTCACCGCACTTAATGTTGGGGCAAGTAATACTTCTGGTTCAACCGCCGATCTACGAGGTATAGGTGATAATAAAACCCTAATTTTACTCAATGGCCGCCGTTTGGCTGCCAATGCGTTTGATAGCGGGGTAACCAACCTAAATATCATTCCGCTCGCCATGTTAGAACGTATTGAAATTGTCCGTGACGGTGCTTCTGCAATTTATGGTACAGATGCCATTGGTGGCGTAATTAACTTTATCACCAAGAAACAATTCACAGGACTCAATATCAGTGGCGGCTTAGTCCAGCCTGAACATCAAGGCGGCGATAAGCAAGACATTTCTATTTTCGGTGGTTATGGCGATCTTGATGAACAGGGCTTCAATATCTTTGGTGTTATCGATTTTCGTCATGCCAACGATATCATGGCAAAAGATCGCAAAACCAGCAGAAGAGGTGCTTACCTTCCTGAATTAGGAGTAGATGGGCGTAGCTCAGCAACTTTCCCTGCAAATTTTAATGGCAAAAACCCATATGCCTCAAATAACTGTAATAACATGCCATATACCGAAGCTGTAGATGACTTGTGTTTAGTCAATACACAAGCATTGATTGGTGTAGTACCGCAGACAGAAGATCTTTCTGTTTTAGGTCGGGCAACTTTTAAACTCACTGACCACTTCACGGCGATTGGTGAATATGTCTATGCCAATAGCAAGGTCAAGGTTTCAATTGCACCTGATGTATACAATGGTAATAACAAGGTACAGATCGGAAAAGATAGTAAATACTATCCAGGCAATGGAATCGTTCCCGCTGTTGATGGTGTAACAGGTGATCCCTTATCACTGTCTTTACGCTCACAAGCAGGTAATCGTGTTAATCAATCTGAAAATGAATCACATCGCGTATTTGCTGGTATTGAAGGTGATGCTTATGGCTGGGACATCAATACAGGTCTAACCTATGCGCGTAGTACCTCAAAAGACGAAGTATTAAGCGGTTATCTCAATAAAGGTACCGTCCAAGATGCACTTAATGCAGGAATCCTCAATCCATTTGGCCCCCAAGCTACTGGGGATAACCCAAATATCTGGAATACATTTGCACTTTCTGGTGAAACAAATAAAGCAAAAATAGAATCGACTACAGTCGATTTTACTGCAAGCCGTCCAATTTATACCCTTCCTGCAGGTGATGTCGGCTTTGCTGTTGGCGCTAGCTTCCGTCATGATGACTGGACTTCAGATGTAAATGCCAGCCTAGCTGCCCTGCTGCCAAGTATCGGAACAGATCCAACTAATCCACATCAGGAAGGCAAACGCGATATTACCTCAGCATTTACCGAACTACAGATTCCACTGCACAAAACCTTAGAAGCTCAGATAGCAGCCCGCTACGACAATTACAGTGATTTTGGCGATACCTTCAACCCTAAAGTTGCCTTCCGCTGGGAGCCAATTAAACAGTTGATGTTCCGTACCTCCTACAGTACAGGTTTTCGGGCACCTAATCTCTATGAAATCAACAAAAATAATAGCCGAACACTAACAGGCGGAAAATATGATGACCCAGTCTTATGTCCAGGTGGCCAAGTTGCTCCTGGTGGTACAGCCACTGAAGACTGCGGGCAACAGTTTGATCGTATGCAAGGTGGTAATAAAAATCTAGAACCTGAAAAGTCGACATCAATCACGGCAGGTTTCGTATTAGAGCCAGTTAAAAATCTGGTCTTTTCACTTGATTATTACAATATTGAAGTCAAAAACCAGATTTCAGCCTTAGATGCAAATACTATCTTTAATTCTCCAGAAAAATATAAAGATAAATTTGTCCGTAAAGCAAACGGTTCAATTGACTACATCATTACCACCATGCAAAACATGGGCGATTTAAAAACCCAAGGTTTTGATGTCAGCTTGAACTACTTATCACCAATAACATCTACAGGGCGTTTTGGTTTCGGTATTGATGGAACCTATGTCACCAAATATGACTACCAAAACGAGAAGGATGGTGAATGGTTCAGTAGCTTAGGACAATATCGTGATGCGGGTCCGACTATTCGCTGGAAACATGTTGCCAACCTTAACTGGAGCTATGAAAACTGGGCTATGAATTTCCAACAGCAGTTTACTCGTGGCTATAAAGATCAAAATACAACAGGTGATGAGAAATATGATCACCATCGTGTAAGTGACTATACCTTATACAACATTTCAGGAACTTATAAAGGATTTAAAAATCTGGACTTAACAGCTGGGATTAAGAATATCTTTGATGCAGAGCCTGCGGCGTCAAATGTGGGTGATAACTTTCAGTATGGTTACGATCCTCGTTTCACAGACATTACTGGTCGTACCTACTTTGTTCGCGGTACTTATAAATTTTAATGTGTTTCGCCACTACGACATGATGTTCCCTCTGTCGTAGTGGTTCACCGTAATCCTCTGATTCATCAAAAATTAACGCGGTCAGTATCAATTTTTTAATTGATCCCCTCCTCCAAACGACGATGAATCCATGATTACAATTTCAGGAGTAATTATGGGCATCCCCTTTTCTGAGAATGAAAATCAACCTGCCAAACGCCTGGTTGGCATTGGTCTGGTGTTATTTCTACATCTCATTATCGCCTATATTCTGATGACAAGTTTATCGACTGACTTTACCAAGCCTGTCGATAGGCCTGTAGAACTACAGATTATTCAGGACATCAAACCACCACCACCTCCAAAACCAGAGGAACCAAAACCAAAAGAAAAGCCACCCGAGCCACCGAAAATGGTAGAGAAAGTGGCAAAAATGCCAGATCCACCAAAGCAGGTGGAGAAAGCCATGCCTGTGCAAAAACCGGCACCAGCGCAACCGACCCAAACAGCAGTTGCAACACCAACGCCTGCCCCCGCAACACCAAGCCCGAGTCCAGTTGCAGCGCCTGTCGCATCAGCCGCGCCTGCAGCTCCTGCCAAACCCGCAGGGATTTCACGTGGTGTTTCCGAAGGTGAAGCGGGTTGTCAAAAACCTGAATATCCGCGTGAAGCCTTGATGAATGAGGAAGAAGGCACTGTACGTATTCGAGTATTGGTCGATGCCTCTGGCAAGGTGATTGACTCAAAAGTGAAAAAATCGAGTGGCAGTAAAAGTTTAGATAAAGCAGCAATCAAAGCTTATAGCCTGTGTACTTTTAAAGCAGCGATGAAAGACGGTGTACCACAACAAGAATGGTACGAAATCGAATATCCATTCACGATTTCCTAATTAAACGAATTGAATAAACAAATTTTTGGAGAATTTAAAGATGAAAAACACAGCAAAACATATTTCACGAATCGCAGCAATTTGCCTCATCGCAGGTACCACCTTACTCCCAGTTGCAACAGTGTGGGCAGATGAAACCACGCAAACCACAGCAGTAACCAGCGTCAGTGCAGATGCTACAAACCAAGCGGCACCGACACCACCGCCATTACCAGCAACAGCTGAAAAAGTACATAACCCTTATGGTTTAGAAGCGCTCTGGCGTGAGGGTGATTTGGTTGCAAAATCGACTTTATTTATCTTGGTACTGATGTCGATTGGCACGTGGTACATCATTCTGTCTAAAGTCTTTCAGCAAAGTAAAATCAAACGTCATGCCACTGAAGCTGAACGTAACTTCTGGGAAGCTGAGTCTTTGAATAGTGCTGCCGACAGCTTAAATGCAAACAGTAGCTATCGCTATATTGCAGAAAAAGGCATTCGCTCGACCAAACACCATGACGGCACTTTATTAGAACGTATTGATTTCAATACATGGGTGACCATTTCAATTCAGCGCGCCATTGAAAAGGTGCAAAGTCATCTCAGCAATGGCCTAGCCTTTCTTGCAACGGTTGGTTCAACAGCGCCATTTGTCGGCTTATTCGGAACGGTTTGGGGAATTTATCACGCCCTTACTGCGATTGGCATTTCTGGCCAAGCGTCAATTGATAAAGTGGCTGGCCCTGTGGGTGAGGCATTGATTATGACTGCAATTGGTCTTGCGGTCGCAGTACCTGCTGTACTGGGCTATAACTGGTTAACTCGCCGTAATAAAGCCGTAATGGACAATGTCCGCTCATTTGGTTCAGATCTACACGCCGTCTTACTCAGCGGTGACTTAAACGGCAATCACCCAAACCGTGATTCTAAATAAGGAATAACACTATGGGCATGATGATTAATTCAGATCAAAGTGATGATGATGTGATCGGAACGATTAACACGACACCGCTAGTCGACATCATGCTGGTGCTACTGATTATCTTTTTAATCACAGTTCCAGTGGTCACGCATACGGTTCCGGTAAAACTACCAGAAGAAAAAAATACACCTTATGCCACGACACCACAAAATATCCAGCTCTCAGTGAATAAAACAGGCGATATTTTCTGGAATGAACAACATGTAACGAATAAAGAAACTTTACTTACTCGTTTGCAGGCTGAAGCGCAAAAACGTCCGCAGCCTGAAGTTCATATTCGTGGCGATCAACTAACCCATTACGAAGCAATTGATCAGGTGATTAGTACGACTCAGCAAGCGGGTATTGGCAAAATTGCATTTGTCACCACCCCACCTGCAACTTCGCCATAACAGGAGGAATCACACATGGGTATGAATGTGGGTTCAAAAAATGATGAAGAAGATGTGATGCTCGACGTCAACATGACACCTTTGATTGATGTCATGTTGGTGCTGTTGATCATGTTCATTATCACTATCCCGATTCCGAACAATGCTATTAACATCAACTTGCCAAATGGTACACCGCCGCCAACGGATCAGAAACCACCAGAAACCATTAACCTGCGTGTCGACGCACAAGGGCATATTTTCTGGAATGATCAAGCAGTGGCTGACCGTCAGGCACTTAAGGTTTTATTCGAATCTGTGGCTCAAAAAGCCGATCAGGATCAAATTAAATTTAAACCTGATGCTCAAGCGGAATATAAAAATATTGCGATGGTGATGGCGCTGGCTCAACAAACCAATGTCACTAAAATTGGCATCGTCAGTAATAACTAGATAATAAAAACAAGAAATTATTCCAATAATGAGATTTTACTCCTGCGCTAACAAGTTCGCTTGTTGGCTTTTTTTATTTTATTTCACTGATCACAATCGGAATCAGCTTGCTGCTGACTTTATAGCCTTGGGGTTTATTATTGCAGGCATTCCCTGTAACTGTAGTTTGAACAACATAAGGTGCATAAGGCATAACATTTAAATAGCCCGAATTATCCCGACCAGTTCGGCAATCCTCTGCACCTAATTTGTCATCATAGCGTCCATCATAGGAAGATTCTTCGAGCTCTGCAATCAGCTTACTCGTCCATTGATTTAAATAAACTAGACTTTTACTCGATTCAACTGTCCCCTGACCTGAACCTGCACTTTCAATTTCCACCAACTGAATCGGTTTACCTTTATAAACAGTGGAATGTACTGTGAAGCTATTTGATTGACCACCAAACGCTTTTAATATTCGCGCCTGCTTTAATTTTGGACGGGTTAGCACATAACCTCCCCAAAAGTTACGCCCTGCATTTTCAAAACTCACACCTGATAGATAAGCTTCTTCTCCCGAGATCAACTTCACTGCTTCGGTGGAATCAATTTGAATGGCTTGAGGTGGATTGGCATTTGAATCTTGAAAGTTGGTGATCCAACTAATAATAGTTTTATCACTAGGTACAGCAGCATGAGTTGTCGAGATTAGACTTGATAGACAGAGTGTTATAAAAATAAATTTCTTTTTATTCATTATTAGTCACCTTAAATTTATTAGCTATCGTGACGGCGGCATGGATGCCGCCCGTAGGGCTGCGGTATAAGGATATACCGTCAGCCCTACAAAGGATTTTTGTTACTTTTCATCCTTGAAAAGTAAGATCATGTGGTATTCATTTGAGAAAACTCGGGAAGACACTGTGGTTCCCCCTATTGAATAAGATTCTAAATTTAATGAATTAAATTAGAATTTTTCCAACTCAATCCATTGAGCATCAGGAAAATGCTTTGCCAAATAAGCTTTTAGATAATCAGCCGTATCTTTTGAAATGATCGGATCTTTTGACTCATCCTTTAAGTTATACACCAAAGCATGCAAACTCAAACCACGCTGCTTTAAAGCCTCTAAACTCAGCAAAGTATGATTAATACTGCCTAAACGACCAGAAGTCACCAAAATCACAGGAAATTGATGCTGCACAATATAATCAATGGTCAGTAATTCTGTGGTTAAAGGTACCATTAAACCACCGGCCCCTTCCAACAGTACCACATCAAAACGCTGGGCAAGTTCTTTAGTCGCAGCTTCAATCTTGGCAAAATCTAAATCTCGCCCATCCAAACGCGTCGCTAAATGAGGTGAAGCCGGATACGTAAAAATTTCAGGCATGGTCAGTTTGTCATAATCTTCCTGAAACCAGCCACTGCCCATAATTTCACGATGTTTTTCGATATCTTCCGAGATATCGACATTACCCGTTTGCACCAACTTCTGGGTAATGACGCGCTGCCCCTGTTCTGTCCAAAGCTTGGCGAGATAGCCTGTGGCATAAGTTTTACCAATCTCAGTATCAATACCACTGACAAAATAAATTGCTGCACTCATGCTGCTCTCCGCGCGATCACATAAATCGGATGATAAGTCAGGCGAAAACCCTGCTCATCATGAAACTGTTCAAAATCTGAATAAAATTGTTGCAAGGATTGCTTGGTCCAACGATGCGACTTTGCTGTTGCCGTTACCCCTGTCGCTTTTAAATGCTGCAATACCGATTTCGGATGATCAAAATAACACTGCTTATGATCTTGGTACATGAACAGCACTTCAAAACCTTGTTGTTCAAGCTGCTGTTGCAAAGTATCCAAATCGACATAATTTAACCCCTGTCCTGTTAACTGCTTAATTTCTGTTAAATTGTCAGGGCCAAAGCTAGAAAAACAAAAATAGGCATTCGGTTTTAATGCAGAATGAATCCGTTGTAATAAAGCTGGTAAATCAATCATCCACTGTAATGCTGAACTGGAAATTACAGCATCCAAGGATTGAGGTAAAATCAGTTGCTCAATATCACCGATCAACCAATTAATCTTGTCGACGCTTGAAAAATGCTGCTTAACATCGTCATACAAGTCATTTAAAAACAGTTGCTCAACTTGAAAATGAGACTGAAACAAATGAGTTAAATTGCCTGAACCACAACCAATCTCAAGTACAGAAGCTAAATATTGCGGACAATAAACTTTGAGATATTCAAATAGCTGTGCACTAATTTGCTTTTGTATAACCGCATGCTCAACATAGCTTTGTCCTGCTTTGGCAAAACGCTGCGCAACCAGTGCTTTATTGATGCTCACAAACACTCCACCAATTGTTCCAATTCATTTTTTTGTACCATAGAGGTCAACGAGATACGTAAACGTGAACTATTCTGCGGTACGGTTGGTGGTCGTACTGGCATGGCATAAAAACCCTGTTGCTGCACATAACGAGCTTTTTCAATTGCAGCTTGGCTTTCTCCGACAATAATCGGAATGATATGGCTGCTGGATGGACTTGAGAAACCTTTTGCAATCACTGCCTGCTGTAAATACTGACTGATTTCAGCCAAGTGCTGCCGCTGTTTCTGCATGTTCAAAACTTTGTTAAAGATAAAATCAGACCATGCCATCGAAATTGGCGGCAATGCGGTACTAAAAATCAGTGGACGCATTTTATTGATGAGATAGTCACGGATAATTGGATCACAAATAAGATAACCACCCACCGACGCAATCGCTTTACCGAAAGTTCCCACTAGAAAATCAATCTGATTCAGCACGCCATATTGCGCGGCACAGCCAAGTCCTTGCTCACCTCTTACGCCGATGGCATGCGCCTCATCCACGTACAACATGGTTTTAGCAAAGCGTTGTTTTAGCTGAGCCAATGCCGCTAAATCAGTCTCGTCACCATCCATACTAAAAATACTTTCAGTCACCACAATAATGCGTTCAATTTGCTCATCTTGATGATACTTCTGCAATAATTGTTCCAGATGCTGCAAATCATTATGTCGGTAACGTACATATTGAGCAGTTGATAACCGAATCCCATCAATCATACTGGCATGCACTAATTTATCAGCCAGAATCACAGTTTTACTATCCGCCAAAGCAGGTAAGATACCGATATTCATGTGATAGCCACTGTTGAATAATAAGGCAGCACGACCAAATGCTTTGCTTAGGCTATTTTCAAATTGTTCATATTCCGCAAAATTACCAGTCAGTAAGCGCGACGACGATGAACTAAATAATGCACGTTCGATTTTCAATGTATCGAGAAATTCTTCTCTTAAACTTAAATCTGCGGCCAAGCCCAAATAATCATTGGATGCCAAATTCAACATGGTCCGATCTTGGATGGTAATCCACTTTCCCTGCTGTTGATTTGACGTAAATTGACGAAAATTTCCATGTTGTTTGAGCTGGTCAAGGTGCTCGGCATAATGATCAAGCAAGGACATTGGCATTAACTCCCTGCATGCTTTTCACTACTTCGATCAACTGTGCTAATAAATAGTGTAGTTCATCATCGCTAATCACATACGGCGGCATCACATAGACCAATTTTCCAAATGGTCGTACCCAAATGCCACGTTCCACAAACTGTTGCTGTAAGGTTTTCATATCAACATTTGTGGTTAATTCAACCACCCCAATCGCCCCTAAAACCCGTACATCTGCAACATGGTCAAGCTGAGCTAAATCGGTTAATTGTTCAGCCAGAATCTTTTCAATCCGTTGAATATTGGCTTGCCAATCTTGCTCTACCAATAATTGGGTACTTCTTAATGCAACCGCACAAGCCAATGGATTCGCCATAAAGGTTGGGCCATGCATAAAGACACCTGCTTCACCACGACTGATGGTTTCAGCTACCTGCTTGGTGGTTAATGTTGCGGATAATGTCATATAGCCACCAGTCAAACCTTTACCGATACACATAATATCGGGTTCAACTTGCGCATGTTCCCAAGCAAACATTTTGCCTGTACGCCCAAAACCTGTTGCGATCTCATCAAAGATCAACAATAAATTATATTGCTCACATAAAGCTTTGGCTTGACGTAAATATTCAGGATGATAAAAACGCATGCCGCCCGCACCTTGTACAATCGGCTCAATAATCAGTGCAGCAATGCTGTGATGATGCTGTTCAATCTGCTGTTTCAGTTCCTGAATATCTTGCGGATCCCATTCTCCATCAAATCGACTTTGTGGCGCAGGGACAAAAATTCGATTCGGTAAACTTGTACCAAAAATCTGATGCATCCCTGTGACTGGATCACACACCGACATCGCATTCCATGTATCGCCATGATAACCAGAACGGGTGGTAATAAAGTTAGTTTTGGCTGGTTGATTCAGTGCTGTCCAGTATTGAACTGCCATTTTTAAAGCGACTTCAACTGAAACCGAGCCTGAATCAGCATAGAAAATCTTATCTAAATTTGGCGGGGTAATTTTTAATAATAATTTGCCTAACTCAATCGCAGGTTCATGGGTCAAACCACCGAACATGATATGCGCCATCTTTTGCAATTGATCTGAAACCGCTTGGTTAAGCTCAGGATGGTTATAGCCATGAATCGCACACCACCATGATGACATGCCATCAATCAAGGTTTTTCCATCCTCTAGTTCGATGGTCGCACCATAGGCACGTTTGACTTTAAAAGTTGGCAGTGGATTTAACATCGAAGTATAAGGATGCCATATATGTTCTAAATCAAATAAATCGGTCATCCTTTATTTACTCCTCATCCTAAGCCAACTAAATTCATGGCAATGTCTACGATCATGGGGGCGGCATGGATGCCGCCTGTTAAGCTGTGGTACAAGGATGTACCATCAGCTTAACAAATGCCTTTGCTTACTTTGGGCGAAACCAAAGTAAGTCTAGCTGAAAGCTTATCCAGAAATTAAATTAAAACTCAGCACGACTCCGCCCTAACAAATATAAAATCTTTAGACATCATCTTAAACTTGTCAAAATCTAAAATAAATTGCGAGAACTCTCAATTCAAACAAGATTAAACCTTCTCATTCAGAAAATCCTCAATTATTTGCACAGTCTGCTCAACCATAAAGCATGGAAAACCGTGTGAAGCCCCTTCAACAGAAACAATAGATAAATTCTTTGCAGACAAATTATCAAGATTACACACAACTTGGTAAGGAACTAAAGCATCATGCTCAGCAAACACATGCAACTGCCCACCCTGATTATTTTTATACATTTCAACCAGATTTAATTGCTCCAGCAACTGCAACCCATCCCGAAGCGATGCAATCGGTTGCGGACGAATCAATTTTTGCATGGTCAAGAAATCTTTTTTTGCCGAACTTGCGCCTTGACACACCAATAAGCCAAATCGTTTTAGCGTAGTAATCGCATCCTGTTCAAATGACTGCTTAAACTGCATAAAGGTGTCTACAGGCATTGCTGCCGACCAATCCGATTGAACAACAAAACAGGGATTTGAAGCTAAAGTGATTAAAACTTTCTGTTGAGTATATTGTTGTTGTATTTGATTGACCAAGATTGTTGCTAGTTGTCCACCAAGCGACCATCCGATAATCACATCAAATTTCACTGCAAGTTCGACATGCTGTTGCAACATGTCATCATCCAGCGCATTAAAGATATTGATTCGCTCAACCACATGTCCTTGTTTCTCTAAAGCCTCATGTAACGGTTTTAATAATTCGGCACCACCGCCCCATCCTGTAATCAGTAAAATCTTTTGTTCCACACTGTTGCCTAATTATTCAAACTTGCTCCGAAGTATAACCTGTTTCTTTCTCATCATTATTTTCCAAATCGATCAATAATCTTGTTGGAATGACTTGTTCCCAATGCTGTTTAAATTGCTGATGATATTTATCAACTTCAAATGAACTATTTTTCGCGACCTGTTGCGCCTGAGCAATATCTTTAGCTCGCGTATAGGCAAGTAAATAATGTTCTCCATTCAACTCAAGTTGAAACCACGATTCCACTTTCACACCTTCAGCTTGAAGCGTTTGAATTGCTTCTGCTTTGCGTTTTTCAATTTCTTGCTGCCAAGCCTCGACCTCTGCCTGCGTATTTGTTTTTAATTTAATGATAACCGCACCAACATCCATTGATTTTCCTTTTCTTTTTAAATAATCATTCGATTTCAATGTATAAAGCAGATCAAAATTCTGTAAAGAATTTTCTAACACATTCAATTTCTAAATTTGCTAAAGTAGATGCTATTACACTTTGAGATCAACACAATGAATACGATAAAGTCCAAAGTTCTCGTTGTATGCAGTTCACTTTTTTTATTAAGTACGCCAAGTCTAAGCAACGCACAAAGCACTTTATTTTCAAAGCAGGATACTGCTCAAAAAGAATGGGTTGGACAATCAGCTCCTGACTTTAAACTGCAAGATCAAAGTGGCAAATGGCATACCTTGAATCAATATAAAGGCAAATGGGTGGTGCTGTATTTCTATCCTAAAGATAATACAGCAGGCTGTACGCAGGAGGCCAATCAGTTTAAATCACTGTATCCACAATTTTCAAAATCAAATGCTGTAGTACTGGGTGTCAGTCTGGATGATGTCGCATCACATCAAAAATTCTCAGAGAAACTTGGTTTACCGTTCCCAATTCTTGCAGATGATAAAGGCGAACTTGCAACTAAATTTGGTATTGTTCGAAACTTGGGGATTACCAAGATTGCCAAGCGAGAAAGCTTTTTAATCAATCCTCAAGGTGCGGTGATGTATCACTACACCAGCGTCAATACGCAAACTCATGCTGAACAGGTATTAAAAGATTTAAAAACATTACAAAGCAAATAATTGCTTCAAAGATCTTGAGTCAATTTCTGAATTGATCATCTGCCTAGTTTTTTTAAAGACTAGGCATTTTTATACGCGTTTAAAAATCAATCCCAACCGAATCATCAATGGGATTTTGATCAAGTGTAAATACAGTCCGTTGATATGGAATCCCTTCCAGATCATAGACCTGATAAACACAATCAAATAACAGCTGTAAGTCTTCGCTACGATCCATTGCCCGTGCAGTCAGAAAAATTGGGCTGACCGCGCCATTATCCAGAATCGGAATATAATTCAAATGGGGAAAACGAATGGTATCGGCACTGGCAGGAATCACACACAAGCCTTCACCCGCTGCCACCAGACCTAAGGCCAGCTGGATTTCACGCACTTCATGCATATTTTTCGGCACCAAACTATGCTCGGCAAAGATATTCAGCAGTTGAGTCGAAAAATTAGGCTTTGGAGAGGTAGGATACATAAACATCTTTTCATCAATCAGATCAGCCAGATAAACCCCTTCCGTCCGCTGCGCAATCGGATGGCTGGTATGTGCTGCCACAACCAAGCGCTCTTTACGCAACAGAATCCGTCTGACTGCTGGATCACTAATCCGCAGACGTCCAAAGCCCACATCAATTCGACCTTCTTTTAAAGCTTGCAACTGCTCCGTGGTGCTCATTTCCACCAGTTGAATATTTAAATGCGGTTGTTGCTGCCGAAACAAATAGATGATTCGGGGTAACAATCCATACAGTAACGATCCCACAAAACCAATCGTGACACTGCGATCGATCAGTCCAATGCGTTTCGCCATACTCTTAATTTCTTCAGCATTAGACAAAAGTTTAACGGCGTGCTGATAAAAGAAATGCCCAGCAGGTGTGGTCTGTAATGGTCGGCTTCCACGCTCAAATAATTGAATACCCAGCTCACCTTCCAGATTCTGGATCTGTCGGCTCAAAGGCGGTTGAGCAATAAATAATTTTTCTGCTGCCTTGGTGAAGCTTTGTTCTTCAACAACGGCAACAAAATACCGTAAATGACGTAATTCCATGCGGTTTCCATACCTTTAAGATATATAAAAATATAAATTCAGTCTTAGACAGAGTTTACTCATTCTTTTAAGGTATAGACAAGAGATAAACCGATGAAATATGAATCGCCCCGCTGAGATTGCTGCCCCGTATTCATCATTATCGGTTCAAGTGAAAAGACTCTCACAGAATTTAACCCTTTAGGATATCGAGATACTTTCGAAAGCATCTCGATGACTTCCCCAGATTTGGAAAGTCGGAGAACGGACATGCCACGTATTCCTGTAATCAATACCAGCCACCTTGACCGTATTGATGAGCTACTTGTAGACAATATCGACACAGGTGAATTTAAACTTCATCGTTCAGTGTTTACCGATCAAGCCTTATTTGATCTTGAAATGAAATACATCTTCGAAGGCAATTGGGTTTATCTTGCGCACGAAAGCCAGATTCCCAATAACAACGATTTCTACACCACCCATATTGGTCGTCAACCGATCATTATTGCCCGCAATCGTAATGGCGAACTGAATGCCATGATCAATGCCTGTTCACACCGCGGCGCACAATTGTGTCGTCATAAACGTGGAAACAAGGCAACCTATACCTGCCCTTTCCACGGTTGGACCTTCAATAACTCAGGCAAATTACTCAAAGTTAAAGACCCAAGCGAGGCAGGTTATTCGGATTGCTTCAACCAAGATGGTTCACATGATCTGAAAAAAGTTGCGCGTTTTGAGAATTACAAAGGCTTCTTATTTGGCAGCCTCAATCCAGATGTGCCATCACTTGAAGCATTTTTAGGTGAAACCAGCAAAATTATCGACATGATTGTTGATCAATCTGAACATGGCCTAGAAGTTCTGCGTGGTACATCGTCTTATACCTATGAAGGTAACTGGAAGCTGACCGCTGAAAATGGTGCTGATGGTTACCACGTTTCAGCAGTGCACTGGAACTATGCCGCAACCACGCAACACCGCAAAGAGACACAAGCTGCGGATAACATTCGTGCCATGAGTGCTGGGTCTTGGGGTAAACAAGGTGGTGGTTCTTATGGTTTTGAAAATGGCCACATGCTGCTATGGACGCAATGGGCCAATCCTGAAGATCGTCCGAACTTTCCGAAGGCAGACGAATATACCGAGAAATACGGTGCAGCGATGTCGAAATGGATGATCGAACGTTCGCGCAACCTATGTCTTTATCCAAACGTGTATTTGATGGATCAATTCGGTTCGCAAATTCGTGTGTTACGTCCTATTTCAGTCGATCGCACTGAAGTGACGATTTACTGTATCGCACCGAAAGGTGAAGCTCCAGAAGCACGCGCACGTCGTATTCGCCAGTATGAAGATTTCTTTAATGCCTCAGGTATGGCCACACCCGATGATCTGGAAGAATTCCGTGCCTGTCAGGCAGGTTATGCAGGCATCGCGCTGGAATGGAATGACATGTGCCGCGGTTCAAAACACTGGATTTATGGCCCTGATGATGCAGCCAATGAAATTGGTCTCAAACCGATGTTGAGCGGAATCAAAACCGAAGATGAAGGCTTGTATCTGGCGCAACATCAATACTGGCTGCATACCATGAAACACGCCATTGTCGCAGAGAAGGAAATCGCAGCTCAAGGAGAAAACGCATGAGCAATCAAGACAAAAACAGCTTGGAAAATATTGCCCAGTTTCTCTACCGCGAAGCACGTTTTTTAGATGATGAACAATGGGATGACTGGCTGAATTGCTATGCCCCAGAAGCCAGTTTCTGGATGCCAGCGTGGGATGACAATGATCAACTCACTGAGGATCCACAATCAGAAATCTCACTGATTTATTACCCAGATCGTCAAGGTTTGGAAGACCGCGTATTCCGTATCAAAACTGAACGCTCCTCTGCCACCATGCCTGATACCCGTACTTGCCACAATATTGCCAACGTTGAAATCGTAGCGCGCGACGGAGATAAACTCACGGTTCGCTTCAATTGGAATACCTTGAGCTTCCGCTATAAAACTACCTATAGCTACTTTGGCATGTCACGTTATGTGATTGATTGTTCGGGTGAGGAAGCAAAAATCCTGAGCAAATATGTGGTGCTTAAAAATGATTATATCAATCAAGTGATTGATATCTATCACCTCTAAAAGAATAAGTCTCCTCAGTCAAACAGACTCTTGGCTGAGGTCCCAAATTTAAATTATTTTTGTAGGATCTCTCATGTCAAACCACAATGTAGCACTTCAATTTGAAGATGGTGTGACACGTTTTATTAGTGTTGCGCAAGGTGAAACCCTGTCCGATGCAGCTTATCGCCAAAAAATTAATATTCCTCTGGACTGTCGTGACGGTGCTTGCGGTACCTGTCGTGCCTTCTGCGAATCTGGCAGTTACGACATGCCAGAAGAAACATATATTGAAGATGCCTTGACGCCTGAAGAAGCGGAACAAGGTTATATTCTGGCGTGCCAATGTCGCCCAAGCTCAGATGCAGTATTCCAGATTCAGGCATCATCTGACGTCTGTAAAACTGAAATTCATAGTTTTCAAGGCACATTGGCCCGCGTTGAAAATCTATCTGATTCCACCATTACATTTGATATTCAACTGGATGAAGGCCAGCCTGATATCCATTTCCTTGCAGGACAATATGTCAATGTTGGCATTCCAGCAACAGGCGAAACCCGTTCATATTCATTTAGTTCCAAGCCTGGCAATCGTTTAACAGGCTTTGTGGTTCGTAATGTCCCAAATGGCAAAATGAGCGACTTCTTGAGTAAAACCGCACAAGCTGGCGACAAGATGACCTTTACAGGGCCATTCGGTAGCTTCTATCTCCGTAATGTCACTCGTCCTGTACTGATGCTGGCAGGCGGTACGGGCATCGCTCCCTTTATGTCGATGCTGCAGGTACTGGAAGAAAAAGGTTCTAACCAACCTGTGCGTTTAGTGTTTGGCGTGACCAACGATTGTGATCTGGTGGCTTTGGAAAAACTAGCAGAATTACAAGCGAAATTTCCGTGGTTTGAATATCGAACTGTCGTTGCACATCCTGATAGTCAACATGCGCGTAAAGGCTATGTCACAGGACATATTGAGACTGAATGGCTGAACAAGGGTGATGTCGATATTTATCTGTGTGGTCCTGTGCCAATGGTCGAAGCAGTACGCAGCTGGTTAGATGCAGAACACATCAAACCTGCCAATTTCCTGTTCGAAAAGTTCTCTGCGAATTGATGGTTACTGGAGAATTATGTATGTCTCAAGCACAAAGATTTAAGCATAAAGTGGTGATTGTGACTGGCAGTGCTCAAGGCATTGGCCGTGGAGTTGCACTACAACTGGCTGCCGAAGGTGCGCAACTGATTCTGGCAGATCGTTCTGATTATGTCGAAGAGGTATTGGCTGAAGTAAAAGCAGTGGGTGCTGATGCCATCACCATTCAAGCCGATCTTGAAAGCTTTGCAGGTGCACAAGCAGTTGTAGCAAAAGCGATTGAACATTTTGATCGAGTCGATGTATTGATCAATAATGTCGGTGGCGCAATCTGGATGAAACCTTTTCAGGAGTTTTCGGAAGAGGAAATTATCAAGGAAGTGAATCGCTCGCTATTTCCAACACTTTGGTGTTGTCGAGCCGTATTACCCGAAATGATCAAGCAACAGGCGGGTGTGATTGTAAATGTTTCCTCAATTGCGACTCGCGGGATTAACCGTATTCCCTACTCAGCAGCCAAAGGTGGAGTTAATGCACTGACGGCGTCGCTGGCATTTGAACATGCCCAAGACGGGATTCGCGTCAATGCGATTGCCACAGGTGGAACTGAGGCACCACCTCGCAAAGTGCCACGCAATAGCAATCCACTCAGTCAAAACGAAAAAGACTGGATGCAGCAGGTCGTCGATCAAACCATAGACCGTACTTTTATGGGACGTTATGGCAGTATTGAGGAACAGGTCAAAGCCATTGTTTTTCTTGCATCTGATGATGCATCTTATATCACTGGCAGCGTCATCCCAGTGGGAGGTGGAGATCAGGGTTAGTCCTGATCTTTTTCGTTTCAGATGTGCAAGGAGGCCATCACCGAATGACAACTTTACTCAAAACATTAAAACAAGATTGGTCTATTTCAGCTACGGTTGCAGGCTTTCTTGCCGTGCTAATTTCTTATTCTGGCCCACTGATCATTTTCTTTCAGGCAGCGCAACGCGCCAATGTTTCTACAAACATGATGGTGTCATGGATTTGGGGCATTTCCATCGGTGCGGCAGTTGCGGGGATTTATCTCTCAATAAAATATAAAACACCTGTCATTACCGCATGGTCTGCACCGGGGACGGCGTTATTAGTCACGTTATTTCCTGACATTTCATTGAATGAAGCAGTCGCGGCCTATATCACTTCTGCAATTGTGATTTTTCTGATTGGGATTACAGGCTGTTTCGACAAACTACTGAAATGGATTCCTCAAGATGTTGCTGCGGGAATGATGGCAGGTATCCTGTTCCAATTCGGGATCAATCTATTTACGGCATCAGATAGCATGCCTTTGATTGTGTTTAGCATGCTGATGGTATTTCTGATTGCAAAACGGCTGATGCCTCGCTATACCATGATCTGGGTATTGGCAGCCGGAATCTTACTCAGTTTATTTTTGGGAAAAATGAATCCTGTTGAAGTGAGTTTTAATCTGGCAGTTCCACAATGGATCAGCCCAGAATGGTCATGGAACTCTACCTTAAATCTGGCACTCCCCTTGATTCTGGTCAGCCTGACAGGTCAGTTTTTACCGGGTATGGCGATCATGAAACTGAGTGGTTATGACACGCCAGCCAAACCCATTATCAGTGCAACCAGTATTGCCTCTTTAGCGGTTGCCTGTGTTGGCGGTATTACCATCGTCCTCGCCTCGATTACCGCGGCCTTGTGCATGGGCAAAGATGCACATGAACTCAAAGAAAAGCGTTATATCGCAGGGATCGCCAATGGGATTTTTTATATTCTTGGCGGACTGTTTGCTGGCAGTATTGTCATGCTGTTTAGTTTATTACCAAAAGAACTGGTTGCGGCTTTGGCAGGCTTAGCCTTGTTAGGAGCGATTGCTACCAATATCACGGCTGCGATGCAGAATCTTCAACACCGCGATGCTGCACTGATTACCTTTCTCGCTACCGCTTCTGGGATGCATTTTCTAGGCTTAAGTTCGGTATTTTGGGGGATCTGTATTGGCGTTATTGCTCATCTTATTCTCACACCAACCAAGCATGCAGCTTCGACTTAACAACTAAATTACACTTCTTACGCTCTATTTTTCCAGAAAACTCAGCTTAGACGTTTTCTGGATTTTTGCATTTAAAAAGCAAAACTCAAAAATAATTAATCCGAAGATAAAACGAATTTCATCCAGTATTTTAACGCTTGATAAAATAACCCGATCATTGAATAAAAACATTATTTATTCATTAATGATTATTCATCCAAAAAAATCTAAAAACACCACTTTAAAATGACCAATATTCTCGTATTTTAATATTTAACACCAATTCACCATTTTATATCCCAGCATAAAAAACAAAAAACAAATCAAATATATTTCAATTATTTAGGTAATAAAAATCACAATACTTTAATGACATAAAGATATATCAATTAGGTTTTTGACTCCGACCCAATAACAAAATAGCTTAATAAAAAATAACCTGTACTTCACAAATCGGAGGTGAAGCAATGGACACAAACAAGGTCAATATTAATGACATTATTGATAAAGCCCGTTTTGCGGCTTTTCATTGGAAAGTCTTAATTTGGTGTTTAATCATTATTATTTTTGATGGATATGATCTGGTGATTTATGGTGTGGCACTGCCCTTACTGATGCAGCAATGGTCACTGACTGCCGTGCAAGCTGGATTGCTTGCCAGCGCAGCCTTATTCGGGATGATGTTTGGCGCCATGATTTTTGGCACGCTCTCAGACAAACTGGGCCGTAAGAAAACGATTATGGTCTGTGTCACCTTATTTAGTGGATTTACCTTCCTCGGTGCTTTTGCCAGTAATCCAGTTGAATTTGCAATTTTACGTTTTATTGCAGGCTTAGGCATTGGTGGTGTGATGCCGAATGTCGTGGCTCTGATGACCGAATATGCGCCTAAGAAAATCCGCAGCACTTTGGTTGCATTAATGTTTAGTGGCTATGCCATTGGCGGTATGAGCTCTGCCTTACTGGGTGCATGGTTGGTCAAAGATATGGGCTGGCAAATCATGTTTTTAATTGCAGGCATTCCCCTGTTATTGTTACCTGTGATCTGGAAATTCCTGCCTGAATCTCTGGCATTTTTAGTGAAATCGAATCATCACGATCAAGCCAAAATGATCGTCACTAAAATTGCACCTGAAACTGAATTAACCAGCAACACCCAACTGATCCTAAATGAAAGCACCACCACGGAAGCCCCTGTCCGTGCACTGTTCCAGCAAGGGCGTACATTTAGTACTTTCATGTTTTGGATTGCCTTCTTTATGTGTTTATTGATGGTTTATGCATTGGGAAGCTGGTTACCAAAACTGATGTTACAAGCAGGCTATTCTTTGGGTGCCAGCATGTTATTCCTATTCGCACTGAATATTGGAGGCATGGTGGGCGCAATTGGTGGCGGTGCACTGGCAGATAAATTCCATTTAAAACCTGTAATTACCAGTATGTTCGTGATTGGCGCGGCTGCCCTGATCTTGCTTGGTTTTAATAGTCCACAATTTATTTTATATAGCTTAATTGCGATCGCAGGTGCAGCAACCATTGGCTCACAAATTCTACTCTATACTTTTGTCGCTCAATTCTACCCGACTGCATTACGCTCAACAGGTATGGGCTGGGCTTCAGGCATTGGACGAATTGGTGCCATCATTGGCCCTGTCTTAACGGGTGCCTTGCTTACCTTTGAACTGCCTCACCAAATGAACTTTCTCGCGATTGCCATCCCGGGCATTATCGCTGCACTTGCCATCTTTATGGTCAATTTAAAAGCCTCAGTGGCAGCACAATCTGCACCGAACTTTAATACACAAGCTTCACTGACTCAGCAATAAAAATAAGTGCGCCGAGGACTGGCGCACCAACGTTGGATATGGATTATGACTTTATTACCACGCTTTAAACCACATGGCTTAACGGTCTCTACACTGCTTGTAATGGGGAGCTTTTACAGCCCGCTACTCGCTGCCGCAGAATCGACTCAAACTACTCAAGATGAATGGAAGTTTACCCTGAAGAATGCCTATATCAATCGAGACTTTGACAATCCAAATCTCAAAGATACTGGCAGTTGGTCCCAAGCAGCCTCCTTATTTTATAAATCCAAAATGCAGGAGACACCACTACAGATCGCAGATAAGCCGATCACCATTGGTGCAGATGCTTCGGTGCAATATGCAGTGCGCTTAAGTAAAGATAAACATGTCGCTGATACAGTCCTGCCCTTTGACACTCAGACACAATCACAGGCATCCGACTATTTAAAATATGGCGCGACCCTGAAACTGGGTTATGACAAAACCTTATTAAGTGTGGGCGAACTCTGGCTAGACTTACCTGTAACTGCGGTGGATGCCAGTCGCCAGTTACTCACCTCTTATTGGGGGACAAATTTAAAATCGCAAATTTCTGATCAGCTCTATGCCGAAATTGGTCGAGTGACCAAAGTGTCACCCCGCAATGAAGAAGATTTTAAAAAGTTCTCCTTTACCGCGAATGGCAAAACCGTTTACTCGGATGGTCTAAATTATCTAGATTTGCGTTATCAACTCACACCATCATTGAAGGCAGAATACTATTTTGGCAATTTAGAAGACTTATACAACAAGCATTATGTTGGATTAGAACATCAGTGGAAACAGCCTAATTTTAGTCTCAGTTCAAAGTTTAAATATTTTAATGCCAAAAATGATGGTGCTAACTTCGATATCGATGCTCAAAATATTGGTTTGCTTGAAATGCTGAAAGTGAACAATCAGTCTTTTGGTATGGGGTATCAGCAAATTATTGGTGAGTCAGCCTATCCGTTACCTGATGGTTTTCTGCCTGAAACCTATTTTATTAACTGGAATGCGACGGGCTTCTTTAAAAAGAATGAAAAGTCTTATCACCTGATGTATGGCTATGATTTTAAAGATTATGTACCAGGCCTAAATGCAATGGTGAAATATGTCTATGGTCATGATTTTAAAGCTGCCAATGGTGAGAAAAATCATGAATCTGAGTCCAATATCATTCTCAACTATGCATTGCAACAGCCTTATCTTAAAGGTGTTTCGCTACAATACATCCGTATTGATTATGATGTAAAACATGGCAATGACTTTGGTGAAGATCGCCTATTTGTGAACTATAGTAAAAAATTCTAAACCTTCATTTCAGCATTTTTTCTAGACCAAAATAAAAAAGGGAACTTTATTGAAAGCTCCCTTTTTAATTACTGCATAGACAGTAATTGATTAGATTTGTGATTGAATATAATTTTGTAGACCAATCAATTCAATTAAACGTAATTGCTTTTCTAACCAATACGTATGATCTTCTTCTGTGTCAGAAAGTTGCTGGCGTAACATATCACGGCTGATAAAGTCGCCTTTCTCTTCACACAGTTTGATACCAATCGCAAGTTTTTCACGTACATGATATTCAAGTGCTAAATCGGCCTTTAAGCAACTCACAACATCTGTACCGACATTGATATCTTCACGATTCATATTCGGTTGAGCACCAAGGAACAAAACACGACGAATGATTGCGTCAGCATGAGATGCTTCTTCTTGCATTTCATGGTCGATACGCTCATAGATCTTGTTTAGCCCCCAATCTTCGTACATTCTTGAATGAATTAAATATTGATCACGAGCAGCCAATTCACCGCCAATGAGCATATTTAAATAGTCGATGACTTCTGGATTGCCACGCATAATACTTACTCCTATCGAATGACAATATTATGGTCAAGTTAGAACAGAATTGCAAAAACAAATATGTGTAAGCTTATGATTTTTATAAAATTAAAATGAGAAACATACGCATTTACAGTTCGAATTGACTGAATTTATGTAAATAAAATAAGCCTTTGCATATCATTTGTCACATTAAAAAGAGATAATTCTATTGAAAATCATTTGTTTGATTTTTTGTAACCATTAGCAATGCTTCTTATTTCGCCAATGTTTTAATCAAAAAATCATAAAAAATGACTGCTCAGCTGTTGTTTGTTTAAGCGAAATTCGGTAAATAACAGCAATCACAAAAACATAATGTGGAAACCACAATGGATAAAAGCAAACCAATTTTGGTTACTGGCGCGACGGGTTATATTGCAGGCTGGATTATCGAACGTCTGTTGAATCAAGGTCATATAGTTCATGCAACTGTACGTGACCCATCAAAGAAAAATAAAATCCAGCATTTGTATGATCTGGCAGAGCAATCAGCTGGACAAATCCAGTTTTTCAAAGCAGATTTGCTTGAATCAGGTTCATTTGATGAAGCGATGAAAGATTGCGAGATCGTGATTCATACCGCATCGCCTTTCGTTGTCACCAATTATAAAGATGCTGTTAAAGATATCATTGAGCCTGCGGTGAAAGGCACAGAAAATGTTTTGAACAGCGTTAATCGCACTGAATCAGTTAAACGTGTCGTACTCACTTCAAGCATTGCCTCAACTTATGGCGATGCAGTTGAGATTCAAGACACTGCCAATAATGAGTTTGATGAAAATCACTGGAACACAACCAGTAGCGAAACACACCAACCCTATCCTTATTCAAAAGTCATGGCCGAGCGCAAAGCATGGGAAATGGCCGAGCAACAAAACCGTTGGGATCTGGTATGCATTAACCCGGCTTTAGTCATGGGGCCATCCCTAACCGATGCCAGTCAGTCAGGTAGTATTGAAGTACTACAACAGTTCGGTAATGGCACCACCTTGTTCGGTGTTCCGCCAATGTGGAATGGAATTGTCGATGTTCGTGATGTTGCCGATGCACATGTCGCTGCGGCATTAAATCCAAATGCACATGGCCGCTATATTATTTGTGGTGGAACATTAAGTTTATTGGATATGGGCAAGGCACTTACTCAGAAGTTTGGCTATAAATTTCCATTCCCGCACTTTACTGTGCCAAAAACAGCCTTTTCTTTTGTCGCGCCAATCCTCGGTCATTCTCGTCAATTTGTAAAATTGAATATGGGTTACCCCATCTACTTTAATTCACAACGTAGCGTGAAAGATTTAGGGATTGAATATCGCGATGTGCGTGAAAGTGTCTGTGAACATTTCCAGCAATTGCTGGATGACGGCATTGTAAAAAAATATATTTGATTCAATACAATATATTTATTCAACGCTAATTAAAACTTGGTACTCGGAGACGTCATCCACAACCTGAGCAAGCCAAAGCGACTAAAGCTTTGGCGAAGCGCAAGGCAACAATCTACGTAGTCTATACTCAAGCATAGCTTTCGCCTTGCAGTGCGGCAAAGATAATAAATCTTTGCTATTCGCACCTCAGGTTTTACTTACTTTGGGCAAAACCAAAGTAAGTCCAGCTGAAAGCTTATCCTGAAATTGAGTGTAAACTCGGCAAGACTCTGTCAAGATAATTATTTCCCAGTCTCAGGATTTAATTAAATAGTCCCATTCAACTCACATTCATTGAATGGGCTTTTCTTGGTAGATTAAGCCTCGTATTGCGCCAAAAATTCCAAGAACTCTTGCTCATTCAAGACACGAATTTCCAGTTTCTGCGCTTTATCCAGCTTACTACCTGCTTTCTCGCCTGCAACCACACATTTGGTTTTGCTAGAAACACTACCACTCACACGAGCACCCAAGGCTTGAAGCTTCTGGGTTGCTTCATCACGTCCCATGGTTTCCAATGTTCCTGTTACCACCCAACTCTCACCATTCAAGGGTTGGCGTGTTGGTGCGGTTGGTGCATCCCAATGAATACCTGCTGCCATTAAACGATCAAGTACCTCAATGTTATGTGGTGCTTGGAAGAAATCAGCAATCCATTCAGCAGTAATATCACCGACATCAGGGGTTTTCTTGAGTGCTTCAATATCCGCTGATTTCAAAGCCTCAAGCGTCTGGAAGGTATTCGCCAGCATACGCGCTGTGGTCTCACCCACCCCACGAATCCCCAGAGCATAAATAAAGCGTGCCAAAGTGGTTTTCTTACTGGCTTCAATCGCATCAATCAGGTTCTGAACCGATTTCTCACCCATTTTTTCAATAGTCAATAAGGTCGCGCGATGTTCATGCAAATGATAAATATCAGCCACATCTTTGAGTAGGTCGAGATGCAGAAGTGACTCCACCCAACGATCACCTAAGCCTTCAATATCTAAGGCTTTACGTGAAACAAAATGACGAATCGCTTCAATACGCTGTGCCGCACAATATAAACCGCCCGAACAACGTGCCAATGCCTCACCTTCTGGCATGACCACTGGTGAATCACAGACTGGACAATTTTCTGGAAGATGCACCATCTCGGCATCCACAGGACGAAACTCCGCCCAGACCTTCTCGACCTTTGGAATCACATCGCCAGTACGGTAAACACTTACGGTATCGCCAACACGTACATCTAAACGGTGAATTTCACCAATGTTATGTAAGGTCACATTCGATACCGTCACGCCACCAACAAAGACTGGTGCTAAACGCGCAACAGGCGTTAGTGTGCCTGTACGACCCACTTGCCAGTCAATATTTTCCACTTTGGTGAGTGCAGCCTGTGCTGGGAATTTATAGGCCGTTGCCCAACGCGGTTCACGACTCAAGAAACCCAATTGTTGTTGCTGTTTAAGGCTGTCGACCTTAATCACCATGCCATCAATTTCAACCTTGAGATCTGGGCGTTCTTGTTGAATCTGTTCATAACGTTGCTGTACTTCTTCAATCGAAGCACACAGGAATTGACGTTCTGCAATTTCAAAACCAAACTTGGTCAACCAATGCAGACTATCGTGCATAGTCTCCAGTCCATGATTCGGTATACACTGCGCAATCCCATAAGCATAGAACGCCAATGGACGTGAGGCTGCAATGTTTGGATCAAGCTGTCTTAAACTGCCTGCCGCAGCATTACGTGGGTTCGCAAAGGTTTTATCGCCTTTGGCTTCCTGATCGGCATTGAGCTTTTCAAAGCCTTGCTTCGGCATCAACACTTCGCCACGTACTTCCAAGAACTCTGGAATCGCCTGATGCTGACTTGATAATACTTTGGGTAAATTACGAATGGTTTTGACATTCTGGGTAATATCTTCGCCTGTCTCGCCATCGCCACGAGTGACACCACGAACCAACACACCATTTTCATACCACAGTGAAATCGCTAAACCATCCAGTTTCAGTTCTACTTCATACTGCACTTTCTGGTTCGGTAAACGTTCATCAATACGACGGGCAAAAGCAAACAGGTCTTCCTGATTAAACACATTGCCCAATGACAACATTGGCACTGCATGAGTGACACTTTCAAATTTTGATAAGGCTTGACCACCCACTTTATTGGTCGGGGTATCCGCTTGAATACAGTCTGGATATTGTTGTTCTAAAGCTTTCAGCTGATGAAATAAATGGTCATATTCACTGTCTGAAATGGAAGGTTGATCCATCACATAGTAAGCATGATTATGTTTTGCAATCAGTTGAATTAACTGACGCATTTGCTCAATAACTGAGTTGTGTTCCATTTAAATTTCACCATATAAAAGGGCGGAAAAACCGCCCTATAACTTTTCACTGAATTTATTATAAAAGATTCATTAAGCTGTTGCTTGATTTGGACGATAATCAATCACGTGATGACGCCAATGTTCTTTTAACTGCGGCGTAAATTCCAGATTATTTTCATCATAGACCTTACCATCGACTTCACGCGCAATTAAACCCGCAATACTGGTCATCATGTCATAACCCGTAACGGCCTTGCTGTTTGGTAATGCCAAGAAGAATGCAAGACCTTGCACCTGCTCACCAGATAAGGTTTCCAGATCAAAACCAGCTGGGCCATTATCCGTCATACGCAATACAGAGAACATCAAGGCACTTGGTTCATCGGTATTTTCATAACGATGGAAGCACGACATTTCACCGAAACGTAAACCATACTTCAATAAAACTTTGAGTGCTTTATCACCTGATAAGGCACGGCGTGGATTCGGATAAACATTCAGAGCAATGATTTGCTCTGCAGTTGCTAAAGCACTTTCATCGTCGTAGCGTTGTTGTTCGTGTAAATGCACATCCAGAATATTACTTTCGCCATCAAACTCTTCAATTGCGACTGTTTCGATATTCGGGTTCAAGCTGAGTTCTGCTTCGGTTTTACTTTCCTCAGCTTTCTCTGTAGCTTCTGCATTTTCAGGGACGACTGTTGTTTCTGCTTCAGCAGTCACGGTCTCATCTTTTTGAACAGTTTCAGTATCTACAACTGCTTCAACAGTTTCTTCTTTAGCGACTTCTTCTGTTGAAACCACAGCTTCTGTTTTTTCTACGGTATTTGCAGATTCAACTGTTTTTTCTACTGGGGTCTCTACCGCAACCACGTCTGTATTCAGACTTGGTTCAACACGTTCAGTTGTGGTGACCACTTCATCTGGTAAAACTTGATCTCGTACATGACGAGGGATGACAGGCTGCTGACTTTCAGGATTAATATATAAATCCGCTTCTAATGACGGCTCGACCGGTTTCGGTTTTCTTAAAAGCATCATTAAACCAACGAGCATAATCACAACGGCGATAACAATGCCTATTATTGTATTCATTTCCATACTATGACTCCGCAACTAACCCGTATTCTTTTGCCTGCTCTAAATCGACAGTCACTAATTTTGATGTGCCTGGCTCTGGCATGGTCACTCCCAGTAAGTCAGTTGCCATTGTCATCGCCAATTTATTATGTGTAATGTAAATGAATTGCACCTGTTCAGAAAGCTCTTTTACCAAATTACAATACCGCTGAACGTTGGCATCATCCAAAGGTGCATCAACTTCATCCAAAACACAGAATGGTGCAGGGTTTAATCTAAAGATCGCAAACACCAGCGCCAATGCGGTCAAGGTTTTTTCACCACCCGATAATAGAGCCAATGAACTGTTTCGTTTGCCTGGTGGACGCGCCATCAATTTCACACCAGATTGCCAGTCATCTTCAAGACTTAAGCTCGCTTCCCCGCCATTAAAGACTTTAGGGAAAAGGACTTGCATCTCTTGATTGACCTGATCAAAAGTGGTCATGAATAACTTACGGGTTTCCTGATCAATACTTTTCATGGCATCTTTCAGTTGATCAACCGTATTCTGCAAGTCCTGCATCTGATGACTGAGTTCATCAAAACGCTGTGATACTTCCTCATATTCTTGCGAAGCTGCCAGATTGACCGCACCAATTTTTTCGAATTGCTGCTGCGCTTTTTCTAGTTTCTGTTGATGATCTTTAATTTCAATCGACAGATCAGATAAAGCGTCTGCATTCAACTCTTTCAGTTGTTCCAGATAATGTTCACGATCCGATTTAGCTGCTTGCCAAGCCAAACGCTTTTGCTCTAACTGTTCACGTACCTGCTCATCTTTTTGCTGGGCTTGATGACGCTGTTCAGTCAACTGCTGCTGTTTCTCTTGAATCTGATTCAGTTCAAGTTGCCATTCATTCCAGTTTTTTTGCAATTTTTCAGTTTGATGAAATTGTTCCTGAAATTGTGACTCTAAATTTGGCAGTTCCAATTGAATCGGATCAACAAATTTCTTTGCCTGTTCAATTTGTTCAATAATTTGATGATACTGCGTTTTTAAGAATGAAATATCTTTCTCTAATAGCTCAATTTGCTGATTGGCCTGAGATGTCTGGCGACGTAGACTTTCACGTTGCTGTTGCTGCTGAAGCAACTGTTGTTGTTGCTCATCCAGTTGTTCATTTAGGTTTTCTACCTGAAACTGCAAGGTTTTATAATTCGGCAATACGGCTTCTAATTTGAGTGCAAGCGCGTGTAAATCAATTTCCAGATCATCACGCTGCATCGCATCTTCTTCAAGCTGTAAATCCAGCTGTTTGAGTTGATCTCTCAATTGCTGTTGCTGCAATACAAAAGCCTGCGCTGTACTTTGCAATTTGGCAATTTGCACATCCAGCTGTTGCAGCTCTTTCTGTTTTTGTTTCAGACTTTGTTGCTGTTGCTGTAACTGTTGTTGTTGCTGTTGCAAGGCGTGCTGCTGTTGAGAAAATTGCTGTTCCAATTCAAGCTGCTTGGGTTGTTTCTCCGCAAGTTGCAGCTCAATTTCCTCTAAACGCACTTGATGGCTCAACATACCTTGTGCACTTTGGCTATCTTCATCGTAATGCAGACCAATCACCCAATCTGCGCCAACATGATAACCATCTAGCGTTAAAATCGACTGTGTCTGCTGGAGTTCTGCTTGATGCGCTAAAGCGATTGCCAGATTCTCAGCTACAGCAACATTTGCCCATAATGAAGATTGTGGGGCTTCAATCCAGTCGCTTAGACAGGTTAAATGTTGAATTTGAATACCTTGTTGCGTCGCTGACTTTAATTGTCGAGCCACACCTTCTTGAAATGACTGTTCATCATCCAGTAAATGCGCTTGTAACCATTTGGCTAAGAACTTTTCAATGATACTGGCATGGCTTTTACCTTGCGCGGTTAAATGCAGGCTTTGCATCAAGCGAAGCGTATTCTGCTGATGCTTTGGACTTTGTTTTGCCACCAGTTGATTCAAATTCTTTTGTTCAGCCAGTAAAACCTGTATTTCGGTTTTAAGCGTTTGCACATCCGCCTTATCCAGCTGTTGTTGTTCTTGTTGCGCCTGTAACTTTTGCTGTAGTTCTTCAATAGCAGCTTCCAACTCAACTATCTCTTGATGAAGTTGTTGCTGCAATTGTTCCAGTTGTGCCTGTTCTTCGTCTTGAACCTGCGCTCGGATCTGACCACTTTGCGATTGTAGCGTTTGCTTTTGCTGTTCGATTCGCAACACATTTTTGGCAAGCTGCTCAATTTGCGCGGCCATCTGCAACTTTTGCTGTTGTTGCTTATCGACCTGTGCTTTGAGCTGTTCAAACTGCTGTTGTGCTTGCTTTTGCTGGGCCTGAACATCACTCACGTTTTGTTCAGCGGTTTGTGTTTGCTGTTCTAATGCCAATAATGTTTCATTTTGCTCATCAAACTGGGCAGATAAAGTTTCGATCTGGAGTTCAGACAACTGTAAACGTTCTTTGGTCTGTACTTTCTGCTGTTCAAGCTGTACCAGACTACTGCTATTCTGCTGGAATAGGCTCTGCTTTTGTTCCAGTGTCATCTTCAACTCAGCCAGTTTTTTCTCTGCCTGCTGCCACTCATGTTGCAATGGTGAAGACTGCTGAATTAAGCGCTGAAATAAAGCACTGGTCGCTTCCAGATCATGTTCAATGGTCTGTGACTCAGAACGAACCAATTTAAATTGTTCACCCAATGCCGTCATTTCAACGGTATATTCTTGTTGTAATTTTTGGCTTTGATTGGCTTGGAAAGACAGAATCTCAATTTTTAAAGTACGGATCTGACCTTCTAAGGTTTTGTATTGAATCGCAGCTTCAGATTGACGCTTCAAGCTTCTCAGCTGTGATTTTAGTTCCGCGGCAATGTCATCTAAACGTGCCAGATTTTGTTCAGTATGTTCTAAGTGCTGTAAAGTCTCGCGACGACGAGCCTGATAACGCGATACTCCAGCGGCTTCTTCAATAAAGACCCGCATTTCTTCAGGCTTGGCATCCACCAGACGGTTAATCATGCCCTGTTCAATCACCGCATAAGAGCGCGGCCCTAAACCTGTGCCCAAGAAAATATCGGTAATATCACGACGGCGACAACGCGTACCATTCAGGAAATACTCCGATTTCCCTTCACGCGTCACCTGACGACGGACTGCCAGCTCATTATAGGCGTTATATGCCCCACCCAATTTGCCATAGGTATTGTCAAAACGAAGTTCTACACTGGCAACACCGACAGGTTTACGCTTGGCTGTCCCTGTAAAGATGACATCCTGCATACTGCCGCCACGCAATTGACGTGCGTTGGACTCGCCCATGACCCAGCGAATCGCATCAATAACATTGGATTTACCGCAACCGTTCGGCCCCACAACCGCAGTTCGGTTCGCCTTAAAATTTAATGTTGTACTATCGGCGAAAGATTTAAAGCCTGAGAGTTTTAAACTACTTAAACGCATACTGCCCTAACTAGCGGCGTGAGCGTCTAGCCCAGGCCAATTCAATCTGTTTCATACGTGTCAGAGATTCCAACACAAGGTTACGCAAGTGTCGACAAAAATCTTCCATAAATAAAGCAGCTTGTTGTGATTTTCGGATCAAAATAGCATCAATCACCAGCTTAAACAGCGTAAATGACTCTTGTAGCTCCCGACGCGAGGTATTCAAGGTGAGAAAATAGCTACGGCGCAATGAAGGCAACAGTTCTTTATAAAATTGCATGAGATATGGATTTGCCACCATTTCATGTTGTTCAGCTAAATATTTAAAGATTGCATCGTAAAATTTTTCAATGTCACCCGCCCTGACGAACTCAACCAATTGATCCAGTAAAGCTTGTAAATGCTCAGCTTCATTGACACGCCAAGTTTCACTAATGCGTTGCACGATATGCCCAAGAACCATCACATTGGTATCAAATAGCGCTTTGACCTGTTGCGCCGACATTTCAGATACAATCGCACCACGTCTTGGAAAAATCTCAATTAAATAGGTACGTTCCAGTAATAGCAATGCTTCACGGACAGAACCGCGACTGACATCTAATTCTTTCGCAATGCGCAACTCTTGAATACGTTCGCCTTCAACCAGCTCACCGCTAATAATTTGTTCACTAATATATTTTGCAATCTGTTCAGAAAGACTATCAGCCTCTTCGAGATTCATGAGCGCCTCGCTATCTTTGTTATACGCATTGTCCAATGCTATTTACGCTTTTTTGTTTTAACTGATCTCACCCTATAAATTCTATATCATTGTCTGACAATTTTATTGCTTTTTAAGCCAATCGTCCTGAAAAAGCACCTATCCATTCTCAAAATAGATGAAAAAATCATTTTTTCTATTTTTATTATCAAATATTTATATTTTCCATGAGTCGCCAACCATCCATCTGATCGGAAAATAACTTTATGGAATAAATCACAAAAAATATGATTTATATTAAATCAATCGCAATTTAATCATGGATGAATACGCACATAAGCATCTTCATCCATTCTTGAAGTTCATGACTAACGAAACAAATTAATATCTACATCAGCCCTTTGTAGATGAAATAACACCCAACCACCACCAGTAAGCCTGCAAAGCATTTTTTTAACATGGCTGGCGATAACAGATGAGCAACCTTGGCACCGAATTTCGCAGTGATAAAGCTCATGACACTAATACCTAAAAAAGCATAAATATGGACGTAGCCAATGGTATTCGGCACTTCGATCTGCTCTTTGGAACCAAACCACATAAAGCCCAATGCACCTGCTACAGCGATCGGCAATCCACACGCTGCCGAAGTCGCCACTGCTTTTTGCATCACCACACCATGACGATTCAGATAAGGAACGGTCAAGCTGCCACCACCGATACCAAAAATCGCCGATGCCACCCCAATGCCACCACCCGCAGCCAGTTGTAACGGTGCGGTTGGTAAGTGTCGATTTGGATCAACCACAGCATTGGCCCCTTTAAACATCTTATAGGCCATCCAGACTGCAAATACACCGATCACCAGTTGCAAATGCTGCCCTGACATCAAGTCGGCAATACCAGCGCCTAAAAATGATCCTAGCACCAATCCCGGTGCAAGATTACGGAACACAGGCCAGAGCACTGCACCTTTCTTATGATGGGCCGTTACCGAACTAATTGAGGTCACAATAATGGTTGCTAACGATGTACCCACTGCAATATGCATAATGACATTCGGGTCATAATTCATTTGCGTGAAGACAATATATAAAATCGGCACAATAATTAAGCCACCGCCTACGCCAAATAGCCCCGCAGCAAATCCGGCAATTGCACCAATCAGCAAATATATGATTAACTCCATAAACAAATGACCACGCTACTTGTAAAAATGATGGATGATTTCGCAACCCGCCAGCTTCAACAATTATTGAACGCAAAAAATCAGTTTCCCGAAGTGGTTTTACTCAAGACCACCACGACATCAACCAATGATGATATGCGTGAAATTGCAGAAAAAGGCATTACGACAGGACTGGTTTGCAGTGCGCAGCAAACACAAGGTCGAGGTCAACATCAACGACCATGGTCCTCTCCTGAAGGAAACATTTATTTAAGCACACTGATCCAGACCAAGACAGCACTAGACGGTCGTCTGGCATTGGAAATTGCGTTAAATATTCTACAGATGCCGAGCTTACACGGTCTTCAACTACAAGTGAAATGGCCCAACGATTTATATAGCCCTCAAGGAAAATGGGGCGGTATTCTGGTAGAACCACTTTCGACTCATCAAGCCATTATTGGGGTGGGCATCAACTTAACCACGCCACCTGTGGAAAATGCTGACCAGCAAATTACCTCCTTACAAATGCTCGGTTTAGATCCAATCGACCGAATCGGATTAATTGCTGAACTCTATACCGCAATCCAACAGGCAGCCCAGTGGTTTGAACATGGCAGTTATAATCTGGCAGAACGTTTTAACCACCACGCGATTTGGCTCAATCAACAAGTGGAATTTGAGCATACCCAAGGCAAAGTTCAGGGACTATTCCAAGGTATCTCCAATGAAGGCGCGGTATTGATCAAGACCGATCAAATCCAGCAATTCTATCAAGGTCGCTTACGTCTTGCTTCAGTTTGAGAATAGGAAAAGCTCATGAAAAGTTTATGGCTTGATATTGGAAATACCCGTTTAAAATACTGGATTACACAAAACGATCAGGTGCTTGAGCACGCAGCCGAGTTACACCTGCAATCGCCTGCCGATTTATTACTGGGTTTAATCCAGCATTTTCGTCATCAGAATCTGACGCAGGTCGGTATTTCTTCCGTACTAGATTCAGAGAATAATCAGCGTATCCAGATGATTCTCGATATTCTAGATATTCCGATCATCTTTGCCAAAGTTCATGCAGAGTATGCTGGTATGAAATGTGGTTATGATGTACCCAGCCAGCTCGGGATTGACCGTTGGTTGCAAGTCTTGGCAATGGCAAAGCCAGCTGACAACTTTTGTGTAATTGGTTGCGGGACTGCCCTGACCATCGATCTGGTTGAAGGATTACAGCATCTTGGCGGTTATATTCTGCCAAATCTCTATCTGCAACGGGATTCTCTGATCCAGAATACTAAAGGGATCAAAATTCCAGACTCTGCCTTTGATAATTTAAAACCGGGTCATAACACGGTCGATGCCGTCCATCACGGTATTTTGCTCGGTCTGATCAGTACCATTGATCAAATCATGCAGCAATCCCCGAAAAAGTTAATCTTAACAGGTGGTGATGCCACTTTATTTGCTAAATTCCTCAGTCATTATCAACCTCAAGTTGAATCGGATTTATTGCTACAAGGTTTAAAACACTATGTTCAGCTAAATTCAGCTTTGAGCAAGGTTTGAAGTGCCTGCAATAACTGTGGAAATTCCTTAAAGCCATCATCTGTACGAAAATGCCCAGCCTGAGCGACCTCAATCAGCTGGGCATTGAGCAGGTTTGAAAATTTAAACATCAATGGCACAGGAATCACGGGATCATTACTGGAAAAGAAAACCAGACGTCGCTGAATATTCGCTCTCAGAATGCCGCTCTCAAACTGAGCTTGTTGAATAAAAGCATTAAATTCTGGATGTTGAGCAATCGGGTCATTAAAACCAGCAATAAAAATTCCTGCTTTGATGGTCATTTGCTTCAATTTCTGAGCCAAAAATCGTGAGAGCGCTACACAAGAAAGCCCATGTGCCACCACGATACTTCGCTCATTCAGCCCTTTTAGTTGCGCTTCCAGACAAGTTTGCCAAATATCTGCTTCTGGATGACTGGCATCTGCAAGAAATACACGCTCAACCCTAAGCTCATCGCTTTTCAGTTGTTGTTCTAACCAGCCATACCAATGCTGATCTGGATCGGCATTTTCACAATGCAGAATAAATACGCTATTTTTTGAATTATGTGACATATTTAACACTATTTTTCAATAAAAACATAAACTTAGAAATATATATTGCGCTTTTTTAATTATTCTTAACATTAATATTTTGTATCAATTTTATACAAAACCACTCAAAATATAGGCATAGAAAAAGGCGCATTACGCGCCTTTTCAGGAAGTCGATAGAACTTACTTTTTCTGGTCATTACTACCAAATAAAGGGCCCATACCACCACCGCCACCAAATTGTTTTTGCATATTGCCCAATGATTTCAGCATTTTGCTCATACCTGATGGATTCGCAAATTTCTTCATCATTTTCGCCATTTGTGCCTGTTGCTTGATCAGTTTATTCACTTCAGCAACGTCCATACCACAACCGGCAGCAATACGTTTTTTACGACTTGGATTAATCAAATCAGGGTTACGACGCTCTTTGATCGTCATTGACTGAATGATGGCTTCCATACGCTTCACTTGCTTTTCAGGATTCGCTTTTTCAATCGCGTCCTGAATACCCGCATTGCTCATGCCTGGCAATTTGTCCAGGAAGCCCATCATGCCGCCCATTTTGCTCATTTGCTCAAACTGCATCAGCATATCTTCAAAGTTGAAGTTGCCGCCTTTTTGCAGTTTTTTCGCCATTTTCTCGGCTTTTTCTTTGTCGATTTTGCGTTCAACTTCTTCGACCAAAGAAAGGACGTCACCCATACCCAAGATACGTTGTGCAACACGATCCGGATGGAATGGCTCAAGTGCATCCAGTTTTTCACCAATACCTAAGAACTTGATTGGCTTACCAGTAATGGCACGAACAGAAAGTGCTGCACCACCGCGTGCATCCCCATCAGTTTTAGTCAGAATCACACCAGTTAAAGCCAAAGCATCATTAAACGCTTTTGCAGTATTGGCAGCATCCTGACCTGTCATTGCATCAACAACGAATAAAGTCTCGGTTGGTTTCACCGCCGCATGTAATTCTTTGATCTCGTCCATCATGTCTTCATCGACATGTAAACGACCTGCTGTATCGACAATCAGAACATCAGCAAACTGAATTTTCGCCTGCTCAATCGCACGATTCACAATATCAATCGGCTTTTCAGACGCTTCAGAAGGAATAAAACCAACACCGACTTCATTCGATACTGTTTCTAACTGCTTGATCGCTGCTGGACGATAAACGTCGGCAGACACCGTCATTACTTTTTTCTTTTGGCGTTCTTTTAAGAAACGTGCCAATTTTGCAGCAGTCGTGGTTTTACCTGCACCCTGCAAACCGGCAAGAAGCACAACAACAGGTGGTTTTGCACTTAAATCTAATGTTTCATTTGCCTCACCCATCATCTTGGTGAGTTCATCATAGACAATCTTTACAAATGCCTGACCAGGAGAAAGCTGAGTCATGACTTCTTGACCGAGCGCTTCTTCCTTAACCTTCGCGATAAATTCACGAGTTACAGGTAACGCCACATCGGCTTCAAGAAGTGCCATACGTACTTCACGTAGGGTATCTTTAATATTGTCTTCGGTCAGCTGCCCTGAGCCAGTAACATTTCTTAAACTCTGTGTGAGTCGTTCTGTTAAGGTATCAAACATTGCGAAATCCGCTTAAAATGGCTAGTTGCAAAAAAATCTTTCTTAAAATAGAAAATTTATGCGTAAGATGCTATAGGATACTGTAGTTCGAAGTGAATTTATATCTTATATGGTGAATATTATTCATCCTCCTACAAAAGGTTTGACATGATCAGTCTCCCCTTGGTTTACACAATTTTGGCACTTATCGCCTATACCAGTTCATTCTGGTATTTGTTTATTCGTTTAATGTCAAAACGTACTCCAAATCTTTGGTGTTATGGCCTGATGGTCGGTTTAGGACTGGTGCTGCATGCGACTGTCCTTTCCCAAGACATGCTGACATCTATTGGGGTGAATTATGATGTATTCAACCTGATGTCCTTCACTTCTGGACTCATGTTGGCACTCAGTCTGATCCTGAGCCTGATTCGTCCGATCCTGCCATTGAACCTGATTGGAACGCCTGTAGCCGCTTTTGGCTTAATCTTGGGTTTCGCTTTTAGCCAGCCAAATCAAATTATTGAACAACATAGTTTTGGTCTGGACTTACATATCATTTTGTCTCTGTCTGCTTATGCTGTGCTGCTCATGGCAACGATTCATGCTGTTCTGCTCTGGTTTCAGGATCGAGAACTAAAAAAGAAACAAAAACGTCGTATCTGGGTGAATTTGCTTCCACCATTTCAGGTGATGGAGTCATTATTATTTGACTTGATTATTACTGGATTTGGCCTGCTTACAGCCGCATTATTGTTCGGCTTCTTTACCATTGATAACTTTTTTGCCCAACATCTCGCACATAAAACTGCATTTAGTATCATTTCATGGTTCTTATACGGCGCATTATTGATCGGACATTACAAATTTGGCTGGCGTGGACGCAAAGCAATTCGTTTCACCATTACAGGTTTTGTCCTGCTAGCAATAGGTTTTATGGGCAGTAAATTTGTTTTAGAAATGATATTAGGACGTTAAGCTTTTCTACGCTAATAAAAACTAGACAGCCTATCTGAAAATGCGTATAACGCTGTTTTCGCTTAACTAGGTAAAAATCGTGAAACTTGTACTCGCTCCGATGGAAGGTCTTACTGATCCAATCATGCGTGATGTGCTCACCCATGTTGGCAGTTTTGATTGGTGCGTGACCGAGTTTATCCGTATTACCGATAGCATTCAGCCAGATCATATCTACTATAGCTTTTGTCCAGAACTGAAAAATGGCGGTAAAACCGCAGCTGGCACGCCTGTACATGTGCAATTTCTGGGCAACAATCCTGAGATGCTCGCTGCCAATGCAGTCAAAGTGGTTGAACTGGGTGCACCTGCGATTGACCTGAATTTTGGTTGTCCTGCCAAAACAGTAAACCGCCATCGTGGGGGTTCTGTGTTACTAGATGAGCCAGAAACCGTACATCTCTTAGTCAAAGCCGTTCGTGATGCCGTACCTGCACATATTCCAGTTTCAGCAAAAATGCGTTTGGGCTATCTTGATGAAAATCACACCTTGGATAATGCCCATGCCATTGAAGATGCAGGTGCGAGCTGGCTCACCGTACATGCGCGTACCAAAGCAGATGGTTATACTCCACCCGCCTATTGGGAAAAGATCCAACCGATTACCGAAGCATTAAAAATCAATGTTATTGCCAATGGTGAAATCTGGAACAATGCCCATGCAAAAGCCTGTCTGGAACAATCTCATTGCCAAGATTTAATGATTGGTCGGGGTGCAGTAACCACACCAGATTTAACCTTATGTATTCGTCAAAATATGGATCAGGCGCTGCTGTCTTGGCCGGAACTGGTGGAACTGCAGCTACGCTTCTTAAGCGGACAATACAAGACTGAGATTGGCATGGTCGGACGTTATAAGCAATGGCTCGGTATGATGACCAAGGCTTATCCTGAAGCCCAACAACTCTGGGGACAGGTGAAGAAGATCAAACAGCTCGAAGACATCCTTCAGTACTTAAAGCAAAGCTAAGGCTGAAATTCGATTTTAAATTAAAAAAAGCGGCCTAAGCCGCTTTGGAAAACCCAAAATCAATTCAAGATTACATTCCACTCACTTTCATTTTTAAATTCGTTACGGAAGCCCCTGTCATACCAATATTTCCAATCGAAGCATTTGGTAAATTATTAAAGACACCTGACTGTTGGGCTGCATTTGAACCCAACAGGACATTATTCAACTGTAAATCAAACTTGTCTGTTGTACCTGCATTGCCAAAAATAATCCCGCCCTTATCAGCTCCCTCTGTACCATACACACCAGCATAGAAACCTTTAAGCCCAAAAGGACTACCATTATGTCCTGTCAATTTAAAGTTAAAACTTGCACCAACAGCGGTCGTTGCTGCGTTTCCAGAGGTTGTATAATCAGAAACCAGCATAATATTACAACCATTTCCTGAACCACAGATGGACTCAATTGCACCATCAAACATAATCATGTGCCCTTGCGGTGCCGCGCCCAGCTGGATATTCATACTTGGTTTATTTGATGCGAAAACGATATCGATACCACCTACACGCAACAGTTCTTTAACATCACTTTTAAGTAAAGTCCCTGCCGTAAAAATGGAATTACGTGTATAGCTACTTCCATTTAAATTAGAAAGCGAATTTGATCCTGCGGTATAAATAGAGAAAGGTGAGATTCGAAGTCCTGTAATACTATTATCGAAAGTCAAACCAATATTCGCAAAAGCGCCCTTTGCAGCAGCATTCCCCTTATCTGTATCAATGGTTGCTTTCAAGCCGAAAGTGGTCTCGGTACTGCCATTTAATCCAGACACTTTTACAGGCGCTGCAACAGCTTGTCCTGCCACCCCAGCAATCACCAGACCTGCACGACCTGTATAACCACCACTTGGCAGACCATCATTATCAATGATTGCCATTTGATTGAACTGGACATTGGACTGTACACCAATGGTCAAACCGTCTTGTCCAGTCGTTGCTGAAAGACTCTGATCATCCATCGGCTGCATCGCCATTGTTAATGGACTTAACAATAATAATGACAAACACGCTAGTTTCTTGTTTTTATTCATTGTCCTCATCCATAGACAAATGTTTAAAATATATACTACAGCTTAACATAACCCACTCACTGCACAATCACTTTATCGTTAGACAGATAAGTGGAAGCATCTACTGTTACGCCATCAAATGTCTTAGTTTCGAGGCATAATTGAAAATTGGCTGGTTAAGCGTCCACCAGTAATTGCCATTTCACCTAAACGCTGAGCACCGCCACTCGGGCCATAAAGGTTAATATCTCGAGTTCTAAAGACACCGTCAGTGGTACGATTCGGGTTAAACGTTAGCCCAGCATTAAAGCTTGCCACCCCTTCTCCTGAACTATCTCGACTGATCTTAATGGCGTTGTTAAACGCAACATCACCCTGAATATTATCTAGACCTAAAGTTGAACCATCCACAGGATCACTGATTTGAATCGTGTTATTGCTTGCTGCATTTAATTTAAGATCACCGACAATATTCAAGGCATTGCCTGTGCCATCCGTTTTATATTCGTTATTTGGAATAAGGGACAGATTCATATCTCCACCGATACGAAGTTTTAAACCAAATAAAACATCATTACTCAGTGCAAAGTTATTATTTGGTGAAACACCACCAGTATAAGTTGCACCTGGTAAATAACCCGCGGCGACTTCTGCTGCCATCACGATGAGCATATCTTTGAGAGTTGCGTTAAAACTGCCATTTTCGAGGCCGAGACTTCCCGTTCCTTTTAATAACATATCAATATTACGCAATCCCATGTAATAATTTCGAGCACCATCAATTACCAGAATAGAAGTGGTTTTATTTCCCAAAGCCTTGTAGTTGCTATCACGATCTACACCTGTGGTACTCATACCCAATGAAAAACCTAATCTTGGCGTTTCACCAGTGCTTCCAACACTATGTTTCACACCATTTTTATCAAAATAGAAAGCCTCATTGGCATTCACCTTAGTCCCATACATTGCCATATTGGCATTCAGGTTATAAAAAGGTAATGCTAAGCCCCAGTTATTATCCGTGTGATTGGTGATTGGTTCATATCCACTTTCAGGATTACTGGTTGCACTGTTGGTAAAACGTCCACGTCGAGAAATTGCCTGAAACTCGGCGCCCCGAATTGCCACAAGCAGACTATAAGGATTTGTGGTACCTGTTTGGGTATGAAGACTTTGCGTATAGTCCACATCTCGGGTTAAGAAACTACCATTACCAAATTTAGAAGTCTGGAAAACATAGTTTGCTGGTAGAAATACCGAACGGGCATCAACCAGATTAATATAGACATTCCCTGTATCAAATGAGCCTCGGCTACCTAACTGTAAACCCGTTAAATTACCGAATTCAAAACCATAGGTATTTAATCCAGCACCGCCAATTTCTAACGTTGTCGCCTTTCCGTCACTCCCCAACATGGAGTCATTATCTTTAGTAAATTCAGCCTTCATACGGAATGCAACGCCAGTTTTCCCCATAATGGCATTTCCGTCAGTGGTGCTGCCGAGAATATTGGTTCCCTCAGGATTGCCATAGCTGCTTCCATAAGCAGGATTCGCTGCATTACTTGCATTGATACCACGTAACTGTAGAGAACCATTAATCATACGACCATTGGCTCCGACACGAATTAAACCTTTAGCCTTATTATCAGGACTGGCTTGCTGATTTAACGGTGTATTGGTTGCATCCAGCGTATAAGGAGAAGCTGGATTTGCTTTTTTATTCAATAAAAACTCTAAATTTAATCCAGCATTGGTCGCTACGCCTCCATCTGCGTAGGTTCCAGCTGTAACATTGCCAGTATCTTTAACACGCGTAAAATCGACATAACCATAATCAGTCGTCGGTGTCTGGGTCAATGAAGCATTTGCTGCATTGCCAGTAAGTAATGCATTATTGGTTTGTAGCTTGATCCCTTCAACAGAATCGACAAACATCACGCCTTTACCCAAGAAGTTAAAATTCAGATTTTTCAGAACCAGTTGATTCAACTCATTATTTGAAGTCTGACCCAAATAAATATTGGCATTTTTAAGGCCTAACTCTAACGAAGCCTGACTACTTTTACTAAACAGTCCGTCCGTCGTTTTAAACTTCAAGTCCAGTGGTGATGTTGTTTGAATGGCTAAATTACCAATATCACTACTACATCTATTGGTATCGCAAATCTGAAATGAATCAATCGTAATAAGAGACGGATTTGAGGAAAGCTCTATGTCTAGACCTGTTTTATTGCCATTGCTACCAGTATTCAGCTTATAGGTTGTCCCAAGCGGATTGCCTAACGCATTTTGCTGAATGTTAAAATTATTAGCGACTGCTTTTAAGGTCGTGCCCGCTGCATCAGAACTTCCTCGTCCTGCGTCATCCTGCCAAAAAAACTGATCTACATGGATCTTGTCATAGGTGGTTTCAATATGAACACCATCTTGTCCATTTACACTACGTAAGGCACTATCATCCAACGCTTGTAAGGCATAAGCAGAATGACTAATAAAAAAGATACTTGCAGCTAAAGTATTGAGTGCAAAACTTATATTCCTAGCATTTTCATTATTTTTTTTCATCGCTTCAATCCTTTGAAATTTATATCCGGTTAGCAACGTGGATGGCTTGCATCGCAAGAAAACATCATTACATTTCCTTGAATCGCCAAATTACCATTCATTTTTAACCCCATAAATCCCGTTTCTTTATTACGGTCATACACAGAAGGATGATCTGCAGCGTATGTCGGTGCTTTTAAATAGCCATAGCCACTTGCTGGCGGTGTAGTCGGATTATTCCCTTCGACCAGCTTTCCATTATCATAGTAACTGGTAAAATCATCTTGCTCGATGGCAAGAGCATTAAAACCAAAATTACGGATCAAAATCGGCTTGGTTGGGTCAAAGCTTAATTGCATTGCTGGTTTAG
The DNA here is from genome assembly GCF_003815055.1 of Acinetobacter sp. BIGb0102. Lineage (NCBI taxonomy): Bacteria > Pseudomonadati > Pseudomonadota > Gammaproteobacteria > Moraxellales > Moraxellaceae > Acinetobacter > Acinetobacter sp. BIGb0102. Next base: position 99,199 of record NZ_RKQE01000016.1, read on the forward strand.
TTCTTGCAGCTCCGCCATCATCGTTATAAATCAGGTCGACACCATCCAGACCTAACTTTTGCAGATCAATGGTTCCTTGTATCCCTTTAAAGACCAACCAGACTTTATTTGCTGGATTGGCTTGTGTCGGATCACTGACAGGTTGATTGCCATTTCGGACAAAACGTTTATTGACCGAAATCCCAAGATGACAAAAGGCCAAGTTTTCACACACACCACCCAGACCATTATCAAACTCGTATTTTCCAGTGGTACTGTTATAAATCTGGTTCAATGATAATTTGATAGATAAATCTGCCCCTGCCTGACCTTCAACAGCCTGTAAAGCTTCATTATCCAGACTTTGTAATTCGGCATGTGTTAAAGTTGTGGCTAATACAAGAAGTAAAGTTGTGATTTTTTTCATCGTATTACTCCTTTTATAGTCCAGTTGTCGTAATTTTAAGATGCTGAATCAAGACACCATCAATCACAGCCGACCCCATATTATTGATTGGCGAAGCAGTATTTAATTTATAAGTATTAATATCCGCATTTGGTGTAGTTGAATACCAACGTCCATCTACAATACGTGCATCAGGTAATGCTCCAGTATTTGGAACCACAAATTTTTGATTATTATTCCCTGCATCTTGGCGTGTATAACCTGCATTTAAAACAGATGGATCATAAAGTGATGTACTATCAATGTTGACCCAGTTTACGCCGCTGGTTGAATCAAATCTCAGACCATAATCCCTATTATTTCCTGTAGTACTACCACTACTCGTCCGATATTGCCAACGATAACCACTACAAAGAAATCCACTACAGCCAACACTGGTCCGTTGCTGATTTTGTAACTGATAGAAATACTGATCTTTTGATACTGTGCCTGAGTTTAAAGACCCAAAAGAAATACCAACTGCATCCTGAGTACTATTCCCTTTAAATGCCTGAAGTGTTTTACCACCGTCATTACTATAGACAGTACCAATACCAATACTACTGTGTGTAGCATTTGAACCCTGATAAGTTTTTCCACCCAAGCTGATATTGCTACCACATTGATAAACGTTACAGGTAGACCCTTTATAACTCGTATCTGCGCCTGTGTAATCGGTATAGATTTGCTTATAAATACTTTCTTTATTCGGAATACGTGCAACTTCCAAACTAAAGTTCTTACCATCTGAACCTAAAATCACAGGCTGATATAAATTACCCAACACTAGATTGGTATTTAGGTTATAAATAAAAATCCCTTCATTTGCATCAAAACTAGGTGCATTGCCACCTTGAATCGCAGGTGTTGATAAATTCGCAGTATCTGCTGTCTCTCGAGTACTTAAACGGAGTACACGATCATTTAAGCCTGTTGGTGCAGTCCAGTTACCCGTTGATGTTATTTTAGTGGTCTGGCTACGGATACGATATTCCGTCACGCCTGTTCCACCAGGGTTACTGGTTTCTTCTGGGCTATAACGAGGTGTCCAGATGTCTGTTCCTGACCCACAAGCGGTGCAAGTTTGACCAGCACTCAGCGTAGGCAAAGTATCTGTTTTTGTAGAAGTGGGCGTATTCATAACCATGCCCGCTTTTAAATTGGCGCCATCTCCACTATTTAAACGGAAAATACCTGATATACCCAATGTGTTGTTATAAAAAGGACTTAAGCCCCCCGTGCTGCCCGCACCATTTAAGGTCTGGAATATTTTTACATTACTACCATTTAAACTAAAGCCATTCCATATCCCTTGTAAACGCAGACGATTCGCACGAGTAGGATCAATACTCGTGCCGACTAAACCAGCATTATTTCCATACTGGAACTGGTCTGCGGCACCATCCGCTTTATTTGGATTGCGAACAAAGGCATCTGCCCATAAGCCAAGTTTTAAGTTATAAGCATTTGCACCAACAGGATCCGCCCCTGTTTTAATCACAGTGGGAGCACCCGTACCTGTTGTATTATCATTATAATATTCATACAAAGGCGCTTCTAAAGCCATGTAGGTGACTTGCCCTGTATCGGTATTCGGTGTACTGCCATCTGGCGTAAAGGTAGGAACATTGGCTTGCGACTGAACTTTTAAGATCCATGGATTACTTGCCGATCCCCAGCTACTAATTGCATTAATCGCATTTCCGGCAGTATTTAAACCTACACGTTCATTATTATTGGTTGAACGACCTGCATTTGAGGCAGAAAGCGCCAATCCGTATAGAAATAAATCGGCTTTACCTACTGCGCGGTCTCCCGCATCTACACTACCACTTTTATTTGTATCTGTTGCTTCAAGGGATAAAGGCCCGACTGGAACATAGTTAATGTAACCAGTATCTAATTGACGATTAAGTAAATCTGCGCCTGTTGTCGTATTTTTTTCACCCTGAAAAATCATATATGTATTTTGTGGGAGTAGCGCGATGCCTTCACCTGTCGTTTGGCTTAAACCTTCATCGGAGAGTTCTTGTAATGCAAAAGCAGATTGACTGATACATAGTCCAATAAAACTTGCTAAAACAGTCTTTTGAAATGAATCCATATGGAGTATAGCCATCTTGACCTTCCTAAATACCCGATGCTCCGCACCTACGTTATATTTTTTCTTTCATCCTTCTGAGTGATTTAAAAACTGCTTCCTAGCATCACTCAAGCTATAGACGAATCATGTCTATCTCATCACAATTTATTATGCCGAATAATTACACAAATGCAAAACAAACTGGCTAAATGTTACATTTTTCCGATGAGTGTATAGATGAAAAGCAGCCTGAGCTGCTTAAGTTATTTTCCGAATTAAACTAACAGAACTTCAAAGTACCATAGCAATTCGGCGTAAATTTTTGAGTGGCTAGTTCTAAATTCGTCAACGCCATTTGTGGGCGGGTTGCATTGATTAAATCAACTGTACCAACAGGAATATCACCTCCAAATAAGCAATCTCCTGCAAGATTATTACCACATTGAATTCGCCCTTTATCCGTTTTTAAATAGTTACTCACTTGTCTAAATGCTTCATTGAGAGTTTCTTTAGGAATATCAACATTAAAAGTAGGTTGAATAAATCCGATATCGATTGGATTGGTAAATTCAAGCCACCAGCCATTTTGAGAAATAGATGTATTCTTCGTCCATTGAATATTTTGAGACTGTAAAGAAAGTGACGCTGCTGTGCCGTTTAGATTCGCTTTATGGAAATAACCTAAGTCCTCACTAATCGCCACATCAACCATTAAATTTTGAATCACCCCAGTTACATTCTTATTGTTTAATGGAACATCAACAAAGCCTAATGCTCTAGCAACTGCATCAATAGTTCCAGTTAAAGCAATATCTCTAACTGCAGCAGTTGCCGTTAAATTCGCACTAGTTATACGTTTTCCTGTAATTTCTTGCTGTTTTAAAGTTAAATCACCTTTTAAAACATTACTACCGCTCGATTTATCACGAAGATTTAAGTTATAAGCAGTTGTTGTAAATGGAATATTTCCAATGCCAAACAATGTACAACATACTTCGCCAGAAATAGCATTATATCCATCTGACTGTTTTAATGTGCCTTTTGCTGCCTCTCCTGCAACTAGACTTGTTCCAAATCCATTTACATTGGCAAGACCTGTTGTCGCGGCAATCTGCATATATCCACTGAGTGAGTTAATGCCACTTTTAGCCGCGCCATTTTCCAGTCCAAATGTAATCAGACCAAATGCTTTTTCTGCACTTAAGTTCAGCCCAACAATTTGACGTGTCGAAGCTTTATCCGGATTCTTGATCGCAAATTCAATAAATGGATTGGTAAGAACTGCAGATGAGCCTGCACGTGCGGCACGGTCCGTCGCACTATCGGTATTGGATGTAGCAGAGTTGCCTAAACCACTCAAACTCAAATAATCAATATCAATATCACAACCGCCAGCGCCATTGACACCACCACAACCCAACTGAAGTTTTTTAATATTGACGTTGAGTTCCATTTCAGCTTCTAGGCCTAGCTTATAGAAACCAATGGTTTTATCTCCACCAGCGCGCTTTGCTTCCTGATTTGCCAAATCAGTTGGTGCGACATAAGACAAACTCATCAATGCTTGACCTGTTGTTGCTGACAATTCACTATCGGTCATACTTTTCATAGTATGCGGAACTGCATAGGTCACATTACAACACCAACTCATTACCCCTAGAAAAAATATAGATGAATATCTATTTTTCATCACACAATCCCTTTATTTTCTAAAACTTAGATGAATTAACCATCAATATAAGTTTTACTTATAGGCAAATTATCAACAATTCTGCCTCCCCCATACGCAATATAATCAAAATATTGTTAAATAATAAGAAACTTCCGATGAAACTCTCCAATATTTAATTTTTGGTCTATTAAAGGGGTATCCTTTTTTATAAGTTTTTATTTAAAACAGCACGTACAATATTAGAGTAATAAATGAATAGACAAATAAAAAGCAGCCGTAGCTGCTTAAATTTTTTAAGATAAAACTAGCAGAACTTCAAAGTACCATAACAGTTCGGCGTAAATTTTTGAGTGGCTAACTCTAAATTCGTCAACGCCATTTGTGGGCGGGTTGCATTGATTAAATTCACAGTCCCTGTTGGAATCGTATCACCCAAAAGACAATTTAATACTCCAAATGTTCCACAATTAATCGGATGATCTGTCAAATATTGAGATACTTGTGAAAATGCTTCATTGAGCGTGGCTTTAGGAATGTCAACATTCAAGGTAGGTTGAATAAAACCAATATCGATTGGATTACTAAACTCTAACCACCAGCCATTTTGTGAAACAGATTTATTATTACTCCATTGAATATTCTGTGATTGTAACGAAAGTGACGCTGCTGTCCCATTTAAATTTGCTTTATGGAAAAAACCCAAATCTTCACTAATCGCAACATCGACCAGCAAATTCTGGATGGTACCTGTTACCTGTCTATCCAGATTTAACCCGATCGCTTTTGCCACAATATTCCCACTTAGGTCAATATCACGTACCTTTGCAGTAGCAGTTAAATTAGCACTGCTAATTCGCTTTCCAGTAATCGCTTGTTGCTCTAAGGTTAAATCACCTTTTAGAATATTACTCCCCGTTGCTTTATCTCTAAGGTTGAGTGCATAAGAGGTTGTTTCAAAGTTAATTGTAGGTACGCAAAGAGCTGGAAGACTACATACCTTACCTGTAATCGGATTATAGCCATCTGACTGATTTAAGGTTCCTCGCCCTGCTTCCCCAGATACCAAACTGGAGCCAAACCCGTTTACATTGGCAAGACCGGTTGTCGCAGCAATTTCCATATAACCACTGAGTGAGTTGATACCCGTTTTTGTCGGGCCATTTTCTAGACCAAAGGTAATTAAACCCAAAGCCTTCTCTGCGCTTAAATTTAGTCCAACAATTTGGCGAGTTGAAGCTTTATCGGGGTTTTTGATTGCAAATTCAATAAATGGGTTGGTGAGAACTGCAGATGAGCCAGCACGTGCTGCACGATCGGCCGCGCTATCGGTATTGGAAGTTTCAGAATTACCTAAACCACTTAAACTCAGGTAATCAATATCAATATCACAACCGCCTGCCCCATTCACCCCACCACAGCCTAACTGAAGCTTTTTAATATTCACGTTCAGTTCCATCTCAGCTTCTAGACCTAACTTATAGAAACCGATGGTTTTATCTCCCCCAACGCGCTGTGCTTCTTTATTGGCTAAATCAGTAGGTGCGATATAGGACAAGCTCATCAATGCCTGCCCTGTCGTTGCAGACAGTTCACTATCCGTCATGCTTTTCATTGTAGTAGAAGTTGCATATGCCGTACTTAAGCAAGAGCCGCCTAACAAGAGCATTGCCAAATGAAGAGACTTGAACTGTCGCATAACCGACCTCCGTGTTTAAAACATCCATACATGTTTATTTTTATCGCGTATTTATATGATCACTATAGATTCCAAATCTATATTTTTTCTGTGATTCTGTACAAAAAAAAATCAAATTTATTAGATTGTATCTTATTTTTTTTAAAATGCTAGGTTCATTTATCTGAACTATTTAACCGATAAAAAAATTGAATATTTTTAAAGTATTTAGATGAAAAAAAACTCACCGCAATTGGGTGAGTTTTTTTAATATTTAGGTCTTCGGCAATGTCACACCAGTTTGACCTTGGTATTTACCGCCACGATCTTTATATGAAGTTTCACATACTTCATCACTTTCGAAGAACAACATTTGTGCAACACCCTCGCCCGCATAAATACGCGCTGGCAAATTTGTCGTATTCGAGAATTCCAGTGTAACGTGACCTTCCCACTCTGGTTCTAACGGCGTAACGTTTACAATAATTCCGCAACGTGCATAAGTTGATTTACCAAGACATACGGTTAATACATTACGTGGAATACGGAAATATTCAATCGTACGCGCTAAAGCGAATGAGTTCGGCGGAATGATACACACATCAGACTCAATATCGATAAAGCTTTTATCATCGAAGTTCTTAGGATCGACGATTGCCGAGTGGACATTGGTAAATACCTTGAACTCACGTGCACAACGGACATCATAGCCATAGCTCGATACCCCGTAAGAAATCAACTTTTCACCGTTTTTATCAAAACGAACTTGATTTTCCGCATAAGGTTCAATCATGCCGTGTTTTTCGCTCATTTCACGAATCCAACGATCAGATTTTATAGCCATGACTTTTTATCCAAAGACGAAGTTAATAATTGGCGAGTACTTTAACTTAAAATGGTATTAATGAAAACAACACCTCTAGCGTTAGCATCAATAGAGGTGTGAATTTTATAAATTGCTGAGCGCTGAATAGCTAATCGGGATCGCAAAACTGACCAGCACGATACATGCGGTACGTTGTAATTTCGCTTGAGAGAGCCAGTTCACCTTATTGGTTGCCAGCATGGCACCAACAGAGATCCAGAATAAGGCTATCGGAAGAATAAGCCCGACAAATGTGCTCATGTGTGCCATATAAATGTCCTGACTTTTCCATGCAGCAGCAGGAAAAATAGCTGAAGCAAATAATAAAGCCTTAGGATTGAGCAAGGTTGCACAAAGCAATTCTTTAGGGCGAATGGTCGGTTGGTTTAAAACCACGTCCTGATTTGCTGTACGCCACAACTTTATTGCAAGAAAAACGATATAAGCCGCACTCAATAATTTCAAAAAGGTAGGTAATAAAGGTAAAGTCACTGACACTTTGCCAATCAGCATGCCCCATGCGGTAATGGCAATAATATAACCGACAGCTTCCGCTGGAATAAGCAGTAAAGATTTACGTAATCCGACCTGAATCCCTGAAGATGCAAGTAAGGTATTGGTTGGACCAGGAGTCAGCAGAATGGTTATCACTAAACCAATAAAAAACCATGAAATCATTGAATGACCTCACTAAGAGAGATTTTCAGATTAATCCAATTACACAGCTATAGCAAAAAAATAACTGTAAGGACTTATGACTAAACCCTACATAAGTTTTTATTTTATTTATATTTTTTAAATTACAAGTAGCACTAACTCAACAGTCACGGGCATAAGTGTGGATATTTAAGATTCAAATTTTAGAGACCGCTTGATTATTGTCTCAACCACCCTCAAATAAGCAAGGACATTATTTTAAGTTTTTGCTAAGCAATTAATGTTATTTTATGCGCTACTCCCTTCTCTTTCTTGTTACCTCTCCATGATTTATGCCTAAGCAATTTTTTCATAAGTGGCTGCCTTCTTCGGAAAAAGTCGCTCGTCTAAAATTTATGAAGATTTTTGGTGAACGCACCTTAAATCCATTGCTTTGGTATGTAAATCGCCGCTCTATTGCAAAAGCCATGTTTATTGGTACTTTCTGGGGCATTTTACCTGTTCCGTTTCACAGCGTGTTTATTATCCTGACTGTGCTCTGGTTTGAGGTCAATTTACCGATTGGATTGTGTATGGCGTGGTTAACCAATCCCTTTACAGTCGTACCGATTCTTTATTTAGGGTTCTGGTTTGGTAGTAAGATTTATCACGTCAATATGATCAATAAAGACATGTTGCTGGGGGTTTTACATCAAATTCTAAACTGGATCAAAAATTTTGGGCATGGGCATATTGATTTTAGCCTTGCCAAAATTCTGGTTTCAGGGCTTATGATTGAAGCCATTTTATTTGCGGTTTTATTTTATGCAGCGACACACTTACTTTGGCGTTGGAGTGTAATTCGAAGCTGGAAAAATCGTGAGAAAGAGAGAAAAGAAGAAACCATCTAAATGGTTTCCTCTCAACAAGAATATTTATTTCGCTGCTGCTTTGGCTTTCATATATTGCTCAGCCACATCAAGTGTGTATTCCTGACAGGCTTCACCTGTCGCAGGGTCATAGGCACCATTATTGGTAATGTTATTGGATAAGATACGAATGCCGAGGAATGGTACTTCGAATTGATGTGCAATCTGTGCCACTGAAGCAGTCTTAGCATCCATTAATACATCAACTATTACATTTAACTATAATAAAAGTTAATACTTACTTCACCCTATATTCCGAATAAAGCTGACATATAAGGACATATTAGGAAAATTCTCTATAAAAACTTGAAAATAAAATAAGACCATATAGGTTGAATAATACACAAGAATTTTTTATTTAAATTTAAGGCCAAAATTAATAAGTCGCATTACACAATATATTTCAGGAGAGATAAATGAAGAAATACTCCCTCTTAACGCTATTATTACTCACGGTTATAGGATCAACGGCCTGTTCAAATGATAAGGCGAATCAAAGCTCTGACCATAGTGAGAATCAGCCAGCGAATATAGATAAACTTCAAACCAAATTTGTTAATATTGCTACGGGTGGCGCCTCAGGTCCATATAATGTAATCGCGACAAATTTAGCTGAAATTTATCATAAGACTTATAAAGTTAATTCCAAAACACAAACAACTGGTGCTTCAGTTGAAAACCTAAATTTACTCAAACAGAATAAAGTAGAAATGGCTTTTGTCATGAGTGATAGCCTTACCGAAGCCATCTTAGGTCAAGGACATTTTAAGGATAAGATCGATAATGTTCAGCAGGTTGCAGCACTTTATCCCAACTATGTCCAAATTGTGACTTCAAAGAAGTCAGGTATAAAAAATATTGAGGATTTGAAAGGCAAACGTATTGCGGTAGGTGCGCAAAACTCTGGTGTTGAGGTGAATGCCCGTACACTATTAAACGGTTTCGGTATTAGTTATAACGATATAAAAGTTGATTATTTAGGGTATGCGGAAGCAGCTGATGCACTCAAAGGTGGAAAATTAGATGCAGCATTTCTTACAAGTGGCATTCCAAACTCATCATTGATGGAACTGCAACGTGGTTATGATTTACAACTAGTAAGTATTAATCCTGAAAAAATTAGAGAAATCTCTGCTGATCAAGCTTATTTCTTAGCTATGACAATTCCTAAAGGAACCTACGGCAATACTGAAGATATTCCTACAGCCGCGATTATGAATGCCTTAGTTGTTCGTTCAGATTTATCCGAAGATGATGTATATAAACTCACCAAAACTTTCTTCGAAAATTTGGATGCTTTAACCAATACCCACCAAGCAGCAAAAGATATTCGTTTAGAAAGTGCACAGCAAGGTTTAGTCGCGCCACTCCATAGTGGGGCCAAAAAGTATTACGCTGAAGTAGCAGAAATCTAATGAAGTTTACAAGTGCAGTATTTACTGCACTTTTCTGCTTAACAGTGAGTCTTATCATATTGGTATTTTATCCCCACCCTAATACGCAAGTGATTAGTGAAAAATATCATTGCATCATTCGCGAAACTCATTTTGATTTACAGTGGCAACATTCTGTTGAAAAAACATTATGGAGAGAAAGTTACCTCCGTAAAAATAATGGCTTTTTTTTAATCCATACTGACCTGATCTCATTTGGAGCAGGAACACCAAGTGATTACCCTATTATTTCAAAAAAAGATGGATTTATCCGAATGGCTGTTAATAAAAATATTTCAGAAATTAACTGGATAGTTTCGAGGAATATGCAAGGACAACTGTTATGGAATAAGAAAACATGGTTTATAGCAAAGGATCTACCTGACTATAGCCTTGTACGGTTTATAAGTACACATACACCATTATGGAAGATTTGGTGGCTAGGAGAATGCTAATGAATAACACTGATAATAATGCAACACCCAGATATAACGATCCAGCCAGACAAAAAGAGTTATTAGAAAAATATGATAAAGAATCAGTTACACGTACCCCTAAACAAAAATCTGTTGCTTTATTTATCACCTGTTTAGCAATTTTCTATTCTTTATTTCATTTATTTATTACTTACAACCCTTTACCTGAGTTACTACAACGCGCGGCACACGTATCTATTGGCTTAGCTCTTATTTTTCTGATTTATCCTGCTCGAGAACATAGTGATAGACAGCATATTCCATATATTGACTGGATTTTAATGGTGGCTTCTTTTGCCTCACTGGGATATATCTGGATTGAGTATCAGGAAATCATGACCTCTCGTGGCGGTATTCCGAATATCTGGGATATTGTGTTTGCCATTATGACCGTGATCTTGGTCATTGAAGCAGCCCGACGAATCATGGGGTGGATGTTACCGATATTGGGACTGATTTTTCTCGCTTATCCATTTATTAGCCACTTTAGCTGGATGCCTGATCGCTTACTTACCCGCCCTTATAGTGTCAGCGATATTTTTGGACAGATGTACTTAAAAACAGAAGGATTATATTCTTCAGCAATCGGTGCCTCTGTGACGTTTATTTTCCTGTTTATTTTATTCGGTGCATTTCTTTCTAAATCTGGTATGGGGAAACTCTTTAATGATTTAGCAATGGCACTAGCAGGTCATAAACAAGGTGGACCAGCTAAAGTTGCAGTAATATCAAGCGGATTTATGGGGAGCATTAATGGCACTGCCGTTGCAAATGTTGTAGGAACTGGTGCTTTTACGATCCCATTAATGAAAAAGGTTGGCTACCAAAAGAACTTTGCGGGAGCTGTAGAAGCTAGTGCTTCAGTGGGTGGACAAATTCTCCCCCCTATTATGGGCGCTAGCGCTTTTATTATGGCTGAAACCACAGGAGTAAGTTATGGAACAATCGCGCTTGCTGCTGTTCTGCCCGCCTTACTTTACTATCTTGGCGTTATTTCTCAAGTACACTTTAGAGCAGGACGAGACAATTTAAAAGGTTTACCAAAATCAGATTTGCCGCGTATCAAAGAAGTATTAAAACAACGCGGGCACTTACTCATTCCTATTGTGGCTTTGGTCATCTTCTTATTTCAATCAATACCAGTTAGCTATGCCGCAGTCTATACCATTATTTTGACGATTATTGTCGCCAACCTTCGTAAAACAACCCGCATGGGAATCAAGCAAATTTTAGAAGCATTTGCTGACGGCGCTAAACAATCTTTATCTGTCATGGCTGCTTGCGCCGTTGTAGGCCTCATCATTGGAGTCGTCAGCTTAACAAGTTTTGGTTCTGTGATGACGTCTTATATTATGAATGTTGGCTCAGGTAATCTTTTCCTCACACTTTTCTTTACAATGATTGCATCTATGATTTTAGGAATGGGGTTGCCTTCAATTCCTGCTTATATCATTACTGCAACAATGGCTGCTCCAGCGCTTGCTCATTTTGACGTTCCTATTATTGTGGCTCATATGTTCGTATTTTATTTTGGTCTGTTTGCTAATATCACGCCCCCTGTCGCATTAGCTGCTTTTGCAGGTGCGGGTATTGCAGGAGGCGACCCAATGAAGACGGGCTTTCAAGCTCTAAAATTATCTTTGGCGGGTTTTATCGTTCCATTTCTATTTGTCTATAATCCGGCAATGTTAATGATTGATACAACGAATGTTACATTGAACGCGCGTGACTTCGCGCTTCCTCCAATCTGGAGCATTATTAGTATTACGATTACAGCTATTGTCGGAATTCTGGCATTAGGAGCTGCTGTAGAAGGTTATTTCAAAACGTCTATAAGCTGGATATGGCGTTTATTTTTAGGTATTGGTGCATTGCTCATGATCATACCCGAAGCTAAAACCGATCTGATCGGGATTGCTATGGTCTGTATTTCGGTTGCCATAAATATTATGCAAGCCAGGAAAGAGAATCTACTATCACCAAAGGCTGGAAGCTGAAATTTATCAATGCATTTAAGAAAGGCAGCCTTTATGGTTGCCTTTCTTTATCAATTTTCCGTTATTTCGCTGCTGCTTTGGCTTTCATATATTGCTCAGCCACATCAAGTGCGTATTCCTGACATGCTTCACCTGTCGCAGGGTCATAGGCACCATTATTCGTAATGTTATTGGATAAGATACGAATGCCGAGGAATGGTACTTCGAATTGATGTGCAATCTGTGCCACTGAAGCAGCTTCCATTTCTTCTACCGAAGTGCCATAAACGGTATGGAACTGTTGGATGCGATCAAGCTCGTTGTTCCATGTATCTGCCGAACCAATCGTACCTTCTACCACTTGTCCTTTGGTGTAATTAGGTTTTGCCTTATAGGCAGCAAGCAAGAGTTCTTTATCCCCTTCAAATTTACGGATCGCGATAGGCTCAGGATCAAACTCATCATCGGGTAATACATCAAAAGCTTCATTCCACTCTAATGCATTAGAGCCTCCACCAACCGGCTTATTCGGTGTTTTAAATGCACCGATATTGGTGGTGTATTTGCCTAACACAATATCAAACACATGTAAGTCTGGATCATGACCACCGGCTGTGCCCTGATTAATAATCGCAATTGGTTTATAATGCTGAATCGCAAGTGCAGTCGCCGCAGCAGAATTACTCATACCCATACGCGTCTTGGAAATTACCACTGGATAACCTTTATAGGTCCCCTTCCAGAACACCCACTTACCGATAACTTCTTCTGTCACATTGTCTAATTTTGATGCCATTTTTTTTGATTCGACAGGTAATGCACCTTGAATCACGATCGGCTGTAATTTCGCTTGTTCTTGAGGTTGAGCCGAATTTGAATTGCCATCACCATTACACGCACCTAAAAATAGAGCCGTACATACACTGGCAATACCGATAAAATATTTAACTTGCATCATTAACCTGTCTTAAAAAAGAAACCCTATACAAAGCAAGTAACGTACCTACTTTGCTATTAAGGTGAGTTTTGAAATGGTCTAAATAAAAAGTGATTTGCTTTAAAAAGCAAAAACCCAACATCAGCATGTTGGGTTTTTGGTGTACTTAGAAAATACGTTTATCGTCTTTCTGGCGTTTTGGCAGCTTATCCATTTGTTGCAACACCGCTTGTGCAATATTGAGATAGCTTTCAGCAGCCGCATCTTTTGCAACTACGCTTGGCGTTCCCTGATCTGCATGCTCACGAATTTTCGCATCTAAAGGTAAGCGTCCAAGTAATGGAATCTGATATTGCTCAGACAATTGATCTCCGCCACCTGTACCAAAAATCTGTTCTTCATGTCCGCAATTCGAGCAAATATGAGTCGACATATTTTCAATCACACCAAGAACAGGAATATTCACCTTATTGAATAGCTCAATCCCTTTGGTCGCATCCATTAACGCCACATTTTGTGGGGTGGTTACAATCACCGCACCTGTTACAGGAATACGTTGTGCCAAAGTCAATTGAATATCGCCAGTACCAGGCGGCATATCGATCACCAGCACATCCAGATCAGGCCATAAAGTCTGGTTGAATAACTGCATCAATGCACCCGTTGCCTTTGGCCCACGCCAAGCGACAGGTGTATTGTGCTCACCAATTAAATGACCAATTGACAATACCGCCATACCATAGGCATCTAAAGGCACAAAGTGTTCATTTTCAATCAGTGGGGTTTTGCCTGCATTGCCCAGCATCGTTGGAATACTTGGACCATAAATATCGGCATCTAGCACCCCAATTTTTAAGCCGAGCTGCTGTAAAGCCAATGCAAGGTTTACTGTTGTGGTTGATTTACCAACACCACCTTTACCTGATGAAACCAGAATCACATTCTGAATACGAGGATGTGCTGCCACATCGCGCTGTTGGGGTGCAGCTTTTTGAATCGGAGGATTATTTGGATCTGCTTCTGCTTTTGGTGAAGCATCCATCACAGGCGGTAGATTACTATTTTCTGCTTTTGGCTTTGATGAGCAGCTATGTCCTGCCTCACCATGCGCTGCATGTTTTTGTTGAATAATATGTAGGTTTAATTCCTGAATGCCACATTTTTCCAATGCTTCTGCAAGCTCATCATGAATTTGTTGTAAGTGGTCTTTTTCTTGAGGAAATGTGTTAATCGTCAGCTGTAAAATACGACCTTGTACATTGACCTGACTAATGCGATCTTTGAGCGCATTATCTGAATGCGGTAACACATAATTTTGTAGAACTGTTTGAATCTCGTCTTCCTTCACTTCTTGCGCTGGTGAAAAAACAGATTTTAAGGAAGAAAGCCACGACATTTTGTTTACTCCAAAAACAGATCAACATAGCATTGAGTTCGCTTAGTTTAGCAGTATTGAAGAATCCACGCTCCTCTCAAAGCAGATAATTGCTCATTTTTTATAGTAACTTTTCTGCTTTAGATTTCTCTGCCCGACAACGCAGTTTTTTTGGAAGGAAAGGCTGATATTGATAAGCGTATAACTGGATCATCCATCTCATAGTGAACCATATTGGACAATTTTAAATTTCGTCGAATAAAAAAAATCCCCAAACATCGCGTGGATATGTTTGGGGAAGTCTTTCATCCTATTCGCAGATTAAAATCATTAACCTTTGAATTTATTGATGGTATCCGTCGCCGCTTTCTTTAAATCGTCCAGCTTGTGACTGGCCTGAGCTTTTAAATCATCAAATTTTGCCGCAGCTTCATCTTTCAGTTCAGCGGCTTTGGCTTTGGCATCATCTAGTTTATGACCTGCTTCTTCTTTAAAGTGATCAAATTTGTCTTGAACTGCATGCTGGGTATCTTCAAGCTTGGCTTTAATATCATCCACTTTATTTGAAACAGCTTCTTTACCTTCAGCATTTTGTTCAGAAACATCTTTCTTTAAATCATCCAGCGCTTTCTCGCCTTTTAACTTCAATTCCTCTGCGGAATGCTTTAAGTCATCAACTGCTTTTTCACCTTGTAGCTGAGTTTCTTTTGCTTTGTATTTTAAGTCATCGCCCAATTCAGCAGCTTGGTTTTTTAATTCATCAAGTTTTTCATTTGTCATGGTATTTCCTCACTATAGGTAAAAAAAACATATCGTTTGGAGCAATCTTAGTTATACCGCGTTTAAAGCTGTTTTTTGCTGATCGCTGCAAATTGAAACAAATGAAATACAGGAAGATTCAAATAATTGCCGAACGATAAATTATTTTATTTCTAGATATAAAAATCATATAAATGAATAACATCCTGTCTAGCGAATAAAATCCTTTTGCAAAATCTCGTAGAGTACATGCCAACTAAGCGGATGATCTTTGGCTAAAGCAGGATGCTGAAATTGAGTGACGTATTTCATGTTTAATTTTTGCATGACCTTTTGTGATTTCGCATTGTCCACCGTGGTAAAGGCCACCACTTTGTCCAGTTTTAATTGATCAAAAGCAAATGCAAGTGCGGCTTGGGCAGCTTCGGGTGCATAGCCCTGCCCCCAATAGGCCTGATCGAGCCGCCATCCGATTTCTACACACGGCGAAAATGAAAATTGTGTCGGTTGATCATGCAAGCCCGTAAAGCCAATAAACTGCTGATTGTGCTTTAACTCAACCGCCCAGAAACCCCAGCCTTGCGTGTCGATTATTGATTTCATTCGATCAATCATGGCATCGCTTTCTGCTCGGGTCAGGAGTTTAGGGAAATACTCCATCACTTGTGGATTGCTACCCATTGCGGCAAAGGCTGTATAGTCCTCTGCTCTCCATTGTCTGAGACGTAATCGGGCTGTTTCGATCATTTTTAGAACCAATAAATGTGTATTAAAAAGTATTAACAATATAAGGAGATAGATCGGATATACTGCTGCAAATATCTCAATCATAGACCTTGTCGTCAAAATTGCCTATATGAATGAAAATGAACTTCTAGAAATTCAACAGGAACTTCAGGCCCAAGAAAAACGCTTGAACTATATTCTTTCAAGTAAAAGAAGAATCCAGAATATGATTCTGTCTTTTGAAAAGGATCTGGCTGAACAGTTAATTCCTGTTATTGATCAAATCAGTGATGATAAAGCGCCAGTTGAAAGCAGTTTAGCGCTGACGATCTGCTGGAAATTTTCGAAAGCCGAGTTTCCTAAAACTGAACATTGGTGCAGCGAACTCAGCATTACTGACCTTGAAATCAAAGATCAATTTACTGTGGCATTAAAAGCACAGGCATGGTTAGGTATTTTGGGTAGTGATGAACTTTGGCAAACGCCGATGTGTGCTGAGATTACGCTTGATCCAAAAACAGATGGTTTAAAGAGTTATCACATTCATTTCCTTTCCAAAGGAAAAGTCATTTCATTAAGAAAGAACTCCAAGCACAGCGTAACAGTCAAGCAAATGCAAAGTATGTAGTCCTTCGGGATGCATACTTTTTCTCTAAATCCCATGAATGAAAATTCATAGATAAAACCAACTAAAATAAAATATGAATAAAGAAGAGTTTTTAGAACTTAACCGACAAAAACAAGAGGATGAAAAATACATCAAATGGTCAAAATATGTTTATGCTAGTAAAAGAAGAATTCAACGTAGAGTCTTGAGCTTAGAACGAGATATTGCCCAAAATATTAATCAATTCAAAACATACAAACAAAAAGATGAATGTTTAGAAAGCAGTATCGCTTTTTTAAGTTGCTGGAAGTTTTCTAAATTAGATTTTGGTAAAAATACATTCTGGTGTGATGCGGTCTATTTCGATCAATTTACTATGAAAGACGATCGTACATTCAGATTTAGTGGCCATGCTTGGATCGGCTTTACTGAGAATACAGAAAACCAATGGCAAGTACCCTGTTCAGGTGTTTTCATTATGAATGCTCATCTCAGTAAACTCAAAAGTTATAAGCTTTGTTTCTATCATGAAGACCAAATTATCAGCTTAATTAAAATGATTTAAATACAAATAGAGAAAGCTTGACCAACCCAAGCATTGAACGGCTGAAAAGATTTCACTGAATCCCTTGTGCAAGTCGGGGTCAAGTCATGTAAAATCATCTGCCTTGCAAATACGAATGAGAGAACAATATCCGTGCGTAAAATTTTAGTCACCAATGCCCTACCTTATGCCAATGGTCCTATCCATATGGGTCACTTACTCGGTTATATCCAAGCAGATATTTGGGTTCGTGCAATGCGTGCAATGGGCCATGATGTGACTTATGTATGTGCGGATGATGCTCACGGTACAGCGATCATGCTACGTGCTGAAGCCAATGGCATCAGTCCGGAACAGCAAATTGCCAATGTTCAGAAAGAACATATCCGTGACTTTGATGGTTTTGGCGTGCATTTCGATCACTATGATTCGACCAATAGTGATGAGAACAAAGCACGTTCAGAAGAAATCTATATCAAAAACCGTGAAGCAGGCAATATTGCGATTCGCCCTGTTACCCAGTTATTTGATCCTGAAAAAGGTATGTTCCTGTCTGACCGCTTTATTAAGGGTACATGCCCGAAATGTAAAGCAGAAGACCAATACGGCGATGCCTGCGAAGTGTGCGGTACAACGTATAATGCAACCGAATTAGAAAATCCTCGCTCAACCTTGAGCGGTGCAACGCCAATTGAGAAATCATCGGATCATTATTTCTTTAAACTTCCAAATTTCTCAGAATACTTACAGAAATGGACGCGTGATCAAGGTCGTCTGCCTGTTTCGATTGCCAACAAGCTCGATGAATGGTTTGAAGCAGGTTTATCGGATTGGGATATTTCGCGTGATGCACCTTATTTCGGTTTTGAAATTCCAGATGCGCCTAACAAATATTTCTACGTTTGGGTCGATGCACCAATTGGTTATATGTCGAGTTTTGAAAACTACATCAAAACCAAACGTCCAGATTTAAGCTTCGATGATTTCTGGAAAAAAGACAGCGATAAAGAAGTTTATCACTTCATCGGTAAAGACATTGTTTACTTCCACGCACTGTTCTGGCCTGCAATGCTTGAAGGTGCCAACTACCGTACCCCATCAGGTTTATTTGTAAATGGTTTCTTGACCGTGAATGGTCAGAAAATGTCGAAGTCTCGCGGTACATTCATTAAAGCTGAAACCTATTTACAGCACTTAAATCCTGAATATTTACGTTACTACTTTGCATCTAAACTTTCTGACAAAGTTGAAGATTCAGATTTGAACCTAGATGACTTCGTTCAGAAAGTGAATTCTGACCTTGTCGGTAAAGTGGTGAATATTGCCAGCCGTTGTGCAAAATTCATTAACACCAACTTCAATAATACCTTGTCGAACACATGTGCAGAGTCTGAACTGGTTCAAAGCTTTATTGATGCAGGCGATTCAATTGCACAAGCTTATGAAGCACGTGAATTCTCGGCAGCAATCCGTGAAATCATGGCGTTGGCTGACCGTGCCAATCAGTATATTGATGAGAAAAAACCGTGGGCACTTGCGAAGCAAGAAGGTCAAGAGCAACAAGTACATGATGTGTGTTCGGTGGGTATTAACCTATTCCGTCAACTTGCGATTTACTTGGCGCCAGTCTTACCAACGCTTGCGGCACAAGTTCAAGCCTTCTTACAACTTGAAAGCTTTGACTTTGCATCACGTCAGCAGATCTTGGTTGGTCATGAAATTGCGCAATTCCAGCCTTTAATGCAACGTGTTGATGCCAAAGCTGTGGCTGCAATGGTGGATGCCTCTAAAGATTCTTTAGCTGCGGCGGCAGAAGCGCCAAAAGCTGAGAAGAAAAAAGAAAAGAAAGCCGAGAAGAAGCCTGAGCCAAAAGTAGGTGAAGCTGAAATCATTGGCATTGAAGATTTCATGAAAATTGATCTTCGTGTAGCAAAAGTATTAGAAGCTGCAACTGTTGAAGGCTCTGATAAATTGCTGCAACTGACTTTGGATGTGGGTGAAGCTGAACCGCGTAATGTGTTTAGTGGTATTCGTGAGTTTTATCAACCAGAAGACCTAAAAGACAAATTGGTGGTGATGGTGGCTAACCTTGCACCTCGTAAAATGCGTTTTGGTATTTCTAACGGTATGGTACTTGCCGCGGGTAATGGCGAAGGTGTTTGGGTGATTTCTCCTGAATCTGGCGCGAAACCAGGTGATAAAGTTTCTTAATTTTTTAGACACTTATAAAAAGCCCTGCTATATTCTAGTGGGGCTTTTTTACAATAAAAACTTTAAAGCAAAAAATTTTAAAATTCTTCGAAATCTAATTTAGAAACTCTTTCAATATTAATATATGCACATATTTCATCTATACATTTATCTGGATCATGAAATACCTCTTTGCCCGTGAATCGTAATACTGTCCATCCTTGTTTAGATAACCACCTATCTCTTTGAGCATCATGAGTTCTTTGATCAACTGTTTTATGATAATCGTGCCCATCCAACTCAATTGCTATCATTTTATCTGGAATACTAAAATCAAGGCGGTATTTTCCAACAGGATGCTGAGGCATAAGCCTTAGATCAAGACAAGCTAATTTATAAAATAATCGCTCAAGAGGAGAGTCAAAGTTATCAATTAGAAAATCACTATTAACTTGAGAAGAATTACATAGAAATTCAGTAATTAAATCCTTTTCATAATAAATTGGGAGCAATAAATTGCCATCTAAATCAACTTTTGCTTTTTCAACATCAATAATTTTTTTTGGATTCCCATTAAAATCTATATACACAGTCTCTAGCATTCTACAAGCTATACATTGACATGATCCTGAATAACAACCGATTGATATCTTTTTTTTCCCTCTATCAGGATCAATATAATAATGAGTAAAACTTTTATCTTCTTCAGTTACTACTTGAATAAATGCCACAGGCTCTTTAAAGAAGTTATCTAAAAATTCCTTAGTAATTCGTCCACCATATTTTTTATATTTCCTTGGCTTTAAACTTTCAACTAAAAAATCACCATATTCTGTAAAAGGATAACCGACTAAATTTTCTTGAATTTTCTTTTTATTTTGAACATCAAGAACAGGAAAAGATCCACCTTGAATTGTTTGTATATTTGCTCCAAATAAACTACAACCTAAACAATTACATTCTGCGACTCTACAATCTTTATTAAGAACAAAATTTCCAAGTTTTTCTGAAAAAATAGCATAAATTTTTGAGCTACTTAATTTATCGATATAAACTAATAAATAGTTATTAGGTATCATAACTTTTTAATCTCAACTCCACGATTATAAATAAAATATTTTTTTATAAAATTACATCCTCAAACAAAGGATATCAACACATAAAATTATTTTTTCAAGATTTTTTTACATCAATGAAATACTATTACATATTTTTACATGCTAAAAAGTAGACAATTCAACTAAACTTGAGAATATTTATAAATGAAAAAAACAGCTCTACTCCTTTCACTCTCATTCTTGAGCAGCACCCCTTTACTCACTCACGCAGAAACAAGCAAAACCCTGCCAGTCATTGAACAACAAAAACAGGTTGCAGGCTTCTATCAATATCAAGCAGGTGACGTACAAATCACTGCCCTGCTCGATGGCACTAACTTTATGTCGCCAAGCTTGTTTAAAGATATTTCACCGCAACAAGTCCAACAAATCCTGAAAAAGTATTACGCAGATCAAGACAAAGGCGTACAAACCTCTATCAATGCATTCCTCGTCAATACAGGAAAATCACTGGTACTCGTCGATAGCGGTGCAGCCAGTTGTTTTGGCCCACATTTAGGTTCAATCCTAAAAAATCTGGTTGCTTCGGGCTACAAGCCAGAACAGGTCGATACCATTTTACTCACCCATTTACACCCCGATCATGTCTGTGGCATCAGCAAAGATGGCGTTGCCAATTTCCCCAATGCAACAGTATATGTCTCTAGTGACGAAGCCAATTATTGGTTAGATCCCAAACAGGCAGCCAAGCTTCCAAAAGACAAACAAGCAGGTTATGAAGGAACCGTAAAGCACATTAAGCAAGCTATTGCGCCTTACCAAGCCAAGCAACGTTTTAAAACTTATAAGCTCGGTGATGAAATTCAGGGCTTTAAAGTCATTAACACGGCGGGACATACTCCCGGTCACTTTAGCTATGAATTAAAAAGCAAAGGAGAAAGCGTGGTCTTTATTGGAGATATTGTACATTCACATACCGTGCAATTTGATCAACCCAAAACTGCGATTGAATACGATATTGATCCTAAGAAAGCAGTGGCAACCCGTTTAAAACAGTTTGCTGATTTCGCGAAAAATGGACAAACCATTGCTGCACCACATTTACCATTCCCGGGGATTGGACATATTTATTCAGCAGATGGTAAGAGCTATCAATGGATTCCTGTGCATTTTAAAGATTAAGCTGAATAAGCGAATTTTAGGCAATAAAAAAGCGACTTTCTTGGTCGCTTTCTCTATGACATTATTTCATACCAAAAATCAGCTTTAATCCCAACAGTGTCATCACACCACCAGCGATACGATCAAACAACGATTTGGATTTTAAATAAACTTTACGTGGCCCTTCTGCTGACAATGCAACAGCCACCAGCGAATACCAACCTGCGTCAATAAAGAAGCACAGCATTGGCAACACCACATAGTAATAACTTGGGATTTCTTTCGGTAATAATGCAGTAAAAATACTGGCAAGAATAATGGCAATTTTCGGGTTACTGAGCTGGGTAATGAGCCCCAAACGGAAAGCCTGTGCATAACTCATGCGATTCACAGTACCATTCACCGCTTCCATCGGCTCTTTGGCATGTTTGATAATTTTATACGCCAGCCAAAGTAAGTACAGACCACCAAATATTTTTAGCGCGATATAAGCAGAAGGCACGGCTAATAGAATTGCCTGTAAACCCATAACCGCAAGCAAACCAAACAAGGCTGCGCCCGTGCCTGTTCCTAAAGCGGTAAATAAGCCATGTTTACGTGAAATCGCAATTGAGTTCTTCGCTACATAAATAAATGTAGGGCCTGGGCTAATCGCACCCAACATTAAGGCCAACGCAATTGAGCCTAAAATCAATAACGATTCCAAGATAACCTCTAGATTAGAATAATTTTCAAGCAATGATTTTACTTAAAAACAGGATGCAGGTGATAGATAAATTTTGATTTGCTGTCTCATTTTATCGCTTTAACTCAATATTTTTGAGTCGATTCATTATCATTTAAAACTTATGCCCGACTCAAAACCAGATACATCACTTCACTACGAAATGAACCATCTGCCTGAATCTGATAATATTGACGTGTCTGATCAGAAGCTTTGTGCTGCAAATCCCGTATGGTCTGAACCGCATATTCTGGTGTTTTCATCCGTTCAGTCCAGCTCTGAAATTCTAAATCTAAATGTTGTTTTTCAACAATTTCTAGCGTAAATCCTGCATATTCAGCAAAACGCGCCCATTCTCCCAAACTATAATTACGCACATGACTTGGATCGCGAATCGTTTCAATCGTCTGAAAAAAGGTATCCAACACAGGATTCGAATTTCCTAAAATATCAACAATAATCACTTTGCCTTGTTGCGCTACGACACGATACATCTCACTCATGGCTTGTGCGACATTCTGCCAATGATGTGCTGAATAGCGAGTAATAACGCAATCAAAACTTTGATCAGCAAAAGGCAATATCTCGGCTGCACCCTGCTGAGTCATGATATTATCGAAACCTTGTTGTTGGGCCTGTTCAGCAACCAGCTCCACCATCGACGGCGTTAAGTCGTAGGCAGTCACCTGATCTACAAACGGTGCAACTTGATAGCTGACATGTCCGCCGCCACAGCCCAAATCCAACACTGTTTTAAATTGATGTGACTGGATCAACTGCTGCATTTTCTGAAATTCAATCCCCTGCGCATGCACAGTACTGCTTAAATAGGCCTGAGATTTATCTTGGTATTGCTGTTGATTGACTTGATGCTGGGTGCTCATATTTTTATCCTTGCTGTGTCTGTCTCTATTTAAAATAGCCAAGCACAATAAAAAACAAAAATGATCAATTTTAATTTAATTAATAAAAATAAGTTATTAATTAAATCCAATCAAACTTGCCGCAACATTGATCGCGACCGCCAAAATGACCGTATTAAAGATAAATGCCAGTACACAATGAAAAATATTTAAATGCCTAAGCGATGAACTGGTAATGGACACATCTGCTGTTTGTGCAGACGTACCAATGATATAGCTGAAATAAATAAAATCGAGATAGTCGGGTTGATCTGTCTTGGGAAAATCCAGCCCCGCTTCTTGGTGACGGCTTTTTGCTAGGTAATAGTCATGGGCATAGTGAATCGCAAATAAAGTATGCAGCAATAACCAAGTTGAAAATATTGTGCCAATGGTCAGCAGAATCAGTGCACCTTTTAAAATAGGAAAATCTTTCGGCACATGACTGAGTTGCACCACGATCGAAATAAAACACACCACGATCGCAATCAGCACCACAGTTAAGATCACCCACTTCCCTTCATCCTGTTGATGGGCACGTTTTAAAATATGGGTTGCATCCAAATGCCACATCATTTTCAAAATCAGAAATAGATACAACCAAATCGCAATATTCCAGCCTAACTGCAAGCAGGTGGCCCATTTCCAGTCAGTAAAAAAGTGCAATGCTGCATAGATCAGCAAACCTAAGCTAAAAGTTGCGGAGAGATATGGACGATGTTTTATCCCTGTTGCAAAACGTTGTACAAATCCCTGCATACTTCACCTGATTGTCGTTTTTATTCATGATTGATTTAGTCTTATTTTTTAACACTGTATGCACTTAGAAAAGTACCTTCTATGATGGATTTTACCTAAATTAAACAAAATAAATTTCTGCTACATATTTACTTCGGACAAAAATGTCCGTTTAATTCACATTAAATATTCCACGAGCTTTGGTCATGGTAAAACGTCAGCAATTGGCGGCTCACAATCGTGATGAACTCCTCAATGCCGCAGAGGAAGTTTTCCGCAAGCAAGGTGTGCATGTGCCTCTACAGGCCATCATTGATCATGCTGGTGTTGGGCGGGCAACTTTTTATCGTAATTTTGCCGATCGTAAAGCCTTGATCGCAGCTTTGCTGGAACGGGCCATTACCCGTCTGGAGCAAAAGGCGAAAGAATTACTTATCTTTAATGATGGTTTTATCCGCTTAATTGAAAGCCATATTGAACAAATACCTCAACTCGTCGTGCTGATTGATTACTGGCGCATTATTGATCGTGAAGACCCAATCATGCTAAACATTTATGAACGACGGAATAAAGCGCTACAGCCTCTGATTGATCAAGCGATTCAGCACCAATTATGTCGCCCTGATCTTACCCCTCAAGATTTCGCGATGATTACAGCAATTTTGGGCTCTTCATTTCAGGGACATCAGGCGAGCGATCAGCTAAGACTGGCAAAACGCGCAATAGAATTATTATTAAACGGTATTAAAGTGTAGGTCGGGGAATAAAATGGATAAAAGCCCTCGCTATCTAGAGACTCCTCCTGATTGGTCCGCAGAAGAGCGCCCAACTTTACCCGGCTCGCCTGCGGCTATTGCACATGCCAGACCGAAACGTGTTGCTTATTTTATTATTGGCCTGCTGATTTGTATTGCAGCCAGCCTGAGTAACGGCTTTATTGTTGCCAATTTACCTATTTTCCAAGGTGAATACGGATTAACTGCCTCTCAAGCCGCATGGCTTCCTGCGGCTTATGTGATGGCCAATGTCAGTTCAAACCTGATTCTATTTAAAGCCCGTCAACAATATGGCTTACGTCTGTTTTCAGAAATCGGGCTACTGGTTTTTATCGGCGTACTAATTTTGCACACCTTTGTCAAAACCTATGAAATGGCATTATTTGTCCGCTTCATTGCAGGCTTGGCTGCCGCACCACTCAGTTCACTCGGCATGTATTACACCATGCAGGCCTTTGGCAAAGCGGATATGGCCAAAGGCATTTATCTGGCTTTTGGATTTCAGCAACTGGGATTGCCATTGGCTTGGATCATTTCGCCTTTTCTACTCAGCGCAAACCAATGGGATGTAATTTATACCTTTGAATTAGGTCTGGCCATTTGCTGTTTCGCGATGGTGGTCTCACTTAAACTACCGCGTAGCTTACGTCTGGAGGTATTTGAGAAGCAGGATTTCTTCACTTTTGCTCTATTGGCACCGGGTTTTGCCTGTCTGTGTATTGTCCTCACCCAAGGGCCTATTCTGTGGTGGTTCGATAGCCCGTGGCTGGCTTATACCTTGATCGTCGGTTTCTGTCTGATTGTATTGGGCCTCACTTACGAACATTATCGAACCAATCCCTTGATCATGACCCGCTGGCTGGCGGCTGGCGATTTACTCAGTTTCGTGGTCAGTGCTTTTGCGCTACGCCTACTGATGTCAGAACAAAGTTATGCGGCGGTGAATTTTTTGAAAACCATGGGTATGGGGCCAGATCAATTTGTTCCCCTATATGTGGTGATCTTTTGTGGGACGATTGCAGGTTCAGTATTTAGTGCATTAACATTCCATCGCGAGCGTTTAATTTTAAATTTATTCCTTGCTGAAATCCTGATCCTCATCGCCTGTGCACTGGACTATCACCTGACCAGTGATGTACGCCCAGCCAATTTCTATCGTAGTCAATTTTTAGTGAGCTTTGCAGGCGGTGTGTTTATTGGGCCACTGCTGCTAATGGGCTTTATGCGCACCTTGCAACGTGGACCGCAATATGTGGTGACTTTCATCGTACTCTTTTCAGCCACCCAAAACTTTGGTGGTCTGGTCGGTTCGTCCTTCTTTAATACTTACCAGCAACACCAAACCTATGGTTATAAAGTCGAGATCAACAGCTATCTTGATCCGACCGATCCATTGGTGGCACAACGCTTACAGACTTATCAGCATAGTGCAATGGTAACCACCAATGATCCCGTTCTACAAAACAATCAGGCGCTACAAAACCTGAATAAAGTGGTGACCCGCGAAGCACAGGTTCGCGCCTATAACGATGTGATTGTATTAAATGGCATTTTTGCTGTTGTTTTACTGCTATGGGGGTTATTTAAATATGTACGTAATAAGTACTTGACCCGAAAAAATCTGCAAGCAGCCAGTTAACCCTTATGGTATTTGATTGAGAAAACATTATGTCTGAACAAGATAAACCAGAAAATACAAATGCTCAGAACAACGAGCAAAACCAGACGGTTCAACCTGAAAAGGCACCAGAAGCTGTGACGCAAATGCCACCGCCACCTCCACCGCCAACCAGTAAGTTGATCAAGACCAAGCGTTCAACCTTGTGGTGGATGCTGCTGGTATTAATTGTCGGGATTACAATTATTTTATGGGCATGGCGAATCGGGCCATTCCACTCGGCGATTGAACATACTGACAATAGCTATGTGAAAGGTAAAACCACTATTCTTTCCTCACAGATTAATGGCTATATCAAGGATGTTCTGGTTAAGGACTTTGATCATGTTAAACAGGGTCAGGTACTCATGCATATTGATGCAACGACCTATGACCAAAAGGTGACCCAAGCTGTTTCTGGGGTAGAACAAGCGGAAAATAGCCTTGCCAATCAGACTCAAGCCATTGCCCAACGTCAGGCAGATGTGGTTGCAGCACAAGCCAAACTGGATCAGGTCAAGGCGCAATACGATCTCTCGGTTGCACAACTTAAACGCTATCAACAATTGGGCGATAGTGGCGCTGCCTCAAAATCAGAACAGGATAAAGCTGCGGCTGATGCACAGAATAACCTTGCTTTACTCAAACAGGCGCAAGCCAATATTCTGGTTGCACAAGAAGCCTTAAAAACGGCGCAAGTCGCTGAAGCAGGCTTAAAAGCCCAAGTAAATAGCGCTCAGGCACAACTAGATCAAGCCAACACCACCAAGGATTACAGCACTATTGTTGCGCCACTGGATGGTCAACTCGGCGAAGTCAATCCGCGTGTAGGTCAATACGTTGCAGCAGGCACACAATTGCTCTATTTAATCCCACAACAAACTTGGGTCATTGCCAACTTTAAGGAAACCCAGATTGCCAATATGAAAATTGGTCAAAAGGCCTATTTCACTGTGGATGCAATGAATCATCAAAAGTTCACTGGACAGGTAGAGCAGATTTCTCCTGCGGCTGGTTCAGAATTCAGTGTATTGAAGCCTGACAATGCGACAGGTAACTTCACCAAAGTGGTACAACGTATTGCTGTACGGATCACCGTAGATCCAAATCAGAAAGGGATGGAAAATTTACGTCCAGGTATGTCTGTCATTACTTCGGTAGACACCAGTTCCTAAACCATACTGACATTCTCAATCAAATCCATTTACAATGTGATCAAGCTCTTTTCTCATGATCTAAGATGTTTGATCACATTGCTTTTCCCACTCCCTATCAGACCTTAGAGATTCCTGCGCCAGTTCAACTCACCGTGAAGCGTCTGGATCAGATTCATCCCCACATTTCGGGCAATAAGTTTTTCAAACTTAAATACAACCTGCTTGCCGCACAGCAACAAGGCTGCTCAAAAATACTGACTTTTGGCGGTGCTTTTTCTAACCATATTGCTGCAACAGCGTATGCCGCTCAACGTTTTGGTTTTCAAAGTATTGGCATTATTCGCGGAGACGAGTTGGCTTTGCACGCCTTAAATCCAACACTACAAACTGCACATGATTTTGGTATGCAACTGCATTTTGTGAGTCGGGCCGGATATCGGCTGCGCAATGAAGCCACGTATTTACAACAACTACAACAACAATATCCGCAAGCTTTCATCGTTCCAGAGGGCGGAACCAATACACTTGCCTTGCAAGGCAGTCAGGAAATACTCTCTGCTCATGATCGAGAAAATTATGACGTGATTTGCTGTGCCGTTGGTACAGGTGGAACCATTGCAGGGCTGATTGAAAGCAGTTCAGATCGACAGCATGTGCTGGGTTTTTCTGCCTTAAAAGGGGATTTTCTGCAACAAGAGATTCAACAATGGACTGATAAAAAAAATTGGTCTTTAACTGATGCCTATTGTAGTGGTGGTTACGCCAAAACCAGTCCAGCGCTACTGCAATTTATGCAACAGTTTGAACAGCAATATGCGATTCCATTAGAACAGGTCTATACCGCTAAAATGATGATGGGACTTTTTGACCTGATTCAGCAGCAACATTTCCCAGAAAATACCCGTATTCTTGCGATTCACACAGGTGGTTTACAAGGAAAATTGAAAACATACTAAAAGCTGCATAAATCTTTTATAATTGCCCGCTTTTCCGCTCTTGAGTATTTCCCCCATGATCCATCAAGTTGATGTTGTTGTTTTAGGTGCAGGTGCATCAGGCTTGATGTTGGCTGCTGAAGCAGGCAAACGTGGGCGCTCGGTTGCAGTGCTTGAAAAAGCCAATAAAGTCGGTAAAAAGATTTTGATGTCTGGTGGTGGTAAATGTAACTTTACCAATCTGGATGTCGAGCCTGCGAACTATCTTTCTGAAAATCCACATTTCGTTATTTCTGCCCTCACCCGCTATACCAACTGGGACTTTATTGGTCTAGTCTGTGAATACGGAATTGAATATGAAGAACGCAAGCACGGTCAGCTTTTTACCCTAAAAGGATCAAAAGAAATCCTTGAGCTGTTACTTTCAGAATGTGATAAAGCCAAACGTGTACAGATTCAAACCCATTGCGAAGTGCAGCAAGTCAAAGCACAAGCAGATTCAGGCTTTATCATTGAAACCAGTCAAGGGACTTATCAATGTGACTCACTCGTGGTTGCGACAGGCGGTTTGTCTATTCCAACGTTAGGTGGTTCTGGCTTTGGTTATGAGCTTGCACAACAGTTCGGACATCACGTATACCCAACACGCGCAGGTCTCGTTCCCTTTACCTTCTCAGATCAATTTAAAGAAGTGACCACCCGTTTAAGCGGCAATGCGCTAGATGCAACGTTAATTAATGAACGCCATCAATTTACCGAAGCTTTGCTCTTTACCCATCGTGGACTCAGCGGCCCAAGCGCTTTACAACTTTCCAACTATTGGCATGTCGGTGAAAGCTTTAAAATAGATTTCTTTCCGACTCAGGACTTCGCTCAATTTTTCAAAGAAAAGAAAAAATCTCAGCCGAAAGTGCTGTTACGAACCTTGCTGAGCGAATTTACCGCCAAAAGCATCGTACTTGAATTACAGCAATTGATCTGGGCAGAGCAAAGTGAAACTGCGATTGGCAATATAAGCGACCTTCAACTGGAGCAGATTGCGGCACAGCTCCATGCATTCTCCGTTAAACCGTCTGGAACCGAAGGTTATCGCACAGCTGAAGTGACACTGGGTGGTGTAGATACCAGTGAAGTCTCATCAAAAACCATGGAAAGTAAAAAGCAGAAAGGCCTATATTTTATTGGCGAAGTGCTGGATGCGACAGGACACTTAGGCGGTTATAACTTCCAGTGGGCGTGGTCATCTGCACAGGCAGCAGCCCAATTCGTTTAAATCCGGTTCTGATACATACCCTTCGCTTTGGCTTCAGATGAATCAATACTTAATGGGGTTCATCTGAAGAATTAGCAGCTTCCGAAGACGGGATTTTCTGAGTATTTTCGATTGATTTTTCTTTGGTTGGGCTTGATTTCGCCACGACAAATTTGTAAGCACTTGCCAAAAAACCAACAGTAATACCTGCAATAATAATCGGTGCAAATACACGATTTGGCCTCTTCATTCTGTTCTCCTATTAACTTTTTATTGAGAGACTATGGGGACTTTATCTATAAATGAATTGCTTTTTAGGCCAAGTTTTCACTTCGACTCAATCGAATGCGCAACTTGCTCATTCTACTTCGCTCAGAATTTACAACATGTTGAACTGAGCTGGATGCAAAACGTATGTCCTAACAACTCTGGACAGCATTACAAATAAAGACCAAAAGTGCGAATAAAAACAAAACGACCACCCTGCTTAGAGTGGTCGAATTGATTGAAAAAATCAAAGATTATTTTTTACTATTCATCCGAATATGGCGGAGTTGGTGGTGTTGGATTCGCCGGAGTATCTGATGAAGTTGGTGTCGGACTCACAGGATTCACTGGAGTCGTTGGCGCTGTTGGTGTTGGGCTCACAGGCGCTGCTGGCTTAACCTCATCCTTGTGCAACGGATTTGGTTTGTTGCCTTCTGTTTTTGCCTTATCTAGTAAATCACCAAGTAAACGCTCTGCTGGTTGACGACCCCCTAAACCAAAGGCCAATGCAAATGCGACTGCAACTGAACCCAGTGTTAAACCGAATGCCAGATTAACAATAGAATCCGCAATACCCATTGCTTTCAAGCCCATCGCAATCACAAGTCCCATAATTAAAATACGGACCAGATTACCTAACCAGCGAGAGCTATTATATTCACCACGTTGAACGACATTGGCAACCACATTCGCCAGCCAGAAGCCGATTACCAGAATCACTGCACCTAGAAGGATACTTGCACCGAACTGGATAAACATGGCGATAAGTACACTCACCTGTTCCAGCCCCAGACGATTCGCTGCTTCTGAAACAGCAAATAGCATGGTGAAGAACACGATTAGACAGCCAACCACATCTGAAACACGAGTCTGTCCAAGGAAACGTTGTACATCGAGTTTCATTGGAATTTCATCGACACCCGCACCTGAAATCAATTCAGCCACTAAACGTCCAACAAAACGCGAAACAATATAAGCCACAATTAAAATCAGGCCTGCCGCAATAATCTGTGGAATCGCGTGCATAATTTCATTCAGCATTGATGTCGCTGGTTGAGAAATCGCTTCGATACCAAGTGCTTCAAATGCCACAATTAAAGTGGTAATAATAATGACGGCGAAGACAAAAGAGCCTAAAAATTTAGAGACATTTGAATTTTTAAATAGCCCTACTTTTTCAGCCTGTGTTTGTAAACCCAGACTATTACTTAAACCTTCAACAATGCCACGTACAATCTTCGCAAGAATATAACCGACGAAGATAATGACACCTGTAATAAACAGATTCGGTAAATAAGCAACGGCATCATTCACCATGTTCTGTACAGGGATTAATAGACCTGTTAATCCTAAAATCGATAAAACAATCGGCAAGAACAGTAATAAAACCAGCCAGTAAAAAATTTCACCGATATTGCTGCTCAGTGAACTGACACCGACCTCACCGCTCAGCTTCTCATCCAGCTCGGTTCTAGCAAGTACATTGGTTAATCCTGCGCGTACCAGACGGGCAATAATCCAGCCAACAAAACCGACCGCAACAGCAGCAAGCAGATTAGGGATGAAGGCCAGAATACGCCCGACCATATTGCTAAATGGATCACTCACACCACTGATATTTAAGACATTTAATGCACCCACAACCGCCAGAATCATGATAAACCAGAACACCAGCTTAGAAATAAGATTCTCAATATTTGGGGCACGACCAGTTGCAGACGACAATTTATGATTGGTATCAAGTTTTTGCAGTAATTTTTTCACACCTGCTGCAACCACCAGAGCAATAATCCAGCCGACCAGCAGAATTACAATTGCAGCTAAAATTGGGTGAAATTGATCCCAATAATACATTGCATCAAATCCTCCTCGGTTGGAGGGGTCATTAAAAAATTCATTCATGTTGTTATCCTTATGTTGTGTTTTTCAGTCTTGTACAGTCCACCCATGGTTGCTCTATGAACTAAGAACATGATTTATGGATGCTTCCACCATAATTTTTGTCTATTTTCCAATCAATAAATGGCAGCACTAATACAACAAAAAGTGCGCAAAATATTGCAAAAAAGCTCATTGATTCACACCAATGAGCTTTTTGAAGAATTAATTCTCGGTCTTAAAATATGCTTGTCTAAGCATTCAGAACTGCCGACTGCATTTGTGACAGAATCACTTGTGCAGTTGGATTGGCTGAATGATCAGCAACCATATAAACAAGTAATGCAATCAGGAAGATTCCCACCAGAATCAAAATATAAACGGGTAATCTTCTCTTTTTGGTAATTTCTTCTTTGCTCGCCACATGGGGTTGTGGCTTACTAAAATCATGCATGATAGCAGCCCTCATCCTTATTACTTTTCAATATTTATATTAGCAACGTGCTGTGTAGCATTGTGTGAAGAAGCTTCGGACTATCGTTGCACTGGTTGCAGAACTCTACTTTTTTTATTTTATTTTTTGTTTAAAATATAGGCGGCTTTAGCGGGCAACAAAAATAAGCTATAATGCTCAGTCCCGTTTTTTAAATGTTTTGCTTTATGTCCTATAGCCAACAAAGTGTTTCTCTTGATTTGGACACTGATGTAACACATCAATGTTTTTTACATCACACACGCGATGAACATTTGATTGGAATTATTGAGTTTAATAAGCCAAGCTATATCCTGAAATGGGGTGATCTGGAATATTTTCGTCGCCGCACAGAAGAGTTTTCGGTGATGCCATTACCAGACTGTATCAATGCCATGATCATTGATATTCGTAATGTACAGCCTTTTTTAGATAATGAAGTTCCCATCTTGCCGTGGCGCTTACTGGAAGAAGATTGTCCTGTACGTCTGGTCGTTCCTCAAGAACGCCTTGAGCATTACATCGGGTTATTTGAACCAACCTGGTTAACCACAGATGTAGACACGGCGATTCAGGAAATCCGTGAATTTATGGATATGTTTGTTCACTAAACATATCCCTCCTCCTTCATTCAGATGGATCGTCTCAACCGAAGTCTGTTACCAGTAATTTTCTACGGCAATATTACCTTCACCACGACGATTCATAATTAAACCACGCAATTTTAGCGCTTCTTTAGTGTCTTCCACCATCTGCGGATTACCACATAACATCACATGACTGCTGGCTGGATTCAAATCCAAGCCAACGGCTTTTTCTAGTTCGCCATTGCCAATCAGCACAGGTAAACGATCATGTAATGGCGCCTCTGGATCACGCGTGATGATCGGGACAAATTTAAAGCCCGTATGTCCCTCACCAAACAGTGCCGCAATCTCTTGAATACGATCTACATAAGCTAGTTCAGACTCGGTACGAACGCTATAAACCAGATTGATGTGCTGGTATTTATTCCATGTTTCAAAATCTTGCAGCATCGATAAGAACGGCGCCAGACCAGTCCCTGTCCCCAATAACCATAAATCCTGCGGTAAAGGTTGTTGATAACGCGCAAGGGTTAAATATCCATACGAGATCTTTTCCAGATACAGCTCATCACCCACTTTAAGGTGTTGCAGATTTGAGGTAAATGCGCCATCGGGTACCACAATTGAAAAGAATTCTAGCGTTTCATCAAAGGGTGAAGACACCACCGAATAAGCACGAACCACCAGTTCGCCATCTACCATTAAACCAATACGGGCAAACTGCCCTGCGGTGAATTTAAAATGGGCTGGACGGGTCATGGTAAAACTAAACAGATTGTCAGCCCAACGGTGTACAGATAAAACCTTTTCTACGCTAAATTTTTCAATTGACATGATTTGAACGTGGCACGAAACAGTAGGCTCATGTTAGCATGATCGAATAAATGATGGATACTCAAAACATTAAGGCTATTTAACATGCGCATGACATTACGCCAATTGGCTGTTTTCGTGGCGGTCGCTCAAGAGGGAACTGTAACCAAAGCGAGTGATGCTGTTCGTCTCACACAAAGTGCGGCAAGTATGGCCTTAGCAGATTTAGAAGATGGTCTGGGTGCACCATTATTCGACCGTCTGGGAAAACGCTTACAACTGAATGATCTAGGACGTTTTTTACTTCCTCAAGCGCTTGAGATTTTAGGGCGTTGTGAAGCTTTTGAACAAGCGGCCAAAGGCGAGTTACAAAGCATTGATTTACGCCTTGGGGCAACACTCACCATCAGTGATTATTTAATGCCTGATTTGATGGCTGATTTTTTACAACGTCATCCGCAAGCGCATCTCCAACTGCAAGTGGGTAATACCCGTCAAATGATTGAAGCAGTGAATCAATTTCAGCTTGATCTCGCCTTAATCGAAGGTTCATGTCATTTACCACAACTACAATGTATTCATTGGCGTAATGATGAACTGGCTGTATGTTGCGCACCTGATCATCCTCTTGCACAGCTCAACCGCCCCATTACACCGGCAGATTTTGATGAAGTAGAATGGATCTTACGTGAAGAAGGTTCAGGAACACGTGAAGTGTTTGATAATGCCATTTTACAAGATTTACCAGATGCCAATATCCGTTTAACACTGGGCCATAATGAAGCGATTTTAAAAATAGTCGCAGGTGGTTTGGGCATGTCATGTATTTCCAAACTGGCGATTGAACCTCTTCAGGAAAAAGGCCAGTTAGTCATTCTAGATACGCCTTACTGGGAATTAACCCGCCCGCTTTATATGCTGGTACATCGCCAAAAATACCAAGGGCCTGGCTTAAAAGCCTTTTTGCAATTTTGCGAAGCAAAGGTTTAACTTTTTAAATAAAAAAATGCTTCCACTTGGAAGCATTTTTTTATGCAGTTCGGTTTAGAAATCGAAGCTCACACCAAGTTTATAAGTGCGACCTGCGCCAACTGTCGTAAAACCACTGGTAAACACGCCATCCCAATATTTCTTATCAGCGACATTATCCACATTAGCACGGAAAGTTGTATTCACGCCTCCGAGTTTAGTTACGTACTTTGCACCTAAATCAACCAAGGTATAATCAGGTAACTGTAGCTTATTATCCGCTGTTAAGTATTGTTCATCCACATAAGTCACAAACGCATTGACGCTTAAGCCTTCAACAAATGGGATTTTATAATCTACGCCAACACCTGCGGTAAATTCAGGCGTACCTTCAAGCGTATTTCCAGAAACCCCAACTCCACTACTTAAAATTGCTTTTTTGTATTCAGTATCAATATAAGCCAAATTACCATATACGATTAGGTCGTCAGTCACTTTGCCTGAAAAACCGTATTCAACACCTTTCGATTCAGTCTTCGCACCATCCGTTGTGATTTGCTTATATTTACCATTCTCAGCAAGGGGATCCGTTTTTTCTAATGGTGTAGTGAGCGTGCTCGGTTTTTTAATTTGATACAGTGCTAAAGTGTGTAACCAACGATCATCTTGATATTTCGCACCAATTTCATATTGCTTACTTTCAAATGGAGCAAATGTTTTATTGTAATTGACATCCGTAGGTACATTCACGGTTGCCCCTCTAACTAGGCCTTCGACATAGCTGACATAGAATGAGGTTTCTTCACCAAAAGGTTTCACAACAATGGCGGCACTTGGAGATACTTTATCCGCATTCAATTTGGTATTGGTGGTGAGTGCCTTTAAATTCATGTCTTGATAGCGTACACCTAAAATAAACTGTAGCTTGTCATCCAGCATGGAAATCTGATCACTCAAACTATAGCTGACATAGACATCATCGGCGAAAGGTACAATAACTGGCCAAGTATCAGGCATATGCCCTTCGCTACTTGGATCATAGATATTGGTCGGAAAGTAAACTTCTTTTGCACCACGTCCCTGATGCTGACTATATTTACGTTTTAAATAATCAGCACGGAATGCCAAGGTATGAGAAATATCACCCGTGAAAATCTGACCTTCTAAGCCAGCATTAAATGTGGTGTTATGTTCTTTTGAACCAACACGGTAATATTGTGACAAAGCATCGCCATTCTCAGCAACTAAGGGATTGGCATTGCCTAGGCATTTATTACCTGTTAAAGGGCCACAATAATTTGCAGCTAAATTTTGTACAACCATACGGGTACCAAATAAATGCCCACGGTATTCACGCTCATTGAACCCAGCGCCGGCAAATGCTTTTAAATTTGGTAGAAGCTTATATTCTCCTGATAAGCCCACATAATTAGCACTTTGCATACCTTCTAAATGTGGGAAATAATTCAGTTTTCCATCTGGTGCTGGTAAAACACGTCCCAAAGTCGCAAAAGAGATCATTGCTGGTGAACCACCATCACGCTTATCTCGTACCGAATAAGCATCAAAGTTAATTTTGGCCTGATCAGTCGTATAGTCGAGTGCTAGTACCGCAGCCGTATTTTCATCTTCCAGCCCGTCAACAATATGTTCACCTTGTCCATAAGTCGCACTGACGCGCGCACCAAATTTGTTGTCTTCACCAAAACGGCCAGATACATCAAAACCTGATTTGTAGTAACCACCATCTTCGTACATCGCAGAGACTTGGGTCAGATCGCGATCCGCACGTTTGGTTGTTGCCATCACGACTCCACCAATACTCCCACCTGGTGCCATGCCTGCAATTAATGCATTTGGACCTTTCAATACACTGGCAGAGCTTAAAATATCAGTCGGTGTACGACCACTTGGTGACATGCCATAAGCACCATTAATATTGGCATCTTCCCATGTCACCGCAAAGCCGCGAATCATAAAGTTTTCGTTTAAATGCCCACTATTGGTGGTGGTACGAATACTTGGATCATTTTTAAGAATGCCTGCAATCGAATCCGCTTGCTTATCCTTAATTGCCTGCTCGGTATAGGACTGGATACTGAATGGCGTATCCAATACAGCTTTCTCACCGAGGATACCTAAACTGGCATCTTTTTTAAGTTTACCTGTTGCATCTGTTGCTTGTGAGTCAGCTTTCACGACAATCGTTGGCAAAACTGTGTTTTCTTCAGCCACAGCAAACATAGGTAATGCAATGAGAGATAGAAACAATATATTCTTTTTCAAGTGACCATACCCCGATAAAAATTTGATCACATTATATAAGAAAAATTAACAAATGATAATAAAAACCATTAACAAAGTAATAACTATTTATTACTTTAACATTAAGAAGCAACCTCGAAAATTTATCTCAGAGTCTAAAGAGCGATCTTAACAACTCTATGTTTCTTATCATAATTTTAGTCTATTCAATAACATGTGTTATTTAAAGAGTGCTCACCCTCACCGCCTATGCTCCGTATTTAACGCCCAAATTGACGTTCACAAGGAATACCGTCCCCATCACCATCCATTTTTGTATTAGGACAATTTTTTAAAAAGAACAGTGCTTCCTCATAAGAACTCATTTGGGAACAATGCTCTCGTCCATCACACTGGAATTGGTGATTTACTTTAGTAGATGATTTGTTCTGAACAGATTGGACATGACTAGATTCGAGTGCCCTCTTGGTTTTTTCTGACAATTTCACCTCTGATAATTCACCAATAGCTTGTCGTTGTTGTTCTATAATTTTCCTTTGCTCTTCGATCAATTGAGCAGCTTTTAGTTTTTTTGATTGCTGATAAGATTGGTACTTCTGAAAAACTAAACCACTTAAGATTGCAATTACAATTAATCCTACGATGGTAAATGTTAATCCTTTCTTGGAAGTCTCTTGAGTACTAGCTGATGCTGGTACGGTCAATTTTTCATTAGGAGTGATTTCAGAAATCGAGTTTGCTTCTTTTAAATCCAGTCGAACAATATTAGTTGCTTTAAATTTTCCATGCTCTTCAACAATCAGAAATTTGAGTCTTTCCCCTAGTTTCGGTTCACCAGCCATTTTGGGAAAATCAGTAATATGAAAGAAAATATCTGATGTTCTTCCTTCTACCTGAATAAAACCAAAACCGCGCTCTGAATTGTATTTTTTAATTTTTCCCTCAAGAAACATTGCGTACGCTCTATTTTTTATATTGCTTCTATTCTAATAAAAAAAGAGGCTAGAAAGCCTCTTTTCTCATAATATTTAAGTGGATACCTAAATAAAAAAAGGATAAATGTTGTGTATTTAGCGACGGAAGTTTGACAATAATGCCGACGTAATCGAATTATTGTGCTCAGCAATTTTGGTTTTCTTGGTTTTGGCAGGATTCGGATCAAGACGTTCAATCTTGGTCGCTTTGTACTTCCCGTCATTTTCAACAACGATAAATTTCACTTTTTCATTTCTTTTCGGCTCAGCATCGGCTGGATACTCTGAAATATGAAAAAATACATCCCCTTCAGACGTCCCAATAAAACCAAAGCCTTTGTCTGGATTATATTGTTTAACTTTGCCTTGATAGAATTCTTGCTTCATGACATTTATCCTATTTTCTCAATGCGATGATGACAGTATATAAAAATAAAAAAGAGACTTTCAATCAATCCTCAAAATAGCTTCAGGATGAGATCAAGTCTCTTTTAAGAATGTGTCAAAAATTAGTCTTTTTGAACACTACCAAAGATTTTATCGCCTGCATCACCCAGACCAGGAACGATATAACCTTCTTCATTTAAACCTTGGTCAATCGATGCAGTATAAATGCGAACATCAGGATGTGCCGCTTCTACTTTAGCAACACCTTCTGGTGCGGCAACCAAGACCATAACACGAATATCTTTACAACCACTTGCTTTCAATACATCAATCGCAGCGATGAGTGAATTACCCGTCGCAAGCATTGGATCAATGATCATAGCCAAACGATTGGCAACATCTGGCACTAACTTTTTATAGTAAGTACGAACTTCCAAGGTTGCTTCATCACGCTCTAAACCCAAAACACTCACTTTCGCACTTGGGATCAGGCTCAGTACACCTTCCAACATCCCAATACCAGCACGCAAGATAGGTACAATTGTGATTTTCTTCCCTGCGATACGCTGAGTTGAGACTTTCCCTGCCCACCCATCAATTTCATGCTCAACAACAGGAAGATCCTTTGTTGCTTCATAAGTCAGTAACATCGTGACTTCTTGCGCTAATTCACGAAAATTCTTGGTACTGATGTCAGAACGACGTAGTAAACCAAGTTTATGGCGAATAAGCGGATGACGAATTTCTTGAATCGACACGAGTGAGTACCTAGGTAATGTTAATCTTTGTCTATTATAAAGCGTTTTTTTACTCGGCAATAAAAAAGCCCCCAATTTTGGAGGCTTTTTTGTACAAATCAGACGATTACTGTTGTTGAGACAACATAAAGTGCAATGGAGACATGATCTCAGCCTTCAATGCGAGGTTAATCATCGGATCTGGGTAGACACCCAATACGAATACAAGTAATGCAGCAGCAAGCACCATCAAGCCACCCACTTTAGTACCCCAGTGTGCATCAGCATCAATACGTGGTACATCTGGTGGTGTCATGTACATCACAACCATCACACGTAAGTAGTAATACAAACCGATACCACTACCCACAACGATCATTGCAGCTAGGAACCAGTGTTGTGTGGTTACCGCAGCCATCACCACAAGGAACTTACCAATAAAGCCTGCAGTTAATGGAATACCTGCTAAAGACAACATCATTACAGTTAATGTTGCAGTCAAGATCGGACGGCGCCAGAACAGACCACGGTAGTCTGCAAGACTTTGTGCTTCATCAACGTTGTTATACGGGCTAGACATTAATGCAACTGCACCGAACGCACCGATTGTAGTGAGTACATAAGTAATCACATAAACCGTCACGCTACCAAGGCTTGCATAAGTCATGCTGATCAAAGCAATCAACAAATAACCAAAGTGTGCAATTGATGAATAACCCAAGATACGCTTCAAGTTAACTTGACGTACTGCAAGTAAGTTACCCACAACAATCGACAATACTGCAATGATGGTAATCACTGTCACAATTGACTCAATCAGGATCGCACCAGAAGTGAGTAAGTAACGAACAAATAAACCGATCGTTGCAACTTTCGCAGCCGTAGCCAAGAAGGTTGCCATTGGCGCCGGCGCACCGGCATACACATCTGGCGTCCATTTATGGAATGGCGCAAGTGAAAGTTTGAATGCAACAGCAAAGATAATTAAACCTAAGCCCAATAACACCATTGGTTGTTTGATCGCAGTAAACAATGCCTGAACAGAGTCATAGAATGACAATGAACCTGTATAAGCATAGATATACGCCATACCCATCAACAACATTGCAGACGCAGTCGCTGAAAGTACAAGGTATTTAATCCCCGCTTCCAAAGACTGGCTACGCTGATAGGTATACGCCAACATGCCGTATACAGGAATCGACATCAATTCTAAGCTGATGAAGAATGCTGCATAGTGCGAACTAGCAACCAATAACATTGCACCTGCAACTGAAGACAGCAACAAGATGTAAAGTTCTTCGCGGTTTTCCTTATAGGTCTCGATATACGCATGAGACAAGGTACAGCACGCTAAAGCAGCAATCAAAATCAGGAATTGATAGAGCATGGTAAATGGATCAACCATAAACATGCCCATCACGTTTACTGGCGCAAAGTGCCCAGTAAACATGGTGTATGCAATAAAGATTGCAGCAAGGTTTAAACCGACAACCGAAGTGGTCGCAATGAGGTTGTGATTACGTTTAATCGCAGTCAACAACATCACGACGATTGCGGTCAGTGCCACAATCATCACTGGAGCTAAAGGCATCAGCTCAGAAAAAGAAATTGTGAAGTTCATGGTTTATTGCATCTCCACATGTTCAAGTTGAGTTGCAGCCTGTTGAACAGTTTCAACAACTTCTTGTACTGGCATATAACTATTTACTAACCACTGCATGCTTGAATGTGACATATCCAAGAAAGTTTGTGGGTAAATACCTAACCAAACTAAGCCGATCACACAGATCATCAAAATGCTGACTTCACGTGCAGATAAATCTTTAAGCGGGCTGGTATAGTGCTGTTTTTGCTCTGGGTTTGGTTCACCAAACAATGCTTTGTGAATCAGGATCAGACCATAAAGACCAGCAAAT
The DNA here is from genome assembly GCF_003815055.1 of Acinetobacter sp. BIGb0102. Classification (NCBI taxonomy): domain Bacteria; kingdom Pseudomonadati; phylum Pseudomonadota; class Gammaproteobacteria; order Moraxellales; family Moraxellaceae; genus Acinetobacter; species Acinetobacter sp. BIGb0102. The sequence goes on from NZ_RKQE01000016.1 coordinate 140,134, forward strand.
ACCAAGCTCACTGCTGCAATGATGGTGAAAGCTGGATAAGCTTTAAATGAACCCATAAGTATCAGGAATTCACCAATAAAGTTACCTAGACCTGGTACACCAACCAATGCTGCAACAAAGAACATCAGGAAGAATGGCAAGTATTGAAGCTGACCACGAAGGCCGCCCATTAAACGTAAATCACGTGTGTGTAAACGCTCATAAACCTGACCAGACATAATGAACAATGCAGCAGATGACAAGCCATGTGCCAACATCATGATCATGAGGCCTTGGAATGTCAGGATATTACCTGCGTAGATTGCAAGTAAGATGAAACCCATGTGCGAAATAGACGTATACGCAAGTAAGCGCTTCATATCTGTTTGCTGGTAAGCAAGGAATGCACCGTAGAAAATACCAATCAAGCCCAGAATAATGGCGATATCAGCAAATTGTGCTGACGCTGCCGGGAAGAATGGAATTACGAAACGAAGCAAACCGTAAGCAGCTGTCTTAATCAAGATACCCGCTAAATCCACAGAACCCGCTGTTGGTGCTTGCGCATGCGCATCAGGCAACCAGCCGTGTAATGGGAATACTGGTAATTTCACCGCAAAGCCGATGAAGAAACACAGCATGAATGCATAAGCAACTTCAGGTGGTAAGTGGTTCGCAACAGCCAATAAATAGTTGTAATCGAAACCGATCATGCCTGTCATCATGTATCCATAGACCACGAGGCCCAAGATACCGATTAACATGATCAAACCAGCGATTTGTGTATAGAGGAAGAATTTGGTTGCAGCGTAAACACGTGAACGACCATTCGAACCTTTATGACCCCATAACGCAATCAGGAAGTAGATTGGTACAAGCATCATCTCCCAGAAGAAGAAGAACAAGAATAAGTCAATCGCCAAGAATACACCGATCACCCCACCTAAACTCCAAAGCAAGTTTAAATGGAAGAAACCAACATTCTTTTGAATCTCACCCCATGAACAGCCAACTGCAAGTACACCGAGTAATGCGGTTAACAACACCATAAGAAGAGATAAACCATCCACCGCCAAGTGAATGCTAATACCTAAAGTCTGAATCCATGGAAGATGGAATTCAGCCGCCCACGTCGGGACTTTACCGCCCAACTCGTAGCTATATGTACCACTTTGCCAAAGTGCAATGCCCAAACCAAAAGTAATGAGCATACCAATTAAGGCAATCCAACGCGGTAAGTGCTGGTCGAATTTATCAACCAACCAGCAAATAAAACCAGCAATGAAAGGAACTAAAATCAGTGCGGGTAAAATTAAATTGTTTTCCATTTTATTTCCCCACAACCTGAATCACGATCAAGATCATCAATAACACCACTACACCGAGTGACATGCTTGATGCGTATTCACGTAATGAACCTGTTTGACGCGAACTTGTAAAGCTATTACCGCCCTTCACAATTGCAGGGAGTACTAACCATAGACCATCAACTGGATCACGACCTAAAATTTTCGCAATCAATAAGTAAGGTTTTACAAATACGATGTCATACAAAGCATCAAAACCAAATGCAGTACGGCAAATATGCGCTAAACCTGAACCCAAAGAACTTTGAGCAAATGATTTAACTGCACCATACGCAAAGGCAAACAAGAAGATACCTACAGCCAGACCAACAAGGGCAACACCACTTGCTAAATGTTCAGCATGAGAAACAGCAGCTTCTAATGTTTCAGGAATCACAAAACTTGGAATATTTGCAGCCGTCAATAACTTGGCAACTGGCGCTTGTAAGAAGTAACCAATACCTGTTGACAGTGCAGCAAGAATCGCAAGCGGGCCCCAATAAGTTACACCATGAATGGCATGTGCATGCGTTTTCTCTTCGCCGAAGAATACGACCCAGATTAAGCGGAATGTATAAATAGACGTTAAGAATGCGCCCGCAACACCTACCCAGTACAAGGTATTGTAAAGCGGAAGGTTTGCAATGGTCGATTGAGCATATACCGCGCCCAAGATCGCATCTTTAGAGAAGAAGCCAACCGTTACGATTGGAAGTGCTGCCAATGCGCCACCACCGATCACGAAACACCAGAATACGAATGGAATCTTGTGACGTAATCCACCCATTTTGAAAATGTTTTGTTCGTGATGACATGCAAGAATTACGGCACCTGAAGAAAGGAACAATAATGCTTTGAAGAATGCGTGAGCAAGCATGTGGAATAAACCTGCTTGGTACGCTTCAGCACCCACCGCCATAAACATATAACCGAGCTGACTCATGGTTGAGTAAGCCAGAATACGTTTGATATCGGTTTGAACCAATGCTGCAAAACCAGCCACAAGCAAGGTCACTGCACCTGTAATCGAGATGAACTGCATCACTTCTGGTGCCATTTCCATCACAGAGAACATACGGCAGCATAAGTACACACCCGCTGTAACCATTGTCGCAGCGTGGATCAATGCAGATACTGGTGTAGGACCAGCCATCGCATCTGCCAACCATGTTTGCAATGGGATTTGCGCAGATTTACCTGCTGCACCCAAGAACAACATCAATGCTGTCCAGATTGACAATGATGAGCTTTGCGTCATCACAGTTGCTGCATTTTCAACGATGTACTGAATATTCAAAGTACCAAACTGTTGATAAATCAGGAACAATGCGATGAGTAAGAATACGTCACCCACACGTGTTACGGTGAATGCCTTGATTGCTGCCCAACCATTTGCAGGGTTTGAGTAGTAGAAACCAATCAAGAGATATGAGCACAGACCTACGCCTTCCCAACCCAAGAACAATAACGCAAGGTTATCACCCAATACCAACAACAACATGCTGGCAACGAACAGGTTGAAATAAGAGAAGAAACGCGCATAGCCTTCTTCACCACGCATATACCATGATGCGAAAATGTGAATCAGGAAGCCAACACCAGTGACCATACCTGTCATCAATAATGACAAGCCATCAAGGTGCAAGCTGATACCTGGCTCAAAACCGCCAACACTGAACCACGTCCATAAGTGCTGAACAAAAACGGTTTGACCGCTGCTGGTAAATGCAAGACCAGCAATTAAAGCAAATAACGCAGATAAACCGACTGAACCGACACCAATAATGGCAGCTACATTTTCAGAAAGTTTGTCACGCCCTGCCGCTAAAAGGATAAAACCAATGAGCGGGAATAAAACGGTTAAATATAATGTACTCATCCGCGCATCTCACTAGCAGCATCCACATCCAGATGATGGAAGCGATGATAAAACTGAAGGACGATCGCAAGACCGATACATGCCTCTGCTGCAGCAAGGGTCAGAATCAGGATGAACATGACTTGTCCATCTGGCTGTGCCCAAACACTACCTGCCAAAACGAATGCCAACGCAGCGGCATTCATCATGATTTCAAGGCTCATTAGCATAAATAATAGGTTGCGTCGCACCATCACACCGTAAAAACCGAGTGCAAAAAGGATGGTTGCAACGATCAAACCATGTTCTAAAGGGATGTGTCCCATTATTCTTTATCCTCTTCTGCACCTGGTTCACGTTTGCCTAAGTGGAATGCTGCAACAAGTGCTGCAAGCAATAACATCGCGGCAACTTCTACCAATAATAGATAGTGAGTAAATAGTGCTTGACCGACTGCTTTAGGGCCAACAACTTCTGTACCCATTGGCGCAGAAATTGTGGTGTATTCACCGCCTAACATCCACACCAGGATTAAGCCCAACAAGAAGCTCATGAGTGCAGGATATGCCCATGCATCTGAGGTCAACCATTTACTTTCCTGTTCGATCGTATCCTGGCCTAGATTTAACATCATGACAACGAAGACGAACAAGACCATGATTGCACCCGCATAAACGATGATCTCAAGCGCACCAGCAAATGGCGCGCCTACGATCATGAAAATGCCTGCAACAGCAAGAAGAGAAACGATCAAACTTAATAATGCATGCACAGGATTGGTGTTGGTCACAACACGTACTGTCGAAACAATGGCCACGAGTGCCATCAAATAAAATGGCCACATCATGGTAATAAGCTCCGTACATCAACTGGTGCACTTTCTTTTTGTGCTTGACCTTTTTCTTTACCGCTTACTGCCATACCAGTGACACGGTAGAAGTTGTAGTCAGGATATTTACCTGGTCCAGAGATGAGTAAGTTTTCTTTCTCATATACCAAGTCTTGACGTACATATTCACCGAGTTCGAAATCTGGTGTCATTTGAATCGCAGTGGTCGGGCAAGCTTCTTCACACATACCGCAGAAAATGCAGCGTGAAAAGTTGATACGGAAAAATTCTGGATACCAACGTCCATCTTCTTTTTCCGCTTTCTGTAATGAAATACAGCCAACAGGACAAGCAACCGCACAAAGGTTACATGCCACACAACGCTCTTCACCATCTGGGTCACGTGTTAACACGATACGACCACGATAGCGTGGAGGTGCAATTTGTTCACCTGGTACTTCTGGATATAAGATCGTGTCACGTTTACGCGTTACATGGCTGAACACCATCCATAACGAACGTACAATCGATCCAAAGCCAGCTAGAATTTTATACATTTTGTACTCCCTGCTGTCCTAGGCCTGATTCATCAGAATCACAGCACCAGTCACTAACAAGTTGACCAACGCCAATGGCAAACAAACTTTCCAACCAAAGTTCATTACTTGGTCATAACGAGGACGCATTAACGAACCACGTGCCAAGACAAACATCATTACAAAGAATGCTGTTTTGATAATGAACCAGAATAATGGTGGAACAAATGGAATTTCCAGATTAAATGGTGCAAGCCATCCGCCGAAGAATAAAGTCACGATCAAAGCAGAGATCAATACCACGTTGACATATTCCGCAACGAAGAACATCCCCCACTTCATACCACCATATTCTACGTGGTAACCTTCAGCCAATTCTTGCTCAGCTTCTGGTTGGTCAAATGGATGACGATGCGTGACTGCAACACCAGCAACAACGAAGATCAGGAAGCCTAAGAATTGAGGAATGATGAACCACATATCACGTTGTGCTTCAACAATCTCACGCATGTTGAATGAGCCTGCAATTGCAACCACACCCATCAACGAGATACCCAAGAACACTTCATAAGAAATGGTTTGAGCAGCAGAACGCAGACCACCGAGTAATGAGTATTTGTTGTTAGATGCCCAACCACCAAATAGCACTGCATAAACTGCGATACCCGCCATTGCCATAAAGAACAATAGGCCGATACTCATATCCGCAACGCCCAGTGTAGGGCTTACTGGAATAACCATAAACGAAAGTACCGCAGTTGCCATCGCAACTGCTGGTGCTAAACGGAAAGTCAGCTTATCAGCAAACTTTGGTGTCCAGTCTTCTTTGAACATGATCTTGAGCATGTCGGCAACGATCTGGAACATACCACCCGGACCAACACGGTTTGGACCGTAACGGTCTTGCCATAATGCCAAGAGACGACGCTCAATAAATGACATTAACGCAGCAACCAAAACCACCACCAGCAAGATCACAATGGCTTGAATCACTGAATAAGCGATTGGCCAGTTCTCAGCCCAAAGTGGCGTTTGACGTATAATTTCTTGATTCATGAATTACACTCCTACCGCCACAGAAACAGGCTCTGCCAATGAAACTGTTGGTGCCAGACCAATTGGATAACCGATATAACCTGTTGGTAAATATTCGATCACTTGTACAGGTAAGCTGATGCTAGTCTCGCCCGTTTTCACGGTAATACGTTGACCATCCTGAACATTTAAACGTGTCGCATCTTGCTCGCCCACAGCAAACATCGCTTCAGGAATACGAGATTCCATCGCTGGTGTTTTAATGGTGAATTCGCCAGAACCAAAAATATGGTGCATTGGCACAAGACGGAAGCTTTCAGGATTCACAACAACCGCTGACGGCGCGACATAGCTACGTGCAGGACGTTTTGCTAAACGATCGAATAAACGAACACCTGAATCACCACCTTTTAAATGACCGCCCACTTCATCTTGGTATTTGTTCCAAGCTTGTGGTGAGTTCCAGCCCGCAGACCATGCGAAAGGTACCAGTGACGATGCTGTCTGATTACCCACATAACCTTCCATTGAGAACGTTAATGCTGAATCAGGATCAGTCGGCTGTTTAGGCTCATGAATCGATAACGGCGCACGCATTGCAGTACGGCCAGAGTAACGACGTGGTTCACGCGCAATCTTCAAACCGTGGATACGATAACCCGCATCAGGTGCAACATCTTGAATCGCTTCAAGCACAGGAACATTCTTCACGATGTCATCAATCACATCATCAAGTAAAGTCCAGTCCACTGCTTTGCCTTTAAGACCCGTCTCAATGGCATGTAACCAGCGCCAAGATTCTTTGATCGCATATTCAGGTTTGTAGTAGCTTGGGTCATACACTTGATAGAAACGTTGTGCACGGCCTTCTTGGCTCACAACAGTACCATCACCCTCAGCAAAACTTGCTGCTGAAAGTACGATATCTGCAAGTTTCAAGGTTTCAGTTTCGCTATGATCGAGTACGATCACAGTTTCAGCCTTGTCAAATGCAGCTTTCACTTGTGCTACTGGTAAACGACGAGTCAAATCATTTTCAATGACAACGACAGCATCATAATCTTGTGCAAATGCTTGTTCTAAACTTAAGCCACCAAACAGAGCTAAGCCCATTGAGTTCACTTCAGGAACAGTCAATGACAAACCTGCATGTTCACCGAGGTTTTGCGCAACTTGAGCCGCAGCTTCCATGATGGCAGGATCTTGTAAGCTGGTACCAGAGATAATCAATGGCTTTTTCGCAGCTTTCAAGGTATCCGCAATGGTTTGCGCAAATGCTTTTGCATCATCAGCTAAACCAGAAAGCGCTTCGCCTTTAACAGCAGCAGCGACTGCGAAACCTAAACGTGCGATGTCATTTGGAGACGCAACCACTTCACCTGTTGCAACATCCTCTAAACGGGTTTGCGTTGCAGCAAGGATATAAATTGGTGATTTCGCATCTTGACCAATACGTTGAACAGGTTCAGCTAACCAATCTGGTGTACGTGTTGCAGCAGCCATTTCTTTCGCTTTATTTTTCGCAGCTTGGCGAACAGATAAAGCCATACGTGGCGCAGTTTGAGTTAAATCTTCACCCAAGATCAACACTGCATCATAGCTTTCAATTTCACGCATGTTCGGGTTATAGATCCCCTGTGTTTGCATGATTGATGCAGCTAACTCAACTAGGTTTTGGTCTTTTTGAGACATACCTGTTGAATAGTTGTCTTGTCCAACCAGTTCTCGAAGTGCGTAGTTTGATTCCAAGCTTGCGCGTGGTGAACCAATGCCTAACACTTTCTTACCTTGAAGTTGAGCAATCACCTGATCAAGTGCCTGATCCACACTCACAGTCGCAACAGTTTCGCCATTGCGGAATTGAGGTTGACGCGGACGATCTTCACGGTTCACATAGCCTGTACCAAAACGACCTTTATCACAAAGGAAGTATTGGTTGACTGAACCGTTGAAACGGTTTTCAACACGACGGATTTCGCCATAACGCTCACCCGGAGAGATATTACAACCAGAAGAACAGCCGAAGCATACGCTTGGCGCATACTGCATGTCCCATTTACGGTTATAACGTGCTGAATGCGTCTTATCCGTGAATACACCTGTTGGGCAGACTTCAGTCAGGTTACCCGAGAATTCAGATTCTAAAGTGCCTGATTCTGGACGACCGAAATACACACGTGAAGCATTGGCATAAACACCAAAGTCAGTACCGCCAGCATAATCTTTGTAGTAACGCACACAACGGTAGCACGCGATACAACGGTTCATCTCATGCGCAATAAACGAACCTAACTCTTGGTTATAGTGAGTACGTTTGGTAAAGCGGTAGCGACGACGATCGTGCTGAGTCATCACCGTCATATCTTGTAAATGACAATGACCACCTTCTTCACAGACTGGGCAGTCGTGTGGGTGGTTCGTCATCAAGAATTCAACGATCGACGCACGGAAATCCGTTGCTTCTTTGTCTTCAATCGAGATATAGGTATTGTCGGCAGCAGGTGTCATACATGACATCACCAAGCGTCCACGTGTGTCCTCAGGATTCGCATACTGAGTCACCGCACATTGACGACAAGAACCAACAGAACCTAAGGATGGGTGCCAACAAAAATACGGGATGTCGATGCCAAGGCTAAGACATGCTTGTAGCAAGTTTTCTGAGCCGTTGACTTCATACGATTTTCCATCGACATGAATTGTAGCCATAGTCGAATTCCTTAAGCTTGTTCTACGTCTAGAGCTGGAGCATGGGTTTTAACCTTAGCTTCAAACTCGTTACGGAAATATTTAAGTGCGCCCATAAGCGGCTCCATCGCACCTGGTGCGTGAGCACAGAAAGTTTTACCAATCCATAATTTACGAGTAAGCTCTTGTAAATGGTCGATATCTTCTTTCTTACCTTCGCCTGTTTCCAGTGCTTTAAGCGCTTTAACTGCCCAAGGTAAACCATCACGGCATGGCGTACAGAAACCACATGATTCACGCGCAAAGAATTCTTCTAAATTACGTGTAGCAGAGACCATACATTGAGTTTCATCGACCACCATCAACAGACACGTACCTAAACGTGAACCTGCTTTCATGATGCTTTCAGAATCCATTGGTAGGTCAATGTGTTCAGCTGCCAAGAAGTCAGTTGATGCACCACCTGGTAACCAAGCTTTCAAGGTCAAACCATCACGCATACCGCCAGCATGTTCTTCAATCACTTCACGCGCAGTTGTACCGAATGGAAGTTCCCAAAGGCCAGGGAATTTGACTTTACCTGATGCACCATAAATCTTGGTGCCTGGATCTTTCGACTTACCTGCTGAAAGGTTGATATACCACTCAGGACCACGCAACATGATTGCTGGCAAGTTATTGTAGGTCTCAACGTTGTTTACAATCGTTGGACGACCCCATGCACCTGCAACTTGCGGGAATGGCGGCTTAGTACGCGGATTGGCACGACGGCCTTCAAGCGAGTTAATCAATGCAGTTTCTTCACCACAAATATAACGGCCTGCACCGGTATGAACGTGTAAATCAAAGTTCCAGCCAGTTCCGAGGATATTTTCGCCTAGGTAACCTTTAGCACGGATTTGCTCTAATGCTTCATTTAAGTATTGAGCAGCTTCGATATATTCGCCACGGATGAAGATATAACCTTGAGTTGCCTCTAGGGTATAACCAGCGATCAACATACCTTCGATCAATTGATGTGGAAGTTTTTCCATCAACAAACGGTCTTTAAAGGTACCCGGTTCCATTTCATCGGCATTACAGATCAAATAGCGAGGGCCGCCATCGTTTGGTGCCATCAATGACCATTTGATCCCTGCTGGGAAACCTGCACCACCACGACCTTTTACCGTCGCAGCTTTAATGACTTCAAGTACATCTTTTGGTGGCATGCCGAGTGCTTTTTTAAAGCCTGCATAGCCTTCTAGTGTTTCGTACTCGTCAGCATTACGTACTGCATCTTGTTTGCTCAAACGCCAAGTCAGCGGATGAGTTTCTGGATTACCGTCGCCATAAATTGGTTTTGGTTCAGTATTCATACATACTTCTCCAATAACTGTTTAACTGATGACACATCCACTAAACCGTGGGTATCTTCATCAATCATTAAGGTTGGCCCTTTATCGCAGTTGCCTAGACAGCAAATTGGGAGCAAGGTAAAACGACCATCTGCTGTGGTTTGTCCATACTGGATTCCCAACTCGCGCTGGAACGCTTCTGCCAAAGTTTCTGCACCCATCAAGAAGCATGCAATCGAGTCACACAATAAAATCACGTGACGGCCAACAGGTTGACGGTAGATTCGGTTATAGAACGTTGCTACGCCTTCCAGATCTGCCACACTCATGCTGAGCAATTGTGCAATCGCATTCATTTGTGCGTCATCTACCCAGCCATTACGGCGCTGTACACACTTCAATGCATCCAGAGAGGCTGCACGTGGGTATGGGTAATGACCAATGTGATGTTCAATCTCATGGATTTCGTCAGCAGTCAAAATTCCTTCAACATTCACACGTGGTTTTTTATCAGTCAAAATCATCATAATCGTTTACCCCTAGCGATCCACGTCAGCCATAACCACGTCAATGGTCGCCAAATAAATGATCAAGTCAGAAACCAGACTGCCGTTAATCACCGATGGCATTTGCTGTAAATGCGTGAACGTTGGCGTACGAATACGCGTACGATAACTCATGGTTGACTTATCAGAAGTGAGGTAATACGTACTCGCACCCTTCACAACTTCAGTCATAAATGAAGACTCGCCTGCTGGCATTACAGGACCCCAAGATACGCTCAAGAAGTGCGTAATCAAGGTTTCAATATCTTGTAATGTCTTGTCTTTTGGTGGTGGAACAGCCAATGGATGATCCGCTTTATATGGACCAGATGGCATGTTATCCAAGCACTGTTGAATAATTTTCAATGATTCAGTGATTTCACGGAAGTGAACCAAGACACGTGCGTATGCATCGCCTTCATATTCCACAGGAATATCAAAGTCGAAGTTTTCATAACCACTGTATGGACGATATTTACGAACGTCGAAATCAATACCTGTCGCACGTAAACCTGTACCCGTTACACCCCAAGCCAACGCAGATTTAGCATCGTATTGCGCAACGTTACGCGTACGACCAATAAATACCGAGTTTTTAAGTGCAGCAGTGTAGTACTCGTTCAAACGCTTCGGCATCCACTCGAGCAATTCTTTAACAAGTTTTTGCCAGTTGTTTGGAAGGTCGTGTGCTGTACCACCGATACGGAACCATGCTGGGTGCATACGGTAACCGGTAATCGCTTCAACGATGTCATAGACTTTTTGACGGTCTGCGAACATATAGAATACAGGCGTCATACCACCCGCATCCTGAATCGCTGTACCACAGAACAATAAGTGGTTATTGATACGGAATAATTCGTTCAACATGACACGAATGACTTGTGCACGCTCAGGGACTTTAATTCCCGCCATTTGCTCAACAGCCATCACGTATGGCATGTTTTGCGCACAACCACCCAAGTAGTCAACACGATCCGTATAAGGAATGAATGAATGCCATGTTTGACGTTCAGCCATCTTTTCCACACCACGGTGGTGATAACCGATATCAGGTACACAGTCTTTGACTTCTTCGCCGTCTAACTGTAATACCACACGGAACGCACCGTGCGCAGATGGATGGTTAGGACCTAAGTTCAAGAACATGAAGTCTTCGTCATCATTACCGCGTTTTAGACCCCAGTCTTCTGGTACAAAGCGTAAGTGTTCTTGTTCGAAATCTTGCTTTGCCTGGTCTTGCATGTACGGCGTATATTCTGTCGCACGCGCAGAATATTCTTTACGTAACGGATGACCTTCCCAATAGGTTGGTAACAAGATACGACGGAGCATTGGATGCCCTGCGAAATCGATACCGAACATATCGTAAGCTTCACGCTCGTACCAGTTGGCATTTGGCCAAATATTGGTTGCCGTTGGAATGCTTAAATCATTTTCATTCAACGCAACTTTGATACGGATGTCACTGTTACGCTCAAGCGATAACAAATGATAGAACACGGTGAAGTCAGATGCTGGTAAACCATCGCGGTGAACACGTAAACGCTCATCTACCGCTGACAAGTCAAACAGCATGACATAAGGACGTTCCACTTTACGGAGGAACATGAGGACTTCTTGCACGCGTGCGCGCTCAACCCAGACTGTTGGAAACTCTTCAAAAGTCGCCTGCACGTAAAAGTTCTCACCAAATTTGGTTTTGAGCTCTTCTACGATTGCAAATGCTGGGCGTGAATCAACTGGAGTTGATTCTGGCATAGCAATGTCAGTTTCAGCCATTGGCTTGGCTTCCTATTTAATACAAATTCTGGCAATTTTTCCGATGACCATATCCATCACGGGATACGTCAAAAACTCATCGTTAAAATTATTTAATATCATCCATAGAGCGTAAGTTTTTCACCGCAATACGTTCAGCATTTTTACGGTCACGTTCTGGCATCATCTTTGGCTTATACACAGGCTGAAGATCATCACCAATAACCGCTGAAAGTGGACGGCGCTCTAGTTGAATTTGGTCTTGAAGTAACATCAATGCTTGAATCAATGCTTCTGGACGAGGTGGACAACCTGGGATGTACACATCAACAGGAATAATTTTGTCTACACCTTGAACCACGGAATAGATGTCGTACATACCACCAGAGTTAGCACAAGCACCCATTGAGATGACCCATTTAGGCTCAAGCATTTGTTCATACAAACGTTGAATTACAGGTGCCATTTTGACAAAGCAGGTCCCTGCAACAATCATCAAGTCTGCCTGACGCGGTGAAGCACGAATAACCTCGGCACCAAAACGTGACAAGTCATGAACGCCGGTTAATGTGGTTGCATATTCAACGTAGCAGCATGAAGTACCAAAGTTAAATGGCCACAAAGAGTTTTTACGCCCCCAGTTCACCGCTGTATGCAACACATCTTCAAGACGTGTCATCATCACACTTTTATTAACTTCTTCCTCAAGGGGATCAGTGACAATTTGACGATCTTGTAATGGATATTGATCGGCATCCGGATTCGCACGGGTTAAAGTATATTTCATCCCGACTTACTCCTGTTCAGATGTTGAGGTAGTCGGTGTTTTAGATTTAACACGACCAGAAGACTGTGCTGGAATATGACCAGTAGGATCGACAACCAACTCTTCAATGTTATTGAATCGGGTAATGTCAGCAATGTTCATATTTGGCGAACCGATATTAGTTTTAACACCAGCAGCTTTACGGCGATCAGAAGGAGCCCAGTTGAGTGCGCCTGTTGAAAGTTCGTAAATCAAACCAATTAATAAAACTAGAATAAAGACTGCGGCAGTTGCAAAACCAACCCAACCGACTTCACGAACTGAAGTTGACCAAGCGTAGAGATAGAGGGCTTCCAGATCGAAAACCACAAAGAAAATTGCAACTAAATAGAACTTGGCAGACAAGCGGATACGAGCACCGCCCGCACCAACTACACCTGACTCAAACTGCTCTTGCTTCGCACGTCCCCATGCTTTACCCCCTAGGAGTAAGGGAACAGTGAGCATAAAAACGCAAAGAAATGTAACGCCGATCACGAAGGCAATAATTGCCCAATCGTATGGAGTAATGGCACTCATGCGGGGATAACTCCTGGCAGGCCTATTTTTAACAAAGAATGTATGTATTGGCCTTCAAATACACCAAACACAAAATTAATCCCGCCAATTGTACCTGATTTCTAATTTCTCATGCTAGTTGAAGCGCTTTAGTCTTTCGGATGATTTTGTCCATAAAGTTACTGATATATACAAGATCATGGTTAATTCACCCCTAGAAATCGAATTATCTAATCAAAGACTCTATATTGATCATTTTTTTCTTTATTAGTGCATCAAAAACATTCATCATTTCTGCGTAATGTTCCTAAATATGGCAGCACGAACTAAATCATTGCATTGATACAAATTTGTGCTGAAAATTTAAACAAAATTTATTCATCTCTCCCTCTATATTTGTATTAACCAAGCGGAGAATCCCTATTCTATTAAACAATGATTCAAATAGGCAGATCAGGCACTTTCTCGAGTTAAAAGGTTAGGCTGAAATCGAGTTGTCATTTCGACATAATATGTTGCAATTCAGCTAAATACTTTAATTATCTTTATACACAGCTCAAGCAATAGATCGTTATTCTAATAGAAGCAAAGAAGGAGAAAAACATGCATCTAGAATACACACACGACTCGGATTATTTCTTTTTTTCACAACTACTCATGCGTCACATAGAAAGTTATGTTCGAAAACATCCAGATGCTGATAATGCAATTTTTGATTTAAGAGATATCTATGAAGTATTTAGAGAGGATTTTGCCGCAACCACAACCAATTTAGAAAGTATTCTTAATATTGCAGACAGTTATAAAGTTGAAACCTTAAATGGAGATCAGGCACTGATCCAAGGCTATAAAATCGATATTAAAAACAATTCCCTACTCATTGATTTCAATGCCGATGCATTACACTCGCTTCGCTCAGGCAAACCATTGATCGAACCAGATCCTTCGGTTCATGAGTAAAAGTAGATGAATTGATTTAAAAGTTTTTATTTCAATTGAGCCAAGGTGTTTATCGCCTTGGCTTTTTTATTGGCTTTAAAACAAAAAAGGAATGGTACTCGCCATTCCTTTTTCTTTGATTATTTCTTTAAGACTTGCTTATATCGTTTTGCGGGCCAAGTCATGATAAAACGTGCACCGCCCAGATTTGGACTCTGATCAACCTGAATGGTGCCACCAAACCAGTAAGCAATACGGCTAACAATCGACAAACCAAGTCCATAACCACCTGAAGCACGAGTACGACTATCATCCAGACGCGCAAAGGCTTCAAAGATACGGGCGCGCTCCTGCTCAGGAATCCCTGGCCCATCATCTTCAACGCAGACATAGGCATTGCCATCGGCACGGATACCACCACTAATACGCACCTTATGGTCACAGTAGCGCACGGCATTTCCAACCAGATTCTGCACCACACGGTGTAGATAGCGACGCTCTGCATCGACCTGCAACGCCATTGGCGGTGCAATCAACTCGATTTCTTTTTGTGTCTTCAGCGCTTCCGTTTCCATTGCCACTTGGTCTAGAACTTCAACCAGTACAATTTCTTCGAAATCGAGAGATGGTGTGCCCTGCTCCAGTTTGGCATAGGTCATGATTTCATCAATCAACGTATTGAGTGCTTCAATATCCTTATCAATCATATCGACTTGCTGGATACGGTAATTATAGTCATCTTCCTCTGCCAGCATTTCCATCCCAAAACGGATTCGCGCGACAGGGGTTCTGAGTTCATGTGATACCGCACGCATCAATTCACGCTGTGCTTCAATCAAACGCTGAATATGATCCGACATATTGTTATAACTTGATGCCAGATTCGCCATTTCATCGGTTCCTTCAATCGGAACACGTAAAGACAAATCACCTGACTTCATTTTGTTCAAGGCATAACGTACCTGACGGATTTTACGTTCAAGCGGCAGAATCAAACCATAGACACCCAAACTCAGCAAGAATAAGCTGAATAAGGTAATCCCTGCTGAAAGCTGGAATGGCATCCAGTTAAACATCGGCACTGGGCCTAGTATCAGCACTTGTGCAGGATGGTTTGGCATTGGAGACACAATCGAAATGGTCGTGCCACGGACTGTTGCACTGTCTTTATAAAGCAAGATACTTTGATCTTGGCGTAAACGACCAATTTGCTCTGAATCCAGATTAATATCTTTAATATCTGCAATTTCAATCGGATAATAGAAATGCTTTTTGATTCGGTCTAAATATTCACGCTCTTGTCCTGGATAGAAAATCAAATAATCCAGCACAAAAATCGGCAGCGCCTTCATCTGGCGTTCGCCAATTTTATCCACTTTGATATAGAGAAAATGCTTAGGATCGTCTTTTAGACCGATAATGATATAGCCAATCCCATTATTGGCATCATAACGAACCACCGACTTTTGCTCGGCAATGCGCTTTTTCTCGGTACGTGATAACTCTACCCGTTCCGCATCCACATAGTAGATTGGTAATTCCAGCAAATCAGAGGCATCGGAAATCCAGTCGAGTTTCTGTTGTTTTTCTGGCTGGCGAGATACTCCCTCACTAATGACATAGGAAATGCCATCGGTCAGAGATTCACGATATTCTTGCGCCCGTTGGTAGTTGATAATCTGCACCAGCAAATAACAAAATGCGGCAACTACAACAACCAAAACCACTAAGCCAGCATAAATACGCAAGAATATGCTGTTTTTCAGTACTCGACTTACCATAAGCTAAATAATTCCAAGCTCATTAAAACCCCGCTTGAGCAGCCTGCTACGCAAGTCCTTAGCAGAAAGGAAAGAATCCCCCTTAAAGAAGGAGGATTCTAGGGATTTAGATCCCGTTGGTTTCTTTAACGAATAGATAACCTTTACTACGTACTGTTTTAATACGTTTTGGATTTTCTGGGTCATCACCGATTTTTGGACGGATACGCGAGATACGTACGTCAATCGAACGGTCTTGACCGTCATATTCGATACCGCGTAAACGCTCGAAGATATCTTCACGAGACAAGATACGGCCTGCATTTGAAGCAAGTAACCATAACAGGTCATATTCAGCGCTGGTGAAATCAACCAGATCACCATTTAAAGTCACTGAACGGCCACCGTTATCAATCACAAGATCATCAAACTCGATACGTTGTGCAACTTCGTCTTCAACCGTCTTATCGGTACGACGTAATAAGGCACGAATACGCGCTAACAGTACGCGTGGCTGAACAGGCTTGGCAACATAGTCATCTGCGCCCATTTCCAGACCCAGTACCTGATCCATATCTTCGGTACGCGCAGTTAACATCAAGATGGGTTGATGATAATGCGGACGTACTTCACGACAAACGGTCAGGCCATCTGCACCAGGTAACATCACATCGAGAACCACTAAATCTGGTTGCTCGCTGATAATACGACGAATGGCACGATTACCATCAGTTTCAACACCAACTTCTAAACCGTTACGAATCAAATACTCTTGTGTTAAACGTGCTAAACGCTCGTCATCTTCAACAATCAAAATCTTCGGTAACTTTTCTTCTTGGCTCATTTGTTGCCCCTAAAATCTGAGTGAGTCTATCTATATAAATCTGACAGATACATTGGTTTATGAA
The DNA here is from genome assembly GCF_003815055.1 of Acinetobacter sp. BIGb0102. Classification (NCBI taxonomy): domain Bacteria; kingdom Pseudomonadati; phylum Pseudomonadota; class Gammaproteobacteria; order Moraxellales; family Moraxellaceae; genus Acinetobacter; species Acinetobacter sp. BIGb0102. The sequence goes on from NZ_RKQE01000016.1 coordinate 156,979, forward strand.
TTGCAATATACACACGTTTACATTGTAAACAAGTAGCCGTTCACCAAACTGATACACGCTTACCCTGTTTTGTTATCTTTTTATTAAAATTATGAATTTTAATATATTTTTCAGAATTGTAAGCGTTTTTTCTTCAGGATGGATGTTTAGTATAGATTTTGTGCCAATGTTAAACAATTTGTTTCTTTCTTCGCCTATAACAATTTAAGTGTCTGTTTTTTGACTTATCCACAGAGTTATCTATAAGCCTTTTTTAATGGCTTTGTTATGCTATGTCCCTGTGAATTCAGCAGTTAAGACATGAAAAAAAAATTAGTAAAATGTCAAGGATTGATCTAGTACTAAAAATCCCGTATCTTGTGTTGAAAATAAACTTTAACCACTAAGTATTGTGTTTATCCCTCAAACATCGTGGCATGCTTTTTGCTCGATTCAAACGGTCAATGAACATAAAAATAGATGATAATGGAGCTATGCTGACATGAGCATCATCACTTCTACTCCTGGCCAACTTCAGGTCATTAAGCGCACTGGTGAGATTGCGCCATTTAATGCCGAGAAAATTTCTGTTGCGATTGGGAAAGCATTTCTAGCTGTTGAAGGTCAACAAGGTACTGACTCTAGTCGTATCCATGACCGCATCACCCAACTTACAGAAATGGTTATGAACACATTTAACCGTCGCCTACCTTCTGGTGGCACGATCCATATCGAAGAAATTCAGGATCAGGTTGAATTGGCTCTGATGCGTACTGGCGAGCAAAAAGTTGCCCGTGCGTATGTGATCTATCGTGACCAACGCGCAAGTGCCCGTCAGCAAACTGGTGCGAACCATCACCCTACCCTTCAGATCACCGACAGCAATGGCCAGCTCCAGCCATTAGATCTTGATGCGTTGACTGCAACCATCCAGACGGCAAGCGAAGGTTTGGAAGGTATTGATGTTCAAGCGATCGTTGATGAGACCGTTAAAAACTTATATAACGGCGTAAAAGAAAGCGATATCGCGACGACCATGATGATGGCGACCCGTACGCGTATCGAACAAGAGCCAAACTATACTTATGTGACTGCACGTTTATTATCAAATGAATTGGTGAGCACTGGCCTTGAATTCTTAGGTCTACCTTCAGATACACCAGAAGGCAATGCTTTAGAAACCTTCTTGAAGAAAGGTATTGAGCTTGATCTTCTTTCTGCTGACCTGCTTGACTTTGACCTTGAAAAATTGGCAGCTGCAATCAAGCCAGAGCGCTCAAACCAGTTTACCTATTTAGGTCTACAAACTTTATTTGACCGTTACTTCATTCACTCGAATGGCGTCCGTTTCGAATTACCACAATTATTCTTTATGCGTGTATCAATGGGTCTTGCACTCAACGAAGAACATAAAGAAGACCGCGCAATCGAATTCTATGACTTATTGTCTAGCTTCGATTACATGGCATCTACACCAACCCTGTTTAACTCAGGTACGTTACGTCCACAGTTATCAAGCTGTTACTTAACCACGATTGGTGATGACCTGTATGACATTTATGGCGCAATGCGTGACAACGCAATGCTGTCAAAATGGGCTGGCGGTTTAGGTAATGACTGGACACCTGTACGTGCATTGAACTCTTATATCAAAGGCACCAACGGTAAATCACAAGGTGTTGTACCATTCCTTAAAGTTGCGAATGATACAGCGGTTGCGGTTAACCAAGGTGGTAAGCGTAAAGGTGCAGTCTGTGCGTACCTCGAAACTTGGCACTTGGATGTTGAAGAATTCCTAGAGCTACGTAAAAACACAGGTGATGACCGTCGTCGTACCCATGACATGAACACTGCAAACTGGGTTCCTGACCTATTCATGCAACGTGTATTTGAAGATGCGGAATGGACACTGTTCACCCCTTCTGAAACACCAGACCTGCATGACTTAACTGGTGCTGAATTTGCTGAGCGTTATGCACACTACGAAGCTGTAGCAAAAGAACAAAACATGCTACACAAGAAAGTACGTGCGAAAGACTTATGGCGCAAAATGCTTTCGATGTTATTCGAAACAGGTCATCCGTGGATCACGTTCAAAGATGTATGTAACTTGCGTTCACCACAACAACACGTGGGCGTGGTTCACTCATCGAACTTGTGTACAGAAATCACCTTAAATACAAACCAAGACGAAATCGCGGTATGTAACTTAGGTTCGATCAACCTTGTACAACACGTTCAAGGTGGTGTGTTAGACCGTGAAAAGCTTGCTCGTACAGTAAAAACTGCGGTACGCATGCTCGATAACGTAATCGACATCAACTACTACGCTGTTCCACAAGCGAAAAACTCAAACATGAAACACCGCCCAGTGGGTATGGGTATCATGGGCTTCCAAGATGCATTATATGAAATGAATCTTGCTTACGGTTCTGACGCAGCAGTTGATTTTGCTGATGAATCAATGGAAGTGATCAGCTACTACGCAATCGAAACATCAAGCAACCTTGCAATCGAACGTGGTGCTTACTCAACATTCAAAGGTTCATTGTGGGATCAAGGTATCTTACCAATCGACTCTTTAGAAATCGTTGCAAAATCACGTCCAGAACGCATGTTCGAAGTGGATCGTACACAACGTTTAGACTGGGACACTTTACGTGCCAAAGTTCAAAAAGACGGTATGCGTAACTCGAATGTAATGGCGATTGCACCAACAGCAACCATTTCAAACATTTGTGGCGTGTCTCAATCAATTGAGCCAACATTCCAGAACTTGTATGTGAAATCTAACCTGTCTGGTGAATTCACTGTGATCAACCCTTACCTTGTTCGTGCATTAAAAGAACGTGGTCTTTGGGATACAGTGATGGTAAATGACCTGAAACACTTTGAAGGTTCGGTTCAAAAGATTGCACGTATTCCTGACGAATTAAAAGCAATCTTCGCAACAGCGTTTGAAGTGGATACGCGCTGGATCGTAGATGCTGCATCACGTCGCCAAAAATGGATCGACCAAGCACAGTCATTGAACCTTTACATCGCTGGCGCGAATGGTAAGAAACTTGACATCACTTATAAGATGGCATGGTTACGTGGTCTTAAAACTACATATTACCTCCGAGCTTTAGGTGCGACCTCTGCTGAGAAATCAACAATTAATACTGGTGCACTCAATGCAGTAAAACCAGCATCGGTTGAAGCGCCTGTGGTTGCAGCAGCACCTGCGGCGGTTGCAGAGAAAAAACCAGAAACTCCAGTTGAAGAAGATGGTTTTACGACAGCAGCACCAGTACCAATGGCTTGTTCAATCGACAATCCAGACTGTGAAGCTTGTCAGTAATTAAATCCGCATACGCCCTTCTCACTCTGGAAGGGCCTTGCAAGATTTAAATCTATAGAGGCATAGATCATGTTCCATCTCAGTCATAATTATCAATTTGGTGTGATTGTTCTGATTTGTGCCTTTCTAGTGTTTTATATCCCCCTCGTTTACGCGTTTTTTAAAATACGTAGACAACAGCGTAATCAAAATAAGTCTTAGGGATTGTCAGTGCCCACTGGTCACTTATAAAAAATCAATCAATAAAACTTAATTTTGCTTACACAAATTGAGCGTATAGTAAGGACATCTTCTTGATTGAGATGTCTTCATAAAAGATATAAAGCAACGAAGAGAGAATTGATATGTCTATCCTTAGTTGGGACGATTTTGAAGATGATTCGCAAAAACCGACTGCACCTGAACACAAGTCTGCGCCCATCGACACGCAAAAAACGGTTAATACGCAAGTGGTATCTGATTCAGAGCAATCATCGCCGCGCGTGGCAGCTCCACAATCCGCTGGAACCAGTACCGTGCGATCAACAGATTCAGCCGATTCGCTGGCTCGAGCATCTGCAGCCCTAGAACGCCTAGACGTTGCACCGGGTTTAGAAGAACTTGAAATGGGCGCTCAGCGCGTTCAGGTTGATGATAAAGCCATGATCAACTGTCGTGCGGACTTGAACCAGCTTGTGCCATTCAAATACGAGTGGGCTTGGCAGAAGTACCTTGACGGGTGTGCAAACCACTGGATGCCACAAGAAGTCAACATGAACCACGATATCGCACTTTGGAAGTCTGAAAATGGCTTAACCGAAGATGAGCGTACCATTATCATGCGTTCTTTAGGTTTCTTCTCGACTGCCGATTCATTGGTTGCAAACAACTTGGTATTGGCGATTTACCGTCACATTACCAACCCAGAATGCCGTCAGTACATCTTACGTCAAGCATTTGAAGAAGCGATTCACACACATGCTTATCAATACTGTATCGAATCTTTGGGTATGGACGAAGGCGAAGTCTTCAACATGTACCGTGAGATTCCAAGTGTTGCACGTAAAGCATCTTGGGGCTTGAAGTACACTCAATCTTTAAGTGACCCTACTTTCAATACAGGTACACCTGAAAACGACCAACGTTTACTTCGTAACTTGATCGCATTCTACTGTGTACTTGAAGGGATCTTCTTCTACTGTGGCTTTACTCAAATCTTGAGTATGGGTCGCCGTAACAAGATGAATGGTGTTGCTGAGCAGTTCCAGTACATCTTGCGTGATGAGTCTATGCACTTGAACTTCGGTATCGACATGATCAACCAGATCAAGATCGAGAACCCACATTTGTGGACTGCCGAGTTCCAAGAAGAAGTGATTCAAATGATTCTTGAAGGCACTATGCTTGAAATCGAATATGCGCGCGACACTATGCCACGTGGTGTATTGGGTATGAACGCAAGCATGATGGAAGAATACTTGAAGTTCATCTGTAACCGTCGTTTAGCACAACTTGGTTTACCAGAGCAATTTGCTGGTGTAACTAACCCGTTTGGCTGGATGTCTGAGATGATGGACTTGCGTAAAGAGAAGAACTTCTTTGAAACGCGTGTAACGGATTACCAAACTGGTGGTGCGTTAAGCTGGTAAGTTTGATTAACAGCGTTGAACGACACATCAGTTGTCATAAACGACACAACACCTGTCATGGAACGACATGACAGGTGTCATAGAAAACTCTAAATGGTTATGGAATTTTAAAAAATCTACAATCTTTGTCTTCTCAAAGAAAGTTTCTTACGAATGCTTTGTAACTTTTTTATTTGTTCATCAGTTATTCTAGGAAATGAATTTTTTAAAATTATTGCATCATATTTAAGACAAATATCATCTATTGAACTTATATTCATAAACTCTTTAGAATAAATCTCAAAATCAGAATCACTTATTGAAATATAAGGTATTGATAAACTTTTAAACTCATTAGGTGTTAACTCAAGAACCCCTCCTCCATAATACCTGCCATACAACTCAGCCAAAAGCAAAGTTAAAGAATTATAAAAAGAAAAAATCAGACTATTTATGTCATAATTGTCTTTAGGGTAAACAAGATATGCTGTGTCAGTTGCTAATACATTTGCTTCATTTTTTATAATCTTAGGATACTCATGACATCTTTTAAAAAAGAAAGCTGGTGCTGGTGTACCAATATTTGGAACATGAAACCATTCCTTTCTACTGAGCATTTTAAATCGATTATGTAGACCTTGTTCAACTCCCTCTAAAATATATTGGCTCTTTGATAAATTATCACTCACATCAAAACTATTATTAAAATCCAATAAAAAACAAGGAGTACCTAACGTTAATAAATCATTAAAAGATTTATTATCAAATACGACTCCACAACCAACATAAGTAGATTTCTGTATAATTGGTTTTGCATATTTTTCAAAAGAATACTTATTGATATTATCCTGATTCACAATAAAAAAGGAATTAGCGGCAGTTACTATGCCGGCTTTAGAAGATGATATATCATTAACTTTAGGAATTTTCTTGATAAACTTCTCAATTAATGAACATTCTGATGTAGTTAGAGCATGGCTTGTCCATTTTAGGGAGTTTACCACCTTATGTTCATTTAATTTTAGTTTAGTAACATCTCCACCTAGCTCATCAGGAGCTTCAATATTACAGAAAAAAAGACCAGGAGCACTTGATTTTTTTTCGGCAATTAAAATTAGCGTATCTTGCCCTTTACATTCTTTAAATAGTAGCTCATTAAATGTAAAAACCTCTATACGCTCGAATTCATTTAATAGAAGCTCTCTTAACTCTTTCGCATACTTAACCTGTAATAGTTCAGATGGTAAAACCAATGCAAGTATTCCATTTTCAGCTAAAAGGCTAATAGATCTTACAAGAAATGAACTCCATATGTTTTTTACTGTACTAGTTGATAATGTAGGAAATTGAGCATGAATAGCAGCACAAAGCTCAATCTGTCTATCACTAAGATAATTCCTTTTTACATAAGGGGGGTTACCAATTACAAGATCAAAACTACAATCTTGCAACCCAGTTTGAAAATCTAAAAAATCTGCATGAACAACATCAAGCTCATCCAAATTAATATTTTTTTTAATTTTATTAGACTCAGTTTCAGATATTTCAACCGCTAAAATTTTCTCTACTTTAATATCAGAACACAAAATATTATTAGATAAAGCTCGAATAAACTCACCATCTCCCGCACTAGGTTCAAGAATGGTTAACCTACTTTCTTCAGATTTATTAAAAACCCTTTTTACAATAAAATTTGCAATATGGGTTGGAGTGTAATAAGAACCTGTTTGTTTCTTTAGACTCATAATTCTGTACCTAAATACTTAAAATATTTTTGGAACATTGAGCTCGTTTCTTTATAAAGTCTTAATAATATTAACTCTTCTTTTGTATCAAGATTAAGATGTTTATCAAGTAAAACTGTTATTTCCTCCAATTTTAGTTGCAATTGTTCCAGTTGCCAAATAAGACCATAACGTCTCTGGTTTAATGCAAGCTCTTTCATCATGAACTGTGCTTCCGCACTGGTTTCTTTAGCACAAATATTTCCATGATCATCTCTGAAAAAATGATCATTCATATCTACATCACATGGATCTAAAAATAATCCTATTTTATTAGATTTTTTATTATTAACATGCGAACAACAATATACTAAATTTGAGTAGCTACAACTTAACTCAGGAAACTGATCTTTAGGTTTAAAATGATCAATATGAAAACATTTTGATCCTCCAAACCAATTATCTGGACTATCTGTATAACCACATCTACCATTAAAATCTTTTTTTAAAATACTCTTATAACGAGTATATACAGTGTATTGATTTGTACATGTTCTTACAGGAATAAAAGTTCTAAAAGTATTACTTAACATTTTTAATAGTCTCGAGTACTTTATTTACTGACTCCAACAAATCGCTTAACTGTTTTGAATTAGTTGTACTTTTTAATTCATCGGGAACAGCAGAATCAGCACCAAAAGTTTTTTCTAAGAAACTATCTAATTCAATAATTTTTTGCTCTTCAAAGACTGTTAACATTTCATTTTGGAACTTTCTAGAACACAATTCATGCAGTTCATTTTTTGCATCATCTATCCTTTTATTATATTTTTGAATCTGAAGAATTACTTTTTGAGGAAAAGTTAAATGTTGTTCATTATCAAAACTTTCTATATTCAACTCTTTTGAATAAACTTGGTTTACATCATATGTAGAATCTGCATGTGAAGCATCAGTATCATAAGAAGAAGCAATAAAACAAGGAAAATCTGTTCTAATCTTTCTAAATTCTGAAATTAATTCTGAACCATAATAGTCGACTTCATATACACTAGGTAAATCAGTTTTGATCTCATTAAGATTCCAATCAGAAACTAAAGCATCTGGATGCAATTCACATATATTCGCAATCATTTCATCAAGGGTAGGAGCTGGAAATAAAGTTATTATACAAACTTCACCACTTTTTTTATGAATATCAAAAGCTGCTTTGAATTGATTCTGCTCACTCTTTTGTTCATCAATAAAGACTATTTTATAGGCCATCCTTTACCTCTTGAACTTTATATTTTACTGGAATAGAAATTCTAACCCCAAATCCAGTATCACTTTCATTAATATGATTTAATAATAGTTTAATTGTTCCATCATATTCTTCAATAACTGTTTTTGCGATCCACATTCCTAACCCTGTACCGACTTCATCGCCATTACTATCTCTTTTTGTTGTATACAATGGTGCAAAAATTGACTCAGGATTAGATATACTGGAAGAAAGTCCAGGTCCATTATCTCTATATTCAATTAAAATCTGATTTCCTACCTCTTTAAATATAATGTGAATTTTTCTAGATACTTTTCGTCCAGATGGACGTGTAAAAGCATCCATTGAATTCGTCAATAAATTCACAAAAATACTATCAAAATCAATTTCAAAAGCCCTAAGGTTTATTTTCTGTGAAGACTCTATTGAAAAATCTATTCCACGCTCTGTTAAAGTACTTGCCCAATTTAATTTAAGATGCTCAAAATAAGAATCAAGGCTTAGCTGTTTTCTCTTTCGTTTATCTTTACGAGAAAACCCTAATGAGAAACCAAGCCAAGTTAAAATTTTCTTATCGGCTGCTTTAATCTCATCAAGTGATATGAATGGATTCTCATACTCTTCAACACCATTAAACTGATCACTTTCAAACAAAGTTTTCAATAAATTTGAAAGTTTATCTGCTCTAGATTTAAGTTTCCCCTGGATTTTCCCTAAATCATGTCCAAGAGCAGCAGATATAATACCGCTACTTGCCATTCCACGAAGAAGCTTATGTTCATCTTTCAACCTCTCGTTTTCTTCTTGTAAAGAATCCGCATATAAAGCCATTAGCTTCGTTTCTGAATTATCGAGCCCCTCATTACCATCTGTATCACTATGTTGTTTTGATTGATCATCATCATTTATTCCAGAGTCTGTGCTATTTCCCTCATCCTTTTTCTGACGATTTCGAGCCAAAATACTCTCTGTTAATTTTCGTGCTTTTGCAAGATCTCTCTCTGGACCAAATTTCTCATCGTCATAATGTTTAAGCTCTCTTGCAATAAATGATCTGTCTTCTTCAAACTTATTGATAATAGACTTAATAATATTTTTAAACACATGAAATGTTTGTGTTTCTTGCAGCCCCTCACGACTAGATTTATCTTCAAACTCTAAATTTGTTAATCGAGAGATTTTGATAACACCTGCTATATTGTCTGGTTCTACACGATAGCCACCCTCTGCCTTAGCAACACCAGCAGGACTTGCCCCTTTTCTAGATCCTAAACCTAGCCAATCAAATGCAGGTTCGTTTACTTCGCCATAGGGTCTTACACGAAAGTTATCTCGATAAATTTTAACTCCTCCAAATTTATCTAACCATTGCTTTCGTAAATTAGCAGCAATTGGTTTATAAAAAAATCTTTTAGAGTCTGAGGTATTGGTTGTTTTTTTCAAAAAATAAAAGATAAACTCAAATGACCCTATTTGATTTAAAATATTCGCTTCCACTGATTCTCCAACCAATTGGTCAAAGGTAAAAGTTTGGGTATATTTTTTCTTTAAGAATTCTTTTCTACTTGCAAACAATGAGCTTTTAACTAATTCCCTCTCAAAAAAATCGGATGGAATAATTTGAGTATCATATTCTTCTCGCTCAATAGTGATAGTTACACTCTGATTTTCATCAGCTATTGCTGTTAACTTATAATCAAAATCATCACAAATCGAACTCAATACTTCACCATATTTATCAACCTCTAAAGTTGATAAAATATGTATAGAAAAGTCTTCTGTATCACGTGGTGGTACTAATACTTCTAGATCATTAAATAACTGCTTAACTAAATTATCATCCCATAGATCATGTAAATGAGATATTTTTAAAATTGTTCCGTGAGAAAAAGTATCCTCTAGTCTTTCAGGTAATAAACTATGTAGATCAGAACTACTTAGCTCTAATACTTTTGAAGTAATAAAATGAAAATCAAATGAATCATTAATTTTTTGCACATTTTCAACTAATCCGCCGGAATCAAACTCTTCCAAATTAGCTGTTACCTCATTAATTATTTTATTTGATTCTTCAAAATCTCCCCAATTTACAGCCCATACCAATCCATTGTTAGTATTCGTATCTCTTGCTCGAGTTATTGTGAGCATCTCGCACTTTGCTCCAAGCTTATCCAAAGCAAAACGACCTATTCCTTTGGCACCTGATTTTATTCGACCAGAAGATGTTTTATAGTTATGTAATTTGTTATCAGTCCCAATTGTCATCCAATGATTTTCGATGATGCTCTTCGTCATGCCATCACCCACATCAATGATATATAAAGTACATAATTGCAGTAATTGATTTTTAAATAATGTAAGTTTTTCAGTTTCTAAAGCCGATAACTTAGTGATATCAACTAATTCAAACTCACCTTGTTTTTCCTTATAAAACAAATTGATTTGGTCTTCATCTATATTTTTTCGTATAAGTTTTTTGTATTGTTCCTCAGATAAAATTTGTGGAACTTCACAAAACTCATTATCAATATAAATTATACAAAATGGAGAATCTGCATCGTAACAATTTTTAACTAGCTCTATAATAGCCCCTTTCGAGTTAGCAATATTTTCTCGACCTATAAGTATTGCTGCTCTTGCTGAAACGGTAAAAGGAACTAAAGCCATTATGAAATCCCAATTTTCAAGGTGAAAAATTTACTTTCCACAAAACCAACTGAAGAAACTAAATATACTGTTTCTTATTGACTCTATCAATCATTAACATTTTGATTTCTAAAGTTTTTGGAGTCTTCACACAAACACTTCTCCATTGAACATATATTATATTTAAAAATCAAAAACTTAAAACAAAACCTTTCTTTACCAACTTTTATTATTTTGTCTACAAACAAACTAAAATGGATATATTTTGCACAAAGCATTTTTTATACAGACATCTGATACGGCAATAGAAATTCTACATATCATTTTAAATTGCTTATAGAGAATTTCAATATAATACAAATTATACTAAAAATATCTTATAAAACATTATCTTAGTCAAAGTAAAAAGTTGACCTTACACAAAATTTGACTTATTTTTAAACTATTCCAAATTTTTTCGGGCAATGTGACTATGGTAGATAAAAATGAGATTCGACGAAAATTCGAACTTAGTGGACTCTCAATAGCTGATTGGGCTCGTCAAAATAATTTTTCACCAGATCTTGTGTATAGCGTACTTAAAAGTAAGCACATTCCCATTCGTGGAGAAAGCCATAAGATCGCAGTCAAATTAGGTTTAAAAGAAGAAGTTAATGTTCCTATATTTAACTTTGATACAAATAAGGAGACAAATTAACGAAAAATTAGTCATGCATAAATAAAAAACGGATCTTTTTAAAGATCCGTTAGTTCTACATTACACGAAGATAATATAGAGATTGAGACCCCTAGTATCTTCTGTGTAGAACCATACGTCAAGTCTTTCACACCTATCTTTTTTAGCTGTGATGGGCTTATTTATCCCTAGAAAACAACATTCTATGGATACATATGCTTCAAAAACATGGAGATATAATATGTCTTATCCTATAAGCCACATACAACAACATATACAGCAACTCATTCATGAACAGATCCATTCAGCGTTTAATCAAAAACCAAATATTGCTGGAACACTACATGGCCAGCGTCGTATTTACCAAGGCTGCTTAGAACGTCGAACTTCTCTTTTTCCCAGCCGTAAAGCTGGTGGTTCAGTTGCTTTAGAAAGCTTTCTGGAATTGGCTTATGCTGTACAACTAGAAAGTCATCCTGCGGTTGAATCTTATCGAACACAGGCCTTAAAAATTCCAATTGGGCAAAATTTGGAACTTTATCCTGACTTTCTGATTCGTACTCAAAAAGGTGATTTTGAAGTCCATGAGGTTAAGCCATCCATTCAACATCTATCCCTAGAAAGCCTTCAACGCTTTGAGAGACTAGCTTCCATTTTGGCGTCAATAAATATCCCTTTTAAGTTAGTTGATGCAAATACATTACCCCAACGCCAATCCCTAACACAGTTATTGCATCTTTATTCTCGTGGCCATCTTCAGGACTGGACATCACTTGAAATTGAATTGGCACAAGACCTTTTGATTCGCTATGAATTGGATGATCTAGAACAAGCGTATAGCATTTTAGCAAAAGACCAATTGTCTCCACAGCTTGCAGACTATTTGCTTTTCCATCAAATCATTCAAATCAAAAACGCCAAAAATAAACATCTTATGCTGGGAGTAGATCTATGAATACTTCCATTCCTATTCCCAATATTGGTACTCGCTTTTTATTTCACGGTTCACAGTTTGAAATTAGCTTTATCGGTCATGGTATATGCCGATATTCTGCGATCGCTGGTGGTCGTATATTTCAAATTCCATATCATCAGTTTGAAGAATGGTATAAGTCTGGGCAGATTGAATATGATTTTAATACATCAAATTTGTTAGTTAATCCTGAGATGACAGCAAAAAGAATACGTAAATTTAGATATATACAAGCAGCTTTATCTAAGCTGCCACGGCCAACTGCAGTTCAACCATTAACAATATTAATTCAGCAGATTGCCAAAGAGATTCAAGACCAGTTACCACCAAGCCCTAGATCTGTTGCACGATGGATTCGAGTATATCTACTAAGTAATCAGTCTACAGAATCTCTTGAAAAGAAAAAATCAGGTAATCATTATGTCCGATTTTCTTTAGAAATCGAACGTCTAATCCATCAAGCCATACAAGAAATTTACCTCTGTTCAGAGCGACGAGATGGTAAAGATGTACTGGCGTTTATTGTTGGAAAAGCCATGGAACATGGCTGGACATCACATAAAATCCCTTGTTTACGAACGATTGAACGTCGTATCAATCGTTTGGATCCTTATGTAGTCATTAACGCTAAAAAAGGATCTCGTACTGCAAGAAAATTACTCAAAGCTGCTGGACAATCCATCATCAGCCCAACCGTAATGGCTTTGGTGGAAATTGATACCCATTATCTGGATATCATTATTATTGATGATATAACAGGAGCCATTTTAGGTCGTCCATTTTTATCATGTGCGATTGATATTTACACTCGAGTCATCGTTGGGATTTACGTCAATTTATATCCACCAAGTGCATTGACCACAATGTGTGTGATTCGGGACATGATTACCCGACCCCAAAGAGGTTTACCTGGTGGTGTGCCGAGCCAAATTATTCCAGACAATGGCGTGGAGTTCAAAAATAATTCTTTTGCTCGACTATGTGAAACTTTAAAAATTACCATTACGCCATCGCAGATCGGCACGCCAAATAATAAACCGCATATTGAAAGTTTCTTCAGAACATTAACTGAAGGTTTAATCCAAAAACTACCTGGTACAACTTTCTCGAACCCCACAGCGAGAGGAGATTATAACGCCAGTAAAAATGCCAAAATGACACTTGCAGATGTTCAAAAATATGCAGAGCAATGGATCAATGAGATTTATCACACAGATACTCATTCTGAAACCAATCGTATACCAACACTTGCTTGGGAAGATGCCACAAAAATCGTCAAGCCAACTTCGCTTTCAGATGATGAGGCATCTGTACTATGCCGAAAACCTTATGAACGTAGTATCAATAAAGGTAGAGTCTTAATCGACTATTTATATTATTCCTCTTCTGCACTCGCAACCTTTGAACAACAGAAGCTCACCAAAGTGACTGTACTTGTTGATGAAATAGATTTAGGACATGTATTTATCGTTGATCCAAATGATTCAACTAATCTCATCAAAGCTAAATGTACCAATCTTGATTATGCACAAGGTTTAACCATGTATGCCCATCAAGAAGCACAAAAAATCAAAAAACAGATGGCTCAGGCAGATCTTAGACGTTTAGGTGAAAAGGCTAACCTACTTGCCCGTTGGCATTTACTGAAAAAGATCCAAGAAGATTTACAGAGAAAAAAGCCCAAATTACGCCAACTAGTAATAGATTTTCCTGAAGAAATTAAAAATCTTTCAATGCCAATCAAGCCATCCCCAATCGTTGCGGAAGAACAGCAAGCCACCGATAACTATACAGCATTCTCTTCAATGGAGATCTAAGATGAATCATTCAATATCTATTCTTGAACGAGTTGCTCACATTAATCGCTTTATTGTGCGCCATCCAGAATTTAATCGCGCATTTCATGGCATCACTGAATGTATGCAAAAAAGTCAGACTTACCAAGAGCCTATTGGCAGTATTTTACACGCTGACGGTGGTCATGGTAAGACTTTGCTTTGTAGAGCCATTATCAAACAAATGCCATCTTATACAACTATCGTTGAGGGTTATGAAAAAACTATTATTCCTGCATTTTATGCTCAGGTTCCATCTCCTGCATCAGTCAAATCAGTGGCCAGTATGCTACTCAAGGAACTAGGAGATCCTAATCCAGCATCTGGAAATACGACTCAAATCTCGTTGCGACTGTGTCATTTACTGCGCCAATGTGAAACTAAACTGGTTTTTCTAGATGAGTTTCATCACCTCTTCCGTTTTCAAAAAACAACTACTAAATTAAATATTGTGGTGTGCGATTGGATTAAATCAATCGTTAATGAGACACAAATTAGCTTCTGCTTGGTTGGTCTATCACAGTTTGTTCCCTTATTAGAAATGGATTCACAGCTAACCCGACGATTTCAATATCACTATCCCTTGCATGCTCTGACAATAGGTTCATCTACATCATACGGCTCGATGTTTCCATTTCTTGCTGAAGTAGAAAATCAAATCAAAACCAGATGTGAAGTAACGTTTGATCAAAGCCTAAACTCGCCCTTGATAACTACACAACTTTATGCTGCCACTGCTGGCAATCCAGCCTTTATCATGACACTTATCAAAGATAGTGTGCTATTTGCTCTTAAAGATAATCGAGAAATCATTACAACTCATGATTTCAGCAATGCATGGTTACAGGGAACGACAGCTAAAGTCAATCTGACCAAAAGTGATCCTTTCAAGATGTCACGTAATATTTTGGCGAGTCAGATGAGGATTGCTCTATGAATTCTTATTCTTTATTAATTAAACCTATCCCCTATCCAGATGAAAGTGCGGCCAGCCTTTTAATTAGAGCTGCCGAGGCCAATGGGTTTTCTAGTGTTTATTCTCTTTGTAAAATTCAGTCAAGCAGTCCTGCCACAACACTCAGTAGTCATGTAACTCATCAAAAGCGATTTAGAAAACTACTTCATTTACTAGGCTTATCTGATGAATATGCATCACTAGCATTTGCACTAAGTGGCTCTACTCAAGCTATGCCAAGAAAATATTCTAAAATTATTTTAAAGCACAGCTTCTTTCGAAAAGATGTTCATGCTTTCTGCCCTAAATGTTTAAGTGAACAATCTTATTGGAGACGTCATTGGTTACTGCGCCCTTACACTGTATGTTTGAAACATGGCACACAGTTATATGATTGCTGTCCAAAATGTAAAAAAGCACTCAATATCAGTCGAAATAGAATTAATTTTTGTCTCAATTGTGAACATGACTTAAGAATATTACCAACTTATTCAAAGAATTCTGAGGCAATACAGTGGTTCATGGATACCATATACCATGGTGATCAAAAAATTATTAATCAACTATCAGATTATTGGTTAGCTTTAGAAAAGTTTGACTGGAAATCTAATAATATCGATGCCGATCATCAACGTATTCAAATGGCATATGAGTACTTAACAAACCCCGAACAATCTAAGAAAACACTTATCCATATCATTAATTCAAGAGTTTCTAAAGCCCATCCTCAAATTCAGGCTGTCTATTTTAAAAAACAAAGTTCAATACTACGTGAATATGCAAATTCTATATTGGCCAATTGCAATCATGTTAATCAACCAGCAATAAATCATCTAAAACAGCTTTTTTCTTTGGATCAAACAAGGACCATTCTAGATATTTCCTATACTAGATTGAAAACCTTAATTCAAAAAGAAAAATTAGCCACCATAAAAAATGCTAGAGGGCTTATAAATATTAGTAGTATTGATATTGAACGGCTCCTGTTAGACGAATCACATAAAGTACCGTTACTATGTCCACGTGTACAAAATGTTGCAAAGGGCGATCTTCTCACACTTCCAGAAATTGCAGGCCAATTGCAAATTCATAAGGAAATAGTTCGAGACCTTGGTGTCAAAGGTTGGTTAAAGCTTGATAAAAAGAAAGTGGATGGACATGTAAAAAATGTAGCACTACCAGAAATCATAGAAGAATTTAGCAAAAAATATATTTCTGTTGGAACCTTAGCTCGCCAGCTGAATGTTAATTCTACAAATCTAGCCGATAAGCTAAAGCATTTTGGCATTGAGCCTGTAGGAGGTCCTCACATTGATGGATTGAGAACAAACCTTTATCAACAAACTGATATTGAATGCATTACCACCGAAATGATCAATGACCTCAAAATTTATGAAACATATACAGGTCGTCCCTCAAAAAAAAGATTAAAAATGGTTCATTATGAATCAGATCCGACTTTATATTTTTCATTAAGACATACAAGTTCGAAATTACATATCAGTCCATCAAAAGTAGCTGTACTTGTTCAAAAGGGTATCTTAAAAAAAGATGAACACTGCCACTCAGTTATTAGAGTAGAAAAAGCTTCTGTATCTATTTTGATAGAAGAGCTCAATCGTCAAGACTTTATTTCTCTAGAGGATGCTGCAAAAGAATTAGGATGTGCAATCAATTGGTTACATATTAATTGGATTAAAACAGGCTACCTAAAACTGTATGATTTTGTGTACTGGAAGTTTGTAAAGACGGACGATATAGACCAAGTAAAAGCTCTTCAAAAAGAATATATGACAGCAATCGAAGCTAGTAAGCTTTTGGGTATGCACCGCACTCACATCATTAATCTCAAAGCTCAAGGAAAAATTGATTCCATATCTTTTGGCGAATCAAATTCATTAAATTTATATCGAAGAGAAGATGTATTAAAATTACTTAAACAGCAAAATAATGACGATAATGTGATCTGATATATTATTAAAAATCAGATATTTTTGTTCCGTGTTCAGAGTTCACCTCTCCGTTCCTCACGACGTTTTTTTAGTCGTGCGACTACTTCATCATGTGGAATTGTAGGGCGTGGATCTGCTTGTGATGCTTCAACTTTAGCTTTAAACCATGCGTTGTATTCAGCTTCATGGTCGGAACCATCAAATTCAGACACAATAGGGTCAAAAATAGTGCTCATGCGCTTATCTCATTTAATCTTCAGATCACACTTTAACAGGCTTTTAAGAAAATATCCTTTACTGAAATATCTCGGGAGAAGTCCGCATTACTGACTGCTCTAAAAAAATTGCGACCACTAATATTATTTTGAAAAAATCTGGAGGTTAGCTTCTAAAAGTGGACAGGCTTGATTTGAAAAGAAGAAAAAACAATAAAATATGATTAAAATTTTGAAGTCTATTTTACAGTGATAAAATTCTGCCATCTGTTAGAAAATCATAACAGATGGCTCTCATAGCTATTGCTCACTAAACTTTTTCAGCTTGTACTTTCTTAGACTGAAGCTTAGGCCAACCAAATTGGGCTATAACCACCCCTAATAAAACAATTAAGGTAGAACAAATAAACTTTAAACTTAGAGTTTCATCTAAAACTATTTGGCTAACCAATACTGCAAAAATTGGCGTAAGTAATGTAAAAGGAGCTAATCTTGAAATTTGATTACGTCCAATAAGTTGATACCATAAAAAGAAACTTAGCACACCGCCTATTAAGGCTGTATATAACACACATAGCCAACCTTTAACACTTACATCGGACAATAAAGTAGAGTTAACATCTTCACTAACAAAAGAGATGACTAACATAGCTGGTGCAGCTATAACTGCAGACCATGCATTGAGACTGAGAGCATTTATTGGTCCCAGTTTTTTTATCAGAGTCGTCCCTATCGCAAAGGATAAAGAAGCAAAAACTACTAGAAGGCCACCGATTATATTCTCATGGGCTTCAAAGCCTCCAAATAATATAAGTACACCTGAAAGTGACAAACTCACACCAATGGCCCTTGCCATAGTAATTTTTTCTTTCAAAAAAACTATTGCCAGTAAGATTGTAAAAATACTTGATAATTGATAAAGAATTGCTGATGTTGATGCTTTAACTAAAC
Source organism: Acinetobacter sp. BIGb0102 (assembly GCF_003815055.1). Taxonomy (NCBI): domain Bacteria; kingdom Pseudomonadati; phylum Pseudomonadota; class Gammaproteobacteria; order Moraxellales; family Moraxellaceae; genus Acinetobacter; species Acinetobacter sp. BIGb0102. Next base: position 175,099 of record NZ_RKQE01000016.1, read on the forward strand.
TTATTCCGATGTATAAGCATCCAAAGTGGAGTATTGAAACAAAAACAGTGATTAAAGCTATTTTGAAAAAATCTTTTTTAATGATTTTCAGTACAAATGGTAATGTGAATAATGCAATAATAAGAAAACGTAGAGCTAGCATGAAGAAAGGCGGAATCTCTGTCTCTGCAATTTTCACAACGCTAACTTGGGCGCCCCACAAAAACATTACCAAAATACATAAAACTGAATCTTTGGTTGACATAATCTTAGTACCAATTAGTTTCTATTCGACTCTTAAACTCCCTACTAATTTTTGTTCTATAAAAGCGATAAAATGCTTAACAAAAACAATCTTCTCAGAGTAGAATTTAAGATTAATTTAAGGTTAGGCTCTCGCCATGGATAAAACTCTCGCACATGATCAATTAATCGCTAGGTTATGCGATATCCAAGACAAAAAGGAAATGTCATGGCTTCTCCAACAACTTCTCACACAAGCTGAAATTGAAGATGTCATAGACAGGATCAGGATTTACACAACCTTAGCTAATACCAAGAGTTCACAGCGTGATATTTCCAAGAAGCTGCAAGTGAGCATAACTAAAGTGACTCGTGGTGCAGCAAATTTACACAATGCTGAAGTAAATGCTTATTTTTCTAAACATTTCGAACTCCCTTAACTTGCAAGAGCTTTTTGAGTGTTAGATAAAAGGAAATTATCAATAGCACTATTCGTGTGTTGTGGCTTTTCTAAATAAGGTAAGTGCCCACAACCATCTATAACTACTTTGGTAACCCTCAGATTAGAAAATTTATTTAAAGTAGATAAATCAAATAGTTGATCTTCACTCCCCCAAATTAAAAGGGTATTATCTCTAAAACAAGGTAGTTGCTCAGTTAAATTAAAAAGCCCAAATGCTCGTAACTGCCTCAAACTTTCATCTCTTCTTACCAATTCCTTTTTATTTTTTCTAATCAAATATGATTTCAAAAAATAAGGAATCATAGGCGGTTTAAAGAATAATAGAGAATATAAATAATCCATTTCTTTAGAAGTTGAATAAGAAAAAGGATGAGTACCTGTTTCAATAAAATTACTCATAGCCGGCTGTATTTTATCTGCGCGGAATCCAGCTGAATCTAACAATATAATTTTATTAATTAAATCAGGCCGTAAAAGATACACATAACTTGAAATATACCCACCCACTGAGGCTCCAATTAAAATTATATTATTTACTTCAAGGGATTCTAATAAATTAATTAATCTTTCAGCTTGTTTTTTGGGGTTAACTTCAAAGCTACCTGATAACTGTGAATCACCTGACCCTGGTAAATCCACACAAATTAAGTCATAATTTTTTGAAAATGAATACATGTCATTTCCCCATTGAAATTTATGACTCCCAAAACCATGGACCAGAACCATAGCTTGGCCTTTTCCTCCTCGAATATAAGACCATTTGACATCATCAACATTAACAGAAAAAACATTCATTTTATTTTTTTTCAACAAGTTATACGTAAACATTCTTAAAAAAAAATAAGGTAAAATATTTCTATACATTAATACTAGAATTAATACTAAACACGCAATATATATATAAGCCATTTTTTAGACCAGAATGGGTTCTCTACTCAGTGAGTAATAATTTATTTTATTAGATATTTCTATCATTCTATTGAGCATTTGCTGTAATGAATCAATAGCTTCAATATCTTCGCTAGCTCCTCCTAACATTCCATAAAAGGTAGTAGGAAAACCAGAACCTGCTAAGATCATTTTGTTTAATAAAATATTCAGAACAATCTGCGAATAAACATTCGTATGTCCATATCTTCTTCCGACCACAATTACACCAGCCACTTTATCTTTTAGCGGTCTATTTAAAGGTCTTAAAAATCCATAACCGACTCTTTCCAAAAAGCTTTGAAACCTACTATTAGTGCCATATGCATGCATAACTGGCATATAAATGATTGCATCAGAATCTAACATTCGATCAACGATTAAATGTGTATCATCCTTAATTTGACAAGGTTTAAAGGAACATTTATTATCTTGATCACATATTTCGATGTTGTAGTCTGATAGGTAAATAAAATCACAGTGAAATCTATTTTCGCCTAACTGTTTAATCAATTCGCAAACTTGTTGGCTAACACCATTTTTTCGACTAGACCCTACTAGAACGCAAATTCGCATTTTGCTATCCTTTTATTTATTTTAATTCATGCATCTTCCTAATCACCCTCTATTGTATTTAGGAAGATGCGTTTCAATTAAGCAGCTTTATTATCTTTTGATTTTAATATTTGTTCTGTCTTAAATTTAGTAGCGACTTGCTCTAACATTTGTCCAGTCAAATATAAAGTCACTTGGGCAGTATTCATGACTTCATCAAATTCTGCATCTGAGTTTAAACATGACATAATCATGTCATTAACCTCTGTTGAATGTTTTGCATCTATTTCAGAATGAGCTACAAAGAAAGTCATTTGCTTATCTTGTAAATTGAGATCTTGTGCAATTTTCTTTAATAATTCATCTATATGGCTATAGCAAGTCTCAGCCCAGAAGCTATATCCTAGTCTTGGAATAGCTCCTTTCTCAAGAGCAGTTAAATATAAGAATGAGATTAATGCTTGAGTTGCAGGTAATGGCTTTCGATTCTCAATCCCCTCTTCATATAAGTTAATGCTTTTTAAATCATTTACAACCATGTTCTCATGACCTAGTTCTTCTAAAGCATGCTTATAAACAAAACGTAATAGTTTTCTTTGCTCAGGTAGAGTTTTGTAGGCTGCTGTCGCTTGATTAATTGAATTATGTTTTGTGTAATGATAAATCTCCTCCATCAAATTCTTATACAATTCTGGAGCAATTTTTTCGGACATAGCTAAAGTCCAAAATTCGCCTGATTTGATTTTTTTCCATTCAGCATTTACAACTTCATCTAATTTCTGGATTAATTTACTCATTTTATTTTCCTAAATTTAACGTCATTAATGAATACTTCTTTTCTGAGTTCATTGGTGAGCTGATTTCAGAACGTTCAAGCTCAGCTCCAACCCTTACATATAGGGGTACAAGTCTTTCAGAACAGAAAGCAATCAGTTTAAGGTGGTTTGTATTATCTCTAATCCACTGGAAACACTCTAATAAAGCAGTTTTTACAATTCCACTGCCTCTAATAGAAGTATCGATGACTAATCTATTTACTTCCAAAGTAGATCCAATTTTTATGCTACTTCCCCAATCATTTATCGATAGAACTCTTTCTCCCAAAGTTAAACCATGTCCAACTGGAGTCATTCTGACTCCCCCTATAATTTTGTCATCTTTAAAAAATCCAAAGTTGTATGAACATTCATCACGGATTGTATCCCACAGATTAAAGTCTATTTCATTGGCTGGGTTATCACCCAAATAGGATCTACGCCATTCACTGAATTGATCAAACTCTTTGGATCCGAACTTAATTAATGCGATACGAAATGACATAACAATCTCATGATTTTTATTAACTATTTAATCTTTCTAGTAACTTCTGGGTTGTTGTTTCACCTTCATCGGATGTAACCGTAGATCTTGTATCAACTAACCTTGCTGCTTTCCATTTAATCCATCCCCCTAAATTTACATGTTCTGATAAGTCATCAATAATCATTAAAGAACATTCACAACCTAATACCGAATACACTCTTTCAGATATTGCTTTTAAGAGTGCTTTTCTTTCTTCTGCAGGTAAATTGTGGATTTCATACTTAACTATTAACGTATCTTTACCTGAAGAATTTGTAATAATTATTTGATAACCAAGACAGTTATGAACAGATTCCATAATTACTTGTTCAATTTCAGCAGCTGTAAAATTGCTTCCATTCAAATTAACGGCATCACGTACACGCCCAACTACTTCTAACTCATACCTCTCATATAAGTTAGATGATGAATTATCATGTAAATGAACAATATCTCCTGTGCGATATCGAATCAGTGGCTTAACTCCATCAATTAAGGAGGTAACAACTAATTCACCAATCCCACTATCACCGAGACCTAAACCTGTTGCAGGATCAACTATTTCAAAAATATAATTTGGTAAATGTGGGCGTAATTTATTATTAGGTGTGGAAGATGCGATAACAAAGGCTTCTTGAGAACCATATAAACTGTTGAAAATTTTTGCATCCCATAAACTTGCCAAATTTTCCGCCAAAGCTGGTGTACATAATTCACCACTTAACATAAATGCTTTAACATCAAAATCTTTTTTGGGATCTAAACCACGCTTTTTAATTTCTTTCGCCAATGCCATAACCTGACCTGGAGATGTAGCTATAATTTCAATTCCTAAATCTTTGATTAAGTTAATACATTTATCGAAACCTATGACAGGGGAACCTGGCCAGATCTTAGCTGAACAAATATCTAACTCAAAAGCAATAGATTCGAGAGTATCACTAAAAGAATGTACCTCTGTCGGTCCCATAATTCCAAGAATTGGCTTTTTACTTTCTGAAAAATAATTTTTAATTATATCTTCGTAAGCAAATTGCAACTGTAAATTACTCGCATAACTTTCTTTCTTATCCCTTGGACAAGGTGTAGCTGCTCCTGTAGTTCCAGTAGTTTCATAATAAAAAGCTGCTTGATCTAATGGAGCAGATAAAATAGCAAACATCTCATCACGTAAATCATCTTTTGTTGTAAAAGGTAATTTTGATAAATTATTTTGATTAATTTCATCTGGGTTAATATGCTTCAATTTTTCAGCATAAAAAGGAGAACCTTTTTTAACATGCTTTAATACATTCTGTAATTTATTTTTCTTCCAAGTATTAAGTTCATCAAAACTTAATGTTGATGCTCTATATTTATCGACAATTCCATGATAATCATCTTTAAACAACTGTAAATCTAACTTAGATAAACTCACTTTTATACTCCTCTGATAAGCAATATTGTTTAATAAAATTTTGAATTATATTTAATCCGCTTTCTGTTCCTATACTTTCAGGATGGAATTGAACACCTTCAATCGGTAAAAAAGTATGTCTAATCCCCATAATATAGTTATCAACATCTGAAGTTGCCGTGATAACTAAATCTTCAGGTAAATTCTCTCTCTCAATAACAATTGAATGATATCTCATAGCTTTGAAACTATTCTTAAAAGAAGAAAAACAACCTTTTCCATCATGATGAATTGAACTAATTTTTCCGTGCATTAATCTTTGTGCATATTCAATTTTAGCCCCAAAATACATACCTATAGCTTGGTGTCCTAAACAGATACCTAGTACAGGAATTTTATCTCCAACATTATTTAATATAGAAAAATAACCTGATTCAGAAGGATGCCCTGGGCCAGGGCCTAATATAATTAGATCACACTTATCAGGCGTTAACTCATCAAGTAAACCAGAATAATCCTTTCTAAATACTCTAGTTTCACAACCTAATTTATTTATATAGCCAACAATAATATGTACAAAACTATCATAAGCATCAATTATCGTTACTTTAAGTGACATGAGATTTCCTCCCCAGTTACAGCCTTGAACATAGCTCCTAACTTATAGAGAGTTTCGTTATATTCACTTTCTGGGAGTGAATCAGAAACCATCCCTGCTGAAGCTCTTAAGGTATAGATATTTTCTTTCTTTATAGCAGTTCGAATACATAAGGCTGTATTCATATAATTGGCTCCAAAACCAATTAAACCTATTGCTCCAGCATATAAACCACGTCGACTATCTTCAATTTCATCAATAAGTTCCATTGCACGAATTTTTGGAGTACCAGTCATAGTTCCAGCAGGGAAGGTTGCTTGAATCGCATCGAACTTATCATATTGATTTGAAAGCTCTCCTGAAGTGCTAGAAACCATATGATATACATGGGAATATTCTTCTATTGCCATTAAATCTGCAACAGCAACACTTTCTGAATCACAAACCCTATGTAAATCATTTCTACACAAATCTACTAACATAAGATGCTCAGCCACTTCTTTCTCATCTGCATGTAGATGATCTAAGGCTTCCTGTTTATTAGATATATTTGTTTTTCCAATCGTGCCAGCAATAGGTCTCATTAAGATTTCTTTCTCATTAACTTTAATAAAAAGTTCTGGGCTAGCTCCTACTACGGTATAGTTATTTACATGGAATAAATACATATAAGGAGATGGATTTTGTTGTCTCAGATTTTTATAAACAGATAAAGCATCAATCTCACTTTCTATATTTAGTTTCTGTCCAATTTGGACTTGATAAATATCTCCTATTTCAATATGAGTTAATGCCTTACAGCTTTTTTCAAGATATGAACTCTTAGTTGTTTCAAAAAACAATTTAAATTTAAGATCATCCTTAAATACTGGAAACTCTAAATATTCTTTTTTAATAAACTTACTAAGTAATTTTAAAAAAATATTATGTGAATTTTCTTTATTAAAGTAATAGGTTGTAAGACTAGCATCTGCATCCGCCAAAGTTATAATATGTTCATACAATGAAAGAGATATTACAGGAAGATCAGTAGTATCCTCTTTATAGTGACTCATATTTTCCACATAATGTATGGTTTCATAACCAAAATAACCAAAAAAAATTGCACCTCTTTCTTCATTTGAATTTTCTATTTTTAAAGCATTTTCTATATGTCTAAGTAGATCCCAGACATCATTTTTCTCTTTTAAAAAAATATCCAAACTATTACTTGAATTAATAAATTCATATTTTTTCATTATTTCCTTATAAATTAATTCTCTCAAACAGCTCTCTCCAATCACAAACAATTTTTCATTTACGACCTGAATATTAAGCAACTTATTTACACCAATAATAGATTCTTTTGAGTCAACACTATTCACACCCATAGATTCAAGCAAAAAAACCTCTTCCTTATCAAAGCTTAAATCCCCACATATAAAATTATACAGATTAAAAGCATCTGTTTTATTAAAAAACTCTTTTCCCTTTAATTTCGATTTATTACACAATAAACGATCCATAATCCATCCCTTTATAGGTTAAAAACTTTGAAAATTAAAAAATTATTTTTGAGCAAATTCGCCAATATGAATCTCGGCAAGCCACAAACCTAAAAGTAAACATTCTTATTTGCACTGTATTGATGTAACGGTGCAAAAATACATAAATTACATTTATTAGTCAACAAAAAAATTATAAAAAATATATTTACCACCTAATTTAATGAATTTCATCTACTTTTATTGAAAATAATTCAAGTATATTTTTTAATATTTCTAAACAATAATAAAAATTCTTAATTATAGAAGCCTTAACCGATATACTAAAAATGACAACATAACTCTGAATGATATCTATCCATAGACCATAGAAAAACATATTTCTATTCCCAACTTTATTTTTATGCAAAAAACACTATAAAATACATACTATTAACCTCATGAAAAAGCACTCCCAACAACAAGTAACTGTAAAGAAAGAACCCAAGACTTAGTCTTATCTGCACAGAGTCCTCTTTAATGCCTAAAAATATTTGATGAAGTTCCCCCATCTATCTCATAAATTTTTAGGTCATAGTGAGCCTAAATTAGCTAAAGGATCAATACACAATACAAGGAGGAAGTGTTTGTATTAACAAGGCTTTGCTGTGACTAAGATCACTAAAAGTGATTTTAATTTATTAAAAATCCAGTTTTAAAACTTAGACTATTTAGTACCAAAACAGATAAATACTACCGAAAATTACTTTTTTTAATAAAATTAAGGCATAAAATAAAGAAATTGAATGGATATATAAAAAATGTAGCACGACCAAAAATCATAGAAGAATTTAGCAAAAAATATATTTCTGTTGGAACCTTAGAGCTCTCCAGTTAAATGTTAATTCTACAAATCTAATCAACTAAATTAACTAAACGACATGTTTTGTCGTGAAACAGCATTTTTCTATTTCATTGCGAATAGTCTTTTTTTAATCTTAACCCTCCTTAGCCATCAACTGACACTACTGTAATCACTCATGAAAGACATTTTACCTATTGGAACACCAACACTGCCATTCTCGGAACTTGAATCACAAAAATTCGAGATATTATGTACCGAAATACTAAAGAGAGATCCAACTTTCATAGATGTCCATCATATTTTAGGGAAAGGAAGGCAACAAGAAGGAATTGATATTTGTGCAAAGTATAGCGATGAATCTTTTGGACTTATTGCAATAGAGTGTAAATGCTGGAAAAACTACAACTCTACAGAATTGAAAGAAACTCTTAACAAATTCATAAAAGAAAATAAAATTAAAAGGAATATAAAAACTTATCTATTGATATTTTCTCAAGATTCAATACCTATGAATATTGAGAAAAAAATTCGAGATTACCAAGATATATTTAAAAAAAATTATGATATTGAATTAGAAACATGGACAGGAATAGATCTTACTCGTAAATGCCAATCGCATCCAGATCTTATAAAAAAGTACTTTCCTACCGCTATTTCTGACATGTTCGAATGTAAATGGATGGCTAAAGTAAACTTTATAGAAAATCTACATAAAGCCTTGTTAAATCAAGACCCTAAGATTAGAGATCTTGGAAAAAGTTTATTAGATCATTCATTTATTAATCCAGAAAGTTTGGAAAGCAAATATATTCATGGAAATCATTTTACATATAAGAATAAATGGGTAGAAATTTCTGCAATTTTACCTACTACAAATTACTTTGGGTCAGCAGCAATTACAATCACTGCGCATGATACTCATGGAACTATAATAACACTGGATAATAAATGGCTTCTTAAGAACTTCTTAGGTAACGATGGTCACCCCATCAATTCCAAGTACCGCCCTTTTTATCAAGGTGGAGTTTATCAAAAAGAGGATCAACATATTATTGACTTTAAAAATTGTAGATTTCATTTACCATTAGAAGCTGTAGAGGAAATTTCAAAAGCAGCTGATATATTGACCCATTACTATATAACTGCTTTTGAAAATATTGAAAAACTATGGAGTGCCAAATATTTTCCATTTATATCTAAATATAAGAGTGAAATACAGATAGGTCTCTGTGCTATTGATACAGAGATGTGGGAACAAATCCAAGAATTTATACATGCACATGATATTGATAAAGGTGATTCGGACTGGCATATTTTTTATGCCCATCACGCTTATTTACAGGTACATAGCCCTAGAAACACAAAAGAATTAAACACTGGATTTCATGGAACTTTTTTTGCTCACCATATAGATGGTATCAACTTTTCAAATGAAATAACTCTAGTTTGGCAAAAACCCTACAACCATAATGACACTATCTCTGATAAGGATTGGTGGTCATGTGAGAAGGCATATACTTGGATCACAGAAAAACTGATCCCAAAAGTCATTGACTGGCAAATTGAGAAGCAACTAACAGGTCCTTTGGTAAAAATTATTAGAAATAAATCCGTTGCAAATAAAACAAAATCATATTGGGACAGATATAAACCTTTTAGAGATATCAGAAAAAAAGCTCTTCTTGACTTTAATCATTTTAGAGAATTGGAATTAATCGACGTCATTTCTAGATTACAGTATTTTTATACCAGTTCAGAAAGTAATCGTGCATATTTTGATAAAAAAGAAATATCGCAATTATATCGTGCACTAATTTCTTTAATTCAACATGGCCGAGGATATTTCCCTTACCTCAATTCCAAATTGAGTTTCGGGAGCAGGGATTTCAACGACATCAATGAATTAATTGATTATCTTAATAAAAAAATAGAATTAGAGAGTTTTCTAATGAATAACAGTGAAATTGAACTAATATTTCGAGCTATGCTTGAAGCAATCTGTGATACAGATGATTGGTTGACTCATCAACAGAAAGAAGAAATCTATTCAGCATTACAACCTTTCATGAGCTTCTATGATTATACTAATTCTATTGAAAGGTATTCTGAATTCTAATAGTTTTAAAAGAGTCACTCTACCAGAGTGGCTCTTTTATTGGCCTATCTTAACTAGGCTTTTTAAACTGTATGATGTATTTAAGAATTGGCGATTATCTGGCTGTATCTCGCGCACATCACACACAGGCGTCGCACCAAATTCTCATCGATAATCTCGGTTAAATTGTGATGCACTTTCATAACCTACGACAAAGGCTACAACTGATGCAGGATGTTCACCAGAGAATTAAAACTAGCTTGCTTCCTGTAATCTAAGTTGCTTTTGATATTGGATATAGAAGAGAGAGTTCATTAGTATCTAACCTTTAACTTATTAAAATACTATTTCTAAAAATAGACGACACAATTAGTCGTTCAATATTCTTTTGATGTTTACCCTGTTTTGAACGAATCATATTCTATATGAAAAATTTATGCTTTAAAAAACAAGATACTTTCCAATCATCCAATCACTGAAAAAATTTTGAGGCTAATAAGATGAGTTATTCATTTCCTAAATACACGCTTATTTACCATTCTAGAAATGGATCATTAAATTTTGAAGAACTAGTTGAGGAGCTATCATCTAAAGGATATATGCTTGAAACTGAATTAAGCTTTCTGCGACCCACATACAATGCCGCTTCAAATGAAGATTTCAAAAAGCTCTTTGAATTTTATTACCCACAAAAAATCAATAGTATAGAACTACGAACTATTGGTACTTCAGCAGGTGGTGCACCTGGCGATAATACATATGCGTTCTATAATGCAAATATCGTTTCACATGAAGAGATTCTTGAGATTCTCACTGAGTTCAATAAACAGTCATTAGATGAGTGATTTTGGCATTTATCCTTAAAATGACAGTTGTTATGTCGTTTTAAGTGGAAAATGACAGCTGTTGTGTCGCTGAGAGATGTCATCCAATGTCGTTAAACATACTAAAGTATTGATTAGTTGTATTGGAAAATGACAACTGATGTGTCGTTCAGCGAACAGCTAATAAAAAACCGCCTAAGTGGCGGTTTTTTTATAAGAATCTAATATAGAAGCACTATTTAAATCTAGAAATCTCAAAATTTAATCGATATGTCATAAAATTTATTAAACAAACTTCCCGAATTCTTTTCTTAAATAACTGCTTAAAAATTGAGTTTGTTAAAAAAATACTCGATACAATTATAAAAGCTACAAGATACACATTCTCAAACTGAAACACATTTAAAATCTCGGCAAAAAACTCTTCTATTAAATAGAAAAAAAACCAATTCAGCGAAGAAACAAAAGATGAGAAAAAAATACTATAAAAATTGAATCCAAACATATCAGCCTCCTCAAATACTTCACAAAAAGCTTATTAGCCAAAATACAAATTAAAATTATCTATATAATTTTTATACACTTTTAAAATTAACATTGCAATATAATTTAATTAATTATAATAGTTTTCTCATACCTCTTATCTACCCAATTTACCTCCACACCCTCACCAACCATCCTTTCAACCACTCCCCTTTATCCACACCACACCCTCCTAACAACTGCACTACCGCCCCATCCACCACAAACAGGAACATTTCTGCATCCACCTTAGAGGCATTCGCATGAGCAACTAAAAGCAATTGATAAACCTCTTCAACCAGCCAGCTCCGATACTCAAGCACGATTGCATACGCATCGGGATAACGGATTTTAATTTCAAAAATTGCTTTAAACAGTAAATGATAAAGCCCATCCAAATCCGCATGCAGAAAGAAAATACGCTCCAGCTTTTCATCAACCGAAAGACGCTTGTGTGTATGAATCAGGGAACGTACCTCCTCTTTCAATAGATTGCGCTGAAAAGCCAGACAGATTTCAACCAACTGCTCTTTCGACTGAAAATATTTATAAAAAGTACCTTTGGCAATATTGGAAGATTCAATAATGCGATCTACCCCAACATTGTGAAAACCATCTTGGTTAAAAAGCTGTCGCGAGGTATCTAATACTTTTAAGGCGCGAGATGAAAGATGTAAATGTGGCATATATTTACCATGACAAAGTATGTTTGCTGCGCCCTTGCCCTCAATAGTGATAGGCAAAAAAGGCATGCAAAATCCCCTAAAGATGGCGTTAATGCATCTCAAGTTTTATTGTTGCTCTGTTTTTTTAGTCGCGATGCGCTATAGCCTGAAAACTTAAAGGTTTTCAAACATGACGAAGGACTAATGAAGAAGGATAAAAATACGATGCATGGCCAACTCCTGAATGATTCGGAACGCTGCCAAGACATGATGAATTATGGTGGCAGAACGAAAGAGGGTTGACAGACTGAACCTAAGAATCAGCACACCCGAAGGTGTCCCCCTCCCGTCCTACCGCTACAAAAAGGGGGACGAACGAGTCTACATCAAAAAAAACAAGTTTTTTCAATGCACTTAGGAAACGGTCTGTCAAAACCGGCTGGCAATGTAGGCCAGCATCCAGAGAATAAGCGGAGCTATATCAAGGTGTCAATGTAAGATTTTGCATAAAAACAATATTTATTATTATTTTTCAATACATTAAAAAAGAATAAGCTCTAGCAAAAATTACCTGATAGGACATATTATTTATCACTTTTATAAAAATCAGATTAAAAGTTATTTTAACTTTCAAAAGCATAAGCCAGCCCTGAATAAGAGGCAGTGCCAATCGGCTTTTTTCACCAGAACCAATTTATAAACGTATATTTGGTTAAAATGTGACACACTTCTCTAAACCATAAACGAGAGATTTTCCACCACTTTATACAATACAAATACATAAAATAATTAAAAGCGACTTGATTAGTACATTTTGAAACATTCGCTAACCAAAACACTGTCTAATTTAAAGTAAAATTCATGAACTAACTCCTCCAACGTCTGTTTCAAGGCCATCCCTTGACTGATGTGCCTTTATTGCGTCTGTATCATCATTTAAATTCTTTCTCTCTATATCGTTTGTCATATAGAGCGTCATTTAATTTTTAAGGTAAATTGAATGAAAAAATTTTGGAAATATTTATTAGTACTGCTCGTAGTACTAATTATTATTGCAATTGCCTTTCTTTTTAGACCAGTTGCGTCTAAGGCAATTAAAACTGCAAATGACGAGCCGACTGTCGATGTTGTACTCATCGGCGGCGGGATCATGAGTGCCACTTTAGGTACTTACCTCAACGAATTACAACCAGACTGGAACATCCGCATGTATGAACGTCTTGATGCTGTTGCACAAGAAAGTTCAAACGGTTTTAACAATGCGGGTACAGGTCACTCTGGCTTTATGGAAATGAACTATACCGAAGAAAAAGACGGTAAAATGGACATTTCTAAAGCCATCAACGTGGCAAGCCAGTTCGAAATTGCAAAACAGTTCTGGGCTTACCAAGTCAAACAAGGTGTGCTTGAAACTCCAAATACATTCATCAACCCAGTACCGCATATTGCGTTTGTCTGGGGCGACAATGTGAACTTTATGGAAAAGCGTTATGCTGCCATGGTTCAACATCCATTATTCGCTGGCATGAAATTGAGTGAAGACAAAGCTGAAATTCAACAATGGGCTCCATTGGTGATGGACGGTCGTGATCCTCAACAAAAAGTTGCTGCAACGCGTATGGACGTAGGTTCTGACGTAAACTACGGTGCAATCACTAAACAGTTGATTGGCAACCTCGAAAAGAGTCCAAACTTCAAGCTAAGCACTTCAACAGAAGTCACTGGTATTAGCAAAAATGACGACAATACTTGGTCTGTCGCTTTCAAAGATGTGAAATCTGGCAAAGTTGATCATGTGAAAACGCGTTTTGTGTTTATTGGTGCGGGCGGTGCTGCAATCAAATTATTGCAAATGACTGGTCTTCCAGAAGCTCAACAATACGCTGGCTTCCCTGTAGGTGGTGAGTTCCTTGTAACTGACAATCCAGCGGTAACTGCAAAACACACAGCTAAAGTGTATGGCCGTGCTGATCTTGGTGCGCCTCCAATGTCTGTTCCACATATTGATACCCGTTATATCGACGGTAAAAAATATGTATTGTTTGGCCCATTCGCAACCTATTCAAACAAGTTCCTGAAAAATGGTTCACAACTTGATTTGCTTACATCGACCAACAAAAACAATGTGTTGCCAATGGCGGCAATTGGTCTACAAAATGCGGATCTGGTTCAGTACCTTGTAAGTCAGGTATTGATGTCGGATGCTGACCGTTTCAACGAGTTGAAAAAATACTACCCTGAAGCAGATCCAAAAGACTGGCATCTACAACAAGGTGGTCAACGTGTTCAGATCATCAAGAAAGAACCGGGCAAACCAGCTAAATTGCAATTCGGTACAGAAATCTTTGCTTCTAAAGACAAATCTGTAACGGCGTTGTTGGGTGCTTCTCCGGGTGCATCTACTTCACCTTACATCATGCTTAACTTGCTTGAAAAAGCATTCCCAGAGCAAACTAAAGGTGTGTGGAATGATAAATTGCATGAGATTGTCCGTTCTTATGGTCAAGATCTTGCCAATGATCCAGCCTTGCTTGATCAAATCCGTCATTATTCAAGCTCAACACTTGGCTTGAACTATACGACACCAGCAAACTTGGTTCATGCGAAAAAAGTCGTAAAAGCTGAAGCTGTTGCTCAGTAATTCTGCTTAGGAATTAGTTCAAAAGGGAGGAGTTTCGGCTCTTCCCTTTTTTGTTTTATTTTTTCTGTGCCTTTTAAATCTATGTCTTCCGATGTAAGCCCCTCAGCTTTTGCCGCATTTACCTGTCGTGACTTCAAGTTATTGACCATCAATCAATGCTGTTTAACCTTTGCGGTTTTGATTCAGGAAGTGCTGATTGCCTTTCATCTTTATCAAATTACCAAGAATCCACTCATCCTCGGTCTGGTTGGGATCATGGATTTCTTACCCTTTTTAGCGCTCTCTTTATGGGGCGGTTATATTGCTGACCGTTTTAATCGTCAGCGTATTTTGCAGATCAGCTTTAGTATTGCCATTCCCCTTTCCATCGCTTTATGGCTGTGCTTCGATCTGTTTCAGTCGGACAAAATCACAACCACCGTCTTACTGATTTCAACTTTTAGTCTTTTATTTTTATTTGGCTGCATTCGCGGTATTTATAGTCCGTGCTTTAACTCGTTACGACCTTTTGTCGTGCCCGAACATCTTTATACCAATGCCGCAACATGGACCAGCATGTGCTGGCAGGCCTGCGGTATCCTTGCTCCCGTGATCGGTGGTTTTTTGCTGGCGCATCTAGATCTGGATATTACCTTTGCTGTTATCGTCGGATTATTTATGACAGGCAGCGTGGCACTCTGGCGCTTACAAAAAAGACAATTTCCACAACTTCAAACCGAATCGATTGCTAAAAGCCTGCAACAGGCACTGCAATTTATTTTTAAAACTAAAATTATTTTCTGGGCCATGTTTCTCGATCTTGGCTCGGTATTTTTTGGTGGCATCATTGCCCTGCTACCAATTTTTGCACAGGATGTGTTGCATATCGGTGCCGACGGTTTCGGTCTATTGCGTGCTGCGCCTGCGTTTGGCGGCCTGATCATGATGATGATTCTGGTTCGTTATCCACCCAAACATAGACCTTGGCAGATCATGCTAATGGCCGTTGCAGGATTTGGTTGTTGCACATTGTTATTTGCTGTTACCAGACACCTCTATTTTTCTGTCGCAGTTCTCATTATTATGGGAGCTTGTGACAGTATCAACATTGTCATTCGTCAAACCATACTGCAACTTATTCCCCCCAAGGACATGCTTGGACGTATTGCTGCCATTAATGGCATCTTTGTCACGTCTAGTAATGAGCTAGGCGCATTGCAGTCCAGTGTGATGACACGCTTTTTCAGCGTGGTTCCAGCAATGTTGATCGGCGGCACACTTTCTTTGCTCTGCGTGGCTTTAACCAGCGTCAGAAGCAAAGCGTTATTTAAATTTCGTTTTTAAATTCTTTTATATCGCTGTTTAGAAAAATCAATGTAAGTCATATGAAACACACTTTGCCCGCATCCTCTGGTGCATCTAGGTTCATTATTGTTTCCATTTTTGTATGGCTGGTACTTTTGTGCCTGCAATCCATCTATATCGTGATTATTGGCGGCAGCGCTTATCTTTTCTGGACCTCTTTTGGCTTACTGATCTTAAATGTACTCAGCCTTCGTCCAACCGTCTTAAAAAACCGAATTGCCACCGTTGTGACGGCAGCCTTATTGGTTTATCTAGTGCTTAACTCACTGTTTTGCACCTATCTGATTGTCGCCTTCTATTGTATTTTCCATTTATATTCCGATGAGTACAAGAATAAACGTCTGATTAAACTGGTGGGTTTATTCCTGATCATGATTATTTTTGCACTCTATCAAAGCCAGTCCCTACATGAACTAAAACAAAAATATGCGCCTTATGAAACTGGTGAAACTTGGCAACAACACGGCGCTTTATAAAACTATCCAATAAAAAAACCTCACATGACGTGAGGTTTTTTTATAGCGAATACTAATCTTGCGAATCAGGATACAAAGGACGGTTTCCGGGACTAATGCGGTTGATATGCAAGAAAGTCATGTGACGTTCATACTTATCGAGAATGTCATTAATCACCTGTTCTTTGGTGTATCCCACCAAGTCATTGTCCTGCGAACCTTCATACAAGAACGTTTCTAAACGATAGTAATGTTGCTTACCACGTTTGCCACGCTCACTAAAGGTCGGCGCGATATAACGCACAGGCCAGATCTGGTAAACGAAGTTATGCTCTTCTTCGATGTAAATAGTGAGATCAAGATGATACAGCGTATCACTCTCTTCCACTTCACCTTGCGTAACTTCGACACTCATGCCACGCTTGACCAGCTCATCCGCAACGGTCTGAACGGCAGGTTTACATACACTGTCAAGCATACGTTGGGTTTCGCTGCTGCCTGGATGATGCATAACGCGAGACAAACGCTGTTTCCAGTTTAGAATATCAACATTACCCACCACAGGCGCTGCATTCAGACTGCGACTGGCTTTACGATAATCTTCTAAGCGCAAGGACTTATACAGACCTGCCATTACCAGCAACATAACAAAACTAAACGGCAATCCCATGATGACCGTGGCACTTTGCAAGGCGGTAATCCCGTTTGCCATCAGCATGGCAACCGTCAATAAGCCAATTGCAGTGGCCCAGAAGATACGTAACCAACGCGGCGCATCATTATCGACATTGGAGAATTTAGTGGTGAAGTTACCCAGTACCAACGCACCAGAATCCGCTGAAGTCACATAGAATAATAAACCCGTAATGGTGGCAATACCCGCAATAAAGGCAAAGCCCGGATATTGAGCCAGCAAGTCATAGAAACCATGTGCAGGATCGGTCAATACCGTTTGTGCCAGTGCCGTATTTCCATCAAAGATCACGCTATGTAAGGCACTATTACCAAAAATAGATAACCAAGTAATGGTGAACAATAATGGAATGATCAAGGTACCACAGACAAATTCACGGATGGTACGACCACGGGAAATACGCGCTAGGAATAGACCAACAAATGGAGACCAAGCCACCCACCATGCCCAGAAGAACAAGGTCCAGCTATTCATCCAGTCTTTTGGACGGTCAAAAGCAAAGCTTTCCAGCGCCAGACTCGGGAAACGACTAATATAATCGCCAAAGTTTTGTACCAGTGCATTAAGCAGGAATTCGGTATTGCCGAGGAACAATACAAACAGCATCAAGCCAATTGCAGCATAGATATTGATTTCAGATAAAATCTTAATGCCTTTATTGACCCCTGCTGTCACTGAAATAATGGTGACGATTACCGCAAGGCCAATCAGGGCAATCTGAATCCACAGGTTCTCTGGTAAGCCAAACAGTACATGCAGACCATAATTGATCTGTACCACCGCAATACCACAGGTGGTCGCGATACCAAAAATGGTACCAATGACGGCGGCAGTATCGACGGTATGGCCAATCGGGCCATCAATTTTATTACCAAAAATCGGGTATAACGCAGAACGGATGGTCAGTGGCAGATTATAGCGGTAACTAAAGTAACCTAACGCCATCCCGACCAGTGCATACATGCCCCAACCGGTTAAACCATAGTGAAATAGCGTCCACACCATCCCCTGACGAGCCGCCTCAAAGGTCTGACCTTCGCCAACAGGAGGATTCATATAGTGGGAGAGCGGCTCTGCAACCGAGAAGAACATCAAGTCTGTCCCGATCCCTGCCGCAAATAGCATGGCTGACCAGCTCAATAGACTAAACTCAGGCTTCGAATGTTTTGGGCCGAGTTTGATATCGCCATAACGGGAACAGGCGATAAAGACCACAAAGACCAGATAAAGTGTCGCTGCTAACAAGTAGTACCAGCTAAATTTATCACTGACCCATGCCAGCACCACATTCAATAAGTGGTTGGCAAAATCGTTGAAAAAAATCGTAACAAGTGCAAATGTTAAAATAAGTAGAGCTGAAACATAAAAGACCACACGATTCAAATGATCTTTATTCGCTAATGTAGAATCATCAACCGCTCTTGGATTATCTGTTGCCATACAATCCTCAGGGAGTTAGAGAACAAAAAGAAAATATTCATCCACGTCTTTCCACTGCATCTTCAATGAAAAGACATTTCTGAATAAAAAATGAAAAATAAAAGTCATTACCCAAATTACAATGTTTCTGATTTTTCAGTTGCAAAATGTGATGGTGGCGTTACTGGCGCTATTACTTGCGGCGGTTGAGGTCGTAAAGCATCCTGCTTCAGGGCTTTGGCTAACCCAAACATATACAGCAAAATAATAACGGAAAATGGCAAACCACAGAGTACCACCGCGCTTTGCATGGAGTGAAAACTCCCTGCCAAAAGCAAGCCAATACTAACAATGGCAATAACCACAGACCAGAAAACTCTTAACCAAATTGGCGAATCACTTTCATTGCTACCCCCTTTCGAGGACAGATTTGCGATCATGAGTGTACCAGAACCCACAGGGGTCAAAAACAATACGAAACAAATCACAACAACAATGCCAGCAATATAGGGGTTGAATGGTAAATATTCGAGAAGCTTGAATAGAGATAAAGCTGCATCGGTCAACACCATATCACCGAGTGCTTGCTGCTTTTGATTCAAAATCAGGTCAATCGCTGTATTTCCAAAAATCGAAATCCAGGCCAAGGTAAAGCCCAATGGCACCAGACAAACGCCCAGCACAACTTCACGAATGGTACGGCCTTTAGAAATACGTGCGATAAACATGCCGACAAATGGCGCCCACGCAATCCACCATGCCCAGTAAAATACCGTCCATGCACCCTGCCATTCACCCGCTTTGGCATTGAAAAGATACATGTCAAAACTTTTACTAATGAAATGATCGAGGTAATCACCCGTGTTCTGCACCAAACCATTGAGTAAATGATTAGTTGGGCCAGTTAGGAATACAAATAACAATAAGGCATACAACAGACGCAGATTGATACGAGATAGCCACGCCAGACCTTTTTCAATACCAATGACTGTTGTAATGGTCGCCACAAACATCATCAATAACACCACAGCAATCAGCGTTGTATGATTATTGGGAATATCTGGTACTAAATAATGGAGGCCCGACACCAGCACCAACGCGCCAATGCCCAGATTGGTCACAAGGGAAATAACCGTCGCTAGAATCCCGAAACCATCAACAAAATCACCTACTAGACCATAAATACGCTCACCAAAAATCGGATATAACGCAGAACGCAGTGCCAGCGGCAAATCTAAACGGAAGGCAAAATAACCCAGCGTTACACCTAATAAGGCATACAGCACCCAGCCATGAATCCCCCAATGCAGGAAGCTATACATCATGGCATCCCGTGCCGCCTGAATCGTTCCGCCTGTACCTTCGGGTGGTCGCAAGAAGTGATCAACAGGTTCAGCCACGCCATAATAGAGCAAAGCGATACCAATCCCTGCCGAAAAGAGCATAGAGACCCACGCTAGATAACCGAACTCAGGTTTATCGTCATCTCGCCCTAAGGGAATTTGTCCGACGCGCGAAAATGCCAGCCAGGCAACAAAACCTAAACACAGAATAATGACCAGCATGTAATACCAACCAAATAATTTGTTTGCCTGCCCTTGTACATAGGTCAGCCAGTACTGGCTTTGGGCTGGAAACAGTACAAACAATAGGCCAAAAATGCCTATACTGATTGCAGAGCTCCAAAAAACAAACAAATTTAAACGTATGGGTTCGGATGGGGATCCTTCATTACTTTTTGACACCATGTTCTTGCTCCTTGCAATTGGTGTATTTTTCTTAAAAAATAATGTGATAAGTCCTAGTGAGTACTTACCTTCTTATCCATAAGAAGCCTTGATTTCTTACTTTACATCTATTCTTGCCAAGCAAAAATTAATTGATTTTTACAGATTATACTTTTTATTGATTGAACGTTCAATCAATAAAAAGTATGATAAAAAAATGTTATGATGCTCTACATTGAGAAATGTTGAATAAAAAGCACCTTGGCAGGGCTTTAAATGGATAAGCATGACAAAGCGTAGAGTAAAACCGGAACATGTGCGACGTGAAGAAATTATTAACGCCGCATTTTATGTGATTTCTGAAGTGGGGTTATCCAATACCACCATTGCACAGATTGCAAAAAAGGCCGAACTATCAACCGGTATTGTGAGTCACTATTTTGGTGACAAGCAGGGTTTAATCAATACCTGTATGCAGGAGATGCTCAACGTTTTGCGTCAGAAAACTGACCAATATAAAACGGAAGCAGATCCACATCCAGAAAGCCAGATCAAGGCGATTATTGATTCCAACTTTGATATTAGTCAGGTCAACAAACAAGCCATGCGGGTCTGGTTAGACTTTTGGTCTGCAAGTATGCACCTTCCCGAACTTGGACGTTTACAACGAATTAATGATCAACGCCTGTATTCCAACCTGAAACATTATTTCCTCATGTTGGTCGATGATAAACAACAGGCAAGCATTGCCGCCCGCGGATTGGCGGCTTTGATTGACGGATTATGGTTACGTGGCAGTTTAAGCAGTCATGATGAGTTTGACAGCCAGCTGGCACGTTCCATTGCTTACGATTATGTAAAAACGCAATTGCAATTTGCGAACAAGCCCTTGCAGGAGAAACAGAATGAGTGATGCACAAGTTCATCAATTGTATATCCACGGACGTTATGTCGCAGCGACCAGTGGTAAAACATTTACCAGTATTAACCCTGCCAACGGTGAAGTGATCGCAACACTTCAACAAGCGTCACAACAAGACATTGAAGCGGCTGTTCAAAGCGCACAACAAGGCCAGAAAATCTGGGCTGCCATGACCGCAATGGAGCGTTCTCGTATCCTGCGTCGTGCAGTTGATATCTTACGTGAACGTAATGATGAACTGGCTCAGTTAGAAACCCTCGATACAGGTAAAGCCTACAGCGAAACATCGACTGTCGATATCGTAACGGGTGCCGATGTACTTGAATACTACGCAGGCCTTGCGACTGCCATTCAAGGTGAACAAGTTCCACTTCGTGAATCAAGCTTCTTCTATACCCGTCGCGAACCCCTCGGTGTAGTGGCTGGTATCGGTGCATGGAACTATCCAATTCAAATCGCAATGTGGAAATCTGCCCCTGCCCTAGCTGCGGGCAATGCCATGATTTTCAAACCAAGCGAAACTACGCCACTGACTGCATTCAAACTTGCTGAAATCTATACCGAAGCAGGCTTACCAGACGGCGTATTTAACGTAGTACAAGGCGCTGGTCGTGATATTGGTCAATGGCTGACTGAACACCCAGTGATTGAAAAAATCTCGTTCACTGGTGGTGTCGAAACCGGCAAGAAAGTGATGGCAAGTGCTGCGGGTTCAACGTTGAAAGAAGTGACGATGGAACTTGGTGGTAAATCTCCACTGGTTATTTGTGATGATGCCAATCTTGACCGTGCTGCTGATATTGCAGTGATGGCGAACTTCTTTAGTTCTGGTCAGGTATGTACCAACGGTACGCGTGTATTTGTGCCTAAAGCCATGCTTGCTGATTTTGAAGCAGCCGTTGTGGAACGTGTAAAACGTATTCGTATCGGTGATCCAATGGCTGAGCAAACCAATTTTGGTCCACTCACCAGCTTCCCGCATATGGAAAAAGTGTTGTCATTCATCGAGTCTGGCAAACAGCAAGGTGCGAAAGTGCTGATCGGTGGTGGCCGTGCCACTGAAGGTGATCTAGCCAAAGGCGCGTATGTATTACCAACCGTTTTCAGTGATTGCCAAGATGACATGGCGATTGTGCAGGAAGAAATCTTTGGCCCAGTCATGAGCATTCTGAGCTATGAAACCGAGGAAGAAGTGATTCGCCGTGCCAATGCCACAGATTTCGGTCTGGCAGCAGGTGTGGTAACTCAAGACATTACCAAAGCACATCGCATTATTCACCAGCTTGAAGCAGGTATTTGCTGGATCAATACATGGGGTGAGTCCCCTGCGGAAATGCCAGTAGGTGGCTATAAGCAATCAGGCGTAGGCCGTGAAAATGGCTTAACCACACTGGGTCATTACACCCGTATCAAATCTATTCAAGTTGAGTTAGGTGAGTATCAAAGCATTTTCTAATGCGCTCACCCTTCACCCTCAAGATTAATCCTATGTGCCACGCCATCACCTGATTGCGCTGGCACTCTCCAGAATACAAAAGGGATAACGATGAATACTCAAGCATACGATTACATTATCATTGGCGCAGGATCTGCCGGAAATGTGCTCGCAACACGTCTGACTGAAGATAAAGATGTGTCTGTTTTATTATTGGAAGCTGGTGGCCCAGACTACCGTTTAGATTTCCGTACTCAAATGCCAGCCGCGTTGGCGTTCCCATTACAAGGCCGTCGCTATAACTGGGCTTATGAAACCGATCCTGAACCACACATGAACAATCGCCGTATGGAATGTGGTCGTGGTAAAGGTTTAGGTGGTTCTTCTCTCATTAACGGGATGTGCTACATCCGTGGTAATGCCATGGATCTGGATCAGTGGGCAACCATGAAAGGTCTTGAAGACTGGACTTATGCAGACTGCTTACCCTATTACAGAAAAGCTGAAACTCGCGACATTGGTGCCAATGATTATCACGGTGGTGATGGTCCTGTGTCAGTGGCAACGCCTAAAAATGGCAACAACGTACTGTTCCATGCGATGGTTGAAGCAGGCGTACAGGCGGGTTATCCACGTACCGATGACTTAAATGGCTATCAACAGGAAGGCTTCGGTCCAATGGATCGTACCGTAACACCAAATGGTCGTCGTTCAAGTACCGCGCGTGGTTATCTGGATCTGGCCAAAGGTCGTCCAAACTTAACCATCATCACACATGCTACCACCAACCGCATCCTGTTCAATCAAAAACAGGCTGTGGGCGTGGAATATATTATTGGTGCAGACAAAGCCAATATGAAACAGGCACAGGCCAAACGTGAAGTCTTACTTTGCGCAGGTGCGATTGCGTCACCACAAATCCTGCAACGTTCAGGCGTGGGTGAAAGTACCTTCCTGAAATCGATGGACATTGATGTAGTTCATGATTTGCCGGGTGTCGGTGAAAACCTGCAAGACCATTTAGAAATGTACTTGCAATATCAATGCAAGCAACCTGTTTCACTTTACCCTGCCCTGCAATGGTATAACCAGCCTGCGATTGGCGCTGAGTGGCTATTCAACGGTACTGGCGTTGGCGCGAGCAACCAGTTCGAAGCAGGTGGTTTTATCCGTAGTTCGGAAGAATTTGACTGGCCGAATATCCAGTACCACTTCTTGCCGGTTGCAATTAACTACAACGGTAGTAATGCAGTGAAAGAACACGGTTTCCAAGCCCATGTCGGTTCAATGCGCTCACCGTCACGCGGTCGTATCAAGTTGAAATCAAAGGATCCGTTTGAGCATCCAAGTATCCTGTTCAACTACATGTCAACTGAGCAGGACTGGCGCGAGTTCCGTGATGCGATCCGTATCACCCGTGAAATCATGGCACAGCCCGCACTCGATCCATATCGCGGTGAAGAAATCAGCCCAGGTAAACATATCCAGACTGATGCTGAGCTAGATGAATTCGTCCGTACCCATGCGGAAACAGCATTCCATCCTTCATGTAGCTGTAAAATGGGTGAAGATGAGATGGCAGTTGTAGATGGTCAAGGTCGTGTTCACGGCGTACAAAGCTTGCGTGTGGTCGATGCCTCAATCATGCCATTGATCATTACTGGTAACCTGAATGCCACCACCATCATGATCGCAGAAAAAATTGCCGATCAGATCCGTGGTAAAAAATTGCCACGTTCAGAGGCGGGTTATTACAAAGCGGGTACAACACCGGCACGCCAAGCGCCGTTACGTCCAATACAATAAGCATGAAATTCCTTTAGGGGATACCCGAGGCTTAGGCTTCGGGTTTCACTTCATTCAGGGAGAAATGATGAAAAAAACCTTATTCGTAATTGCACCTTTCGCTTTTTATTTTCAAAGCACTCACGCAACTGAACCCACCTCACCTTACTCTGCCAATATCACTGCAGCCAGCCAATACGTTTCACGCGGTTTCCAGCAAACTTGGGGTAAACCTGCCTTACAGGGTGGACTGGACTACAATCATGACAGCGGTTTTTATGCAGGGACATGGGCATCGACCGTAAGCGATCACTTTATTCGTGATGCCTCTGTTGAATGGGATGTATATACCGGTTATAGCCGTACGATCGGGGATTTTACAGTCGGGACTAAAGTTGCCTATTACTATTATCCAGGCGCAAAAACCACGGCTGACACAGGCAACACCCGCTTTGACTATGGGGAAATCATCCCTGAAATCAGTTACGGTCCGTTAAGCGTTAAATATGCCATTACTTATACTCAAGACTATTTTGGCAATAATTCCGATACGCTAGGCACGGGAAATAACAAACATTCTCGCGGCTCAGGTTATCTGGATGTGAACTGGTATCAACCGATCACACAAGGCTGGTCAGTCAATGCGCACTATGGCAATCAGCGCATCAAAAACTTTTCTGCGGCCAACTTTCAGGATGCCAGTTTTGCGGTCAACAAAGAATTACCCTATAACCTGTCCAGCAGCCTGACCTATAGCAAAGCATGGGATAAAGACGGTTTTTACCAGCAATATAGCAATGGTAATCCAAACGCCAAAATCTCGAATCCAATTGATTCAACAGTGACATTTTCGCTGACCAAAACCTTTTAAATAAGCAAATATCAATCAAGTGCCCATAATAAAGCCGCTTTCGTTGAGAGCGGCTTTATTTAATTTTGTGTCTCGTCCTAGATAAGGTTGACACTTTCTAAACTTAAATTTGGAGAGTGTAATGAAAACAATAGTTAAAAGAACACAACGAGATTACAGCCTA
>NZ_RKQE01000017.1:0-188239 GCF_003815055.1 Acinetobacter sp. BIGb0102
GTCACTGTGCCAGTTGATTCTGCGGCATTGAGTGTGTTGTCCGTGGTGACTGGTGCAACAGTCAGTGTCGTACCCGTGGTATCTGGTGCAGTGGTATCCACAACATAGTTGTGATCTGCACTGATCGGTCCTGTACCCGTTACGTCAACTGTCACTTCAATGGTGCTGTCTGCATCTGCAGTCAAATCGCTACCTGGAACAGTCACGCTCCATGTACCATCCGCCTGTACCGTCGTGTTGTAATTGTTGCCATTGACCACAACTGTCACTGCATCACCTGCAGTGAAGCCGCCTACAACCGCACCACTGATGGTTTGGTCTACGCCTGCTTCTTCAGCATTGACGATGTCATCGCCTGCAACTGGATCAAACACCACCACTGGTGTGGTGATATCCACGGTGTAGCTGGCATCTGCTGTCACAGTACCTGTGTTACCTGCGGCATCTGTTGCCGTAATGCTGACATTGATGGTGCTGTCTGCATCAAGTACTAACTGTCCGCCATCAACCGTAACGCTCCATAAGCCACCAGTTTGTACGGTCGTGGTGATGTCCACGCCATTGACATTGACTGTGACCACATCACCCACGCTGTATTCACCGGTAACCGTACCGCTAATGGTCTGATCTGTTGCTGCTTCGCTTGAATCAACAATGCCATCGCCTGCAATCGGGTTAATGGTAATCGTGGTGGTGCTGTTGTCTGGGCCAGTGGTATCGACTGTATAAGTTTGTGTATCAGTGACTGTGCTGCTGTTGCCTGCGGCATCAGTGAAGGTGGCTGTCGCATCGATGGTCGCATCCGGATCTGCAAGTAAGTCACTACCTGCCACATCTGCGGTCCAGTTACCTGTCGCTGCATCAACAGTTGCAGTGTAGGTCACGCCATTGATCAGCAGTGTCACCACCGTGGTTGCTGCATCTGCAGGGATACCAGTTAAGGTACCTGTTACGGTCACTGTGCCCGTTGATTCTGCGGCATTCAACACGTTGTCTGCAGTCACATCATCAATCGTTAAGGTTGCACCTGTATTATCTGGTGCTGTGGTATCGACTGTATAGACCTGAGTATCAGTGACTGTGCTGCTGTTGCCTGCTGCATCGGTGAAGGTTGCTGTCGCATCAATGGTTTTGTCACCATCTGCAAGCAAGTCACTACCTGCCACATCTGCAGTCCAGTTACCAGTCGCTGCATCGACAGTTGCGGTATAAGTCACACCATTAATAACGAGTGTCACAACTGTGGTTGCTGCATCAGCTGGGATACCTGTCAAAGTACCTGTTACTGTCACAGTGCCAGTTGATTCTGCGGCATTCAACACGTTGTCTGCAGTCACATCATCAATCGTTAGGGTCGCACCTGTATTATCTGGTGCTGTGGTATCGACAGTATAAGTTTGTGTATCGGTGACTGTGCTGCTGTTACCTGCTGCATCGGTGAAGGTTGCAGTCGCATCAATAGTCTTGTCACCATCAGCCACTAAATCACTACCTGCAACATCAGCAGTCCAGTTACCTGTTGCTGCATCGACAGTCGCGGTGTAAATCACACCATTAATCAGTAAAGTGACAACAGTCGTTGCTGCATCGGCTGGGATATTCGTTAAAGTACCTGTGATGGTCACAGTGCTTGCTGATTCTGCTGCATTCAATACATTATCGGCAGTTACGTCATTAATGCTTAATACCGAACCTGTCGTATCTGGTGCATCCGTATCTACTGTATAGCTTTGATCAGCATTGATTGGTCCAACACCAGTAACTTCAACTGTTACATTGATTTTACTGTCTGTATCTGCTGTTAATTCACTACCTGGAACAGTCACACTCCAGACACCGCCTGTTTGTAAGGTAGTCGTGTAATCTGTGCCATTAACATTGACAGTGACTTTATCTCCAACAGTAAAGCTTCCAACTACTGAACCACTGATGGTTTGATCAACACCAGCTTCAGCTGCATTGACGACATTATCCCCAGCAATCGGGTTAATCACTACAACTGGTGTGGTGATATCTACGGTGTAAGTAAGGTCTGCTGTAACATTACCAACGTTACCTGCTGCATCTGTTGCCTGAATAGTTACATTAATGGTTTTATCTGCATCAAGTGCCAGTTGACCACCGTCGACTGTAATACTCCATACACCACCAGTCTGAACTGTGGTAGTGATATCTACGCCATTGACATTGACAATAACGACATCGCCAACTTTATATTCGCCTGTTACGCTACCGCTAATCGTTTGATCTGTACCAGCTTCTGTTGAGTCCAGACTATTGTCACCAGCAACAGGATTAATCGTAATCGTTGTTGTACTGTTGTCAGGTGCTGTTGTATCAACCGTATAAGTATGATCTGCAGTAACAGTACCAACGCCTGTTACATTTACAGTTACATTAATGGTTTTATCTGCATCCAATGTAAGCTCTGCACCAGTAACCTCAATACTCCAGTTTCCGTTGTTATCTAGAGTAGTGGTGTAGTCTGTACCATTGACATTGACAGTGACCTGATCTCCGACAGTAAAGCTACCAACCACTGAACCACTGATGGTTTGATTGACACCAGCTTCTGCTGCATTCAGAACGTTATCACCTGCAATTGGATTAATTACAACAACAGGTGTGGTGATATCGACAGTATATGTTGCATCAGCAGTTACATTACCTACATTACCTGCTGCGTCTGTTGCCTGAATAGTCACATTAATGGTTTTATCAGCATCAAGCACCAGCTGACCACCGGCAACTGTGATACTCCATAAACCACCCGTCTGAACAGTTGTCGCAATGTTGATGCCATTCACATTAACAGTGACTACATCACCAACACGATACTCCCCTGTGACTTTACCACTGATGACCTGATTAGCACCCGCCTCTGTTGAATCAACAACATTGTCACCCGCAATTGGGTCAATTGTAATTGTAGTCGTGCTGTTATTTGGTGGAGTTGTATCTACAGTTTCTGAGCCTGGTGCAGATGGGTTACCTGCTGGATCTGTAGCAATTGCTGTAACTGTATCGCCATCTTTTAAACCGCCTGGATTTTGTACTGTCCATTCACCTGTAGTTGGATCTGTATCAACCTCAACAGTTGAACCGTCAGGGAAAGTGACTGTGACCGTTGAACCTGGTTCTGCTGTACCAGTAATTGGGTCAGTGCCGTTGATCGGATCAATTTCTGGCACCGCTGGTGCAGTCACATCAACAGTATAACTTTGTGTATCGGTGACTATGCTGCTATTACCCGCAGCATCTTTAAAGGTGGCTGTTGCATCAATAGTCGTATCACTGTCAGCCTTTAAATCACTACCTGCAACATCTGCAGTCCAGTTACCTGTGGCGGCATCGACAGTCGCTGTGTAAGTCACACCATTAATGACGAGTGTCACAACCGTGCTCGTAGCATCAGCTGGTACACCTGTTAATTTACCTGTAATTGTGATAGTCGAAGTCGATTCTGCAGCATTAAGAACATTATCTGCTGTGACTGGATCAACGCTAAATTCAACGTTATCCGTATTTGGTGGAGTGAGGTCTACAGTTTCCGTACCAGGTGCTGATGGGTTGCCTGCTGGATCTGTGGCAATAACTTTGATGGTATCGCCATCTTTTAAACCGCCTGGGTTAGGTACGGTCCATTCGCCTGTGGTTGGATCGGTAGGAACCTGAACGGTACTACCATCTGGGAATGTTACAGTCACCGTCGAACCTGGTTCTGCTGTACCTGTAATTGGATCGGTACCATTGATCGGATCAATTTCTGGCACCGCTGGTGCAGTCACGTCAACAGTATAGCTTTGGGTATCGGTAACTGTGCTGCTATTACCCGCAGCATCTTTAAAGGTGGCTGTTGCATCGATAGTTTTATCACTGTCAGCCAGTAAATCACTACCTGCGACATCAGCAGTCCATTTACCTGTTGCTGGATCTACAGTTGCAGTATAAGTCTTACCATTAATGACGAGTGTCACAACCGTGCTCGCAGCATCGGCTGGAATACCAGTTAATGTACCTGTAACTTTGACTGTCGAAGTTGATTCTGCGGCATTAAGGACATTATCTGCAGTAACTGGATCTACATTAAATTTAACTGCACTCGTATCTGGAGGTGTGGTGTCTGGATTATTATTCCCATCATTATCACGTCCACCGCCATCACTGCCTCCGCTTGCTGCCGCAATGATACCGCCAGCGACTAAAGGAACAGCCCATAACCATGGATTCATTCCACCATCATGGTAAAGCAAAGGTTCTACAGATTGAATGGGTTGATAGACAACATCTGAAACTGGAACTTCTGGAGCAGCCTCTGGCACAACAGCTGGAGTCTCTTCTAAATATACAGCCCCTTCAGTGTCAGCATCTGCATCTGCATCCGCGTCACTATCTGCATCCGCGTCATTTTCAGCATCTTTGAAACGTGCCCAAATGAGTTGACCATCTTCGCCCTGAAAAACAAGGCTATTATCTAAATTCGCTCCTTCATTAAAGAAGTTTTGAATAACAATCTGCTCACCATTTTTCAGTAAAATAACGGCATTAGAACCATCTCTTTTTACTGCTGAGATGTCGTTTACTGGTATTTTCACCAAAACGACTGTGGCCTCAGATGGTAAGGACGCTGTTTTTCCCGTCGTATTTGCAAGGGTTTTATGGCTTTCCTTGGAAATAATTTGTATTTCAGACATGATTATATTCCTCAATTATATATTATTAATTTCAAATCAATTTCTAATTACGTTATTACTGAAGTTAAAATTATTTTTTCAAGTGATAGAGTTCACGACATTACTTTAAATCAAACCGAATAAATGTTAAATAGCTCACAAAACAAAGAAAATAAACTTACATTGAAATAATTTATGACACTTACACAACATTATGTTTTACAACAACAAAAAAAATAAAAATTACTTTACAAAATAAAAAAGTTACACTTTTAAACAAATAAATTTACAAAGAAATAATGGGTTCCTAAAAAGTATTTTAATTAAATTAAACAAACTTTTTAAATATATTATTTAAATTAAAATAAAAACCACTTTCAATACTTTAATTAAATTAAACACACCATTTAACGATATTGTTAATTTAAAAACAAAAAAGCCTTTTAAAATAAAAAGGCTTTTTTGAACAAATGAAAAAAATATACAATTAAAAGTTATCAGGATTTTCTAAACGTTTAACTTCTTCTCGTTTACTTGGATGATGCATCGTAGCCACCCCATCATCGGTTTTCTGATCCAATAGAATCTCAGGGTTATAGATGGTAATCGTTTCTCGCCCTAAAGCATCCTCACCAATAATATATTTAAAGCCACGACGGTTCATCTTGTTACACATGCGTTGATAGAGGCCTTTTAAACCTTCCTTCTCTTCATTTGGATTGTAGTAGAAAGCATTCATCACCGCAGGCAAACCAAGCCCACACACCACACCAGACAGCAATACACTAATAAAGGTATAACCAATCAGAATACTACTGTACTGGCTCAGCTCAGGAATGTTTGCAACAGCAAGGATCAAGGCAAGTGAAATACCACCACGTACCCCTCCCCAAGATAGAATCGCCAAACTGCCGTTATAGCTTTTATTACGGAACGATGGGAATAGAGCAAAAGCAGCAAAGTTGGCAGCAAAACGAGAAAGATGTAGGATAATAAAGGCAATAATCCCACCAATAATCAGGTTAGCGCTAAGATCAAGAATAAACAGCTCTAAACCAATTAACGTGAACAGGAAAGAGTTAATAATCCCTTCAACTGTATGCCAGAAGTGATTCACCTCACGTATTTCACGCTGTTCACGAATTTCTTGCCATTTATTACCGACAATCAGACCACCAATGACGCAGGCAATTGGCGCTGACGCATGGGCAAATAGCGCAACCAGATAAGAACCACTGGCAAGCAAGGCTGTGGTTAGGATTAGCGATTCCATCTCATGTTTACCGCGTAATAAACGCAAGATTGCAAAACCGAATCCAAAACCGATAATCACCGCCACAAAGATTTCATAAAGTAAGGTTTCAACTGTTGCCAGTAAGGAAAAATGTTCACCTTGTAAAACTTTTAATAACGTCATAAATAATGCAATACACATGGCATCATTAAATAAAGATTCACCTTCCAGCTTTACCATGAGATGGTGTGGTGCTCGAATTGAACTGAGTACCCCTTTAACACCAATTGGATCTGTCGCCCCAAGTGCTGCGCCTAATAACAATAAAACGCCAATCGGGACTGGATAGCCAACCAACCATTGAAATAAATACAATAAACCTGCATAAAATCCTGCACATAACACCAGTGCAATGGTGGCTAAAATACCAATAGGTTTCCAGTAATTTCTTAAATCTGAAATTTTAAATTTGAGTGCGGAAGAGGTTAAAATAAAGCAGATAACACCATTAATTAAAAAATCATAAAAATCAATATTTCTTACAGCTGCTTCAATATTATGAATATTAATGGTAATAAACTGATTACCGTTTAATAGGCTTGCACCCCACTGTAAAATAAAGACAAAAATTGCTGAAACAATAGGAACACCAATCGCTTGAGGAAACCCAAGTATTCGCTTATTAAAAATGGTTGTGGCAATGGATAATGCAAAAATTACCGTTAATGCTTGTAAAAGAAAAAAATTACCCATACAACCTCTTTATTTATTTCAATTTTCAACACATATCATTTATTTAAACTTTAAAACTCAATGAAACATGAAATTTAAAAGTTCTTTGTTTTTGCAATTGAATAAAGAAAAAAGGTCTATGCTGCAGTTTTACTCACCAATTATTTATTTTTTATACACAAGTGATTTAGATGCAGTAATAAACCAATCATCCTCAATTCAGCATAGACATGTTATTTTACGTTAATTCTTCTTAGGCTTCGTATATCTTCCGTATAAAAATCAAGGACAAAAAACATCCATGCTTATGACTTAAACGTGTTGCATTGGTTGACATCACCTGATTTTAAACCAATCTGGAACCACTGCATGCGCTGCTCACTGGTACCATGAGTAAAACTATCGGGCACAACCTGTCCTGTTGCACGGCGCTGTAGATAGTCATCACCAATTTTTTCTGCCGCATCCATCGCTTCTTCAATATCCCCTTGCTCAAGGAATTGAGTACGCTGTTGATTTTGATGCGCCCAGATACCCGCAAAACAGTCAGCTTGTAATTCCAGACGCACAGAAAGTTGATTCCCCTGCGCTTGGCTCGCCTGAGCACGGGCTTGCTGTACCTGACCAGAGATCCCTAATAAGTTTTGAATATGGTGTCCAACCTCATGCGCTATCACATAAGCTTGGGCAAAATCTCCTGCCTGATCCTGACGAGAAAGCTCAGTTTGATTCTGCTCACCTGAAATGCCCATCTGCTGGCGCATATCTTTAAAGAAAGAAGTATCAATATAGACTTTTTGATCGGCAGGACAATAGAAGGGTCCCATTGCAGCTTGTGCGGTTCCACAGGCAGATCGATCAATCCCACTAAAGAGTACCAGACGAGGTGGCTTATAAGTCATTCCCAATTGCTGGAAAATTGGTGTCCAGGTATCTTCTGTATCTGCCAGCACCGTACCGACAAAATCACTCGCTTCTTTCTGCTCAACCGTTAAACTTTGCGGTGCACCGCCTTGCTGAGAAGATTGTGCTGTCACAGCTTGCGTAGCCTGATATGCCTGTTGCGGATCGACGCCAAAGAATTTCCAGGCAACAAACGCCACAACCAAACCTAATATACTGATACCACCTGCTTTTGCTCCGCCACCACCACGACGGTCTTCAACATTGGTACTGACTCGACGACCTTTCCAGCGCATAACGACCTCACATAATTTTGATGATGACGATTCGGGTTTAAGTTGATGCCTTTGGCCAAACTTTCTGAATCAAGCCGACAATAAGCAATACAATTGCTCCAGCTACCAGACCAACTCCAAGATTGATTAATGTTGGCGTCAATGCACCAATGATTGAACCTACACTTGGAATCAGCTCTAAATGATCAACTGTTTCTTCTGTAAAATGATGCAGTAATGGAATGGTATGCGAGATAATACCGCCACCGACTAAAAACATGGCAATTGTTCCAACAATTGAAAGTGTTTTCATCAAAAGTGGAGCAAAACCAAGTAAACCACGTCCTATTTTATTCTTAAACTCAGAAGCCTGCTGGGTTAAATATAAACCTAAATCGTCAATTTTCACGATCATTGCAACCAGACCATACACCCCGACCGTCATGACAATTGCAATAATACTTAATACTGTCACTTTAGTCGTAAATGCTGCTGTTGCAACTGTACCTAACGAAATCACCACAATTTCAGCAGAGAGAATAAAGTCGGTACGAATCGCACCTTTTACTTTTTCCTTTTCAAATTTCGCCAGATCAACTTCGACTTCCTGTAAATCTTCACTTGCCTCTTCTGTTGTTTTGGCTTTTTTATGCTTCAAGGTATGAACGACCTTTTCGACACCTTCATAACATAGAAACAGACCACCGATCATCAATAAGGGATTAATGAGCCACGGCGCAACCACACTGATGAGCAAGGCTAATGGCACCAGAATTAACTTATTAACAAATGACCCTTTTGCAACACTCCAGACAACAGGCAACTCACGATCTGCACGCACACCACTGACCTGTTGTGCATTCAGCGCCAAGTCATCGCCCAATACACCCGCAGTTTTTTTGGCTGCCATTTTGCTCATTACAGCAACGTCATCCAGAATCGTCGCGATATCATCCAGTAATAATAATAAACCACTCGCCATTTTTATTTCCTAATTTGTATTTATGTCGCTATTGTAGATTCCTTCAGTATATTCACAATATTATTTTTCAGAAAAAGTTAAAATTATCGCTGACGAAAAAAATTTATTTCTCGTACAATAATATCAATCTTATATCTATGAAATAACTGAATCTTGGAACATATCATGAGTAATATTGATCAACGTCCAATCATTTTGACAGGCGACCGTCCAACTGGACAACTTCATCTTGGACACTTTGTCGGTTCATTACGATCTCGTGTAGGTCTACAAGACAGTCATCATCAACACCTATTATTGGCTGATGCTCAGGCAATGACAGACAATGCCGATAATCCAGATAAAGTCCGCAACAACATTCTTCAAGTTGCACTAGATTATTTGGCAGTCGGCATTGACCCAACCAAAACCACAATTTGTGTGCAATCTTGCTTACCTGCACTGAATGAATTGACCATGCTTTACCTCAACTACGTGACTGTTGCACGTTTAGAGCGTAACCCAACCATCAAATCTGAGATCCAGATGCGTGGTTTTGAGCGTGATATTCCAGCGGGCTTCCTGTGCTACCCGATTGCGCAAGCGGCAGATATCACTGCATTTAAAGCAACTGTTGTGCCTGTGGGCGAAGATCAGATTCCAATGATCGAGCAAACTAACGAAG
Source organism: Acinetobacter sp. BIGb0102 (assembly GCF_003815055.1). NCBI lineage: Bacteria > Pseudomonadati > Pseudomonadota > Gammaproteobacteria > Moraxellales > Moraxellaceae > Acinetobacter > Acinetobacter sp. BIGb0102. The sequence goes on from NZ_RKQE01000017.1 coordinate 9,464, forward strand.
TGGTTCGTCGTGTCAACCGCCAAATCGGTCATGACCTATTACCAGAATGTAAAGCACTCTTATCTAACATGGCGCGTTTACCAGGTTTTGACGGTAAAGCAAAAATGTCTAAATCATTAGGCAATACCATTGTGCTGAATGCTTCTGACAAAGACATCAAGAAAGCCGTCAATGCAATGTATACCGATCCAAATCACTTACGTATTGAAGATCCAGGTCAGGTTGAAGGCAACATCGTATTTACCTATTTAGATGCTTTTGACCCAAATAAAGAAGAAGTTGAAGAATTAAAAGCGCATTATCGTCGTGGTGGTTTAGGTGACGGTACAGTGAAAAAACGTCTGGAAGGTGTATTGAAAGAGCTGATCACGCCAATCCGTGAACGTCGTGCCGAGTTAGAAAAAGATCCTGATTACATTATGGATGTACTCAAACAAGGCACTGAAAAATGCCGTATCATCACTCAACAGACCTTAGATGAAGTGAAAGATGGCTTAGGATTATTTAAATTCTAATTTATGTTATTTTTCACATAAAAAGCCCGATCTCGGGCTTTTTTTAATATAAGCTTTTGATTTAAGTTTAATTTTAGAACTTCCCCATAAAATATAAAACTAACACTTTTTGTCACTTATTAACATGTATTAACAGTTATTAACATGAATACCTATGAACTTAGTCGGGATTTTAAATATTATTGCGTTGTAGATTAGCAAACACTAATCTCATGACATTTCTCCTTTCAACCGAAACTGTTTTAAACAGATTCGTTGTTCAACGCAATGACAACCCCAATCATTGCGTTTTTTTTCGTCTGCAAGAATGTGAACGATTTAGGTTGAAATTCAATCGCGTTAGATTTATTCTTATAACTGTTTTATTTTTATAAAAAATTTATTAATTATCTCTAAAAGAAATAAGAGAAACTCTGATGATCTGGGATCTATTAACACACCCTTCTAATCTTATTTTTAGCATTGCCTTAATGCTATGTCTATTTATCGGTGTACTGGAATTCATCTTGCTGTTATTTGGTGGTAGTTCAAGTTTTCTGGAACAGTTTCTCCCTGATAGCCTGACCGATATTGACCATGCCGATGTTTCACTTGAACAGTCGGAAAATCTGTTCACCCAGCTTTTAGAATGGCTCTATCTGGGCAAAGTCCCTTTACTAATCTGGTTAATTATTTTCTTAACTCTTTATGCATTAACAGGCTTGATTATTCAGGATCTTTTTTTCCAGTTTACAGAACAATATGTATCGGCATGGATTATTGCACCTGCCTGCCTGTTTTTGGCAATGCCATTGGTACGTTATAGCGCAGCGCTGATTGCCAAGATTATTCCTAAAGATGAAACCACAGCAATTCAGCATGATGATCTGATTGGCCGTACCGCTCACATTATCTTAGGGGAAGCCAAACCAAACTCCCCTGCACAAGCCAAAGTAAAAGACCAGTTTGGTCAAACGCATTACGTCTTGGTTGAACCCGAATTTGATACGGTTTTCCATCAAGGCCAAGACGTTATTTTAACGCAAAGAACCAAAATTGGATTCCAAGCGATTGTTTCTTAGTTTTTATATTTATTACATGAGGGTGTATAAATGTTGAGTTCAGCATTGACTGAAATTCTAATTATTACAGGTGTTATTTTTGCGGCACTGGTTTTCATCGGTATTGTTATCGCTCGTCTATATACGCGCTCAAGCAAAGAAGTCTCTTTCGTGCGTACTGGTTTTGGCGGTGAAAAAGTCATTTTAAATGGGGGTGCAATCGTGCTGCCTGTTTTACATGAAATTATCCCAGTCAACATGAACACATTGCGTCTGGAAGTGAAGCGTGCTGCGGATCAGGCACTGATTACCCGCGATCGTATGCGTGTCGATGTCATGGCAGAATTCTATGTGCGTGTTAAACCTATTGCAGAATCCATTGCAACGGCGGCACAAACCTTAGGTCGTAAAACCATGTCTCCACCAGAGTTAAAAGATCTGGTGGAAGGTAAATTTGTCGATTCTCTACGTGCCGTTGCCGCTGAAATGGCGATGGAAGAACTACATGAAAAGCGTGTCGATTTCGTACAGAAAGTTCAGCAAGTGGTTTCGGAAGATTTATCCAAGAACGGCTTGGAGCTTGAAACCGTTTCTTTAACGGGTCTCGATCAAACCAGCTTTAAATTTTTTAACCCGCAAAATGCGTTCGATGCAGAAGGTTTAACCAAACTGACTGAAACGATTGAAGACCGTCGTAAAAAGCGTAACGACATTGAACAAGATGCTGACTTGGCGATCCGTGCAAAAAATCTTGAAGCTGAACGTGCTCGTTTAGAAATTTCGCGTGAAGAAGAATATGCAAAGTTACAGCAAGAGCGTGAAATCTCGATTCGTAAAGCTGAACAAACCGCAGAAATCGCCTCTCAAGAAGCAGGTAAAAAACGTGAGGCTGAAGAAGCCCAAATTGCTGCTGAGCGTGAAGTGGAAATTAAACGGATTGCTTCGGCACGTGATGTAGAGAATGAAAATATCCAAAAAGCTCAGCTCATTCAAAAAGCACAGGTTGAACAGAAGAAAACCATTGAGCTGGCTGAGCAAGACCGCGCCATTGCCATTGCTGAAAAATCGCGTGCTGAATCAGAAGCCAAAGCGCAAGCTGACAAGGCCCGTGCCGAAGCGGTAAAAGCAGAGGAAGAAGTTGTGACCGTGCGTGAAACCCAACGCGCTGAACGTCAAAAAGCGGTTGAACTGGTTGCAGCAAAACAGACTGCTGAGAAAGAAGCGATTGCGATTACCGTTGCTGCGGATGCAGGTAAAAAAGCCGCTGCCGATGAAGCAGAAGCAGTACGCATTGCAGCAGAAGCTGACGCTGAGAAAATACGCTTAAAGGCCAAAGGTGAAGCAGATGCGAAAGTGCTGCTGGCTCAAGCCCTAGAGAAACAATATCAAGTCGATGCAGAAGGTGCGCGTGCAGTCAATGAGGCAGCCAACACCCTTTCTGCTGAGCAGGTTGAAATGCAGATTCGCTTGGCGCTATTGAAGCATTTACCAGAGATTATCCGTGAAAGCGTGAAACCGATGGAAAATATTGATGACATCAAAATCTTGCAAGTGAATGGCTTAAATGGCTTTGCTGGTGGTTCTGCAACTTCAGGTGAAGCCGTTGAAAACAGTTCAACCTCATTGTCTGATCAAGTGGTGAATAGCGCCTTACGCTACCGTTCACAAGCACCCTTAATTGATAGCCTGATGAATGAACTCGGTCTGCAAGGTGGTGATATCAATGGCTTGACTCAAAACCTAAATAAACCAAAAGCAGAATAAGTCCGATATAAATAAAAAAGAGTCTTCATTGTAAGGCTCTTTTTTATTGCACTTTTATTTGTAGTTCACCATGACGGTCGCCTGCGCATTGACACTCCCCGCGGCGGCGGCAACATTATCTTTCTTATAATATTTTGCATAGAAATTTTTAGTTAAAGCTAGATTTGATCCTGTGCCCAACCGACCAAATGAATATTCTGTGCCATAGTTAATCGCTGAATTATTAGATACATCATACACTCGAATGCCGACATTACTGGTTGCAGCATTGCTATTGCTCAATACGTTAGTGCTATTCGCGACATTGGCATTATCACTCATCGTAAAGTACAACAAGGTATTAGCTAAGCCATTGCTACAAGCCGCCGTGATTGAAAAAGGCGTTTTCCCGCCAGCTTCCGTACCTGCTGTTGCTAAAGCGCTGGTTGCAATCGTAGGTAAAGTCACAATCGGATTGTTTAAGCTACAGGTTTTGGTATTTTCTGGATTCAGTGTTAATTGCACAAAACCCGATTGACTATCAATATAACGGTTCGTCCCTTCGGTCATATCCACAGTGACCTTGCCTAAATCAAGCTGCACTGCTGGCGTAGTTTCGGTCAATCCAGAAGTAAAATAAAACTTCAAATTAACAATATTGACGCCTTGGGTCGCAGACTCCCCTGTCGCATTGTTATACAAGCTCACCGTCTTGGCTAAAGCAACAACGGGCTTTCCAGACTTGGTATCCTGTATTTGAAAAGTCACATACGCATATTGATTAAAGTAAGGACTACTGCTGTTGACGATTTTGTAATACGTCGAACCTGCATAACTGATCGTTTGATCAAAGTTGACGTTACTTCCCACTGTAGTGAAAGATGTAGTTTTTCGGTCAGGGAAATTATCCGTGATTTTGTTTGAACAATTCACCAAAGAATAAGCCGCAATCGATGTGGCAAAGTTGGTGACAAGTGTCCAGTTTGAAGTTGAGTTGGTAATACTACTGGTATTGGTCGCCAAAGGCTGAGTTGGGTTCGAAGTACACACACCATTATCCGTAGCATAAGCATGTTGTCCCAGAGCCATGCCTAAAACAGTAAATAAGAGCGTAAATCCATATTTTTTTAGCATGATTATTTACACTCCACATCGATCATCTGTATACGATTCGGTTGCTTACTTTTCGGAAGCAGTTTTTCTGGTGCATCAATATGGCAAGTGTAAGATTCACTCATTCCCCATTGCACATATAGATCTTGTTTTAATAATTGCGCTTTTTCTATAAATAGCTGATTAGACTGACCAAACATGCCTGCGACTTGTCCTGCCTGATTCACCGCTTGTACACCAATTGGGATTTGCTGATGTTCACCCTTAACCTGTACATTTAATAAAATATTTGAGCTTTGCTCGACGTCAAATTTGATTAAGGTTGAACTATAACGACGTGGAATCACTTCAGCCTGATTTGCACTTAAATTCACATCCAGAGGCAAATGCTTGGTATCTAAACGGATGGTATTGGCTTCATAAGGAGAAACATTGGCATAAATCGCATTGCCCCAATAATCGATTTTACTTCCCCATGCATTAACAACATCAGCACCATGCGCACCCTTTGCATGAACAATGGTAAAAGTGTCCGATAAATTATTGGTTGCGGTAATTCCATAAGGATGAGCGACAATAGCACCTTTCGCACTGAAACCATATTGGGTCTGATCATCACTCCAGCCCGTCACAGCACCCAGTTGTATTTGAGGCAGGCTATAATTCATATTGGCTGAAACAGCAGAATTATTTTTTCCATTGTTCCAGTTCTGAGTCGTGGTTAACCCATAATTGAATTGATTATTTTCCCCTAATGTTCCCGTGAGACCTACATTCGCTGTGGTTGGATGACCGACGTTATCTGCATATTGAATATTCGAATATAGATTTGCCTGCTTTTTACGCCACTCTAAAGGTAAAGAAAAGCTCAGATATACCTTATTTTCTTTTCCAAAATCATTTAACTGATTATTATTTTGACTATAACCGATAGAATAGCTCAATCTATTCCAGCGATTACTATAGTTAATACTATACTGCACATAGTCTTTATCTGTATTCCAGTATTTATTTTGAGTTGCATTTAAATAAACAGAGCCAAAACCCTCTTTAAAGTTTTGATAAAGCGAAATATTAAATTGCTGTTTTAATAAATAGGTAAGGAAAAGACTATCGATTTCAGCTTGATTCAAATCATTAAAATTTCGTAAAGACATGCTATTACTTAATGTCATGTATTCACGATCTTGATATTGTGCTGAAACGTTCAAAAAAGTATTAAGCGGACTATAGCTATATTGATAAGCAGCTTTATACCGCCAACCCGCATAGTCATTTTTTGCTAAGGTCGCATTTGATTTTTCCGCATCAAATCTTAGTCCACCTAGCCTTGTATTTTGTCCAAAACCGAATAAATAGCTCTGAAAAACATGACTGAGATTGCTGCCAAGATATAAGCTGGAATAGTTGCTCAAGCCATATTCAGCGCTGAGCTGACCAATATAATCATCTGATGTTTTATTGTTGATTTTGTATTGCCCAGAAGCAATGTTGTAATTTAACTGTCCCATTCGAACAAGGTTCATATTCCCTTGCATCGGCACAATAAAGCTATGTTTTTCCCCACCATTTTCAGTGACCTGAACAGTTAAATCACCATTGTTATTGACCGCTGTGAGATCATTAAACTCAAACTCACCAGCAGGTACTGTACGTTCGTAAATTTTTCGGCCATTCTGAAACACAGAAACCAAAGCATTGGTGTTGGCCAAACCACGAATCAAAGGTGCATAGCTGCGTTGCGACATCGGAAGCATACTAATATCGGAAGCAAGCTGTAAGCCTCGTATTTGCGCCGAATCAATCGCATAAGTCTGGGTATTAAAGTCACCCATTTCTAGCCGTGCTTTCAGAGCAGGAATATCTGTAGACAAAACATTCAGATAAGATTGATAACCACCGAGTTGCGTTCCATCTGAGTCAAAACTTCCAGCATGACGAAAGTTAAAACGACTGAAATTGAATCCACTAGTTAAATTCAGATAATTGCTGCTAACTTGTTCTTGCTGGTTCAATTTACTGGTGTAACGATTAAAATCATAACCGATATAAGCAGCAGTAACCCCCTGCTCAAATCGTTCAGGTGCAATATAACCTTCTGGCCGTTGATTAATAATTGCTAAAGGTAAAGAAATATCCAGACTTAATGCCGACATATCCAGATCATAGTAGGCATCTGGATTGAGCTCTTTAATTGTGAGACATGGTTTTTTAGGTAGTTTTTCTAAGACTTCTGGACGTAAATCCAGTCGTTTCAACAATTGTTCATCAATACATAGCACCGCCGTCAGCTCTGCATTCAAATGATCGAATTTAAGCGTAAGCTGACCCAATGAGCGATGATTATTAATACTGGTATTGAGCGAGTACACACCCGCAGCAACGCCATTGGTCTGACGGAACGAAGTTAGATCAATGTCCTGATTGCGTCCGCCAAACAATGCACGTGCATCAAAGGTATAAATTCGATTATTTGATCCATCTCTCGCTTGTAATTTCTGATTTATATTTTCATTTTCTGCTGCGTAAGTACCCTGCATGCATAAAATAATAATGCTATATCTTAATGCATATTTCATTTATTCTTCGCCATTTATGACGGCTTGATAAGCCTGATTTCCACCATAATCATTAATCAGTAAATAGCTAATTTTTTGAGGCTTAAATTGAATTGCCGGTTTAAAACTCTCCGTAGAATAAGGTGCAATCATTAAAGGATCAGCATAAACAAAATTCTCTTTTTCCGGATTCAAACTGACATTATAAAAATTTACATAATAAGGAGATGGGTTATTCACCGTCACGCTTTTATTAGTTTCATTATATTTAAAGGTAACACTGGAAAATGCTTTTTCCTGTGAGATTTTTAAATTGACAGGACGATAAAATAGTTTAATACGTGAACGAATCGACACCTGTAATTTATTTTTTTCTGCTGTCTCAACCTGCTCAGATGCAGGCATATCCAAAATATTAAACCAATATAAGCTTTCTCTATCCTGAGGCAAAGCTGAGGTATCTTTCGCAATTAAGCGAAGCATTTGACCTTTATTTGAAGCAATTTGGGCCAAAGGAGGCGTTAAGATAAACGGAATCTTATCCGCCTCTGGGATCTGATGCGGGTCACCATTGTCTAACCATGCCTGAATTAATGCAGGACGATCATCAGGATTGTTCAATTGAACAGTGACCGTATTTTGGTTGGAAGGAAAAATAATACGCGTCCCTGTAATCGTCACTCCTGCAAATGTTGCAGTAGAGATTGAACTGAGCATTGCAATGCGAAAGGCAATCGATGAGATATGCATATTCTTATATTTCCCCTGAACCAACCAAAATGAAACTACAATTATTTATAAATAATGCTGTAGCTTACTGATGACGTTACTGCACCAGCAGTTGTCGCACCTGTTGCGAAATAACGAGCAAAGTAATTGAAGTCATTGCTATTTGAACCAGCAGAAACACCTACACTGCTCGACTGAGCTGGTGCTGGCGCATTCACATCAATAACAGTCTGGCTATTCGTTAACAACTGGATATCAACCAATGTTGCGCCGCTTGTAGCCGTATTAATTAAGCGACCTGCTGCATTGACTTTAGCAACTTCTGATTCGAAGTAAGGCGTTGCATTTAAGCTGCTTGCTGTACAACCAGCACCCGATAAGTTGATTTTAAATGCAGTGGTACCCGCTGTCGCATTCGCAGTACCTAAAGCAGCAGTATTCACAGTTGGTAAAGTTACAGATGCAGATGCATTACCACTTCCAGCAACGTTAGCACTACAAGTTCCAGCAACAAGCTGACCAGTAAAAGTGATTACGCCAGTTGCAGCAAAAGTCGTAGATGTTGCACATACAGCTAGGAGAGCAAGCCCTAAACTTAATTTTTTCATTTGAGAGTATCCATAAAAATTTGATTGATTTTTCATTACTTAGCTTCACCCCAAATTGTTTAAAATCTTTGTAAAAAAGCTATGCAATTCAGAAACAATAATATACACAAAAACAACATTTTCAATAAAAATTTGCAAACCAAGTCACACTTTCACAGGTTAATACACAATAATACGAGTTTTGTATTTTTCATGATTTAAAACATAAACTTAAAAATACCAGAGATTAAAATCACTCTTTTTTATGCTTTTCCTTTTTGGTCAGAAGGTGAATATTTTTGTCACTTTGGTACAAGTTATTGAAATTTAAATAACTCATCTGAATTTTGAAAATGTATGAAAAATAGACAAACACACAATGATTTATTCTTCTTTTTTGACTTGTGCGCTTAATTTTAATTTTTACTTATGAATGGTTTCTTTCGTCAAAATCCACTTATATTTATAGGTCTCATCCAAATTTTTCAGACAATAAAAAAACCCCAATGTCTCCATTGGGGCTTTTAAAGATTAAAAATCTAACGTATTACGCTAAACCTTTCTCTTTTAAAACTTGCAACATCGTTGAACCAAGCTCAGCTGGGCTACGAGTGTAAGCCATTCCCGCACGTTCAAATGCAGCGAATTTCTCTTCAGCAGTACCTTGACCACCAGAAATGATCGCACCAGCGTGACCCATACGCTTACCTTTAGGCGCAGTTACACCAGCGATGTAACCGACTACAGGTTTAGTCACGTTAGATTTGATGAATTCAGCAGCTTCTTCTTCCGCTGTACCACCGATCTCACCGATCATGATGATTGCATCAGTATCTGGATCGTCTTGGAACAATTGAAGCGCTTCGATCTGGTTCATACCTGGGATTGGGTCACCACCAATACCGATACAAGTAGACTGACCTAAACCAAGCTTAGTTGTTTGAGCAACAGCTTCATAAGTCAATGTACCTGAACGTGAGATGATACCAATACGACCTGGTTGGTGAATGTGACCAGGCATAATACCAATCTTACATTCGCCTGGAGTGATCACGCCTGGGCAGTTAGGACCAACTAAACGAGTACCGTTACCGTTAGTTTCCAAGTAGCGTTTTGCTTTAAGCATGTCGATTGTTGGAACACCTTCAGTGATCACAACGATTAGGCCAACACCTGAATCAACCGCTTCAACGATTGAGTCTAAAACGAATGGAGCTGGTACATAGATTACAGATGCATCAGCATTTGTTTCACGTACAGCTTCTTTCATTGTGTTGAATACTGGTAGGTCAAGGTGAGTTGTACCACCTTTACCTGGAGTAACACCACCAACAACTTTTGTACCGTAGTCTAAAGCTTGTGCAGAGTGGAAAGTACCGTTTTTACCAGTAAAACCTTGTACCAATACTTTAGTGTCTTTATTAATTAATACGCTCATGATTGATACTCCTTACGCTTTAACTGCAGCTACAACTTTTTCTGCGGCATCAGATAAACCGTTCGCAGAAATTAATTTCAAACCAGATTCATCAAGTAATTTAGCACCTAACTCAGCGTTGTTACCTTCTAAACGAACAACAACTGGAACAGTTACGTTTACTTCTTGAACCGCTGCAATAATTGCTTCAGCAATCATGTCACAACGTACGATACCACCGAAGATGTTGATTAAAACACCTTGTACAGAAGTATCAGCAAGGATGATTTTGAACGCTTCGATTACGCGCTCTTTAGTTGCACCGCCACCAACGTCAAGGAAGTTTGCAGGCTGACCACCATAAAGTTTAATGATGTCCATAGTTGCCATTGCAAGACCAGCACCGTTAACCATACAACCGATGTTACCTTCTAAAGCAACATAGTTAAGATCAAATTCAGATGCTTTTAATTCACGCTCATTCTCTTGAGATTTGTCACGTAAAGCAGCAACTTTAGGTAAACGGTAAAGCGCGTTAGAGTCGATACCTACTTTCGCATCAACACATAAAATATCGCCATTTTCACGAACTGAAAGTGGGTTAATTTCAAATAATGCAAAGTCATTTTCTACAAATGCTTGGTAAGCAGCGCCCATAATTTTTACAAATTGGCTAACTTGCTTGTCTTTCAAACCTAAAGCAAACGCAACTTCACGTGCTTGGAATGGTTGTAAGCCAACGAGTGGATCAACTTCAACTTTGATAATTTTTTCTGGAGTTTCTTCTGCAACTTTCTCGATTTCTACACCACCTTCGGTAGAAGCCATGAAAGTAATACGACGGCTAGAACGGTCTACAACCGCGCCTAAGTAAAGCTCACGCTCAACTGGGTAAACGTCTTCAGCAACGATGATGCTGTTAACTGGTTGACCATTTGCATCAGTTTGATACGTTACAAGACGAGTACCAATGATGTTGTTAGCAAATTCGATGACATCTTCTTTAGATTTTGCAACTTTAACGCCGCCAGCCTTACCACGACCACCAGCATGAACTTGCGCTTTCATTACAGCGAATTTACCACCAAGCTGTTCAAATGCAGCAACTGCTTCGTCTGCATTTGTTGCCAAGATACCTTCTTGTACTGGCATGCCATATTCTTTCAATAATGCTTTAGCTTGATACTCATGTAAGTTCATTTAGTTACCTACTATGTTGTTTGTGTGATACAGCTAGATCTTCTTAAAATCAGGCTGCTACATATTGAATAAATGATTGCCCGAACCAGACAACCATCATCATTCAAAAAAGTGTGGCGAACCACACTTTATATTTATTTACGCTTGCGTTGAATCGCGTGGATTGCACGACCATCTACAGCAAGTGCAGCTTCATGAACAACTTCAGAGAATGTTGGATGACCAAATGTCATTAACTGAAGATCTTCAACAGAAGATACAAATTCAAGAGCGATCATACCTTGGTGTACGATATCAGATGCTGCAGGCCCAATGACATGCATACCTAATAAACGGTCAGTTTTTGCATCAGCAACAAACTTAACAAAACCAGCACCCTCACCCGCCGCTAAAGCACGACCATTTACAGCAAAACCGAATTGACCAGTTTTAACTTCATGACCTTTTTCTTTAGCTTGTTCTTCAGTTAAACCAACCCATGCCGCTTCCGGATGTGTATAGATAACAGAAATGATTGTGTCGTAGTTCACTTGAGCTGCATGACCATGGATACGCTCAACAGCCATTACACCTTCTTCCATTGCTTTATGAGCAAGCATTGGACCACGAACTAAGTCACCAATCGCATATACACCTTCTACAGAAGTTGCACAGTGATCATTTACTTCAACTAGACCACGTTCAGTTAATTTAATGCCTGAATCATCAGCCAATAAACCTTCTGCATAAGCTTTACGGCCTACACAAACGATTAACTTATCAAAAGTCTGAGTTTTTTCTTCGCCACCTTGAGTGTATTTAACAGTCACTTCACGACCATTAACTTCTGTACCAGCAACTTTAGCGCCAATACGAATATCAAGACCTTGCTTAGTTAAAAGTTTTTGGTAGTCTTTTGCCAAGGCTTTATCAGCCATTGGTAAAAATGCATCCATTGCTTCAAATACAACAACTTCAGCACCAAGACGACGCCAAACAGAACCAAGTTCTAAACCGATTACACCAGCACCAATAACACCTAAACGTTTAGGTACTTCTGGGAAGTTTAATGCACCAGTTGAATCAACAATAATATCTTGATCTACAGGAGCTACTGGAATATTTACAGGTACAGAACCAGACGCAAGAATTACGTATTTAGGTTCTAAAACTTGAGTCTCACCTTCATGTGAAACAAACTCAACTTTTTTACCAGCAAGTAATTTACCAGTACCTTTTAACCACTCAATACCATTGCCTTTAAGCAATTGATCGATACCACCAGTTAATTGGTCAACAATTTTGTCTTTACGAGCAAGAAGCTTAGCAAGATCAAAACTCACTTCACCAGTCGTAATACCGTGATCAGCTAAATGATGCACTGTATCTTCATAACGATGTGAAGAGTCAAGTAATGCTTTAGAAGGGATACAACCTACGTTTAAGCATGTACCACCTAAAGATGGCTTACCGTTGTGAATACGTTTTTCGATACAAGCGACTTTGAAACCAAGTTGAGCTGCACGAATCGCCGCTTCATAACCACCAGGTCCACCGCCAATGACAACAAGATCAAACTGTTGAGACATCTTTATCTCCAATGAATCTCCCCTATCTTCTTTTATCAGAGAAGAAATTTTCACAAACCTTGAAACTGATCAAACTTGTGAAAGTCCCTCTTGTAATTCAAGAGGGACTTAGGGGGATTTTTAAATAAAAAATTATAGGTCAAGAATGAGTTTAGCTGGCTCTTCTAACAATTCTTTGATTGTTACCAAGAAACCTACAGCTTCTTTACCATCGATTAAACGGTGGTCATAAGAAAGCGCTAAGTACATCATTGGCAAGATTTCAACTTGACCATTCACCGCCATAGGACGCTCTTGGATTTTGTGCATACCCAAGATTGCAGTTTGTGGCTGGTTTAAAATAGGAGTTGAAAGCAATGAACCGAAAGTACCACCGTTCGTGATTGTGAACGTACCGCCAGTCATGTCTTCGATGCCTAACTTACCGTCACGTGCTTTGAAAGCATAATCACGGATACCGTTTTCAACTTCTGCATAGTTCATACGGTCAGTATCACGAAGTACAGGAACAACCAGACCACGGTCAGAAGAAACTGCTACACCGATGTCATAGAAACCGTGATAAACGATATCGTCGCCATCAATAGATGCGTTTACAGCTGGGTAGCGTTTTAACGCTTCAGTTGCTGCTTTAACGAAGAAAGACATAAAGCCTAAACGAGCACCATGACGTTTTTCGAAAGCATCTTTATATTGCTTACGCATTTCCATGATTGGCTTCATGTTAACTTCGTTGAACGTGGTTAACATTGCAGTTTGCTGTGTAGCCGCTAATAAACGCTCAGCAACACGCTTACGTAAACGTGTCATTGGAACACGTTTCTCGATACGCTCGCCTACAGCAACGCTTAATGGTTGAACTGATGTACCTGGCTTATGGTTCACAACATCTTCTTTAGTGATGCGACCACCACGGCCTGTACCTTGAACGTCAGCAGCATTGATACCAGTTTCAGACAATGCTTTACGTACTGCAGGTGCTTGGTTTTGATCAACAGGTTGAGTTGACGCAGCAGGTGCAGATGCAGCAGGCGCCGCTTCTGCTGGTGCAGCAGCTTCAGGAGCAGCCGCAGAAACAGCACCAGCTTCGAATTGAGCAATCACTTCGTCAGAAAGAACTGTGTCGCCTTCATCTTTGATGATTGCAACTAAGCTACCATCAGCTGGAGCAACCACTTCTAAAACAACTTTATCGGTTTCAATGTCACAGATCACTTCATCACGTGATACAGGTTCACCTACTTTCTTGTGCCAAGTTGCGATCGTACCGTCAGCAACTGACTCTGGAAATACCGGTGCTTTAATTTCGGTTGCCATTATTTAGAATCTCCTGATTGTTCAACTTCAATAGCAAGTGCGTCATTGATGAGCTGAGCTTGTTGTTTTGCATGCAAGTATGGCGAGCCACAAGCAGGTGCGGCAGATGCTTCACGACCAGCATAGCTAATACGGATTTGTTTACCAGATTTAAGAACGTCTTCATACAAACGAGGAACGATGAATAACCAAGCGCCTTGGTTCTTCGGCTCTTCTTGTGCCCAAACAAGTTCTTGAATGTTTGGATAAGCAGCCATAACTTCAGCTAGGCGTTGCTCTGGGTATGGATACAATTGTTCGATACGAACGATCGCAACATGGTTTAAACCAAGCTCACGACGTTTTTCGAGTAAATCGTAATAAACCTTACCACCACAAAGCACTAGGCGAGTTACGTCAGCCTTGTTGATTTGATCAATTTCATCGATCACAGTTTGGAATGAACCGTTTGCTAATTCATCAAGTGTTGAAGTCGCAAGCTTATGACGTAATAACGATTTTGGTGACATTACGATCATTGGCTTACGAATCGGACGAACTGCCTGACGACGTAACGCATGGAAAATTTGCGCTGGTGTCGTTGGTGTCATCACTTGCATGTTGTCTTCAGCACATAGCTGTAAGAAACGCTCTAAACGCGCAGATGAATGCTCTGGACCTTGACCTTCATAACCGTGTGGTAACAACATCGTTAGACCACAAACACGCTCCCACTTGGTTTCACCCGAAGCGATAAACTGGTCAATTACAACTTGTGCACAGTTTGCAAAGTCACCGAATTGAGCTTCCCAAACGATCAAGCTTTTCGGTAAAGTGGTTGAGTAGCCATATTCAAATGCAAGAACAGCTTCTTCAGACAATAAAGAATCATAAATCGCAGTACGCGGTTGATTTTCTTTAATGTGGCAAAGCGGAATATAAACAGAACCATCAGTTTGGTTATGTAATTTCGCATGACGGTGTGAGAATGTACCACGACCAACGTCTTCACCTGTGATACGCACAAGGAAGCCATCATCAAGCAAAGTTGCATAAGCTAAGGTTTCAGCAGCACCCCAATTAAGTGGCATTTCACCTGTTTGCATTTTCGCACGGTCATCAATTACTTTTTGAACTTGACGCTGTAATACAAAACCTTCTGGTAATGTATTCATCTTCTGGCCAAGCTCTTTCAAACGATCGATGCTGAATGAAGTATCCCAAATGTCTGTATATTCATGGCCCAAATATGGCGTCCAATCAACAAACATTTTTTTGTTCGGTTCACGAACAAGCGCATTGGCAACGTGGTTACCCGCTTCTAGATCAGAACGATAGCCTTCAACCATTGCATCGGCACTTGCACGATCAAGAATTTTTTCTTGAACCAGTTGATCAGCATATAAAGTACGTGTTGTCGCTTTCTTGCTGATGACTTGATACATCAATGGTTGTGTTGCAGACGGTTCATCCGCTTCGTTATGACCGCGACGACGGTAGCAGAACAAGTCTAGGATAACGTCTTTACGGAATTCATGACGGAAATCATGCGCGATTTGAGTCGCGAAAATAACAGCTTCAGGATCATCACCATTCACATGGAAAATTGGTGACTGAATCATTTTAGCTACGTCAGTACAGTATTCTGTAGAACGCGTGTCACGTGGGTCAGAAGTCGTGAAACCAACTTGGTTGTTAATCACGATATGAACTGTACCACCTACCGTGTAACCACGAGTTTGTGACATCTGGAAGGTTTCCTGGTTCACACCTTGACCTGCAAATGCAGCATCACCATGAACGATTACAGGAAGAACGTCATCACCGCCAATGTCTTTACGACGTACTTGACGCGCACGAACCGAACCTTCAACTACTGGACCAACGATTTCTAAGTGCGATGGGTTAAACGCTAATGCCAAGTGAACTTCGCCACCTGGAGTCATTACGTTTGAAGAGAAGCCTTGGTGATACTTAACGTCACCAGAACCTTTTTTATGCAGGCTCTTGCCTTCGAATTCACCAAAAAGGTCAGCTGGGTTTTTACCCATGATGTTGACAAGAAGGTTGAGACGACCACGGTGTGGCATACCAATCACAACTTCTTTACAACCTACGCTACCCGCACGTTGAATGATTTCGTTCATCATCGGAATAAAAGACTCACCGCCTTCTACACCAAAACGTTTAGCACCAACGAATTTATTACCAAGATACTTTTCCAAGCCTTCAGCAGCAGTCAAACGCTCAAGGAAGCCTTTTTTCTGATCATTGGTATAATTGAATTTGCCGCGAACACCTTCTAAACGCTGTTGAATCCAACGCTTTTCTTTAGTGTCAACGATATGCATGTATTCTGCACCAATTGAACCGCAGTAAGTTGCTTCCATGGCTTCAACCATTTCAGACAATGTTGCTTCTGCTTTTCCAATTGCGAGGTTGCCTGTATTGAATACAGTATCGAGATCTGATTTAGTTAAACCGTGAGCAGATAAATCGAGGTCAGGAACTTCTTCGCGTTTCGCAAGACCTAATGGATCGAGTTTAGCTTTTTGATGACCACGGTTACGGTAAGCAGCGATTAATTGTAATACACCAATTTGACGACGCTCATGTTCTGTACTTACAGTGCTTTGAACAACAGGTTGAACTCGGCTTGCATTACGACCCAGAAGGAGGAATTGCTCGCGCACACTGCCGTGTGGTTGATCACCTTTAGGGTATTTATCGAAATATTCACGCCAATCCTCTGACACTGAGGTTGGAGAAGTTAGGTACTGTTCGTATAGCTCTTCAATATACGCTGCACTATCAGCGGAAAGTTCAGTGTCAAGACGCAATGCGTCAGCAACTTCTTGCATTTTTGGACCCATTTCCTATTGCAAAAAATAATACAGGCTGCCTTTTAAGCACACCCATGATTCATAGTGCCAAATTGGTAACACGACACTACTACCCAAGGTAATCCAACCTTGAGACATTATTACTACACATCAGGAGTATTTCCCTTTGATGTAACAAATGAGCCATGCACCTTCAATTCAAGACACATAACTCATTTTTCATACTCGATGAAATCGAGCAATTTTTTGCAAATCATTTTAGAAAAATTAACTAAATTTTTAACTTTTCTAAATTGACTTTTTCAATGAAATCTGTACAAATCTTGAAGGCTTTCTTTAACGATAAGCTCAAGAATCTGCTTATTTTTTGATTCCAGTTGTGGCAGAAATCCTAACATGTTCTCAAGCTTGGATTGATTTTTTTGACACATACCATCTATAAAGCAGCGAAATACACATATCAAATTATATTCTAATATACCGCCCTTTTGATAAAAGTTGCACTCCAATCGATCAAAAATAAACATTCTCTACAAATATTGCACAAAGCGCGCTCAGTTTGATTAAAAATAAATCAACCCATTCACCATATCGATTTTGATGATTTTAATTAACAACAAAACCCATGAATATTTAAGGTCAATTTTTTAAAATTCAAGCCTCACTCTATTCAAGCAAACATTTTTCAACCAATTTTGATGATTTCGCAAAATAAAAAAGAAGCCCCTCTCGGGGCTCCTTTCTTGCCTAGAAAAAACAGATTAGCCTGCTTGATCTAACAGCATGTTACGAATGTGACCAATTGCCTTTGTCGGGTTCAAACCTTTAGGACATACAGATACACAGTTCATGATCCCTTTACAACGGAACAAAGAGAATGGGTCGTCTAAACGAGCCAAACGCTCTTGTGTTGCTGTATCACGAGAGTCAATGATAAAGCGGTACGCATTTAACAATGCTGATGGTCCAAGGAACTTATCAGGGTTCCACCAGAATGATGGGCATGAAGTTGAACAACATGCACAAAGAATACATTCATACAAACCATCTAAGTGTTCACGTTCTGCTTGAGACTGTAAACGCTCTTTCGCTGGTGCTGGCTGGTTGTTGATCAAGAACGGTTGAATCTTGTCATATTGATCATAGAACTGGTTCATGTCTACAACCAAGTCTTTTACAACTGGTAAACCAGGTAAAGGACGGATCACAATCTTCTCTGGTAAATCGTTCAGGTTCCACAAGCACGCTAAACCATTTTTACCATTGATGTTCACACCATCCGAACCACAAATACCTTCACGGCAAGAGCGACGGAATGTTAATGATTCATCCTGCACTTTCAACGCAAGTAACGCATCAAGCAACATACGGTGCTTATCGGTTAACTCAAGTTTGAAAGTTTGCATGTACGGCGCTTTATCCTTATCAGGATCATAGCGGTAGATTTCGAATGTACGAGTGCCTCTACTCATCTTTGTTCTCCCGATTAGAATGTACGTGGTTTAGGTTCAATTGCTTCAACCGTTAACGGGCTGAAACGCACTGGCTTATATTCAAGACGATTGTCTGCTGAATACCATAATGTATGCTTCATCCACTCATCATCA
Source organism: Acinetobacter sp. BIGb0102 (assembly GCF_003815055.1). Classification (NCBI taxonomy): domain Bacteria; kingdom Pseudomonadati; phylum Pseudomonadota; class Gammaproteobacteria; order Moraxellales; family Moraxellaceae; genus Acinetobacter; species Acinetobacter sp. BIGb0102. Next base: position 27,680 of record NZ_RKQE01000017.1, read on the forward strand.
CGGCGACCGTAAGAATAAGTTGGGTGATCCGGTGCTAACTCATAGTCAACAACGGTATGCGCACCACGACATTCTTTACGTGCAGCAGCAGAAATCAGAGTCGCCTTCGCTACTTCATACAAGTTTTCAACTTCTAACGCTTCAACACGTGCTGTGTTAAATACGCGAGACTTGTCTTTCAAATGAATGTTACGAACACGAGATTCGATCGCAAGGATTTCTTTTACGCCTTTGTCAAGCAATGCTTGAGTACGGAATACACCTGCGTGATCCTGTACGATGTCACGGATCGCATCAGCAACTTCTTGTGCATTTTCGCCAGCAGTTGATTCATCCAGTTTACGTACACGTTCTAAGGTATTTACCAATACATCTGTTGGAAGCGGTGCATAATCATCGCCATGATGCTTGGTTACATAATCAATGATGTGCTCGCCCGCTGCTTTACCAAATACCACAAGGTCAAGCAATGAGTTGGTACCTAAACGGTTTGCACCATGTACAGATACACAAGAACATTCACCAATCGCGTAGAAACCTTTTACAGGCTTCACATAGTCACGCGTACCTTTATAAGAATACTCTTTAGTATCTTTATCATAGTGAGCAGAGAATTCACCCTCTTCCACACCATGCGGCACAACCACTTGACCATGAATATTCGTTGGAATACCACCCATTTGGTAATGGATTGTTGGTACAACTGGAATTGGCTCTTTCGTACAGTCAACGTTTGCGAACTTCTTACCAATCTCGAATACAGATGGAAGACGTTTCATAATCGTTTCAGCACCCAAGTGAGTCATATCAAGTAAGATATAATCCGCTTTAGGACCACAACCACGACCTTCTTTAATTTCTTGGTCCATTGAACGTGATACGAAGTCACGTGGCGCCAAGTCTTTTAAAGTTGGTGCATAACGTTCCATGAATGGTTCGCCGTCTTTGTTACGAAGGATACCACCTTCACCACGACAACCTTCAGTTAACAATACGCCTGCGCCCGCAACACCCGTTGGGTGGAATTGCCAGAATTCCATATCTTGTAATGGAATACCCGCACGAGCAGCCATACCAAGACCATCACCAGTGTTGATATAAGCGTTAGTTGATGCACGGTAAACACGACCAGCACCACCCGTAGCGAATAAAGTCGCTTTCGCTTGGAATACGGCGATGTTACCAGTTTCCTGATCGATCGCTGTCACACCAAGAACATCACCCGCTTCGTTACGGATCAAGTCTAATGCAATCCACTCAACGTAGAACTGGGTGCCCATTTTTACGTTGCTTTGATATAAGGTATGCAATAACGCGTGACCTGTACGGTCAGCAGCAGCACACGCACGTGGAACAGCTTTTTCGCCGTAGTTTGCAGAGTGACCACCGAATGGACGCTGATAGATCGTACCATCTTCGTTACGGTCAAAAGGCATACCCAAGTGTTCAAGCTCGTAAACAACTTTTGGCGCTTCACGGGTCATGAACTCGATTGCATCCTGATCGCCTAACCAGTCAGAACCTTTAACCGTGTCATAGAAGTGATAGTGCCAGTTATCTTCTTGCATGTTACCTAACGACGCACCAATACCACCTTGAGCAGCAACTGTATGCGAACGTGTCGGGAATACTTTGGTCAATACCGCAACTTTTAAACCAGCTTGAGCAAGTTGGTAAGCAGCGCGCATACCAGAACCACCACCACCGACGATAACCGCGTCGAAAGTGAGGTTTTGAATATTTGAATAATCTTCTTTAGGGTTAATTGCGCCCATGATCTCTTCCTATCAATTTGCCCAGAAAATCTGGATACCCCAGATTGCGTACACGATCACTGAAATAATGACAGCAGAAGTCAGTACAAGGCGTAAACCTGAAGCTGAAGGACCCATTTGACGAGTCGTTACATAATCAGTAAAGACTTGCCACATACCAATCCAAGCGTGTGCAACGAGCGATAACACTGCTAATAAAGAAAAAATCTTCATTGGCAAAGTCAGCATAAAGCCAGCCCACTGTTCATAACCAAATCCGCTATTGCAAAGGATCCAGCCTAATAAAACAATAGTGTATGCAGCCAACACCACAGCACTAACACGCTGGATATACCAATCGCGAGAACCTGAACCTGTTAAACCTGTAGCACTTTTCATCAGAACATAATCCATACGAATGCTGCGACAATACCAACCGCAGACAAGATCAATGAAACTGTAGCTGCGATACGACCGCTTTGTAATTCTTCAGCAAAACCGAGGTCAGCAAGCAAGTGCTTGATCCCTGCGATAAGGTGGAAAATTAATCCTGCTACAAATACCCATACGACGAAACGTACAATGATATTTCCGAAAACGACATTTTTAACGTAGTCAAATCCTTCTGGTGAAGATAAAGATTTATCCAAAATCCATAAAAGAACAGCGACTAATAAGAAAACGATTACACCTGATAGACGGTGTAGAATTGATGCAATAGCCACGGGTGAGCGTAAATTTACCGCTAACACCTGACCCATGGACAAATTGACAGGTCTGTTGCTTTTCACAGCGGGCATCCTGTAGGTAGAAACTCCATCCGGAGTTTGTTTGAATTAATTCAAAGGAAAGCTGGCATTGTTAGGCAAGCACAGCACATGCCTAACCTATAAACGACATCGAATTATAAAACGTGAAATATCAAAATACAAACAATCAGCTTTCGCTTTAGTCGAAAAAAACTTTAAATAAGAATCATTCACATGCATAATAACGACCAAAAATCCACCAAGTTCAGCCAAAAAATACTATCTATTTGTTTTGTAATGATAAAATTAAGATACTATTTTTTATAGATACTTTCCAATTTAATAAATTCTTTTCTTATATTTTCTCAAAATAATGCGTTTTTAAGTTTTTATTTGTCCAAATAATCACACTTTACGCATGCTTTAAAATAATACTGCTCATTTATATATTAAATATATTCAATTAATAATCTATTTTTATATTTCAACATTCAAAGCCAATGAGTCATTTTTTATACGATCAATTGCACCAAAATGAATCAAATATTAGTTTACATGTAAAGTTTTTAACCATTTTTTAATGACCAGTAAAGGCTAAACCTAGAGAACTACAGGCTTTTGAAAAGTGATAAGTATTTATTTTATAAGCATCAAAATATAGGCAATCTAAAAATTTACTTACAATTGTACTGATGCTTCATTTTTTTTATGCACCTAAAACTTGATTTGACATATTATACTCGACCGGTGCTGTGATTTTACTCAGTTTTTTCTTCGATACTGAATGACTAATTGACTGTAGCAACGTCATTTTTTATCCCTAAGTATAATTGACAAAATTTTAGTAGCCACTAATCTTATAGCAAATTTTGACACCGTCTGATTCGCACATGACAAGATTAGTATTTCGAGTCAGATAATCATTCACCAGGACAGGAGATCTATTGAATGTCTGCAGCAACTGGCAAAAAAGCCGTATTACAGCTTGATGGCAAAGAAATTGAATTACCAATTTACAGCGGCACATTGGGCCCAGATGTAATTGACGTTAAAGATGTATTAGCATCAGGTCACTTTACTTTCGATCCTGGTTTTATGGCGACAGCGGCTTGCGAATCTAAGATCACATTCATTGATGGTGACAAAGGTGTGTTATTACACCGTGGCTATCCGATTGATCAATTAGCGACTCAAGCAGACTACTTAGAAACTTGCTACTTATTATTAAATGGCGAGCTTCCAAATGCTGAACAAAAAGCAGAATTTGACGCTAAAGTACGTAACCACACGATGGTTCACGATCAAGTAAGCCGTTTCTTCAATGGTTTCCGTCGTGATGCTCACCCGATGGCGATAATGGTTGGTGTTGTTGGTGCGTTATCTGCGTTCTATCACAATGCGTTAGACATCGAAGATGTTAATCACCGTGAAATCACTGCGATTCGCTTAATCGCAAAAATCCCTACGCTTGCAGCGTGGAGCTACAAATACACTGTAGGTCAACCATTCATTTACCCACGTAATGACCTTGGTTATGCAGAAAACTTCTTACACATGATGTTTGCTACGCCTGCTGACCGTGATTACAAAGTAAACCCAGTTCTTGCTCGCGCAATGGATCGTATCTTCACGCTTCATGCTGACCACGAACAAAATGCGTCTACTTCTACTGTTCGTCTTGCTGGTTCTACTGGTGCGAATCCGTATGCATGTATCTCTGCTGGTATCTCAGCACTTTGGGGACCTGCTCACGGTGGTGCAAACGAAGCTGTACTTAAGATGCTTGATGAAATTGGTAGCGTAGAAAACGTTGCTGAATTCATGGAAAAAGTGAAGCGTAAAGAAGTTAAACTCATGGGCTTCGGTCACCGTGTTTACAAAAACTTCGACCCACGCGCGAAAGTCATGAAACAGACTTGTGACGAAGTTCTTGAAGCTTTAGGCATCAACGATCCACAATTGCAACTTGCAATGGAACTTGAGCGTATTGCGCTTAGCGATCCGTACTTCGTAGAGCGTAAGCTTTACCCGAACGTAGATTTCTACTCAGGTATCATCTTAAAAGCGATTGGTATCCCAACAGAAATGTTTACGGTAATCTTCGCGCTTGCACGTACAGTAGGCTGGATCAGCCACTGGTTAGAAATGCACAGCGGTCCATACAAAATCGGTCGTCCACGTCAGCTTTACACAGGCTCGACTCAACGCGACATCAAACGTTAATTCATATTAGCGTTGATAAAAAAGGATGCTTATGCATCCTTTTTTTTGTTTTATCCGTTATGCTTGAGAAAAATAACACCTACATACCTTTATATACGTCCCACTAAAACATTGAAGCAATGAACAAAAAGTCCGCTGTTTTATACGAAACAACAATCACAGCATACGAAATGAAGATTCTGTCATTTGTGCTGTTTTTGGCACTGATAATACTCAGCTGGTTATTTTTGGTTTATTGCCTCTACGATTTTAGTCTTTACTATTTTTATCAAATTCTCCCCTTCTTCGCCCAACTGCTTAATATTGCGTTGATGATGGGTCTATTGATACCTGTTCTTTATCTTTATAACCAGCTTTATCAAAAATGTTTAAGACAAACGATTACGCTTAAACTCTATCGGCAAGGTCTCGGTCTGGAAAAATCAGCGCAAACTTCTTTTTATCCTTGGCAAGATTTGATTCATATTCAACTCCGACAACATCATTCCCAGATCCATAGCTTAAACCTGCTGACCAAAACAGCACTTTATCGGCTATATTTTTATTTCAATTCGTGGATGTGGCCTGCCACTTTAACCCAACAACACAGTGAGTTTTTACAGTTTTGGAAAAAACTGGAATCTCTGGCTAAGCAGCAACAATTACAGCGCACCAGCAATGCCAGTATCAACAAGAAAACCCATGTTGACATCATGGCCTTGATCGCTGATCAACAGGCACATACTGCATTTCAGCGTAAACAAAAGTGGATTTCCACAGCTTTTATTCTTGGGATTTTAGCAAGTTTCAGTACGTTTATCGCTTTATTACTCTGGCATGAATTTGATGATGGCAGTGTCAAGTTACCCAGCCAACAAACATCGTCGATCTCTGGGACAAATTTTGAAACTTTTCAAAATCAGGTCTATATTTTCAAACAAGGTCAAGGCACATTTCTACTTCCCGCTGCGAGTGCCAATCAATTTACAGGCTTGGCTTTAAGTCACCTTCCTGATCGTGCCGATGAACTCTATAGTAATGTCGGCAAAACACCTCAACAGGTTTACTGGCAAGATCATGTGCTCACTCAGCTAGATCCAGCCCACACGCATTATTTAGGGAATGATTACACCAAAGATCAACAACACGTTTACTTTCAGGATAAACCCCTAACCAACGCAAATGCAGCTGGTTTTACTGCGATATTACATCCACAATTTAATGCACTCGGCTATTTCTATGCAAAAGATGACCGACAGGTCTATTATAAAACACATGCTTTAACCGACTTAAATCCACAACAGAGCACGGCTTTTCCCAACAGCAATGAATATATTCATGATCAGCAATTTGTCTATTTTCAAGATAAAAAGTTAGACAGGCTCAATGCGCAACACACCCAGATTTTTAGTGGCAGCAACCGTTTTAGCCAAAACCTGAACTTAGCCACAGATGATCGATCTTTTTATTTAAATGAGCATCCTTTCCCCCATGTGGCTGAACATAAGTTTTGGGGAACCACCGCTGTCGATGCTTCACACTTGCAACTGATCGGCCATCAAAGTAGTGAACCTTACCCCGGAAATTTCAGCTATATTTTTGCAGATCAGCAACACATTTATATTTATGATGAATTTTATCAAAGCTTAAAAGTGCTCTATCGCTTTCCGCAGCCTGTTCATTTAAAGGTTTTAGCTGATCGCCGTTTTAGTGATGGTAAGCATATTTATACCATTCATGAAAAACTGTACCGCACCAAAGGCCGATCTTCTGGATCGACCTCTCATGGTTTTCGCATCAGTTTAATTCGTGAGTCAGATCAGCAGCACTTGGCCAGATATTTTGCCCGCAACCCAAGTTCGTTAAAACTGTCTAACCTGTTTCAACCTAACCATACTAGGTAGCACATGGACGAAATCTATTCACCCTCATCAAAGTGAATCTTTACAGCTAAAATCTTTGTTAAATTTCATCTTCTTCTAATTCTAATGCACGCAACAAGGTGTTACTGATGCCATCTGCACGTAACCATGCCAGCTCATAGCTCGCTTTCGCCAAAGCCAATACACGACTTTCAAACTCATCCCAGATCGGTTTAACCTGAGCATCACCAATTCCAAGACCGCTCTCATGCGCCAAATGTTTATTCTTCTCACAAATCTTTAAGGCATGATAGAGCTTACGACCTTTACTAGCGCTCTCTAACACCCTGATCCGCTTATTCTGAATAAAGCCTTCAATATGTTGCAAGTTCGCATGTGGCAATAAAGGCACAAGAATTTGATCGAGCTGTGCATCTAAACGCTTCCACACCATCAAACGTTGCTCGGCAGTATAGGTATTCCACTGAATCACCTCGTGATTAAAGCGACGACAACCACGACAGACCAGATCACCAAATACCGTTGAACAGCGCCCTGCACATGGGGTCAATGATGGAATTCGACGATCATTACTCAAAACCAACTCCTATAAAACCATATTTATTTTATGGTTTTCTCGCTTATTTTCAGATTTCACGCTAAGATATGCGCCTTATTTTCCTATCTTAATACATTTGGAGTTATCCATGAACGCTACTGTAGAACAGCTTGCACCTGTAGAACAGCAAGCGACCAATAATTGGGTTGTTGCAGCACTATATCAATTTAAAGAAGTTTCAGATGCAGCCGATCTGCAACAACGTCTTTTGGACTTAGTGAATAGCATCAATTTATGTGGAACTCTGATTGTCGCTTCTGAAGGAATTAACGGTACGGTTGCGGGTGACCGTGCTGCCATTGATGCAATCCATCAATTTCTTTTAAACGAAGGTTTTAACGCAATGGAATATAAAGAGTCTGAAAGCTCTGACAAACCATTCCGTAAAATGAAAATTAAACTTAAAAAAGAAATTGTAACTTTAGGTGTAGAAGTGAAGCCACGTGATTTGGTTGGCCACTATCTTGATCCTAAAGAATGGAATGAGCTAATTAGCCGTGATGATGTGATCCTGATTGATACCCGTAATGACTATGAATATAAAGCCGGTACCTTCAAGGGTGCAATCGATCCTAAAACAGAAACTTTCCGTGAATTTCCTGAATACGTAAAACAGAACCTTGAACAGCATAAAGACAAGAAAATTGCGATGTTCTGTACCGGCGGTATCCGTTGTGAAAAATCGACCTCTCTCCTTCTTCAAGAAGGTTTTAATGAAGTCTATCACCTGAAAGGCGGTATTCTTAAATACCTAGAAGAAACTCCTGCTGAAGAAAGTATGTGGGAAGGTGAATGCTTTGTATTTGACGGACGCACTGCTGTTACTCACGGCGTTGAAGAAGGTGAAAATATCAAGTGTCACGCGTGTGGCTGGCCGCTCACTAAAGTTGAAGCTGAGCTTCCAAGCTATGAACATGGCGTGTCTTGTGTTTACTGTATTGATAAAACCTCAGACAAACAAAAAGCAGGCTTCCGTATGCGCCAGTCACAAATTGCGGCTGCTAAACGCAAACGTCTGTAAAACGCCAAACAGACTGTATTCAAGCCATAGTTAAACTATGGCTTTTTTATGACAATGATAAAATGATGTAACGATTCGCTGCTTGAGCATTACAACAAGCACAACTATGCTAAAAACAACAATCAAATGAATCATATAAGGGCGTTATGGGACTGGAACAATGGGTTCTATCTATCATGGAGAAACTGGGATATTTAGGTATCGCATTTTTAATGTTTCTGGATAACGTTTTCCCGCCTATTCCTTCAGAAATTATTATGCCCTCAGCGGGCTACACAGCCTCGAAAGGTGAACTCACTCTGATCGGTGTGATTATGGCAGGCAGTGCCGGTTCAATTCTCGCAGCGATGCTGTTGTATTGGATAGGACGAAAAGTTCCTCAGCAACGCTTGTTTAATCTAACCGAACGCTACGGCAAGTATTTACGTATTCAAGTGTCTGATTTAGAAAAAGCACTAGACTGGTTCAACAAGCATGGGCATCGTATTGTCTTTTTTGGCAGAATGATTCCTGCGGTACGATCTTTGATTAGTATCCCTGCTGGCATGAGTAAAATGCCTTTTGCAAAGTTTATGTTTTATAGCATTGCAGGCACCTTAATCTGGACCAGTTTTCTGGCTTATTTAGGTTTTCATTTTAGTCAGAATCAGGCATTGATGAGCCTGATCATGCAACGTATCAGCACCATCATTTTAGCGATCGTTATTCTGTATCTGTTGTGGTGGGCGATTAGGAAATTTTATCTCAACAAATCCAATCAATAATCCAAACCCTACGGTATTCAAACGACAATTCTCAAGATCACTAATTCAAAGTAGCCAACCATAACTGGCTTTGCTGCATTTCGTCTCTTAGCCAATCTCTCAATAACAGCTTTCGAACATCCTCTTCAAATGGTTGTGCCGATAAAAGATAGTAAGATGAACCATCGGCATAACCAGAGGCTACCTGTTGCAGCAAATGATATTTAAGTTCCCTTTCAACCATATAAGCCGAAACAACAGTTGTTCCCAATCCAGCCAGACAAGCTTCAATGCATAAATAAAAATGCTCAAGAGAAACAGCTTTCATCTCCTTGAGTTGCGCTTGATGATGACGCTTAAATTGTTTCCACAATTGAGGCCTAGACTTGGAAATAAATACCTGATTTCCCGTAGACTGTGCATGCTTAGCTTTTACATAGAGCATTTGCTCATCTGCAATTTTTTCACTGTAGACCGCAGTACCCCAATCAAAATCATCTCTCCGTAAAGCCAAGTCAATATTTTGCGCCCTGAAATCGACCTCTCCTCCCGCAGTTAACAGACTGACCTCAAACTCAGGATAAAGCTGTTTAAATTGCGCTAAACGAGGAATCAGCCATTTCATTGCAATCGTTGGCTCGCAAGACAACACTAGATTCTTTTTTATGTCCGTCTGTTGTTGTAATTGTAATAAGCATTGATCAAGCTGCTGGAACACTTGCTGGCAACAATCAAATAAAATCTCACCTTGTTGGGTTAATCGTAATTTTCGTGCTTCCCGAATAAATAAAGCAAAACCGAGCATCTCTTCCAGACTTTTAAGCTGCTTACTCACCGCACCTTGTGTCACAAATAAGCGTTCTGCGGCAATCGTCATGCTTTCATAACGAGCAACATAATAAAAAAACTTAAGAGAATTCAAAGATAAACGCTCAATCATTCCAAAAACTCATGCATAGACAGGAATTAATTTCGTTTTTAAATATAACAAGAATATGAAAAATATAGAAATTATTAAAATGATTAGCTTAGGAATAGATGAGTGAATGAAATAATTACGGTAGGCTTGGTCACCTTATTGGCAGTTATTAGTCCAGGTGCAGATTTTGCCCTCGTAAGCCGAAATAGTTATCTTTATGGTCGATCTTTGGGGCTCTGCACTGCTTATGGTATTGCTTGTGGTGTCTGGGTGCATGTTGCATATAGCGTGATTGGATTAACGTTTTTGCAGCATCATATTCCCAGTTTAATTCATATTATCCAGTATATTGGAGCGACCTACCTGATTTATCTTGGCTATAAGATATTCACTCAAGCGCCAGTTAGATTGAATTCAAACAATATTGATCTGACGCGCTGGCAAGCATTTAAACATGGCTTTTTCACCAATAGTCTAAATCCTAAAACCACATTATTTGTCATGAGTATTTATTCTCAACTCATCAGCACCGAAAATAGCAATATGACACTTCTCGGCTATGGGCTTTTTATTTCTGCAAGTCACCTTACATGGTTTTGCATGATTGCCATTTTTTGTGCTACTCCAATGATTAGAAATAAGATTTTATCCAAGCAAATAATCATTAATCGTGTGATTGGTGCTGTACTCAGTGGTTTAGGGCTTAGTTTATTTTTTGCTACATTTTAAGGTTTAAAATAATAATCATCATAATATAAATACCCTGATCTGATTTTAATCATAAAAATCCACCGATAAAAAAACGTCCTCTAGGGACGTTTTCATATTTATTTTTTCTAGGGCAGCTTTTTTAAGCTGCTCCAGATGTAGCATTACGCTGGCGTATGATACATCAAATAGAGTTCATTCAAGTTTTCAGGAATTTCTTCTGCCAATTCATCCATGAGCTGGCCATTACGACGGAAAGATTCCATTTGTGGATCTTCTTCATCAATTCCGCTAAAGACCATGATCGGTAGGGTTAAGTCAATCAACTGTTCTTCAAACTCAGGCGCAAACCATGCATCTTCATTGAGGAACATTGCATCAACAAAACCAACACTCCAATCGCCTAAGCTTGACTCAACATCAGCTTCTTCGATTTCAAATGGAAACTCGATTCCATTTTCATTGGCTAAATCCTGACGAATAGATTCCAACCAAAGCTTCACCTGCTCAAGCACTTCAGCAGGAAGTTTTTTATGGTTACCTTCGAAAAGTTCATCTAACCAACGGTCAAATTGTGGACCAACGGCAATTGCACACAAAAAGCCATGAGTCGCTGCAAAATCTAGACCGTATTCGTTTTGATCACCGTCAAGATAATTACTCAATAAGTCTAAATCTAACGTGCTCATTCTTTGTTTAATCCAATTTTAAAAATACATCGGCAACAGCATAACATTTTCGGGCGTGAAGTCTTAGCAATTTCGCTTAGTCTTCGTCGTCAAGGTCATCATCGTCGAAATCATAGTCAAAATCTTTTAATTCTCGTTCTAAACGACGTTGAGCTAAAAGGTCATCAATTAAACGGCGCTTTTCTAATGATTCTTTAGCGCTGATTTTTCCTGATGACTCATCAAAACCAACATCATCTTCACCGTAGTTATCATCATCTAGTTCAAAATCTGTAGAAGACACTAAGTACCTCTAATGAAAAAATGTTAATGGGTCTAGCCGCTATTTATCGGTCTTGGCCCACCTTGTCAAGTTTTATTTGTTTTTTTTACCATAAAACCGTGTTTTGTACTTTTTTTCGGCAGTTTTTTTGTGTATTTATAATCCAGGGACATCAACAATGAAAAAAGTTCTTTAAACAGGAATTACGCTTGAAAAATTATGACTTAACCCCATATTCAATGAACAAACGTGAAATCAAATCTATTTTTTATTTAGAGCAAACGGATCAAATCCAAAACATTCATCGTGAATTGTGCTATCATGCACGGTTTTTCACCGCCACAGATTCAACAAAAGAGTAAGCAAAGATGAGCGATATGAATTCCCCTACTTCGCAAGTAGCGGCTCTGATTAGCCGAGGCAAAGAGCAAGGTTATTTAACTTACGCTGAGGTTAACGATCATCTACCAGACTCAATTACGGAAAGTGAGCAGATTGAAGACATCATCCAGATGCTTCAAGACGTTGGTATTCCAGTGCATGAACGTGCGCCAGAAACTGATGACACCATGTTTGGTGAATCAACCGAAGCTGCTGACGAAGTTGCCGAAGAAGAAGCTGCTGCCGTATTAGCATCGGTTGAAAGTGAGCCTGGTCGTACCACTGACCCTGTACGTATGTATATGCGTGAAATGGGTACAGTTGAACTTCTTACACGTGAAGGCGAAATTAGCATTGCAAAACGCATCGAAGAAGGTATTCGTGACGTTTTACATTCGATTGCTTACTGGCCAAATGCTGTTGAAGTTGTTTTACAAGAATATAATGATTTTTTAACTGGCGAACGTCGTCTTGCCGATATTCTTTCTGGCTATTTAGATCCGGAAACTGACGAAGAAATTCCAGAAGTTCTGGAAGAAGCTGAGATTGAAGAAGAAGATGAAGAGAAAGATTCTTCTAAAGCCAAAGACGTCAAACTTGATGATGATGACGAAGAAGAAGAATCTGAAGGTGATGATGACTCTGAAGGTGATTCAGGTCCAGACCCAGAAGTTGCTAAAGTTCGTTTCTCAGAATTAGAAGCGGCTTGGAACGAAACAAAAACAGTTGTGGCAAAACACGGTCGTAACAGTGAAGAAGCGAAAGCGGCACTCGAAGCGCTTGCTGCTGTGTTCATGATGTTCAAATTTACGCCACGTCTGTTTGAAATCATTTCAGAAATGATTCGTGGTACGCATGAACAAATTCGTTCAAATGAACGTGAAATCATGCGTTATGCAGTGCGTCGTGGTCGTATGGACCGTAACCAGTTCCGTACCACCTTCCCAGAGCAAGAATCGAATCCTGCATGGTTAGATGAACAGATTGCAAAAGCACCTGCTGAAACCAAAGCACATTTGGAAAAAGTACGTCCAGACGTATTGGCATTCCAACAAAAGATTGCCGATATCGAGAAAGACCTTGGCTTAAACGTTAAAGACATCAAAGAGATTTCTAAACGTATGGCTGTGGGTGAAGCGAAAGCACGCCGTGCCAAAAAAGAAATGGTTGAGGCCAACTTGCGTTTGGTAATTTCGATTGCGAAAAAATACACCAACCGTGGTTTACAGTTCCTCGATCTTATTCAGGAAGGTAACATCGGTTTGATGAAAGCCGTAGACAAGTTTGAATATCGTCGTGGTTATAAATTCTCGACTTATGCAACTTGGTGGATTCGTCAGGCGATTACCCGTTCGATTGCGGATCAGGCACGTACCATTCGTATTCCAGTACACATGATTGAAACGATCAACAAAATCAACCGTGTGTCTCGTCAGCTACTTCAAGAAATGGGCCGTGAGCCTACACCTGAAGAATTAGGTGAACGTCTGGAAATGGACGAAGTTAAGGTTCGTAAAGTACTTAAAATCGCAAAAGAACCGATTTCGATGGAAACACCGATCGGTGATGATGAAGATTCGCATCTTGGTGACTTCATTGAGGACTCAAACATCACTTCTCCAGTAGATGCTGCGACCTCGGAAGGCTTGAAAGAAGCGACGCGTGAAGTGCTTGAAAACTTGACTGAACGTGAAGCGAAAGTATTGAAAATGCGTTTTGGTATCGACATGCCAACCGACCATACTTTAGAAGAAGTAGGTAAACAGTTTGACGTTACACGTGAACGTATTCGTCAGATTGAAGCGAAAGCATTACGTAAGCTTCGCCACCCTTCTCGTTCTGAACACTTACGTTCATTCTTGGAAAACGACTAATCTTTGGGACATCTTGAGTGAGGGCTAAAGCCCTTATTCAAGACTTGAAGTTCAATACTTCATCCCCATCTATGTATTAGATCAAAAGCGCCTGCACTGATGCAGGCGTTTCAAATTAAGAGGTTGCTCATGTTAGACCGCACTCCTTCTCGTGAATTACAAGAACATCTTTGGGTCTTCCCAATGGACTATCCAATCAAATTGATTGGTAATGCAGGGGATGAACTTCGAGTCGCTGTTGTTGATATTTTGCAGAAGCACTTCCCTGAATTTGATGGCAACTCAGTAAAAGTTCAGCCTTCACGTACAGGTAAATACCACTCTTTAACAGCCCAATTACGCTTTGAAGAGCTGGAACAAGTTCATGCGTTATATGCTGATCTTGCAGCCTGTCCTTTAATCAAGACAGCGCTTTAATAGAGAAATCCAAAATGCGAAAGTGTTTTGGATTTTTTTTGCGTAAAAATAATATCCTTCCTGTTGATAAATCGCTATTTATCTTCTCAAAATCATTACATAATTACGCCACTGTCCCATTAAAAATTGCAAAGGAAATTCTGTTGTAATGAGTGCTGTAAAACCAAGCTTAATCATTCGTTGTTTCAATGATCTACAAGATTACACGACTCGTTTTGAAGCCATGAAAGACTTCACCACACATCGTGATGAAAACACCCCTGATGAAGTCTGGTTATTACAACATCAGGATGTTTTGACCCAAGGTCAAGCAGGTAAAGCCGAGCACATCCTCATGCACAGTAACCTGCCAATTGTTCATACAGATCGTGGCGGTCAAGTGACTTGGCATGGCAAAGGCCAGCTGGTTGCTTATTTTCTTCTGGATCTAAATCGCTTGAAATGGCATGTCCGTACTTTGGTGAGTTTTGCTGAACAAGCCATGATTGACCTGCTCAAACAGTACAATATCGATGCCTATGCCAAACCTGATGCCCCAGGGGTGTATGTAGATGGACGAAAAATCGGCTCACTAGGCTTTAAGATCCGTCGTGGACGTAGCTATCATGGTCTTGCGCTCAATATTGACTGTGACTTAACAGGCTTTCAAACCATTAATCCATGTGGCTATGCAGGTTTAGAAATGGTGCGCCTGCAAGACTTACTTGAAGATTATCCAAGCTTTGAACAGCTCTGTGATACTTTCATTGCTTATTTAAAAAATACCGACTTCTTTAATGACCTTGTAGTCAAATCTGAATAATTTACTTTTCAATCCCGACAAAATAAATTAGAGTAAAAGCTCTAAATTAGCTTTTGCATAATTTTAATAAGGGATGAGCAAGTGATTTCAACCAAAGCAGTGAAGCCCACTTTGCAATTTGCCTATGTCAAACTCATGATGGATGTCGTGGGTCGTGGCCTCGTAATGGCAAGCCAAGTGGATCGTGAAGTACAAGAGGAAGTGTCCAAGTTTCCTGTTGGTTTTATCCTTTCAATGAATGTTTTTCCAAATGGGCCAGCATTCATTGCTCGAGTGACCGAAGAAAAACAATTAGAGCTTCTGCCAAACTACAAAGGCAAGCCAGATTTAACCATTACTTTCAAACATCTGACCCATGCCTTTCTGGTATTTTCATTTCAGGAAAGTACAGCTCAAGCCTTTGCCAATGACCGTATGATCGCTGATGGTGATGTCTCCAGCGCCATTCGTCTAGTGCGTTGCCTGAATAAAATGGAAGCTTTGATCCTACCAAAATTGATCGCTTCACTTGCTGTGAAACGCTACCCTGCTGAATTGACATTAAAAGAAAAATTCGCAGGTGCAAAAAATATTTATCTTAAAGTCGCAAAATCATATCTGAAACGGAGCGCATAACATGGCTAAGCCTTATTACGAGTTTTTCTGTCCTGTAAAAGTCATTGCTGGTAACGCTGCGTTAGAGCACATCCCTTTTGAACTAGCGACTTTAGGTGCAAAACGCCCAATGATCATTACCGATAAAGGCGTGCGTGCCAATGGTTTACTCAGCCCAATTGAAGCTGCTTTCAGCACAACCGATGCAGTCATTGGCGCGATTTTTGATGATGTGCCACCCGATTCAAGTCTGGAAGTGGTTCGCCTCGCTGCTGAACTATATCGCAAGCAAAAATGTGATGCGATCATTGCGATTGGTGGTGGTTCAGTCATTGATACCTCTAAAGCAACCAACATCTTGGTGTCTGAAGGTGGCGATGACCTGTTGCAATATTCAGGTGCGCACAATCTACCAAAACCACTAAAACCATTCTTCGTGATTCCAACCACTTCTGGTACAGGTTCAGAAGTGACCATGGTCGCTGTGGTTTCCGATACGCAACGCAATGTAAAACTGGCTTTTGCCTCTTACTATTTGATGCCACATGCTGCGATTCTGGATCCACGCATGACCCAAACCTTGCCACCGCATTTGACAGCTATGACAGGTATGGATGCACTGACGCACTGTGTTGAAGCCTATACCTGTTTAGCAGCCAATCCGCTTAGTGACGCCTATGCAAGCGCAGGGATTAAAAAGATCAGCGAAAACCTGTTTAAAGTTTTAGACAATCCAAGTGATGCACAAGGTCGTCTAGAGCTTGCTCAAGCATCAACAATGGCTGGGATCGCTTTCTCAAACTCAATGGTTGGCTTAGTCCATTCACTGGGTCATGCGCTTGGTGCCGTTGCTCATCTGCCGCATGGATTGTGCATGAACCTATTCTTGCCATACGTGCTCGAATATAACAAAGAGATCAATGGCGACAAGATTGGTGAATTACTGCTTCCACTTGCAGGTGCAGATATTTATGCACAAACACCAGCTAATCTCCGTGCAGATAAAGCCATTGCGACGGTTCTTGCCATGCGTGACCGCTTATTTAGCCTAACCAAGTTACCACGTACCTTACGTGAAACTGGTAAAGTCACCGAAGCACAACTGGATGAAGTGGCTGAAAAGGCATTGAATGATGGCTCAATCATTTACAATCCAAAAGAAGCAAACCTGCAAGATATTCGTGCAATTCTGCAAAAAGCATGGTAATACATTGAATTAAATAATTTTAATTGGAATAAAGCCTCAATTTTGAGGCTTTATTTTATTTCAGTGAATCTTTATTCATCTTTTTGTTTACCCTTTTGGCAAAAAAGTTGCTAAAAAAAGTGTAAAAGTACTGCCAATTTATAGCATTTTACGATAGATTGGCGCACTTCGTTTTTTCTGTAGGGGGGATCATTTCGTCTCAAATGATCCTTAAACCATAGCTGATCCTTGATCAACGATTATGAGGATAACGCCGTTGACAAATATCTCTGGGACTCCATCGGTAGCTAAGCTGCAAAAGACACTCGGTCTTTGGCACATTATCATTATTGGTTTAGCTTACATCCAACCCATGACTTTGTTTGACACTTTCGGATTGGTTTCGGAAGAAAGTCATCACCATGTTCCGACCTCCTATATTGTTGCCCTGATTGCAATCTTATTTACTTCAATCAGTTATGGTCACATGATTCGTCGATACCCATCATCAGGATCGGCTTATACCTATGCACAAAAATCAATTCATCCCAATGTAGGTTTCATGGTGGGTTGGTCATCTTGGCTGGATTATTTACTTTCCCCGATGGTCAATATTATCTTGGCGGTGATTTATCTTGAAGCCTTATTCCCAACGGTAAATCACTGGGTCTGGGTAGTTGTGCTCACTGCATTTATGACAGGGATCAACTTACGTGGTGCCCGTTTTGTCGCCAACTTTAATAGCTGGATTGTACTGGTACAGTTGATTGTGATTGCGACATTTACCTATCTGGTTTATGACAAATTGCAAATGGGAATCAATGCGGATGGCGCGATTACGGCTGAAACCCGCTATCAGTTATGGAGTATGGAACCCTTCTGGAATGAACTGACCTCGGTTGGTGCATTAATTACAGGTGCAACCCTACTCTGCTTCTCATTTACAGGTTTTGACTCTCTCAGCTCTTTGGCAGAAGAAACCAAAGATACAGAAAAAACCTTACCGAAAGCGATTTTCCTGACTGCATTATTTGCTGGTGTTATTTTCATTATTAGCACTTACTTTATGCAGATTTACTTCCCGAATGATCCTAAGTCGTATTTCACCAATATCGCTGAAACTCAACCTGAGATTCTGCTTTTGGTCGGCGGTTCATTATTCCAGTCTTACGTACTTGCTTTTGCAATTGTAACGGTCATGGCGTCAGGGATTTCTGCACATGCAGGCGTTTCTCGCTTAATGTATGTGATGGGTCGAGACGGCGTGATCAACAAGAAGATTTTCGGTCATATTAGTCCGAAGACTTTTACACCGTCGTATAACATTATCATTGTCGGTTTAGTCGCATTGACTGCGGGCTTTATGGATCTGGATATTGTTATTTCAATGATTAGTTTTGGTGCACTGACAGCATTTACCTTTGTAAACCTGTCTGTTATTTCTCGATATGCATTACGAGATGGCCGAACTAAAAACCTGAAAGATATTATCAGCTTTGTGATTATTCCTTTGCTCGGCTTTATCAGCATCTTTGCAATGTGGCTTGAAATTGAAGAGTCGGCATTGAAGTTCGGTTTATGGTGGGCAATGTTTGGTATTTTATACTTGGGTTATAAAACCAAAGGCTTTAAATACAACGCACCACAACATAATGAATTTGATGACAAACACTAATCTTCATCCGATTTAAAATAAAAAAGGCGCTCAATGCGCCTTTTTTACTCTGTTTCATTTTAACCATGCAACTTTTCAACAATTGCTTTCACACGTTGAGCGTAAAGCTTCGCAGTCTCTAAATCACCTGTTGGAATCTCATCGACACTGGCATCTGACGGTGACTGAACCAACAGACCAACCGAACCACCCAAATTATTGATATCTTCACGTTTAGCCGCTTTAGTATTGGCTGGCAATAAACCCAAGCTCACCCAAATTCCACCATGCTGTGATGCCAAAGTTTGTAACTGGATTAAGGTGACTTGCTTATCACCATTCAAACTCGCACTGTTGGTAAAGCCCGCAAAAACCTTATCTTGCCAGCCGCGGGTAAACCAGATTTTAGAAGAGGCATCAGCAAATTTCTTAAACTGCCAAGGCGTTGCTGCCATATAGGTTGGTGCACCAAAAACAATACCTTGTGCGTCATTAAGCGTTTGCCAGTCTTGTTCATTAATCTCACCATTCTGATCAATTTCAATCAGAGAGGCATCAATTGCACCCGCAAAGGTTTCAGCAATCACTTTGGTATGGCCATAGCCAGAGAAATATACAACCGCAATTTTTGTCATGGATTTATCCAGAATTTTTAAAAAGTTCGATTTAATGATATATTTTAGAAACTAGGTGTCAATTAGTTACCATTTGGTAACTAGGGATATTCAGTTGAAAAAATTGAGGGTTTTAAAATGAATCAGGCATTAAAATATGATATTTATCAACAACATTGTCCTGCACGTTTATTTTTTGAAAAAATTGCAGATAAATGGGTTTTAATGATTATCAATGTGCTTGCCCGAGAGACTCAGCACTTCAATTTACTGAAAAAAAGTATTCAAGGCATTTCACCGAAAGTATTGTCTCAGAAGCTCAAAATGCTGGAACGTGATGGCTTTATTCAACGGCAAGTCCAGAATACCGCACCGATCCGGGTTGATTACTCACTCACTCCACTCGGCTTAGAAGTTGCAGAAATGGCGTATCAATTAAAAGATTGGGCTGAAAGTAATATCGAACAGGTCATCTATGCTCAACAACATTTTGATTCGATACAAGAACAAGAGATCGAATAACACAATGAGGTACGAATATGTATCCACAACCTTTAATTGCAGTTGCAGATGTTGAGAAAACCAGTCAGTGGTACCAGACAATACTTGGCCTAGAAAGTGGTCATGGCGGCAAAGAATATGAACAGTTACTGTTTGAACAACGTATGGTGTTGCAGTTGCATCAATGGCAAGCACATGAGCATCCACATATTGGTGATCCCAAGCGACTGATTGGCAACGGCGTTTTATTGTGGTTTGAAAGCAATCGATTTGATGAGATTGTACAAAAACTACAAACCCATCAAGTCGAAATTTTAGAAGGCCCTAAATACAATCCCAATGCGCATCATCGGGAGATCTGGTTTAGAGACCTCAATGGTTACACACTGGTGGTTGCAAGCCCTTATGGTGATCTCTAAGCTGCGAACTTAAAGTTGTTTAAAACCTTGTTGTCTCCATGCTTCATAGACAATCACGGCTGTCGCATTAGAAAGATTCAAGCTTCTTGAGTTTTCCGCCATTGGCAAACGAATCCACTGCTCTTGCGGAAACATCAGGCGTACCTGTTCAGGTAAACCACGGGTTTCAGGCCCCATCAATAAGGCAACTGGACGATTCAGATCGACGGTATGCGGTGTCGCACTGCCTTTAGTCGTCAATGGGAAGACATGCTCCACCCCCTTCGCTTTTAAATCAGCAAGGCAAAGCTCGATATTGTCCCAAATTTGCATTCTTGCCCATTCATGGTAGTCCAAACCTGCACGTTTCAACTTTTTATCATCCAGCTCAAAACCTAAAGGCTTGACCAAATGTAGTTGCGCACCTGTATTGGCACATAGACGAATGATATTACCTGTATTCGCTGGAATCTCAGGCTCGTATAGGACGACATGAATCACAAATTTTCTCTACTTTAAAATCTCCCCTAGCCCCTCTTTTTTAAAGAGGGGGACTCCTCCCTTTTTTAAAGGGAGGTTGGGAGGGATTGCCATTTTAACTGTTCACGTAGACTGACCACTTCACCAATAATGGTTAAAGTTGGCGCTACGATCTGATGTTCAGATACCTTAGTTGCAATATCCGCCAATGTACCTACCACTACTTTTTGCTCAGGTGTGGTGCCTTTTGAAATTAAAGCCACTGGCATAGTTGGACGCTGACCATGTGCAATTAATTGCTCACAAATGCGCTCCAAACCGACCAGCCCCATATATAGAACGAGCGTTTGGTTTTCATAGACCAGTTCATTCCACGGCAGCTCAGGCGAGCCTTCTTTTAAATGTCCTGTCAAGAACCGTACACTTTGCGCATAATCACGATGGGTGAGTGGAATGCCTGCATATGCAGAACAGCCAGAAGCCGCGGTAATACCGGGAACGACCTGAAAGGTGACATTGGCTTCAACCAGTTCCTGAATCTCTTCCCCACCACGACCAAAGATAAACGGATCACCACCTTTTAAGCGACAAACACGTTTACCTTGTTGAGCATATTCCACCAATAAAGCATTGATGCCATCTTGTGGAACCGAATGATTAAAGCGAGCTTTACCGACATAAATCTTTTCAGCATCGCGGCGGCATAAATCTAAAATGGGCGCAGATACGAGACGGTCGTAAATCACCACATCCGCTTGCTGCATTAAACGCAATGCTTTTAAGGTCAAAAGCTCAGGATCGCCCGGCCCCGCGCCGACCAAATACACCTCACCTTTTGGTGCCGTCCATTCAGTCAAAGCTTGCTGAATCAGATCATTGGCAACATCAAGATTGTCATTAAAGACCTGCTCTTTCAGTGGGCTGGCGTACAAGTTTTCCCAAAAGATACGACGTTCATCTGGATTGGCAATTTTGGCTTTGACTTGCTTACGCCATTGACCAGAAAACTCAGCCAGTTTGCCCATCCCATGCGGCACAATGGTTTCAATCTGAGTGCGTAACTGTCTGGATAAAACAGGCGATGCGCCATTGGAAGCGACCGAAATCACCAAGGGCGAACGATCAATAATCGCAGGCACCATGAAACGACAATGTGGAATATCATCCACACTATTCACCAGCAGATTGCGCTGTTCACACTGTTCAAATACGCTTTTATTAACGTCAGGCTGGTCTGTTGCCGCAATCACTAAGCGATAGGCTGTTGTCAGAACATTTTCAGAGAAAGGCAATTGAATATATTGCCCTGTCGATTGCTCAACAAGCTGATGTAATTCAGGAATGATGTCAGGTGCAATGACATCAACAATTGCACCTGCTTTGACCAACAAGTTTGCTTTGCGGTAGGCAATATGCCCACCACCCACAATCAGACAACGTTGCTGTTGCAACTTTAAAGAGATTGGGAAAATTTCCACGTGATGCCTCTATATTTTCAATCTGATTGAGCTAAAGCAAAAACTATGCACAAAATCGATGCAAAGTTTAGTCGATGTAGCTAACACCGCCCATATATGGACGTAAAACTTCTGGAATCTCGATTGAACCATCAGCACGTTGATAGTTTTCCATCACTGCAAGCAAGGTACGACCAACTGCCAAACCAGAACCATTTAAAGTATGCACCAATTCGATCTTCTTCTGATCAACACGGTAGCGCGCTTTCATACGACGTGCTTGGAAATCACCCATATTTGAGCAGCTTGAGATTTCACGATAAGTATCTTGGCTCGGTACCCATACTTCTAGGTCATACGTTTTAACCGCGCCGAAGCCCATGTCACCACCACAGAGCAGAATCTTGCGATATGGTAAACCTAATGCCTGCAAAATGCCCTCTGCATGTGCAGTTAAGTCTTCAAGAGCCTGCATAGAGTGCTCTGGTTTTACGATTTGCACCATTTCAACTTTGTCGAATTGGTGTTGACGAATCAAACCACGGGTATCACGGCCATAAGAACCAGCTTCACTACGGAAACATGGCGTATGTGCAGAATATTTCAGCGGCAAACGATCGGCATCGATAATTTCATCACGTACAAAGTTGGTGATTGGTACTTCCGCAGTCGGAATCAGGTAATACTCTTTTTCACCCTGAAGCTTAAATAAGTCTTCTTCAAACTTTGGTAATTGACCTGTACCACGTAGCGTATCAGCGTTAACTAAATACGGTACATATGCTTCGGTATAACCATTTTTAAGCGTATGGGTATCGAGCATGAACTGAGTCAAAGCACGTTGTAAACGCGCCAAAGGCCCTTTCAATACGCTAAAACGTGAACCAGTCAATTTGGTCGCCGTTTCGAACTCAAGACCACCCATCATTTCACCCAGATCGGTATGGTCTTTGATTTCAAAATCAAATTGACGTGGTGTGCCCCATTTCAAGATTTCAAGGTTATCACTCTCATCTTTACCAAATGGAACAGACTCATCTGGCAAGTTTGGAATTGCCAGAGATTTTTGCTCAAGTTCAGCTTGTAACTCAGCCAAAGCAACTTCAGCAGCTTTGATTTCATCACCAATGGCAGCCATACGCGCCATAATTTCAGAAGCATCCCCACCCGATTTTTTGATTTGACCAACCTGTTTAGCACCAGCATTACGCTCTGCTTGTAAGTTTTCAGCTTTGGATTGCAAATCTTTACGGCGAGCTTCTAAATCAGCCCATTCTTGCACATTTAACTGAATACCACGTTTTGCCAAAGCAGCATTGACTGCTTCGATATTATTTCTAAGTAATTTTGGGTCGATCATAATCAATCATGAATAGAGGAAAAAACTGGCTATAGTGTAAGGCTTAAACCTAAAAAAATACAGCGCTTGTGCAGCCTCTAGACACGATATGTAGAGGCTGCACTCAAACTAGCCCGCATCTTTTGGCAAGCTCGGCAAGTATTCTGCTTTCACAAACTCTTTGGCAGCATAATAGGGCAAGGTCAATTCACTCATTCCCTCAGCATAAGAAGCCAGCTCATACAGTGGGTAAACAAAGACAATTCCGTTCACGCCATAGTAATAGTTATCACTAACCTGCAACTGTTCTTTCTTGATGTTATGTTCTTCTAGCCAGTTCTGATTTGCGGCATACAATTCATCACGCAGCTTGGTATTCATATCAGGTTTAAGCAGCTCATTCACCGTGATATGTTTTTTATTGGTCAAATCAAAGTTCACAAACTCCTGATGTGACATACCATGTGCTGCTCCTGCTGAATAAGAGTAGCTTTGAATCGCAAATGTCGCCAGATTATAGTTCTGACTTACAAAACGCACATAAGTACTGCTCTCATTCTGTGCCGCCTCATCCGCAGGCGCCTTAACAGGTTGATCCGTCAGGTTTGCAAATGCATTTGGTTCAGCTTTTTTCATGCGATTTACAAAATATTCATCAATCCATTTCTGATTGGTTTCAACTGTTTGCAAGTCATAACTGGTACAGCCGTCTTCCAGACAGACTTTTTGCTTTGGAAGTTTGACCGGTACTACTTTTGCATGAATCAATGGAATATCCACTTTTTCTGTCGTCGCTTTCTGCTCTTGTTTAGGTTGACAGCCAGCCAATGCAACAACGGTCAGAATAGGGAGAATTGGAACAAGTTTTGATAATTGTGAAGTATTCATCGTTATGCAAGTCTCAGATGTTTTCCTTCACTATACAAAGCCTTGCTGTCAGAAGAAATTAAGAAATGTATCCAGCTTTTCCATGCATAAAAAAGCCGCAACATATGCGGCTTTTCTCGGTCTCAGTGATTACTGATCAATAATGTCGGTGCCTTTAGGCGGTGTGAAATTAAACACCGAGGCTGGAATCGACTGATTCACTTTAATATTGCTGAAACGCACATACGTCGTTTGACCTAAAGAGTCTTGCAATACCATCAAGTTCGGCGCTTTATTGGCACCAAAACTAATGGTTAAGCTCTGGAATGCACCATCTTCCTGTTTTGGATATAAGGTGTAATACAGTTTGCTACGATCAGGCTGAGTCACACGATAAGACTGCATGATCTGGTTGGTATTGCCCGACAACAACAATGCAGGTGTATTGGCAATTTGGTCATCCAGACTTTGACGTACAGCTTGCTGTAAATCAGGATCGTAAATCCACACCACTTTACCTGTGGTCACAATGGTTTGTTTTGCAGGACTTGTTGTTTCCCAATAAAACTTTCCTGGACGTTCAACTTTCATCGTTCCTTTAAAGGTCTGATTCATATGTTGAGCGGTCAAACCTTTTTTCTGTGTGGCTTTATTACCGTTGCTGTTTGCAAC
Source organism: Acinetobacter sp. BIGb0102 (assembly GCF_003815055.1). Taxonomy (NCBI): domain Bacteria; kingdom Pseudomonadati; phylum Pseudomonadota; class Gammaproteobacteria; order Moraxellales; family Moraxellaceae; genus Acinetobacter; species Acinetobacter sp. BIGb0102. Next base: position 52,444 of record NZ_RKQE01000017.1, read on the forward strand.
TTTTGTATTTTGTTCAAAATCTGCGGTGAAACGTTGCAAGCCAGATAACTGTTGAACCAGACTGTTTGTTGCTTGCTGAGCCGATGCCGCGACAGGTGCAGCAAATACCTGACTACTCACAACAGGAGCAAGTGTGCTTGCACTTAACGTTGCAGCATAAGCCATTTTTTTTACGAAATTCATAAAAAGAACCTTCTATCAGATTTCTACTGTTATGCCGACATCTTACTGTTTTTGATCATTAAAAAAATGAAGAAAAGCACGGGTTTTGTGTAGTTCGTGTCGCAAAGTTCTGCATTATGTATGAAGTTGCGACCTTTATGTAGAGATTGTAAGGATCAAAAAGCAACTTTTTTACTTATTTTCTTGTTTCAGCCCCCAGCCTAACTGAACTTTAATATTTCCCATAAATCGCCCATAAAAAAACCCGCTAAAAGCGGGTTCTTCTGAACTATTAAAACTTAAGCTTCAACAGTTACATAGCGACGGCCAAATTGACCTTTCACTTCAAATTTTACTACGCCGTCAGCAGTAGCAAATAAAGTATGGTCACGGCCCATACCAACATTTGCACCAGCGTGGAACTCAGTACCACGTTGACGAACGATGATGTTACCAGCAGTTACAGTTTGACCACCGTAAACTTTAACACCCAACATCTTAGGATTCGAATCACGACCGTTCTTCGTCGATCCACCGGCTTTTTTAGTTGCCATGTCTATTTACTCCTCGTGTTAGCCTGCGATACCAGTAATTTTCAACTCGGTAAACCATTGACGGTGACCTTGTTGCTTACGGTAGTGTTTACGACGACGCATTTTGATGATGCGGATTTTGTCGTGACGACCATGGCCAACTACTTCTGCAGTTACTTTTGCGCCAGCTACAACTGGAGCACCGATTTGAATGTTGTCACCGTTAACAACCATTAATACGTCATCAAACGTAATAGTCGCGCCAGTTTCAGCTTTCAATAATTCTACTTTAAGGGTTTCACCCTCAACAACACGGTGCTGTTTACCACCGCTTTGGATTACTGCGTACATAATGTACTCCAACTTGCCCGTGTCGTCGTGCCGATAAAGGGACATATCGATCTTAAGACGAACGCCACTGGGGTTATACAAGGGGACAAATTTTAAGTGAAAATTGCTCAAACAACAAGTTATTTTGCATAAATGCCCACATATTGATAACTTGCTTGGATTTTTAAGTAAAATCAATTAGATTGATGGCGGACTTTTTTGATTGATTCCCGTCAAAATTTGAAATACATTTTTTAAAACAAATTATGACAATAACAAACTGTGTTTTGTACCGTCGTGAGTAAAGTAATGGCACTTGGTGGGAACAGCCCTATTTCTGTCTAATTTAAGATCAAAGAGTTCATGATCGTGTTTTAAATAGCGGATTACACAGTCTATATAACAGTTTAGTCATAGATTAATTGCTACACTTGGCAGCATTACCCATCTATACGAGGTTTTTCTTCATATGGTTATCGATTTTAAGCAAGACATTCTCTCCCCTGTTGCGACAGATTTTGCTGCGATGGATCACCTGATCAATGAAGGAATTAGCTCTAAAGTCGGATTGGTCATGTCAGTCAGTAAACATGTTGTTGAAGCTGGCGGCAAACGCATGCGTCCAATTATGTGTTTACTTGCAGCGCGTGCCTGTGGTTTAGCCAATATGCAACAAGCACAGCATCTGGCTGCGGTAATTGAAATGCTACATACCGCAACTTTGGTACATGATGATGTGGTAGATGAGTCAAGCCTGCGCCGTGGTCGCCCAACCGCTAACGCGACCTGGAATAATCAGACTGCCGTTTTAGTGGGTGATTTCCTGATTGCACGTGCGTTTGATCTACTGGTCGATTTAAATAACATTACCCTACTCAAAGATTTCTCAACAGGTACTTGCGAAATTGCTGAAGGTGAAGTGCTACAACTTCAATCCCAGCATCAACCAGAGACCACTGAAGAAACATATTTAAGAATTATTCACGGCAAAACATCACGTTTGTTCGAACTTGCGACCGAAGGTGCAGCAATTTTGGCAGGTACTGAAGAATACCGTGAACCATTACGCCGCTTCGCAGGTCATTTTGGCAATGCCTTTCAAATCATCGATGATATTCTGGATTACACCTCTGATGCAGAAACATTAGGTAAAAATATCGGTGATGATTTAATGGAAGGTAAACCGACTTTACCGTTAATTTCAGCATTAGCTCATTCAACAGGTGATGATCATGCGATTATCCGTCGCAGTATCGCAACGGGTGGTGTTGAGCAATTGGACAAAGTGATTGAGATTGTTCATCACTCTGGTGGCCTGGAATATTGTCAAAAACGTGCTCAGCAAGAAACAGATGCTGCTTTAGAGGCATTGAAGGCGCTACCAGATAATGAATATCGCCAAGCACTGATCAATTTGACGCTCATGGCTTTACATCGACTACAATAATTTTCTGACTGCTTATGCATTTAACTTTATCTGATCTTTTTTTAAAAATGCAGGAACAGCTTGACCAACCTCAAGCTGTTCTTGACGAAAATCTCCTGATTGAACTCGTCAATCGTATCCGCCCAGAAAACCCAAATGATGCGGATGAAGTCAAACAACGTATTCATGCACTGATCAAAATATTATTACTCACCCCGACTTCAGCGATTCTGCTACAAAACTTTTTACTCAAACTGATTAGCCAGTACAAACAGATCAGTTTATATGCCGATAGCGGTATTCTTTCACTTGATGGTTTCTGGAATCAGTTAGGACAACGTTTAGGTGCACACTTCCTTCCCTTAGTCGAAGATGGACAACAACTTAAAACCTTGGTGGGTAAAGTTTTCCATCAGGAAAATGATAGTGAATGGCTTGATCTGATCGATGATCAGGACTGGATTAGCTTATTTAATCTACTGGCTGAGAGTCAAAGCAATACCATTGCAAAGCAAATTTCAAAAAATGAGCTGATCAAAGCCATTACTGTTTTGTCTTATCGAATTAGCGGAATTGGCCTGTATCCTGAGTTTATTAATGCTCAGCCCGATATTATCGAATATGAATCACCTTTTCTGGTGCAGAACCGCGATATCATTGAGTTTATTGAAAAATATAAAAAACAGATTGAAGATCAGGATGCGGTTGTGGTTTTACCGCCACCCGATGCATCACAAGCCTTTGTGATGCTGGATCAATGTCGTGAGGTGGTGTTAAAAATACGCCGTGCAACCAAGCGAATTGGGGTTAGTATCAGTTTGACCTATCTCCTGTCCTTACTTGAACAGTCGCTCGATCGAATTGAACTTCTGCTGACCCTGTTAGCCAGCAAAACTGAAGCACGCTATACCGCACTTGGCGAATTGATTATCGATTTGACCAAAGCCCACTATGAAGGCAAAAGTGTCCGTCATTTATTAAGCTCTACCAGTGAACTCATTGCCTTACAGGTGACTGAAAATGCCAGTAAAACCGGTGAGCACTATGTAAGTACGGACAAAGCAGGCTTCTTTGGCATGTACAAAGCAGCGGCTGGGGCTGGCGTGATTATCGCCACCATGGCAACGCTTAAAATTTTGACTGCTCGCTTGGTTCTTGCACCTTTAATGCAAGCCTTCCTATTCAGTATGAATTACTCACTGGGCTTTTTACTGATTCATGTGTTGCACTTTACGGTTGCAACCAAACAGCCAGCGATGACGGCTGCTGCACTTGCCACCACGGTACAGCAACAAAAAGGCAGTAAAACCGCCCAGATTGCTGAGTTGGCGGCATTGATTATTAATATTATCCGAACCCAGTTCATTGCGATCTTGGGTAATATTTCAATTGCGATTCCAACTGCTGCACTGATTACCTTTTTATGGCAATACAATCTGGGTGAGCCGCTACTTAACCACGCCAAATCGGCAAAGCTTTTGCACAGTCTCAACCCCTTCACTTCTTTAGCAGTGCCTCATGCGGCGATTGCAGGTGTATGTCTATTTTTATCAGGTCTGATCGCAGGCTATTTTGATAATCTGGCAGTCTACCGTAAAGTAGGGCCACGTCTACGACAGCACCCACGTCTAAAACGCTGGATGGGACAAAAACGCTTAGATAAATTTGCCAGCTATATTGAAACCAATTTAGGTGCCTTGGCGGGTAATTTCCTGTTCGGGATTATGCTGGGAAGTATGGGAACAATCGGGTTTATCCTCGGCCTACCTTTGGATATCCGCCATATTGCCTTTGCTTCGGCGAACTTTATTCAAGGTTTGATGACCATTGGCAATCCAGATATCGGACTGATTATCGTGTCATTCCTCGGTGTCATGCTGATTGGTTTAACCAACTTATTTGTCAGCTTTACCTTAACCATTATTGTTGCGTTGCGCGCACGCCGTGTTCGTTTTGCGCAATGGACGCCACTGGCTAAATTAGTGTTGACTCACTTCCTGACCCGACCAAGTGATTTTTTCTGGCCGCCGAAGCAACCTGTTGAAGTAGCAGAACAGCCTAAAAACACCTCATCATCCCATTAACTTTGTACAGAAAAGTAAGCAAACTACAAGTCTAACATTTGAACTATTTTTGGATATAATCAAGCCGCCAAAAATAGTTTTAATGGGCTGATTTCCCCCAACCTTGATTGCTAAACAAGAAATCATTGCTCAGCTCTAATATCACTGTTTCTTCTTCTGGATGAGATGATGCGGATCTGAACTGGATTTTTTAGATTAACTTAAGTTTGGTAGAAAAAAGACTGTCCTTTTATGGCCTATTTTTTAAAGATCTAATGTCAGAATTTATGGGTTTTGATATGGTCAAAAAATAGAGAAAGGATTGTCAAATGCCAAATAATCACTTAAAACCCAAAATGAGATATACATCAAATTTTGTTATGTTTTTTTACTGAACCTTAAAAAAACATCAAAATGAAATTATCATAAAATTTCAAGACTTGACCAAAAGTGTACTCGCGAGTACACTTTCCAACACTCAACAACCCTGAATAATGGTTAAGCAAATAATGAGTAGCGCATGCCGTACCTATTGCTTTGTATTGGTTGCTTTTTTTTAGGATTCGGTGCGATTGGACTAATGAATTCCAACGCATCAACTTTAGACCTTTTTAGTGTTCAAGCTTTTTTTGAGCACCGTTCATTTACGCTTAACCATGTGACAATTCTGCTCTCCCGTCTGGGTGGCATGCCTTTTTTATTATTTTTAACAACATTTTTGTGTATTTACCAAATCTGGATTAAAAATTATAGGAATGTGACATTCATCTCTTTAAGTGTGAGCGGCAGTATTGTGATTGGTTGGCTTCTGAAATGGAGCATTGATCGGCCGAGACCAATGGAGTTTTATCACTTGGTTCAAAGTTATGGCGCATCCTTCCCAAGTGCCCATAGCGTTTATGCTGCAACCCTTGCGAGTTTAGCCATGTTGTTATGTCGACAACATAAATATCGCACCAGTGTCATTTTAGTATCTACTTTGTGGTTTATTTTCATGGGGATATCTAGAGTTTACGCGGGGGTTCACTACCCGACCGACGTTCTTGCCGGTTGGGGAATTGGGTTGATTTGGACTGCGTTGCTTTGGTTTGGGCTGTATCAAAGCACTTTCAGCAACAATTTGTTTTTAGATAAAAAATCTAAATTGAGGTGGAATAATGATGTCGGCTAAGCTTTGGGCTCCTGCCCTAACTGCTTGCGCATTAGCAACAAGCATTGCGCTTGTTGGTTGTAGCAAAGATCCTAAAGATGCACAGCAAGCTGCTGCTGCTCAAAAAATGCCACCTCCAGAAGTTGGTGTCATTGTTGCTCAACCACAAAGCGTTGAACAGAATGTCGAACTGTCAGGTCGAACCTCTGCTTATCAAGTTTCAGAAGTTCGTCCGCAAACAGGCGGCGTTATTTTAAAACGATTATTTGCTGAAGGTAGCTACGTTCAGGCTGGTCAAGCACTTTATCAAATTGATGCAAACACTAACCGTGCGACTGCAGACAATGCACGTGCGGCTTTATTACGTCAACAAGCGAACTTAAATGCTTTACGCGTAAAAGAAGGTCGTTATCGTCAACTTGTAGGAACCAATGCGGTTTCTAAACAAGAATATGATGATATCAATGCTCAGGTAAAATTGGCCGAAGCAGATGTAGCAGCGTCTCAGGCAGCATTGAAAAATGCTGAGATTACTTTGGGCTACTCAACTGTTCGCGCACCAATTTCTGGTCAGTCTAGCCGTTCTTCGGTGACACCAGGTGCATTGGTAACTGCAAATCAAGCCGATCCATTGGTAACGATTCAACAGCTTGATCCAATCTATGTTGATATCAATCAATCAAGTGCTGAGTTATTACGTCTTCGTCAACAACTGAGCAAAGGTAGCTTGAATAACAGTAACAATACCCGTGTCAAAATCACGCTTGAAGATGGGTCTGAATACCCTGTAGAAGGCCAGTTGGCATTCTCTGATGCAAGTGTGAATCCAGATACAGGTACTGTGACTTTACGTGCAGTCTTCTCGAATCCAAACCATTTGTTATTACCAGGTATGTATGCAACTGCCAAGATTTCGCAAGGGATTTTGCCAAACGCTTACCTGATTCCACAAGCAGCGGTATCTCGTTTACCAACAGGACAAGCAGTTGCAATGGTTGTAAATGCTAAAGGTGCGATTGAAACCCGTCCGATCACAACTGCTGGTGTGAAAGGTCAGGACTGGATTGTGACAAATGGCCTACAGGCTGGTGATAAAGTTGTTGTTGACGGTGTCGCTAAGGTAAAAGAAGGACAGGAAGTGTCTGTAAAACCTTATCAACCAAAAGCAGCTGAAGGTCAAAATGCAGCGCCAAAAGCAGCTGAACAACAAAAGCAAGCCAACTCACCAAAAGCTGAACAAAAAGCAACTTCAGAAGCTTAAGGGGTAGATTGCATGGCTCAATTCTTTATCCATCGCCCAATTTTCGCTTGGGTGATTGCACTGGTCATTATGTTGGCGGGTATTATCACGCTCACAAAAATGCCAGTTGCACAATATCCGACAATTGCCCCCCCCACGGTAACGATCTCTGCGACTTATCCTGGGGCTTCTGCTCAAACTGTTGAAAATACCGTTACCCAGATCATTGAACAACAAATGAATGGTCTTGATGGTTTACGTTATATTTCATCGAACAGTGCGGGTAATGGTCAAGCATCGATTAACTTGAACTTCGAACAAGGTATCGATCCTGATATCGCACAGGTTCAGGTTCAAAATAAACTGCAATCTGCAACAGCACTTTTACCTGAAGACGTACAGCGTCAGGGTGTAAAAGTCACCAAGTCTGGTGCCAGCTTCTTACAGGTTATTGCATTCTATTCTCCAGATAACAGCCTGTCTGCCTCTGACATTAAAGACTATGTAAACTCAAACATTTCTGAACCGCTTAGCCGTGTTGCAGGTGTGGGTGAACTTCAAGTCTTTGGTGGCTCATATGCGATGCGTATCTGGTTAGATCCAGCAAAACTCACAAGCTTCAAACTGACACCAACTGATGTTGCAACCGCAATTCGTGCACAAAACTCGCAAGTTGCAGTCGGTCAGCTCGGTGGTGCGCCATCAACAGCTGGTCAAGTGCTGAATGCGACCGTGAATGCACAAAGCATGTTGCAAACACCTGAGCAATTCAAAAACATCTTCCTGAAAAATGCATCAGATGGTGCACAGGTTCGTTTAGGTGATGTTGCGCGTGTAGAACTTGGTTCAGATAACTATCAATTTGATTCGAAGTTCAACGGTAGCCCTGCGGGTGGTGTTGCAATCAAACTTGCAACAGGTGCCAACGCACTTGATACCGCAGCAGCAGTTGAAAAACGTTTATCTGAGTTACGTCATAACTATCCAACTGGTCTAAAAGACAAGCTTGCTTATGACACGACACCATTTATTCGTCTGTCAATTGAGAGTGTTGTACATACACTGATTGAAGCAGTGGTCTTGGTATTCATCGTCATGTTCCTGTTCTTGCAGAACTGGCGCGCAACGATTATTCCAACACTGGCTGTACCTGTAGTTGTACTCGGTACATTTGCAGTCATTAATATTTTCGGTTTCTCGATTAACACCTTGACCATGTTCGCCATGGTACTTGCCATCGGTCTTCTGGTGGATGATGCCATCGTTGTGGTCGAGAACGTTGAACGGGTAATGCAAGAAGAACATCTGGAACCTATTCCTGCGACTGAAAAGTCAATGAGTCAGATTTCTGGTGCTCTGGTGGGTATTACCAGTGTATTAACAGCAGTATTCGTACCAATGGCATTCTTTAGTGGTACAACTGGGGTCATTTACCGTCAGTTCTCTATCACGTTGGTTACGGCGATGATCCTTTCCTTGATCGTAGCATTGACCTTTACCCCTGCCCTGTGTGCGACCCTGTTAAAGCAACATGATCCAAACAAAGAAGAAAGCAATAACATTTTTGCGCGTTTCTTCCGCTGGTTTAACCGTAGCTTCGAAAAAGTTGCAGAGAAATACCAAGGTGGTGTCAATCGCATGACACACCATAAGTTATTCTCTGGGGTACTTTATATTGCAGTGATCGCAGCTTTGGTCGGCATCTACAAAATGTTGCCATCTTCATTCTTGCCAGAAGAAGACCAAGGTGTGGTCATGACTTTAGTTCAGTTACCACCGAGCGCAAGCTTGGAACGTACAGATAAAGTCATTGATACCATGACGGGCTACTTCCTGAATAAAGAAAAAGACAGTGTAGATTCAATCTTTACCGTTGCTGGTTTCTCATTCACGGGGGTGGGTCAAAACGCGGGTCTTGCCTTTATTAAGTTAAAAGACTGGAGCGAGCGTACATCGCCTGAATCACAGATCGGTGCCATTATTCAACGTGGTATGGCATTGAACATGATTGTGAAAGATGCATCGTACATCATGCCATTACAGTTACCGGCAATGCCTGAATTGGGTGTCGCGTCTGGTTTCGATATCCAGTTGAAGGATGTAAGCGGTCAAGGTCATGAGAAACTGATTGCTGCACGTAATGCAGTATTAGGTATGGCATCACAAGACAAACGTCTTGCAGGTGTGCGTCCGAATGGTCAAGAAGATACACCACAGTACCAGATCACGATTGATCAAGCACAAGCTGGTGCAATGGGTATCAGCCTTGCAGATATTAACACGACCATGAGCATGGCTTGGGGTGGTTCATATATCAATGACTTCGTTGACCGTGGTCGTGTGAAGAAAGTTTATGTTCAGGGTGAAGCGAATACTCGCATGATGCCTGAAGATTTGAACAAGTGGTATGTACGTAATAACAAAGGTGAAATGGTTCCATTCTCTGGTTTTGCCAAGGGTGAATGGACTTATGGTTCTCCTCGTCTAGAGCGTTATAACGGCGTATCATCTGTGAATATTCAAGGTACACCTGCACCGGGCGTCAGCTCTGGTGATGCAATGATCGCCATGGAAGAAATTATTAGTAAGTTACCGTCAATGGGCTTAACAGGTTTCGACTATGAATGGAGTGGTTTATCTTTAGAAGAACGTGATTCTGGTAGCCAGACAGCGCCATTGTTGGTTCTTTCATTATTGATCGTATTCCTGTGTCTTGCTGCCTTATATGAAAGCTGGTCAGTACCTGTGTCTGTGTTACTGGTTGTACCATTAGGTATTGTCGGTGCATTTACATTGACTTGGTTAGGTATGATTATTAAAGGAGATCCAAACTTATCCTTTAACATCTACTTCCAGGTTGCGATTGTTGCGGTAATTGGTCTTTCAGCGAAGAACGCCATTCTGATCGTAGAATTCGCCAAAGAATTGCAAGAACAAGGTGAAGACCTGTTTGAAGCAACCTTACATGCGGCGAAAATGCGTTTACGTCCAATCATCATGACGACCCTTGCTTTCGGTTTTGGTGTATTACCATTAGCCCTTGCAAGCGGTGCGGGTGCTGGTAGCCAACACTCGGTTGGTTATGGTGTACTGGGTGGTGTAATTTCTTCAACACTTTTAGGTATCTTCTTCATCCCTGTATTCTTCGTGTGGATTCGTAGTATCTTTAAGTACAAACCTAAAACTTTAAATACTCAGGAGCATTGATCGTGATGCAAACTGTATGGTCTATTTCCAGTCGTGGCATTGCAATCTCTGCACTCGCGCTTTCTTTGGCTGCCTGCCAAAGCATGCGCGGGCCAGAGCCTGTTGTAAGCTCAGATGTTCCTGAAAGCTTCGCCTCTTATGGCAATGCTTCTGGAAAATCAATCGCTGAACAAGGTTACAAAGATTTCTTTGCTGACCAGCGCTTACTTCAAGTGATTGATATGGCGCTTGCCAATAACCGTGATTTACGTACTGCTACTTTGAATATCCAAAAAGCTCAGCAGCAATACCAGATCTCGGAAAACAACCAGTTGCCAACTATTGGGGCAAGTGGTAGTGCCGTTCGTCAGGTCACCCCTACCCGTGATCCAAACAACCCATATTCAACCTATCAGGTTGGCTTAGGTCTGACTTCTTATGAGCTAGACTTCTGGGGTCGTGTACGCAGCCTGAAAGATGCAGCACTAGATAGCTATCTCGCGACACAAAGTTCACGTGATGCAACGCAAATCAGCTTAATTGGTCAAGTCACTCAGGCTTGGTTAACTTACTCATTTGCAAGTGCACAACTTAAACTTGCGGATCAGACGCTAAAAGCACAACAAGATTCGTTTAACCTGAACAAAAAACGTTTTGATGTCGGTATTGATAGTGAAATTCCTGTGCGTCAGGCACAGATTTCAGTTGAAACAGCACGTAATGATGTTGCCAACTACAAAACCCAGATTGCTCAGGCACAAAACTTGTTGAACTTACTGGTGGGCCAGCAGGTTCCTCAGAATCTGTTACCGCAACAGCAAGTTGCACGTATCACCAAACAAGGTGTGTTAAGCGCTGGTTTACCAAGTGACTTACTGAACAACCGTCCAGATGTCAAAGCATCTGAATACCAGTTAAGTGCTGCGGGTGCGAATATTGGTGCTGCGAAAGCACAACTATTCCCAACCATTAGCCTCACTGGTTCTGCGGGTTATGCATCGACTGACTTGAGTGATTTATTCAAATCAGCCAATGGTCTCTGGTCAATTGGCCCAAGTCTTAATATCCCGATCTTCGACTGGGGTACACGTAAGGCCAATATCAAAATCTCTGAAACAGATCAGAAAATTGCTCTGTCGAATTATGAAAAGTCAGTACAGTCAGCTTTCCGTGAAGTGAATGATGCATTGGCAACACGTGCGAATATTGGTGATCGTTTAACTGCTCAACGCCGTTTGGTTGATGCAACCAACACGACCTATAAACTTTCAAATGCCCGCTTCCGTGCTGGTATTGATAGTTACCTAACTGTGTTAGATGCTCAGCGTTCTGCTTACTCAGCGGAACAAGGTTTGTTGTTATTACAACAAGCTGACCTGAACAATCAGGTTGAACTTTACAAAACGCTTGGTGGCGGCTTAAAAGCATCGACCAGCGAGACTGTAACGCACCAACCTTCAAGCTCAGAACAGCATTACGCAAAATAATTTGATTTTGCAGATAAAAAAGCTCACTTCGGTGAGCTTTTTTATTGCAACAATTGCGAATATTTCTTATCTTCAAACACTGAAATATTGATGATTTAGAAAAATACTATGTTACTGAGCAGTTTAGAATCTGTACCCGGCCATGAAATTTTACGTCAACTTGATGTGGTTTATGGCAGCACCGTCCGCAGTAAGCATGTCGGACGTGACCTGATGGCAGGTTTAAAAAATATCGTCGGTGGTGAACTGACAGGCTATACCGAGCTACTAGAAGAATCACGCCAAGAAGCGACCCAACGTATGATTGATAAGGCACAAGCTTTAGGAGCCAATGCCATTGTCGGAATTCGTTTCTCGACATCGAATATTGCTCAAGGCGCATCTGAGTTATTTGTTTATGGAACAGCAGTCGTGGTTCAGCCTGTTGCACCTAAACTCCCAGATCCATTCAGTGCATAGGCAATCGTATGGAAGGATTAATTTTTCAGATTGTTCTTTTTCTGATTCTCTTTGCTGTGGGTTGGGGCTTTGGTCGCCATATCGAGCAGAAACACTTACGTGAACTGGATGAAAAAGAACGACAGTTCGCCCATATTCGGATTGATACCAATCGCTTTGTACAAACCACAGCATCTGGGCAAATGATCAGCAGTAATGTGGTGATCTCTCACGATTATTTTAAATATGTACTGGCATCCATTCGAAACTTTTTTGGTGGTCGTCTGGTCAGCTATGAAAGTGTCGTTGAGCGTGCACGCCGTGAAGCAGTAATCCGACTCAAGCAAGAAGCACATGCCATGGGTGCTACACAGATTATGGGGATTCGTCTCAGTACTACGGAACTGGGAATGCAAGGTGGCATGGTTGAAGTGTTTGCTTATGGTACAGCCATCATAGAATAAACCATTCCTGTAGGTCATCCTCAAACGGCATTAGACATCAACCAACGCAATAAAAAAAATGCCTCGACTTATGAGGCATTTTTTATAGCTTAGATTTTTAAAGTTAATGAAATAAAACGATCGCCTTTTGTAAAGTAAACCAAATGCCTGCCAGCAAAGGTAGACCAACAACCAGCCAAGCCAGTACCACAGTAATTGTCTTGGAAGGTGCATGCGCTACATCATGATTCAGGTTTAAATCTTGCGGTAATTTCTCATGTGCCAGAGCCTTCTCAGCAGCCAATTCAGCCTCTGTCATGTATTTATCGTCATCAACTGGTTTGACCATTAAATTGAGTACAAATCCAATCGCTAGCATAGCCGCCAAAATATACATCGTCGTATCATAAGATTGCGCTTGAGCCACGCCATGCGCCAGTTGATAATCTCGAATATTGGTAATCAGTAAGGTTCCCAATACACCAGCTACAGACCATGCGGTCAGCAAACGTCCATGAATTGCCCCGACCATTTGTGTACCAAAAATATCCGCCAGATAAGCAGGTACTGTGGCAAATCCTCCGCCATACATTGACAGAATGACGCAGAAAGCTAAAACGAATAAAGGTAAATTTTCGGCATGGGCCAGTTGTGGAATCGAAACGTATAATAAGAAACCTAAGGCTAGAAAAATGAAATAGGTATTTTTACGACCAATAAAATCCGATGCAGATGCCCAGAAGAAACGTCCACCAATATTAAACAATGACAGTAAACCAGTGAAACCCGCAGCAAAGGTCGCAATCTGCATTTTTTGTTCTGTGTTTAATTCATTGATACCGATCTCTAAACCGATCAGACGTCCACCAAACACTTCCTGCAACAACGGAGAAGCCATCGCTAAAATGCCAATACCTGCCGAAACATTTAAGCACAGTACGCCCCAAATCAGCCAAAACTGCTTGGTTTTCCATGCCTTATTTAAATGCACATGACGACTGGTGACCAGAGCATTGGCTTGGGTTGCTGCTGGCTGCCAACCACTCGGTTTCCAGTTTGAAGGCGGAATCCGATAACCGAATGCGCCTCCCATCATAAAAACAAAATAAACAGCGGCCAATACCAGAAAGGTTTGCCATACCCCCATAGAAATATCGGTCGAGAAGAACTTCATCAACTGATCCGCGAGCGGTGCACCAATCATGGCGCCGCCACCAAAACCCATAATGGCAAGACCTGTTGCTAAACCTCGACGATCTGGGAACCACTTAATCAGGGTAGATACAGGTGAAATATAACCGAGCCCAAGCCCAATCCCCCCTATTCCACCGCCCAGCCACAATAGCCACAACTGATGCGTATATACACCTAGCGCAGCCAAGATCAAGCCACCTGCCCAACAAAATGCTGCAACCACACCCGCCTTACGCGGTCCTGCATGTTCAAGCCAGCCACCAAACAAAAATGCGGATGAGCCTAAAAATACAAAAAATAAGGTGTACATGATGCTTAGAGTAGACACACTCCAGTCACAGGTCGTAGTGAACAGTTGTTCAAGCAAACCTATATTTTTACATTCAATCGGCGCATCAATTCCCAAGGCTTTTGATAATGGCAACCAAAATACGGAAAAACCATATGCCATACCAATACTGAGATGAATTGCCAGTGCGGCAGGAGGAAGAAGCCAACGATTATAGCCCGCGTGGGCAATCGTCCGCTCCTTGGCCAAAAGTGAAAGTTGTCGTTCCATGTACAGTCTCCATGCCTTCACGGTTAAAGAGAGGCAAGCTTTTTTAGTTTTCGTTCCGGCAGCGGCTAAAGCTTATTCTTAAGCTCTGTACGATGTCGTTATGTTTGGGTAAAGACCAACCTACCGATTGTGCATAACATCTATGATTTTGATCAAACAGCTTTTACCAATAAAAAATAAAGAAATAATTTAATAATTTTAAAAAATCCTGTGTCATGCACAGGATTTATTGCTCTACTCTGCAAAAATGGCTTGCCAATAGTGATAGGTTTTCTCTTCGCCATTCTCTAGCTTAAATTCATACGACATCTGACGCGTTTCAGCAATTTCAAATTCAACAGGATGTTTGAATAAACCACCCGCATAAGCAAAGCTATGATATTCGCCATTTTCACCACAGATATCCACATCCTCTGGCATACGCTCAATCAAAGCTGCATCAATATCTTGCCCGATAAAGGATTCATCAAGTTTGCTAGCATCCGTCACAATGATTTTGGTTTTAATCCCTGAATCTAAAAACTCCTGCATCACCTCAGCCGAATTCAGGTTCCAGATCGGCTCAACCACTTCAATGCCTAAAGGATGCAAACGATCTTCACGATATTGACGTACATCGCTCAAGTAAATATCGCCAAAGATAAAATGTTCAACGCCTTGTGCTTTAAAGTGATTGGCAGCATCCAGCATGCGTTGTTCATATACCGGAAGGTTCTTTGGTAAGAACACAGGATAGAGCGGAATACCAATACTCTCCGCCTGCTTTTCTAGCAGCCGATGTGGAATCGCATGCATCGAAGATAACTCGGTTTCTTCATTGACTGTGGTTAATAAGGCGATGACCTCAAACTCATTTTGTTGTAAGACCTTATACAAGGCCAAAGCAGAGTCTTTACCACCGCTCCAGTTAAAAACGGCTTTTTTACGGCGATCTTCTGTCATTTCTTCCTACCCTTTAAATATGATGGCCGGCTGTTTACGTCATGATGTCAGTCAGTTAAATAATCCCAACAGTAAAGTTAAGCCAGCAAAAATCCACATCACATGAGGTAAAAATTTTGGTGCCTTTTTAATCATGATCGGTAGGGCGATCAGACTGACTAAAAAGCTAATAGGTGCAGTTAACATGAAAAAGAAGATTGCGGCATAGCCTCTTTTCCCTTCAAAATCCGTCATATTAAATGTGAATAACCAACTTAATATTGCACCAACAGAAATACTGGCAGTCAATGCCAGCAATACATAAATAATGATCGCTGTTATGGATACTCGCTGGCTTGAAGATGACTGAGATAAGTTTTGATTATCTTCCACTTATACTTCCTTTAAAAATAACAACACTCACGCTCATTTTACTTTCATTTTACGAATCATTTTATAGAGCAAGCTTGGTGATAAACGAGAAACCAGCACGCCCAGTTGTTCTTTTTTCCCACCAACCACAATGTACTGATCCCCTGCCATCAATGACTCCACCACACGCTCAGCAAATACATCGGCATCTAAACCATTTTCAATTGCTTCATCTTGATGGCCTTGCGGTTTACCTTCGCCATTTAATGCATTGAATGAGACATTGGTTTTTACAAACCCTGGAAAGACCACAGAAACTTCCACACCGTCATTCGATACTTCAGCACGCAAGCTATTGGCCCACATGTGAATGGCTGCTTTTGCTGCTGAATAAGTGGCACGATATTGCGTACCGAGTAAGCCTGCAACACTGGATACAAACACCACACGGCCTGATTTTTGTTTCAGGAAAGTCGGCAATACCGTCTTGGTAAAGAACACTTGCGAAAAGTAATCAACTTCCATAATGGCGCGTTCAGTATGCATAGTCGTGTCCTGAATCAAGGCGCGTTGACTCAAACCTGCATTATTGATCAACCAATCAATCCGCCCTTTACTTGACAGAACCTGTTCATGCGCATGGCGAACCTGAGCTTCATCGGTAATATCAGCAGCAATTGAAAGATGCTGTTCTGGCTTGAGTAAGCCCACGCGTACCGCTTCCAGCTCATCGTAACGGCGTGAAGTCAAAACCACCTGTGCACCTTGTAATGCACATTCACGTGCCAGTGCTTTGCCTAAACCCGAAGAGGCACCCGTAATCCAGACCACTTTATTTTCAAGACTTTTCAGTTTTGCCATTTTTATATCCTGCCTATGCTGAATGGCGCATAAATTTGAGGAAGTAATCCACATACGTTGCAGCCAGTTGCTGATCAATCTGGGTACTTAATTTTTCCAAACGTTTATATCCCAGATGCGTGGTCATATTGATCACGCCATTTAAGGTTTTATCGACCACAAAATTGAACTTTAAACATTTTTTCGGTTCACGAATCAAGTGGTCCACACCCGTATCAATTACTTCGGTGAGTAATTTAAGTGAATTTGAAATTTCATTATGATCGCCATTGGCCAGTTTTTGACTAGATGCCTTGACCTGCTCTGCCAACGGTTGCTTGACAGGATAAGTCATATAAATGGTTTCATCTTCGATCTGTAAGGTTTTTGAAAGATATTCAACTAGAGGAATTAAACGATCATTGCCAAAAAATGAAATCGACCACGGCATATATTTACGAATCGCCTCCAGAATTTGCTGAATCACTTTTTCGGATTCACCTGTTTGCGAATATTGTTTATTTTCTTGTAATAGAACGATAAAAACCTGTTCAACGACTTCACAAGCCATCTCGGACAAGACGCCCCCTAAAGCGCTAGCCTGACTTTCTTTATTTCCTTGTAATAATTGCGTTCGAATATGCGCAAACCTTGCGTAAGTGTCCGCATGAATATTTAAAAAAACGGC
Organism: Acinetobacter sp. BIGb0102; assembly: GCF_003815055.1. Classification (NCBI taxonomy): domain Bacteria; kingdom Pseudomonadati; phylum Pseudomonadota; class Gammaproteobacteria; order Moraxellales; family Moraxellaceae; genus Acinetobacter; species Acinetobacter sp. BIGb0102. The sequence continues at coordinate 69,476 of NZ_RKQE01000017.1, forward strand.
GGTGTTCATTCTAATAACCCTAATTGTTAGATTCCATAAAAAAGAGCTTGTTAAACAAGCCCTTTTATCAAATCTATTTTTCTATCATTTTTGGCGTTGTACCCGCCGAATTTATCACACTCTATTCTGTATCAACATGCATAAATGCTAAAAAATGGTTCACACAATCAGTTGCAGCATTGCTATCAACCTGATTGCTCATTTTTTCCAGACGTTTATAACTGAGATGGGCGGTCATATTAATCACGCCATTCAGGGTTTTATCCACCACCATATTAAAGTTGAGGCATTTTTTCGGTTCGCGGATCAGGTTGGTCACACCCAAATCGACAATCTGGATCAGAGTCTGGAAGACATCCACCATGTCACTAATTTCATTATTCTTGAGTCTTGTCACCAAAGCATGTGCCTGTTGTACCAAATGCCGATCGATCGGATAAGATACATAGACCTGCTCATCATGATACTTGATCATATTGGAAAAATAATTAGCAAAGGGACATAAGCGTTCATTGCCAAATAAAGCAATCGACCAAGGCATATATTTACGTACAGCACCAATGATTTGCTGGATGACTTTTTCAGATTCAGCCGTATATTTTTGCGTGATCTGGGTCGGCTGGCGATTCTGGATGAGTAAGACTGAAAAAACTTGCTCAACAATATCACAGGCAATTTCAGATAGGACTTCACCCAGCATTCGTGCCTGACTTTCCGTTGTCCCCGCATTCAGTTGCTGGCGAATCGTTTCAAACTGTCCATGCGTAACTTCATTAATCTTCAATAGAATTGAATAACTCATGACCATCATCCCTTTTTAGTTTTCGCATTTTTGTATTGTTATTTTATGCAGCAATATCTTTTAGTTATGTGATGCATTACACATAAATTTAATCTTATTTGTTTAAAAATCCAACGCCTTTCATCGGTTTTATGAGAAAAAATCAAAACTTATAAGTGCCTTATCCGGATTCAGCCCATCTTGAATCAATTAGTGGCATCATCGGTAAAAAAGCCGAATACCTCCTCACATAACAACTGGAATAAACCGTAATTGATACATTATTTGAGCGGCTTTACTGAATCAGCGATGGCATGTTGAAAGACCTACAGAAGCGAGGATTTTTTGCTACAATAGATGCAATTTTTTATTCAATTTTAATCTTCTGTACTATGACTGACGCTCAATCTGCTCAAAATATTGCAACCACTTATGATCCAACCGAGATCGAAAAGAAGTGGTATCAAATCTGGGAACAACAAGGTTACTTCAAGCCATCAGGTCAAGGTGAATCATTCTGTATCATGATTCCGCCGCCGAACGTCACGGGTAGCTTGCACATGGGTCATGGCTTTAACAATGCCATCATGGATGCCCTCACTCGCTACAACCGTATGATGGGTAAAAATACCCTATGGCAACCTGGTACTGACCATGCAGGTATTGCAACGCAGATGGTGGTAGAACGTCAGTTGGGTGCGCAAAACATCAGCCGTCATGACTTGGGCCGTGAAAAGTTCATCGAAAAAATCTGGGAATGGAAAGAACAATCAGGCGGTACCATTACCCGTCAGATTCGTCGTCTAGGCTCGTCTGTAGACTGGTCACGCGAACGTTTCACGATGGACGAAGGTTTATCGAATGCGGTGAAAGAAGTTTTCGTAAAACTGCATGAAGATGGCTTAATTTACCGTGGTAAACGTTTGGTTAACTGGGATCCGAAACTACAAACTGCCCTGTCTGACCTCGAAGTTGAGTCTGATAAAGAAGAAGCAGGTTCATTGTGGCACTTCAAATATTTCTTTGAAGACAAATCACTCCGTACCCACGATGGTAAAGATCATATCGTTGTGGCAACCACACGTCCTGAAACATTATTGGGTGATACTGCTGTCGCGGTTGCACTGGATGATGAACGTTATTCACATCTTGTGGGTCAGAACATTATCCTGCCAATTACCGGTCGTGCTGTTCCAATCGTTAAAGACGAATATGTTGATAAAGAATTCGGTACTGGCTGTGTAAAAATCACGCCTGCACACGACTTCAATGACTATGAAGTGGGTAAGCGTTGTGAATTGCCAATCATCAATATCTTTAATAAAAATGCAGAAGTTTTGGCTGAGTTTGAATACATTGCCAAAGCAGGCGAACAGATTTCTAAAACGATTGCTGCACCAGCAGACTATATCGGCTTAGAACGTTTTGAAGCGCGTAAGAAACTGGTTGAACAAGCAGAAGCTGAAGGTTGGTTAGACCAGATCCAGCCTTATACCTTGAAGCCACCTCGCGGTGACCGTTCTGGTGTGATCATTGAGCCATTATTAACGGACCAATGGTATGTGAAAATTGCGCCATTGGCAGAGCCTGCAATCGAAGCCGTAAAAGATGGGCGCATCAAGTTCGTTCCAGAGCAATACAGCAACATGTACATGGCATGGATGAACAACATTCAGGACTGGTGTATTTCACGTCAGTTGTGGTGGGGTCACCGTATTCCAGCTTGGTACGATGCTGAAGGCAATGTATATGTAGGTCGTGACGAAGCTGAAGTTCGTGCCAAAAATAACATCCCAGCAGATACTGCATTGAACCAAGATGAAGATGTATTGGATACATGGTTCTCATCTGCGCTCTGGACATTCTCAACCTTAGGTTGGACGGGTGATGCAGAGAAAGATGCTGCCAATGATTTCCTCAAAACCTTCCACCCGACTGATGTTTTGGTGACGGGTTTTGACATCATCTTCTTCTGGGTTGCGCGTATGATCATGATGACCCTGCACTTCATGAAAAATGAAGATGGTTCATCACAGATTCCATTCAAGACTGTTTACGTTCACGGCTTGGTACGTGATGGTGAAGGTCAGAAGATGTCTAAGTCTAAAGGTAACGTGCTTGACCCACTCGACCTGATTGACGGTATCGATCTTGAAAGCCTTGTTGCAAAACGTACAACAGGTTTGATGAATCCGAAACAAGCAGCGAAGATTGAGAAATCAACGCGTAAAGAATTCCCGGAAGGTATTCAGGCTTACGGTACAGATGCGGTTCGTTTTACCTTCTGTGCGCTTGCTAACACGGGTCGTGACATCAAGTTCGATATGAAGCGTGTTGAAGGATACCGTAACTTCTGTAACAAGATCTGGAACGCGACCCGTTTCGTGTTGATGAATGTTGAAGGACAAACCGTTGGTCAAGAAGCACGTCCTGATCTTTGGGAACTTCCTGAACAATGGATCATGAGCCGTCTGCAAAAAGCAGAAGCTGCGGTTCATCAGGCATTCGCCACTTATCGTTTAGACCTTGCTGCGCAAGCGATCTATGACTTTATCTGGAATGAATACTGTGACTGGTACGTTGAGTTAACCAAACCGGTTCTGAACGATGCCGATGTCTCAGAAGAGCGTAAAGCCGAAGTTCGCCGTGTGTTACTTGCGGTGATGGAAGCCTCTTTACGTTTGGCTCATCCATTGATGCCATATTTGACGGAAGAAATCTGGCAAACGCTTGCGCCAATGTTAGGCAAAGGCGGTGCAACGATTATGACTGCGCAATACCCTGTTCCAGATCAAGCGAAGGTGAATGATCAAGCTGAAGCTGATATGCAGTGGTTACAAGGTCTGATTGGTGCTGTACGTAATATCCGTGGTGAAATGGGCTTAGGTAATGCGCGTTTATTACCAGTATTATTGCAAAACACTTCTGATGCTGAACGTGAGCAAATCACGCGTATCGAAGCGTTATTTAAAGCATTGGCGAAAGTTGAAAGCATTACTTTCTTGGCACAAGGCGAAGAACCACCGCTTTCTTCTTCAAGTGTTGTAGGCCATGCGTCTGTATTTGTACCAATGAAAGGCTTGATTGATCCGAAAGCCGAATTGGGTCGTTTGCAGAAGGACTTGGATAAAGTTCAAAAGCAACATGATCAAATTGCCAATAAGCTTTCAAATGAAGGTTTTGTTGCTAAAGCACCAGCAGCGGTTGTTGAAGGTGAAAAAGTGAAATTGGCAGAGTTTGCTGATCAGTTAGTGAAAATTAAGCAAAGTATGGAACAGATTGCTGCGCTTTAATCTTTAAAGGCTACAATTCAATCCGTAATAAAAGGGCTGATTATTCAGCCCTTTTTTTATTAAAAAATAAATTCAAGTTTTAAGCTCTAAGATTCCTTTCAAGTTGCGAAATGTTGCCCTATAGCTAATATGTGGTATTCCCTCTCCTTTTAGGAGAGGGTTAGGGAGAGGTCTTATTAGAAAGCGCACAACATTTATTCCATAAATCATCCAAAACTCTCTCAGTATTTTTTAAAATCTCATGATTCCAATACCGCACCACGCTTAAATCCAAAGCCTCTAAAAACTTAGTTCGTTCAACATCATATTCAATCGCATCATTTGTACCATGCTGACTACCATCTAGTTCAATCACTAAACCCAACTCATGACAGTAAAAATCCACAATATATGGGGCAATCACATGCTGTCTGCGAAATTTCAGATTCATAAATCGTTTAGCCCGAAGTACTTGCCACATTAGATTTTCAGCATCAGTCGCATTACTGCGCATGGCTTTAGCGAATTCTAATAATTGTGGGTCTAGTTTCATTTATTATTTTTTACCTCTCCCTAGCCCTCTCCTACAAGGAGAGGGAATGTTCATTATAAATTTTATGCAAGTACATAATCACTTGTAACTCCCTCTCCCTATGGGAGAGGGTTGGGGTGAGGGTAACTTATAAAACCCCATGCCCCAACAACATCTTTACTCCACTCACCTTCTTCATATGCTTTAAACGCTCTTTTTCCCACTTCAACTGCTGCTTTAACTCAGCGCAATCCGTATCTATCGCTTTATACACATCACTAATATGCAGATGCTCAGCTTTGACTTTCTTCCCCAACTGAAAAGAATCCAGAATTTCTTCAATTTGATGTTCCAATTGCTGACTTTGTGCATCTAAAGCCAGTTTATAAAACTTCACTTGCTCTGCCGATAACTCTTTAGCGCCTACCCCTTTATTCTGTTCCAACTGTAATTGAAGTTTCAGTAAATAAAACAAATCCTGCTGTTCATAGGCCTGACTCGCTTGCTGGAATAACTCAGTTTTTTCTTCTTTCTTGGTCTCATCTTGCTCACGGTCAGGATGAATCATCGCAGCAATTTTTAAATAAACCGTTTTCAGCGACTGCGCAGCCATTTGCTCAGCTTGTTCTCGTTTTTGCTGCTGACGAAGTTGTTTAGCCTGTTCCCTTGCCTGTTGTTGCTCGGCCGCATATTGCTCAAAGTCATCTTGTTCTAATGTTGCATCCTGATCAGAATTTTCATCTTGTTCAAATCTTATTGGCTGTACCTTCTTATTCTTTTTAAGCGATTGCTGGGCATGTTGCTGATAAAAAGTATCAATCTGCTTGACCAGCGTTAACTGTTCATCCTTCAACATCTTGGAACGCTTTAGCATCTGTGCAAGCTGAGCAATTTTTTCATCCAGTTGCTGCATATCGGCTTTGGAAAACTCATGCTGCTGCAACAAATTCCAAAGCTGATCTAACTGCTGAAACAAGACTTCATGCAATTCGCTATACACAGGCATCAGCTTTTGCCGTGTGTGTTGTTGAATCTCGGCTTGGGCATTTTGCCATGTAGCAAGACTGATTTTTTGCTGTTCTATTTGATCAATCAGGCGATTCAGCTTTTTCTGCTGTGCAGACGGTTTAGCCCTTTGTTTTAAACTGACTTTAAGATCAAAAGACATCACACATCCGCCTGAAATAAAAAAGTGTAGCAATAATCAGACGGCGAAAGTAGCGCGCTCGAATATAATCAGCTCTATAAAGAATAAAGCCGCCCAATGGAGCGGCTTATTCAATCAGATTAACGGATTACTGTGCGGTATAACCACCATCCATCACCACAGCCTGCCCTGTGATTCCTGCGCCTTTGCTGCTGGCAAGGAAAATCGCATAATCAGCAATTTCCTCCACGCTGAGTAAACGCTTCTGTGGCACCATCGCTAAAATTACATCTTCCAGAGCACTTTCCAGACTCACATTACGGGTTTTCGCCAAGTCGGCAATTTGCCCACGTACCAACGGTGTATCGACATAACCTGGGCATAATGCATTTACGGTAAGCCCGTCACGTGCACATTCCAAAGCTGCCACTTTAGTCAAACCAATCACTCCATGCTTGGCACTGTTATAACCAGCCTTACCCGCAAAGCCAATCAAGCCATTGATCGAAGACATATTGATAATCCGACCATATTTTTGTGCTTTCATAATCGGAAACGCATGTTTAATTCCGATAAATGCCCCTGTCAGCATCACCTGTACCAGTTTCTGATAAATATCCGTTGAGAAATCTTCAATTGCCGCAACATGCTGAAAACCCGCATTATTGATTAGGATATCCAGACGACCGAAACTTTGCATGGTCAAGTCAATTGCCGCTTTATACGCCTGTTCATCGGTCACATCACAAGGCGCGGACAACGCTTCAAAACCTTGCTGGTTTAACTGCTCAACCGCTTGCTGGCATTTCTCGGCATTAACATCAGAAATCACCACTTTCGCACCTTCCTGAGCAAATTTTTTCGCAATTTCTAAACCAATGCCACTGGCTGAACCGGTAATAAATGCCACTTTGGCTTCGAGTTGTTGAGTCACGGTACTACTCCTGTTCTTGATGATCTGTATCGCTCGCCAATCAATATGGGCAAGCTCAAATTAAAATTCGTCTTAGACAATACCGAACCATGTAAATGCAGCAATCACCACAAATACCGCTAAGGTCTTAATCACGGTCACTGCAAAAATATCTTTATAGGATTGTTTATGGGTTAAGCCTGTCACTGCGAGTAAGGTAATCACGGCACCATTATGTGGAAGCGTATCCATACCACCTGACGCCATCGCTACCACGCGATGCATTACTTCGGGTGGAATGCCCGCAGCCACAATGGCAGCGTTATAGGTCTCTGCCATCGCACTTAGGGCAATACTCATCCCGCCAGAAGCCGAACCTGTAATCCCTGCCAGCACAGTCGTCGTTACCGCACCATTCACCAACGGATTAGTAAAGGTTGTACCAAGTGCATGACTGATCAAAGCAAAGCCCGGCAATGCCGCAATGATCGCACCGAAACCATATTCAGAAGCGGTATTCATCACTGCCAGCAATGACCCACCAATACTGGCATTTACACCTTCTTTAAAGTTGGTCACCACGCGCTGATAATCAAACAAGATCGCCGCAATAATCCCGACGATCAAGGCCAAACCAACTGCCCAGATTGCGCCTGTTTTTGCCACATCCACGCTGTAATTCGCTAAACCAATTGCATTAAAATCAAAACCATTCGGATACCATTCTTTAATTGCCGTAGACAGATAACGGTTCATGACCGCAACCAGAATCAACGGAACAAAGGCCATACATTGACGTAATGCTGTACCATGCGTCGGAGTTGATGCCTCAACATCGGCAGTCGCTGGCGTGACTTTATCCTCAGCAGCAAATCCCGCATAACCCTCGCCTGCACGCGCCGCAGCTTTACGACGTGACTCCAGATAGAGAAGCCCCATACCCAAGACGAAGATCGCTCCGATCACACCCAAAAACGGTGCAGCATAAATATTGGTACCAAAAAATGTGGTTGGAATCACGTTCTGAATTTGTGGTGTACCCGGCAGTGCATCCATGGTGAATGTAAATGCGCCTAAGGCAATCGTGCCCGGAATTAAACGTTTTGGAATATTGGCCTGTTGGAACAACTGATTGGCAAATGGATAAATCGCAAATACCGCCACAAATAGGCTAACACCGCTATACGTCAGAATTGCACCGAGTAAAACCACGGTTAAAATCGCTTTTTTAGCACCAATCCAGTTCACAATGGTACGGGCAATGGACTCGGCAATCCCTGACATTTCCACCACTTTGCCAAAGATCGCACCCAGCAAGAACACCAAGAAATAGTCTTTGATAAAATTAACCATCTTTGGCATAAAAACGCCTGAATAAAACGGCAGCACATTGGCAGGGTTAATCAGAAAAACCGCCAACAATGCGCACAACGGCGCCATCAAAATCACGGAAAAGCCACGATAGGCGGTGTACATCAACAAGCCCAAAGACAGCAGAATGACAAATAAGTCCCACATATTCTTTTACTCCATTTTCAAGAATATATGTCAGGGTCAACCAAATATTTTTTTTATACTGTGGTGGTTATCCTAACCATAAAAATTTTAATACTGCCTACTACAGCACATAAATTACAATAAAGACGCGCACTAAAAACGTATTTTAAAATAGCATTAAAATCATAAAAAACAACATCATTAAAACAAAATAAATAATTTAAATTATCATTAAAAATCAATAATATAACAAAATACACTGTAATAAATTTAATTGATTAATAAAACAAATTAACTATTCAAAAATACTCATCAATCCCATAAAAGTATATTTAGATCTTTATTTTAAAATTCATTTTTCGATATTTAGTGAAAATTAAGCAATAATCTGACGCCGACTTATTTAAAATAAACAGCTTGCTGTGCAATACCAAATTAACAAAAATGCCAGTCACAAGGTGCGGTTTTTTTTATAAATTACACCATATAAATCAAAAACTTTCCGCATAGGTCTTCCACCATGACTTTAAAGCAACTCAAGGCATTTCTGGCTTTGACCCGTACCCTGAATTATGCAAATGCCTCTGCTGAATTGCATCTCAGCCAGTCTGCTTTAAGCTTGAGTATCAAATCACTGGAAGAAGAACTGGGTGGCAAACTGTTTAAACGCAACACGCGTCGCGTAGAACTGACACAGGAAGGCAAATCGTTGATTCCTTATGCCAAGAAATTACTGGCCAATTGGGAGGATATGGAAAAGGACGTTAAACAACGTTTTAAATTGAATCGCGGCACGCTCAATATCGCGTCGATGCCCTTTGTCACGCATGCGATTTTGCCGCAGGTGATCCATAGCTTTTTAGCCAAACATCCCAATATCAGCTTTTCCATTCATGATATTCCCAATGAAAAAGTCCTAGAAAATGTACAGGATGGTATTTTCGAAATTGGTATTTGCTTTGAACCACCACGCAATGATCAACTGGAATTTAAACCATTATTTGAAGAAGACTTTCTTGCCTTGCTCCCCAAAACGCATCCACTGGCAAGTGCAGATTCAATCAGTTGGAAACAACTGTGTGCAAATCCTTTTGTAACTTTACAGCACCCCTCGATTGTGCGGCACCTGATTGAAGAAAACTGTCTTAAAAACCATCTGACTTTGGATTTAAAAGTCGAATGCCATCAGATTAGTTCCCTCTCCAGCTTTGTTGCACTTGATATGGGGGTTAGTGCTATTCCTCGCCATTTTCAAAACTTCATCGATAAGGAACATAATGTCTTGATTGAGATTGAGGATGGAAAATTGCCGCAGGCGATCGGCATTGTGTATAAAAAGGATTTTGAGCTTTCCAATATTTCAGCCGAGTTTATCGACATCCTCTTACAGCATGATTTTGGCTAAGCCCCGTCAGAGTACCGTGTTAGTGAAATAGATGAATTTGCTTGTATTAATGAGTTTCCCTCATTAATCCTTTAAAAATTTAAACTTCTGTAAATAAGTCCTGAGTGCTAAAACTAATAAAAACCAGGGAATTTACAGGTGAAAAAATGAATAAAGTCTATTCGACGGCTGCACTGGCATTACAAGATGTCGTGAAAGATCAACAGACCTTTGCAGTTGGCGGTTTTGGTTTATGCGGTATTCCTGAGGCTTTGATTCAGGCTCTGAAAGAAAGTGGTGTGACAGGTCTCACCTGTATTTCCAATAATGCAGGCATTGATGATTTTGGTTTGGGTGTATTGCTCAAAACCCGACAAATTAAAAAAATGATTTCGTCTTATGTGGGTGAAAATAAAGAATTCGAACGCCAATATCTAAACGGCGAACTAGAAGTTGAACTCACCCCGCAAGGCACATTGGCCGAAAAACTACGCGCTGGTGGCGCAGGTATTCCTGCTTTTTATACTGCAACAGGTGCAGGCACACTGGTCGCTGAAGGCAAAGAACAACGCGATTTTAATGGTCGTACCTACATTCTGGAACCTTCTCTTACCGCAGATGTAGCACTGGTCAAAGCCTATAAGGCAGATAAAGCGGGCAATCTGGTGTTCCGTAAAACCGCACAAAACTTCAATCCTGAATGTGCGATGGCAGGAAAGATCACCATTGCCGAAGTGGAACAGATTGTTGAAATCGGCGAACTTGATCCAGATGAAATCCATTTAGCAGGGATCTATGTTAATCGTGTGGTGCTGAATGCCACACCAGAAAAACGGATCGAACAAAAAACGCTTAAAGCACAGGACGCATAATCATGGCATGGACACGTGAACAAATGGCACAACGTGCCGCACAAGAATTACAAGATGGTTTCTACGTCAATCTCGGCATTGGCCTTCCCACACTGGTTGCCAATTACATTCCAGAGGATATTGATGTCTGGTTGCAATCAGAAAACGGTTTGCTTGGGATTGGTGAATTTCCAACAGAACAGCAACTTGATCCTGATTTAATTAATGCAGGCAAACAGACCGTTACAGCACGCGCAGGCGCTGCATTTTTCTCAAGCAGCGAATCCTTCGCCATGATTCGTGGTGGACATGTCAATATCGCGATTCTGGGTGCAATGGAAGTCTCTGAACAGGGCGACTTGGCTAACTGGATGATTCCGGGCAAGAAAGTAAAAGGTATGGGCGGTGCCATGGATCTGGTCGCAGGCGTACAGCGCGTGGTGGTCTTGATGGAACACAATGCCAAAGATGGGACTGCCAAAATCGTTAAACAATGCAGCTTGCCATTAACAGGTCAAAAAGTGGTGCATCGTATTATTACCGACTTGGGTGTTCTGGATGTTGTTGCAGAAGGCATCAAACTGGTGGAACTGGCACCTGATGTGACTGAACAGCAAATTCAGGACGCAACTGGCGTCGAGCTGTTGATTGAAGCCAAAGTCTAATCACACACTCTCTTTTTATTTCTAATTGAAGTGATGCTTTTCCGAGCATCACTTTTAGCCGTTTTTAGGCAGCAAAAATTCATTTAGGACAAATGGATTTCATAACACAACATCAAAGATGGATGCTTAAGATGAGTAAACAACCTGCCCTATTGGAACGTTTCGCGTTACGTATCAGTAACTGGTCAGAGAAATGGTTTCCTGATTCTTATATTTTTGCCTTACTTGGCGTCATTATTGTTTCATTCGCTGCGATCTGTATCGGTGCCCCCGTACAGGATGTTGCCAGTTCATTTGGAAATGGCTTCTGGAGTCTAATTCCTTTTACCTTGCAAATGACCATGTTAATCATTGTCGGTTATGTGGTTTCTGTTTCTGCGCCTGTGAAAAAGCTGATTCAGATGATGGCACGTATTCCACATTCAGGACGTAGTGCCATTGTCCTAGTTGCCACCACAAGTCTACTTATTTCACTGGTCAATTGGGCGGTCAGTACCATTTTGACCGCTTTACTGGTAATCGCGCTAGCAAAGCGTAAAGAACTCAATATGGATTATCGCGCTGCCGCTGCTGCTGCGATTATTGGCATGGGTGCAACGTGGGCATTGGGAATCAGTTCATCCGCCGCTCAATTACAGGCCAATAAAGCCAGCCTGCCCGAATCAATCTATAACCTGACAGGTGTGATTCCATTTACTGAAACAATTTTCCTGTGGCAGTCTTTGGTGATGACTTTGATCTTGGTAATTGTCTCGATTGCGATTGCTTATTGGTCTGCACCAAAAGGTGACAATGTTAAAACCATGCAGGATTTTGAGCTAAGTTTTGATGAAGAAGAAAAAACTGAAGTTAAATCGACTCGACCAGGCGACTGGCTGGAGAACTCACCGTTATTAACGATTATTGTAGTGGCGCTAGGCTTGATCTGGATGTTTATCGAGTTTTCCAAGACCAATCCGATCATTGCCATTTCCAGTCTCAACACCTATAACTTTGTATTTTTAATGCTAGGACTTGCTTTACACCGCACACCACGTAACTTCCTGAACGCTGTCAGTCAGGCTGTTCCTGCTGTGTCAGGGATTCTGATCCAGTTCCCGCTCTACGGCAGTATCGCCTTTATTATGACGCAAGCCTTGAACGGCGAAGACCTATCACTATCGCACTACATTGCAGAGTTCTTTGTCTCGATTGCCTCGAAAGAAACTTTTGCCATTGTGATGGGCATTTATTCTGCGGTACTGGGTTTCTTTGTCCCATCAGGCGGTGGTAAATGGATTATTGAAGCGCCTTATGTGATGCAGGCGGCCAATGATCTACAAGTGCATTTAGGTTGGTCGGTACAGATCTATAATGCTGCGGAAGCTTTGCCCAACCTCATCAACCCATTCTTTATGTTGCCAATGCTAGGGATTTTAAAACTCAAGGCCAAAGATGTGATTGGTTTTACCGTCACACAACTGATTGTTCATCTACCTCTGGTTCTGTTCTTATTATGGATTTTAGGTAGAACTTTAACCTATACCCCACCAGTCATGTAAACACGCTGTCTTTTTCTTCCTCAGGTTTCATTCAACTTGATCAGAATGAAACCTGAGGATGCTTTAATGAGCCTTCTAACGCGCGTTGTTCTAAAACAAAGCTAAGCTAAATTCTGATGGTGGTTTCAATCCACGCTAAAAAACTGTGCTATTTTCAAGCAAATTGCACCACTATTCATCAAAATTACAAATTAATTTCTAAATTGGTGCACTTTTTGCATTATCTATTTCATCAAATTGGGTTGTTTCGCTACAGCCTGAATTTTTAGATTTACTAAATCCTTTTTGGTGCAAAAAATGAATCAAATATATGCGCCAGAATCGAATTTAGCACTTTTTTTGAGCACCACTATGCAAAACGTAGATCTATTTTTCTTACTGCTCGGTGCAGTACTGGTATTGGCAATGCATGCTGGCTTTGCGTTTCTGGAACTCGGCACAGTACGCCATAAAAACCAGGTCAATGCCTTAAGTAAAATCCTAACCGATTTCGCCATTTCAGCGATTGCCTATTTCTTTGTCGGCTACTGGATTGCCTATGGTCAAAACTTCTTCCATGCAGGCAGCACGTTAGCCTCGGATCATGGCTATAACCTGATGCGTTGTTTCTTCCTGCTAACCTTTGCTGCTGCAATTCCTGCAATTATTTCAGGCGGGATTGCGGAACGTGCCAAGATGCGCTCGCAAGCCATCGCGACCTTACTTTTGGTGGCATTGATCTATCCTTTCTTTGAAGGCATGATCTGGAATGGCAATTATGGTTTGCAAAAGTGGCTCGAGAACTCATTTGGGGCAAGTTTCCATGATTTTGCAGGTTCCGTTGTAGTACATGCCATGGGTGGCTGGATTGCCTTGGCTGCAGTGATTTTGCTGGGTGCACGTCATGGTCGCTATAAAAATGATGGTCGTGTCAGCGCACACCCGCCTTCATCAATTCCATTCCTTGCTTTAGGTTCATGGATTTTGATTGTGGGCTGGTTTGGCTTTAACGTGATGAGCGCTCAACGGGTTGAGGCGATTTCAGGTCTGGTTGCGATTAACTCGCTCATGGCAATGGTAGGTGGAACGCTTGCAGCAAACTTTATGGGTAAAAATGACCCGGGCTTCTTGCATAATGGTCCATTGGCAGGCCTCGTCGCAATTTGTGCAGGTTCCGACATTGTGCACCCTATTGGTGCGTTATTGATTGGCGGAACCGCTGGTGCACTATTTGTTTACCTTTTTACCTATACCCAAAACAAACTAAAAGTAGACGATGTACTGGGTGTCTGGCCTTTACACGGCGTATGTGGTGCCTTTGGTGGCATTGCCGCGGGAATCTTTGGGCAACAAGCGCTGGGCGGTCTCGGTGGCGTTTCCATTATTTCACAGATTATTGGTACCAGCTTGGGGATTATCGTTGCACTAGCTGGCGGTTTCCTTGTCTATGGCCTGTTAAAAGCGACACTTGGGCTGCGTCTTTCTCAGGAAGATGAATATCGCGGTGCCGATCTTTCAATTCATAAAATTTCAGCGAACTCAGAAGAATCCATGTTTTAATTTTAATCTATTTCAAAGCGGCTGATCAGGCCGCTTTTTTTATGGGCACTCAGCAATATCACTTCAGTTTGCATGATCTTATTCTGTTCTTGTCCAGCCATGCCGCAACTTTAACAATGATCCAGCTTGCTTAAGATATTCATTCAAATCACTGCTTCTATTCAATCTCTCAGGAAAAATAAGGGTCAAAATCATGGCATACATTATGCTTTATGTTTCTTGCAACTTTTAATCGGATTTTTCCTTTAAAAATTGCTTAATTCATCAACAGTTACCATTAACAAAACGGTAAAGAATATCGCTTGAGCAAACGTATTAAATTTTATTAAGATGAAAAATAATGTATTTTTTATGTTTAGAAAGAAAACATTATTTTTCATAACAATGAACGGTTAAACCGCAACAATTACGAATGCGATCATAACGATACAAAAGGAGTTTTGTATATGAAACATAAACGCACCATGACCTCCCTGCTTTGTGCAAGCGCGCTGATATTGGGATTAAGTGCCTGTAGTGACAATAAGGCCCCTGCTGCTAGTGAAAAAGCAGCTGATGGTAATGCCTCATCTTCAGGCACATTAAACAAGATCAAAAGCTCTGGTACGATTGTACTTGGTTATCGTGATTCCTCGATTCCTTTTTCTTACATTGCTTCCAATCCAAATCAGCCAGTCGGTTATGCGCATGACCTGCAACTAAAAGTAGTTGAGGCCGTTAAGCAGAAGCTCAACATGCCAGACCTGAAAATCCGCTATAACCTTGTGACCAGCCAGAACCGTATTCCACTGGTGTCGAATGGTACGGTCGATCTGGAATGTGGCTCGACCACCAACAATAAAGAACGTCAGCAACAGGTTGATTTCTCGGTAGGTTTCTTTGAAGTTGGTTCAAGACTGCTGACTGCCAAGAACTCAGGAATTAAAGATTTTTCAGATTTAAAAGGTAAGAAGCTAGTCACAACAGCGGGAACCACCTCTGAACGCTATATCCGTCAACATCAGCAAGAACTCGGTATTGGCGAAATCATTTCTGCCAAAGACCATGCTGAGTCATTCCTGATGCTACAAAATGGCCGTGCTGCCGCATTTATGATGGATGATATTTTGCTTGCAGGTGAAAAATCTAAAGCCAAAGACCCAAATCAGTGGGAAATTGTGGGCACTGCGCCAATCCATGAAATCTATGGTTGTATGCTCCGTAAAGGTGACACAGGCTTTAAACAGGTCGTTGATGATGCCATTAAAGCCACTTATGCTTCTGGTGAAATCAATAACATGTATAAGAAATGGTTCCAGCAACCGATTCCACCAAAAAATATTAACCTAGACTTTGCGATGTCTGATCAGCTCAAAGCTCTGATTGCCAATCCACATGATCGGGATGAGTAATTCCCCTCTATAACAAGCATATTATTGCAGAACCGGGGAACAGAGGATGTTCTCCCGTTTCTTCTCAGGAGTTATTATGAATTATAGCTGGAACTGGGGAGTTTTGTGGCAATCGACAGGTATTGGAGACACCACCTACCTGAACTGGATTATAACGGGCCTGGGATGGCTGATCGTGATTGCTATTGTTGCATGGACCATTGCCATGCTGCTGGGCAGTATCCTCGGGATTATGCGCACGCTTCCAAATAAAACAGCCAGAGCCATTGGCACAGCGTATGTGACCTTGTTCCGGAATGTACCGTTACTGGTTCAGTTATTTATCTGGTTTTATGTGGTTCCCAACTTTCTCCCTGCACCCATCAAAAACTGGTGGATGAATGATCTTGGCGCCAATACCACTGCACTGATTTCGGCCAGTATCGGACTCGGACTCTTTACCGCAGCGCGTGTATGTGAACAGGTACGTACAGGTATTGAAGCCTTACCAACTGGGCAAATTAATGCGGGTTATGCCATGGGATTTTCCACGGTGCAACTGTACCGTTATGTCATTCTGCCACAGTCTTTTCGTACCATTTTACCGCCGTTGAGTTCAGAACTGACCAACTGCGTGAAAAATACGTCGGTTGCGTCTTTGGTCGGCGTTGCTGAAATCATTTCACAGATGAAAACCATCAGTGAATACACCCAGAATACGATCGAAATTTACACCTATGTCACCGTGATTTTTATTGTTATCAATATCTGTCTCATCTTTGCCATGAACCTGCTGGAAAAGCGCCTGCGCATTCCTGGTTTAATATCAGGAGGAAAATAGCATGGAATGGTTAACTTCTTTTCTCAGTGATTTACAGCAGTCGGGGCCTGCGCTGTGGCATGGCTTCAGCATTACCCTAAAGGTCGTGGTTGTGGCAACAATCGGGGGGATTGCGATTGGTACCCTCCTCGCCTTGATGCGTCTGTCTTCGATCAGAGTCCTGAATGTGATTGCACAGGCCTATGTCAACATGTTCCGTTCCATTCCTCTGCTTCTAGTTCTGATGTGGTTTTATTTTGCTGTACCGTTTATTTATACCGCAGTAACAGGCCAATATCTGACCATTGATACCGCACTGGTTTCCAGTATCGTCGCGTTTATGCTGTTTGAAGCCGCTTACTTTTCTGAAATTGTGCGTGCTGGTATCCAGTCTATTCCAAAGGGGCAGGCTGCTGCCGCATCCGCACTGGGCATGAGTTATGGGCAGTCGATGCGTCTAATTATTCTGCCGCAGGCGTTTAGGAAAATGATGCCGCTATTACTTCAGCAGACCATCATCTTGTTTCAGGATTCCACAATGGTCTATGCCATTGGCCTGCTCGATTTTTTCAGAACAAACTATGTTCGTGGAGATTTAATGTCCTTGCTCACCCAATATATTCTATTTGCAGGACTTGTGTACTTTACCATCAGCGCCATTGCGACATTCGCAGTTAAACGTTTACAAAGGAGGTTACGTGTATGAGCGACAATAAAGTAATGATAGACCTCCAAAATGTCAGTAAGTGGTACGACCAGTTTCAGGTACTGACCGATTGCACCACCCAGATCAGTCAAGGTGAAGTGGTCGTAGTCTGTGGTCCGTCAGGTTCAGGAAAGTCCACCTTAATTAAAACCGTGAATGGATTAGAGCCATTTCAACAAGGTAAGATCTTTGTCGATAGCGTACCTGTTCATGAGCCTAAAACTGATATGACCAAACTACGTAGTCGTGTCGGTATGGTTTTCCAGCATTTTGAACTGTTTCCTCATCTCAGCATTACCGAGAACCTGACCATCGCCCAGATCAAAGTACTGGGACGTTCAGAAGCGGAGGCCAATAAAAAAGGGCTGGCTTATCTGGATCGTGTTGGACTCAGTGCTCATGCCAATAAATATCCTGCCCAGCTTTCAGGTGGACAACAGCAACGGGTTGCGATTGCGCGTGCGCTAAGTATGGACCCGATTGCCATGCTGTTTGATGAACCCACCTCTGCCCTTGATCCTGAAATGATCAATGAAGTACTGGATGTAATGGTCGGATTGGCCAAAGAAGGCATGACCATGATGTGTGTGACCCATGAAATGGGCTTTGCCCGTCAGGTGGCGAACCGGATTATCTTTATGGATCAAGGTAAAATTGTTGAAGACTGCTCCAAAGATGAATTCTTTGGTACACCACGTGGGGAACGTGCGCAGCAGTTTCTCAATAAAATTTTACATTAACAGATTGATCAAACGATATATAAAGCAGCCTTTAAGGCTGCTTTATGCTGAAATAAAAGCGCTATTTTCTTTGAACAATAAGATCAAAACATTAACCTGTATATAAGGTTTAAACTGCTTTCCTCTCTCACATTTATCCCAACATTTTTTTATATATCTTTAAGAGCAAATTAAGCTTTTAGGAATTAAATACCAAGATCATATTCCCACTGTAACCACCTGCTCCATGATCTTGAGAACACCTTTTTTCATCTTGACGAGCTTTTTACTTTTCATCAGTTTTTTTATTTTACTGTTTGTTTTTCCTGTCGGTGGAGCAATTGACTTACACTTAATTCAGCCTTGGGTCAGCCTACATGGAACCTTCCCTTATAAGAATGACTGGTTTCTCGAAAAGCTTAACCATACTTATGTCAAACAACTTTTAACGGCGGTGTATGTCGCTTTCTTCTTTTTATGGTGTGCATCGTTTAAAGTCGAAAAACTGAAACCCCAACGCTGGCAATATGGTTATATGTTTTGGGTCAGTATGCTATGCACCTGCATTGTTGGGTTGCTGAAAGCACATTCCTCCCAAGCCTGCCCTTGGTATATGACCCATGAAACTGCAACGGGTTTCATTTGGGATTTTTCTGCGACTGCTGGACATTGTTTCCCTGGTGGACATGCCAGTACGGGCTTTGCCCTAATAACGGGTTACTTTGTCTATCGTCTTGATCAAAAACAGAGAGCATGGTTCTATCTTTTTGCTGGAATGCTCATTGGTTTCGCCATGGGCTGGGCACAAATGATGCGCGGTGCACATTTCCTCAGTCATAATCTTTGGACAGCATGGGTCTGCGTTGCAATTAATTTAGTATGTTATACATTCACTTATAAACGTCATCAACAAATAGCAAAGCGCGTTTCAGTACCGTTATAGGTATCTGATGTGGTAAAGTGAATGACAGTGCTCATAGAGCGAGCACTGAATTTTGCCCACATTAGGATATTTTTGCTGTCGTATGTCTGACTTTCAAATATTTTTAGAATCTACTTTTGCTTCTCAACAAGACTCTATTCAATCTTATGAACTAGGCTTACGCAAAGTATGGTTAAAAAAGGCCTCTGAACGTCACGGACTATGGCTCTACACGCCACTGAAATGGCTTGCCAAAATCTTTAATCTGGGTGCGATTACTCCTGTTCCAAACCAAGGTGGCTCTAAGGCTATTCAATGCGAGTTCAAACGCATTCAGCAGCTCAAGGCTTTGGGTATTTCCACTCCAAATGTGTTGGCAGTTTCAAAAAAAGGCATTCTGTTAGAAGACGTTGGCTCACAACGCCAGAGCCCTGTCAGTCAGTTGGATCAAAAACTAGGTAGCCTCAAAGGTCATCCTGAAGCGAGATATGCATTATTTGATCAAGCCATCCAGGCCATCAGTTACATTCATCATCAACAAGGTTATTTAAGCGAAGCTTTTGCGCGCAATATTCTGGTTGATCAACAGAACCAATTTACCTTTATTGACTTTGAAACCGATCCGAGAGATGTACTCAGTCTGCATGACTGCTTTGTACGCGACTGGTTGTTGTTTATTTTTTCAACAGCTTATCATTTTGAATTTGAGCAGCTTGAACAGGCCAGCCAGCAGCTTTATCAAGCCCTACTGGCGGAACCACAAGTTTATAAAGACATTTGTAAAGTAGGCAAACGCTTAAACTGGGTACTACGATTTAATGTTAGTAAAGTCGGCAATGATGGCAAGCGTATCCAGAAATGTGTACTGTTTCTACGTTATTTGCGCGAACAGGCTGAGACAGCAACCGCAGCAAACTAAAACGTTATACGTCCAATATTATCCGCTTGCCTTGTCTTCATGATGCGCAAGCTTTTTCGGTAATTTGACCAATACCGACAATCCACCCAGCTCGATACTTCTCGATAAGGTCAGTACCCCGCCTAAGCGTTGGGTCGCTTTATCGACAATAGACAAACCTAGTCCACTGCCCACTTCTAAATGATGATGCACACGGTAGAAGCGCTTCAAGACCTTGTCATATTGTTCAGGATCGATCCCTGCACCGCTGTCTTCGATCTGGATATAAGCAAAATCATCAGAATCGCTATACACCGAAATATTGATAATACCTTGTTCTGGCGTGTACTTAATCGCATTGTCAATCAGGTTGAAAATAATCGAATGTACTGTCGACTCAAGGCTTTGCATTTCAATTAAATCATTACGTTCAAACCCGAGATCAATTTCTTTTTGCATGGCCAGATTCACCAGTTGCTCCACACAATTTAACGCCACATCATTCAGGCGAAAATTGGTATTTGGTTCAATCAGACTCAGTGCAACATCCTGTTTAGCCAAAGCGAGAAGCTGGGTCACCAGATGTTGAATCCGTGCCAGACCTTTACTCAGGTTCTGCAAAGATTCATGTTCAGGAAGCTGGCTAATCAAGATACGGGTTTGTAAATTCAATGCTGTAACAGGCGTCCTGAGCTCATGTGCAGCATCGGCGATGAACTGTTTTTGTTCTGTTTGAGCATGCTGAATCCGCTCAAACAAGCGGTTCATTTCTTCAATGGTCGGTAATAATTCTTGTGGATAATCTTTGACATCAATCGGTGATAAGCCATCGGAATCCCGCTGAGTCAGTTCTTCCTTAAATTCATCCAGAGGTTTCAGACTGAGACTGATGATAAAGGCCAGTACAATAATCGCCACAGGGAGCAACAGAATATAAGGAATAAACATGCTGCCCGCCAATTCCCATGCAAAAACCTTTCGCACTTGTTCTTGCTGGCTGACCTGAATCTGGTAATCTTTTAAAGGAACCACATAAACACGCCACTTGCCTTGAGACGTCGTCTGGGTATAGAAACCCGCCTGTTTGACGGGTGGAACCAGTAAATGGGTTTGATGCCATAAATGGGTCTGATCTTTATAGGCCCAGATATCAATCAATAAATCTTCTTCATGATAAGTACGGTGCAATTCGACACGACTTGCAACTGGGGTTAACGGCTGAGAGGTAGAATGCTCAGCCATGTATTGCATTTGCGTATCTAAAATTTCATCAACTTCATGCAATGAGATTTTATAAGCCGCCAAAATCAGAAAACAACCTAACACCACGCTAAAGATGGAGGTTCCCCAGATGAGTCTTTTCTTTAGCGAATAATGTTGGCTTTTTTGCATCGAATTATGACTGCCCCAAACGATAACCTAAACCACGAATGGTTCGAATGAAGTCCTTACCCAGTTTGGCCCGCAAGTGATGGACATACACTTCAATGGTATTACTGGTAACTTCGCTGTCGAAATCATACAACTTATCTTCTAAATTTGCTTTAGAGAAAATTTTATTTGGGTGGGATACCATCGGAATCAAAATCGCCCACTCCCGATTAGACAGCTCGATTTGCTGACCTTTGAAGGTTGCCAAATGCTGTTCTACATCCAAGATCAGCTCACCACTTTTTAATAGTTGCGACTGACTTTTCAGTTGCGCTGTTTCAACACTACCACGACGTAATAAGGCATTGATACGGGCTAACAGCTCATCAAATTCATAGGGTTTAATCAAGTAGTCATCCGCACCCTGATTCAAACCATCCACGCGGTTTTGTAGCTGATCTCTGGCTGAAATAATCAGGACAGGCAATGAACTGCGTTGGCGAATCTGTTTCAGGATTTGCATCCCATCCATAAGGGGCAGACCTAGATCCAAAAGTACCAGATCAAAAGATTGCTTGGTTAACAAAGCCAGTCCATCGACCCCGTTATTCACCCATTCCACGTCAAACTGATGATATCGCAGTAAGGTCAATGTTGACTCTGCAATCATAAAATCATCTTCTATCATCAAGATCTTGGTCATGATTTCATTTCACCTTATGGGTTAGCACATGTTTCTAACATGTCATCTTTAGCATTAATTACTTTGGTTTTTACATCAAGCAAACTTAACAAGGTCGGGAACAGATTATCTTGGCTCAGTTTATTCTTAGTTTGTTGCGCCAGACAGCTCATCTGTTTGTGCGCCTGTTGTTGCCATGCCGCTGAGAACCACATCAACATCGGTACATGCGTCTGCTGAGTCGGTGCAATTGCATAAGGCGCACCATGCAAATACATACCGCTCTCACCGGTCGATTCACCATGATCAGATAGATACCACAAACCTGTTTGATACTGGATTGTATTTTTCAAGGTTTCGATCAATGAATCTAGAACATAATCGGTATAAAGCAAAGTATTATCATAACTGTTAATCAATGCTTCCTGAGTACATCCCTGAATCGCATTGGTATCGCATGTTGGCTTAAACACACGGAACGCTGGCGGAATACGTTTATAATAGGCAGGGCCATGACTGCCCATTTGGTGCAATACGATCAAACGTGGTTGGGTATCATCTTTCGGAATAGCAGCTAAATACGCTTTTAGGCTATCAATCAAAATATCATCCAGACATTCGCCATCCTTACACCATTTCTGCTGGATCGGCTCAGGAATTTTAAACTGTTCAACACGGTCACATGCGCCCTTGCAACCTGAATTATTATCAATCCATGTCACCTGATATCCAGCACGTTTTGCAATATCAAGTAAACCTTCACGGTGACTGGCTAACTGCTCATCATAATCTTCGCGTTGCATACCTGAAAACATACACGGTACCGATACAGCAGTTGCTGTACCACATGAACTGACTTGTGAGAAATTGATAATATTCTGTTTGGCTAATTTCGGATTGGTCTCTTTGGCATAACCATTTAAAGAAAAGTTTTCCGCACGAGCCGTTTCACCCACCACCAAGACCATCAGTTTAGGTAAACCTCTTGCAACCTGAGTACGTTGCGCATCTTCACCATACTTAATTAAAGGTAAATTCTGTTTAGGTGATTTCTTTTTATAATATGAAACTGTCGAGGCAATCATATTTTGAGGGGAAATCATGCCTTTTATATCGCGGTTTTCACGAAAAATGGCTGCAAAATCCACATAGAAAATAAATAATAGTCCGCCAACTAAAGCCAAGGAAGTAACAGATGCAATCAGCTTTTTAAATAATTGTCGAGTGACTGATTCAGATTTGATTTTAGTCATCAAAATCACAATGATCGGGACTAGAACCATCCCAACCATCCAGATCAACAAACGCCAAGACCACGTATCCCGAGCCTCAGCAAAGTTGGTTTGCATCAGGTTTTGAATCTGGTCTGAAGTAATCCAGACACCCAGAGTATCTACAGCATAAGCAGCAAAACCGCCAATAAAAACCAAAACGATAGCAAGTAGTTTTGCGGTCCATTTCCAGCTCAATAGCTGGAAAATAAAAGCATATAAAGCAGTAATAACGCCAACAGAAGCTGCTACAAAAAGTCCCGCCTTAATCCCTGTATAAGGTGTTAAGGCCAACATCTTTTCATAAAATGCGATGTTTAGGAAAACACCTAGCCAGATTGCAAGTAATATATTAAAAGTCAGTAATGAAATCGGCTTGGTTTTGAGTCTTTGCAGCAACATAGGCATTGTGTTCTAAAAATAAATTTCTTAGTTTTGTAAAGATAAAAATAAAAACTTAAAAATGACTTAAATAATAGAATGTCCTGAGGAAAGCTCGCCTCATCGTCTTATTTTATTTAGTTAATTTAAAAATAAAAAGTCGAGGTTCATGTAAACCTCGACTCATTAAAACATAAACCGTTGAAAAATTAGAAGCTATATTTAGCCATTAAACCAACGCGGTTATCTTTGTAAGACTGACCAGCAAACGTTTCACGCTTACCATTGACATATTCGACACCTAAATCAATTGGTTTAACTGGTGTATAGATGAAGTTAATCCACGCTTGTTGAACTTTTTCATTTGCAGAAGTATTTAATTTTGCAAAATCAGTACCGTCATCAGCGAATTGAGCACCATATGCTAGCGTAGAACGTAAGTTAGGTAGAACCTTATACGTTCCACCCACTTGTACTGCTACAAATTCATTTTGCTCGATAGAATTCCCATCCACTGCGTAAGGAGTGTTACTGCCATATAAATAACTATTATCACCAACAACATATGATGCATCAGCAAAAAGTTTTAAAGGATCAGCTACTTTAAAATCAGTACCAACAGCCACGCCCCAACCAGTTTTATCATCATTAGCAAGCTGTGATTTATACTTTTCGACTAGAACACGCGCTGAAGCTGAACCTTTACCTTCTGCATAGCCTTGAGTAATTTTAGCCGTTAATGCTGGTAGGCTATACTTAATACTATCGCCTGTTACCGAAGTAGTGCTATCACCTTTTTCAGCAGAAACAAATAATTGTGTAGTCGGACCTAACTTGTAGTTATAGCGTACTTGCGGAACACGTTTAGTACCACCACCAATGTTTGTCGAGAAGTCGATCATTTCTGGTGCATGGTTAGACAGGAAGTTTGAAGTTGTTTGACCAAATAACCAGTTGTTAAATGTTAAATAAGCATGACGAATACGTAATCCATCATTCGTACCCGCAAAGTCAACTTCGATTTTACCACCGACTTTGTCGTCTCCTACAGGCGTATTAAAATCTAAACCAAGGCGTGTCGTTTTAGCAGTCGCACGTAATTTATCATGCGTTTTGCCGTCTGACTTACTTACGTCACCAAAGTCGTTATCTGCACCTTCAATAATATAGTTAGCGTCACCACGAACAAAACCATATAGGTTCACATCAGCGCCAGCTTTAGATTTAAATCCTGCTAACGGTGAAACTGGGGCAGCAACTGGTTGCGCCTTAACTTCAGCGAGTTGAACTTGCTGTTGTTGCTGTACTTGCTGTTGTTGTTGCTGTACTTGGCTTTGTTGTTGAATTAAAGCTTTTAAAGCCTCAACTTCTTTACGAAGCTGTTGAATTTCCGCTTTGTCGGAAGTCGCAGCATGTGCCCCACTCATCATTAAAGCTGTAACTGTAAGAGCTAAACTTTTAACAACTAAAGATTTACGATTAAGGAATAGATCCATCAAAAACTCCAAAAAATATATTTTATGTTGCCTATCCATGCCAAGTTGATTTACGCCATTAAATTAAGGGGCTAAAAAATCAACTCTCCTCCACTTTGGTTACATTAATTTTATTACCGCAACCAAAACCAATTTCAACGTTATGCAAGACCAAAACCCAATAACCAAAGACATAAAAACATACTTTGACTTACAGATTTTTACCTTAACTTCATGTTGTAACGAATCCTACACAACTCTCTTATCTTATAGAATGATTAAATCGTTATTTCATTATTCTTTTTTAGACTTTAGGCTAATATCCAATCGACTTGAACATTTTTCTACCCATTTTAATTGATTCACATGATTTTTCTTGTTAACACAATCCATTTTTACTCCAGTTAGCTTCCATTTGCTACCCAAACAAGATGGCACAATTAATAGAGCAGTTAAATAGCTAAAAACATACATTTTTAAAAACATAGACAAAGGTAGTAGATAATGACTAGATCACTCCTTAATCGATATTAAATTTCTTTATTTCATTTAGTTAACATTATTTTTCTTGTAATTTTGCATGTTTCCAGAGAGAAATAGGAAGCAAAGTAACCGTGCCAATAATGACAATAGCGATCAAATAATGGAAATAACCGAACACATCTCCAATCATTCCACTGACTAAATACAGCAAGCCACTGACAGTCGCCATGATCGAGACCTGAAAAGTGAAATCGGTTGCTGCAAATTGCTTACGACTATATTGCATCACCAGTGTCAACATCACCACTAAAAGCATGGCAGAGCAAGCATCTTCAAATGCATTGACGGCGTATAACCAGATCGGTGCAATTTGAGTATGGGATTCATAAGCGTGAGCAATCACAGCATAAGCGATCAAACTGGTTATTTTTAAAATAGAGAAAACAATCAAACTCGCTGTTCTAGAAAAATGTTTGAGCAACAATCCGGCAATCCCCGCGCCTACAAGCGCAGCGACCGCACCAAGCATGGTGATGTAGACGCCTATCTGGGTGAAGTTCAATCCCATATCTACCATCAGTGGCTTTAATAAAGGGCCTGACAGTCCGTCTGTAACTTTGAAACTGATCAAGACCAGTAACCATGCTTTTAGTTCTTTTGAGGATTGAAAATAATTTAAATAGGCCTTAATTGCCTGCATCAATGGAACAGAAGATGTCTGCGTTCTTGTAGTTGAGTTTGCATGAGTAGGCTCTCGATAGAGCAACACAGGTAAAGTATTGAGAAACACCAATAAGGCCAAAGCCAGAAAGGTTTTTTGCCACTGTAACCAGTCCAAACACCAGAGCACTGCCCCACCACCCACAATAAAACCTAGACGCGAACCAATCACCTGAAAAGTATTGCCCCAATGCTGCTGATCTGTTTTGAGCAAATTGACCGCCAAGCCATCGGTTGCAATGTCTTGGGTTGCGCCAGTGAAGTTCATTAAGAAAAGTAAGACAAAGAAAATCAACAGATAACTGGGTTGATCCAGTGCCTGAATCGGGAAAAAAGATAAAATAATCAGAATGATTACACTGAATAATTGTGTAGGAATAATCCAGCTACGGTAGTGGCCTAATCGAGATAATGCCAGACGATCAACATAGGCAGCCCAAAAAATCTTAATCGACCACGGCAACATCAGTAAACCAAAGCCGCCAATATGTGCCAACGATACGCCTTGCGCTCTTAAGATTACAGGCAATGCATGGGTCATAAATCCCACGGGTAAGCCCTGTGCCCAATACAAAGAAAACAATAAAATGTAAACCTGTCGAAGATTAGGCATTTTGAGTTTCCAGAGCGAGGCAATAACGGGCCTTAAGTATCCAATCCTTTCATTCTTCTGGCAATAAAATCTTATTTTTTGCCAATGCAGTCGCTGTCATCAGCGTTTAACATGAATAGAGTTGTCATTATTTATATTCATGTATGCCACAACATTTTCCAGATTTACCCCCACTGGTTCCACAACGTGGAACAACCTATAGCCGTGCATTGTGTAAAAAACTGTTCCTTGCACAAGGCTGGACTGTAGTAGGAGAAATTCCTAACTTACCTAAAGCAGTGGCTATCATTTCTCCACATACCTCAAATATTGACGGCTGGTATGGCTTTCTAGCGATTGGTGGGTTGGGATTAAAAATTACCGTACTGGGTAAAGATACCTTATTCAAGCCCCCGCTCCAGCCGCTATTAAACTGGGCGGGACTGATTCCTGTTCGTCGTGACAGTGCACATGGCTTGACTGAACAAGTGGTTGCCACCATTCAACAGCATGACAAAATCTGGGTCGGTATGGCGCCTGAAGGGACACGTAAAAAAGCCGAAAAAATGAAAAGTGGTTTTTATCACATTGCGCATGCAGCAGGCATTCCAATCGTGATGTTTGCTTTTGATTATGACCATAAAACCATTTATTGTTTGGGGGCATTTACCCCGACTGGTCATTATCAGCAAGACCTTGATCAGATCATGCAACGTTACGTTGGGCACTTCTCGCCGAAAAATCCAGATTGGCTGGCTGAACCCTTACAAAAACTTGTGAAAAAAAACTAGAAAATTAAGGGCAAATCTGCTCTGATGGGCGCATCTTTTTTGTACATTTTATCTACATTTGTTATGAACATTGCTCGACTGTCTTGCTTGGCTGTTTTTGGTCTTGCTTTATTTGGTTGTGATCAAATCACAAAGAAAACACCGCCTACATCAGCAATTCAGGCCCGTGAACCTGTGGTTGCCATTGCATTAGGTGGTGGCGGTGCCAAAGGCTTTGCACACATTGGTGTCATCAAAGTTTTAGAATCACATGGCATCAAACCTAAAATTGTGACTGGCACCAGTGCAGGTAGCTTTGTCGGTAGTATCTATGCCAGCGGTCAAACACCTTATCAAATGCAGAACCTTGCCTTAAAACTGCAAGAATCTGATTTGCGTGATCTCACCATTAATAGTCAAGGCATTATTCTCGGTCAGAAACTACAGAATTATGTAAATAGCCAAGTCGGCAATAAACCGATTGAACAATTCCCGATTCGTTTTGCCGCAGTCGCCACCCGTTTAGACAGTGGCAAAAAAGCCGAGTTTATTAAAGGTAATGCCGGTCAGGCAGTACGTGCATCTTGCAGTATTCCCAATGTGTTTGTGCCTGCGGTTATTGGCAAGACCAAATATGTGGATGGTGGTTTAGTCAGCCCAATTCCTGTAAAAACTGCGAAGGATATGGGTGCTGATATTGTGATTGCCGTGGATATTTCTGCACGTCCCGTCGGTGGTAAGCCGCTCAGCATGTGGGGCTTGTTAGACCAGACCATCAATATCATGGGCCAACAAAGTATTAATGAAGAACTGAATCAGGCAACGATTGTGATTCAACCGAAAGTGGGCCATCTGGGCGTGCTTGACCTTAAATCGAGTAATGAAGCTATCTTAGAAGGTGAAAAAGCAGCTCAAGCCAAGATCACGGCGATTCAAAATGCGATTACCGTATTTAAAAAATCTCCTGCTGCCTTAAAACCGGCACCACGACCAAAATTCTAAAATCCCACCTAAAAGGCTGTTGAAAGCTATTAAACTTGCAATATGTGCAAGATCTTTAATCATCAACAGCCGCAATGCCTAAAAAAACAATCTTTTCATATTCATGAAGATAATCATCTGTTACAGTGCTAAGGTGAATATTTTTTCACCTCTACTCCGTTTAGTTATGCGAGCAAATCTATGGAATTTGTAGTTGAACCTTGGCACTGGTTTGTATTAGGGATTTTACTGATTCTTTCAGAATTGATTTTGCCTGCTTTTGCTGCATTGTGGTTTGGCATAGCAGCAGTCATGGTGTGTATTTTACTGTGGCTTTTCCCGATGATGGGTTTTACCACCCAAGTGATTACTTGGGGTATTTTATCTATTTTATGTACGATTCTTTGGTTCAAATTTATCAAACCGCTTTCGATTGATAAAACCAAAGCAGGTCTCCCTCGCGAAGCAACCATTGGTCAAGTCGGTATGGTGATCCAGACTGGTCTTGAACATGGACAAATTATTGTACGCTTTCCGATACCTGTTTTAGGTTCTGATGAATGGCATTGCCGCTGTACTGATCCAGTACAGGTCGGTGATCGCGTTCGGGTGGTTGATATTTTGGGTAATGATTTAGTCGTTCAACCTCATACGTCATAAACACAAAGAGGGTTTCTAATGTCTGTCGGTACGATTGTTGTTTTAGCTTTTTTAGCTTTTATCGGTGTAACTATTTTTAAAGGGGTTCGTATTGTTCCCCAAGGTTATAAATGGATTGTGCAACGTTTAGGTAAATACCATACCACGTTGAGTCCAGGTCTAAACTTCGTGATTCCTTATGTGGACGAAGTGGCTTATAAAATTACCACCAAAGATATTGTTTTGGATATTCCTTCACAAGAAGTGATTACCCGTGACAATGCTGTGTTGGTGATGAACGCCGTAGCGTATATCAACCTCACTACGCCAGAAAAGGCAGTGTACGGGATTGAGAATTATACTTGGGCAATTCAAAATCTTGTTCAGACTTCACTTCGCTCTATCGTAGGTGAAATGGATCTGGATGATGCGCTTTCTTCTCGTGACCACATCAAGGCGAAATTAAAAGCTGCCATTTCTGATGATATTTCAGATTGGGGCATTACCCTGAAAACAGTGGAAATTCAGGATATTCAACCTTCACACACTATGCAGGCTGCTATGGAAGCGCAAGCAGCTGCTGAACGTCAACGTCGTGCGACTGTAACCAAAGCTGATGGTGAAAAACAGGCGGCAATTCTGGAAGCAGATGGTCGTCTGGAAGCGTCTCGTCGTGATGCAGAAGCACAGGTTGTTCTTGCCGAGTCTTCACAACGTGCCATTGAGATGGTGACAAGTGCAGTAGGTGATAAAGAGATTCCTGTGGCTTATTTACTCGGTGAACAATACGTTAAAGCAATGCAGGATTTATCTAAATCTGGCAATGCAAAAACAGTGGTTCTCCCTGCCGATGTACTCAATGCCATTCGTGGAATTATGGGCAAACACTAAACCCACTTTCCAATAACAATAAAGCAGCGTTTTTTCGCTGCTTTATTTTTAAGCTTCCCCGATCAGCTTTCGGGTCTTAACTGGAAGTTTCTTGATAATGAGATCATAGGAATCCTGAATGAGATCCTGTACCAGATCAGGCGTGATCTCTGGACTACTGGCAATCGAAATCCAGTGTTTCTTATTCATGTGATAGCCCGCTGAAATTGAAGAATAGAGTTCCTGATATTCCAGACTTTTCTCAGGCTTACATTTCACCGTTACAATTAATTTTCCTGCATTAAAACCAATATACATAAACATTTTATCGAAGACTTTGAACACCTCAAAATCAGGGCCAAAAGGTTGCGACTGGATTGAAAATGCCAGATTTTGTGCATAGTGCAAAGCGCATTGTTCGAGTTGGTTCTGATTCATGACATCTTCCCTCTTACGCGATCTTCATCATTGTTTTGCTTTATTCTAAAACTGTTTATATTAGGTTTTTTAAACAGTAAACATTCCTTAACACACGATGATATTCGATCAAATATGGCTGAATGATAACGCAAAGAATCTGGTTTCCGACTGCTCTTGGAAACCGAGTTTTTTATATAACTTTTGTGCTTGGATATTCTCAGCACCTGTTTCTAACGCAATAAATTTAGCCTGTGTATCTTGCGCAAATTGGATTGCTTGCTGCATTAAGGACGCTGCAATACCCTGTCTGCGATAGTTTTGATCTACATAAAGATCATTTAAAATCCAAGCCTTACCGAGCGATACTGAGGAAAAAGTCGGATAAAGCTGTATAAAACCAACAATCTTGTTAGTATCATTTTTCTGGATAAAAAATACTGAATCCTGATTATTTAACCTGTCTTCAATAAATTGACGTGCGCTCGCTAAATCACTGGCTTGCTGATAAAAAACCCGATAAGCATTAAAGATTTCTGCTAATGAATCCAGATCTTCAAATGAAGGTGTATGGGTAATTTTCACTAGTGCTATCATTTATATTTCCCAAAAATAAAGACCATACAAGATGGTCTTTTATAACATTAATTATTTAAGAAAAACTGTCTGGCTTTTAACTTTTACGTGCCAGCAAAAATTTTGAAATGTCGACGAGTTCTTTGGCATCTTCACCAAAATACGCCAAGGCTTCAAAGGCTTGATCATGCAGGCGTTGCGCATAAGCTTGTGCCTGTTCCAGTCCCATCAAGGCAGGATAGGTCGACTTCTGCACTTGCTCATCTTTACCTGCTGTTTTGCCCAAAGTTTCTGTGCTAGCGGTAATATCCAGAATGTCATCTTGCACCTGAAAAGCCAAACCAATGCTTTGACCAAATTGACGTAATTTAGGAATCGCCTGATCCGTGCCAGTAAAGATGGTTACAGCCCCCATCATGATCGCCGCTTGAATCAATGCACCCGTTTTATTACGGTGAATATTTTCCAATTCTGCCTGATCAACTTGCTTACCCGCACCTTCAGCTTGTAAATCAAGAACTTGTCCGCACACCATTTTGGAACTGGCGGTTGCTAAGATTTGTACCTGCTTCAAGACAATCGCAGCCTCAGTCCCCTGTCCTTGTTCGTCGAATAAACGACTTCCCAAGATTTCAAAGGCCATCGACTGTAAAATATCACCAGCCAGCAATGCTGTATCCTCACCAAAGGCCACATGGCAAGTCGGCTGTCCACGACGCAGTAAATCATTGTCCATACAAGGCAAATCATCATGGGCCAATGAATAACAATGGATCAGCTCAACCGCAACTGCGGCACGGCGGGCTGCTGCAAAATTTTGATTCGGTTGTAATGAAGCTGCTGCATAACATAATGCTGGGCGAACACGCTTTCCACCGAGCATAACCGCATGATGAACAGCTGCTTTTAAAGGTTCTGGAATAGAAAATGCAGCCAATGCTGTCAATAAATCCTGTTGAATACGTTGTTGAGCTTGTTTTAAAACATCCGCATTAACTTGAGAAATAGATGACACAATTGCCTCGGGAAATCTTAATGGAAGGAAAATGACAAAACTTGCCAGAATGGCGACATCATAACACTATTTATTTGAAGAAATTGCATTTGTATTTTTAATCGATTCCAAATAATAAAGCCTTCAAATGAAGGCCTTATCACATCATTCCAAGCAGTGCTTAGAAAGTATCCCCTGGTACTCGCACCCAGCCTTCCATCAATACACGTGCGCTACGGCTCATAATAGCTTTTTTCACCGACCATTTGCCATCAATCAATTCGGCTTGAGCACCCACACGCAATGTGCCCGATGGATGTCCAAAACGAACGGCCTCACGTTCGCCACCCCCAGCAGCCAAATTCACAAGCGTCCCCGGAATTGCTGCCGCAGTACCAATTGCCACAGCGGCGGTTCCCATCATGGCATGATGTAACTTGCCCATCGACAAGGCACGAACCAATAAATCCACATCACCGCTCTCAACCGCTTTACCACTCGATGAGGTATAAGTTTTTGGTTTTGATACAAAAGCAATTTTAGGGGTATGTTGACGTGCTGCTGCTTCAGAAATGTCTTTGATCAAGCCCATGTGTACCGCGCCATATGCACGAATTTTCTCAAAACGTGCTAAAGCAACCGCATCCCCGTTAATGTGATCTTGTAATTCTGTCCCTTGATAACCGATGTCTTCGGCATTCAGGAAAATCGTTGGAATTCCTGCATTAATAAATGTCGCCTCAAAAGTACCGATCTCAGGCACAACCAATTGTTCCACAACATTTCCTGTCGGGAACATATCACCGCCTTCTTCACCATCATCAGCAGGATCTAAGAATTCAATCTGAACTTCTGCTGCGGGAAAGGTCACGCCATCTAGCTCAAAATCACCTGTTTCCTGAACCTGACCGTTAGTCACAGGAACATGTGCAATAATGGTTTTTTGAATATTCTTCTGCCAGATTCGTACTGTACAAATCCCATTTTCAGGAATACGTTCGGCATCAACCAATCCATTTGAAATCGCAAATGACCCCACAGCTGCGGTTAGATTTCCGCAGTTGCCGCTCCAGTCAACAAATGGTTGATCAATCGATACTTGTCCAAATAAATAATCTACATCATGTTCGGGTTCTGAACTTTTAGCCAGAATGACAGTTTTACTGGTACTTGAGGTTGCGCCGCCCATTCCGTCAATCTGCTTACCGTAAGGATCAGGGCTTCCAATCACGCGTAAAAGAAGTTGATCACGTGCCTTGCCTGCTACTTGTGCCGCTTCGGGTAAATCATCCAGTTTGAAAAATACCCCTTTACTTGTGCCACCACGCATATAAGTTGCAGCGACTTTGATTTGCGGTACTGAGCTCATGTCAATTCTTCCTTTTATCATGTTCTTGGTGCAGCGGGTTATTCGTCTAAAGCTACTGCACGGCAGTCAAAAATACCATACGACCAATGGTGCCTGAGTTAGTCGTCATGCATAAAATCTGTGCATTATATTGAGTATTTTTCACCACTTGCACAATGGCAAAAATGCGAATCCATCCGTCGGGAAAAACAAGAATATGATTTACCTGTACAAATATAAAGCAAATTTCATTTAAATATTCACTTAAATACAGGATTTTAAATAACTTTTAAAAACAACTTTCCAGTCATGGCAATGCTGTACTTTTACTAGGCGAAAATCGATCAATCTATTAGAATAATCCAGTTAATTCCTCGTCGAGCTCAGTCCTTTGAACAACGATTCTTCTCAACTTCAGCGTGGACTAAAAAACCGCCATATCCAACTCATCGCGATGGGTGGAGCTATTGGTACGGGCTTATTTTTAGGTTCTGCGCAAATTATCCAGTCTGCTGGACCATCTATTATTTTGGGGTATGCGATTGGCGGCTTGATTGTTTTTCTAATCATGCGTCATTTAGGTGAAATGATTGTTGAAGAACCTGTTGCAGGTTCATTTAGCCATTTTGCTTATAAGTATTGGGGTAAATTTCCAGGCTTTATAACGGGCTGGAACT
The DNA here is from genome assembly GCF_003815055.1 of Acinetobacter sp. BIGb0102. Taxonomy (NCBI): domain Bacteria; kingdom Pseudomonadati; phylum Pseudomonadota; class Gammaproteobacteria; order Moraxellales; family Moraxellaceae; genus Acinetobacter; species Acinetobacter sp. BIGb0102. Next base: position 103,280 of record NZ_RKQE01000017.1, read on the forward strand.
ATTGGGTGCTCTACATCCTTGTGGCAATGACTGAGCTAACGGCAGTAGGTAAATATATTAATTACTGGTGGCCGCAAATTCCCGCTTGGCAGTCTGTATTATTCTTCTTTGTCGTGATTACAGCAGTCAACCTGACCAATGTTAAATTCTATGGTGAATCAGAATTCTGGTTAGCGATCATCAAGGTGACGGCTGTAGTTGCCATGATCTTGTTTGGTTTATTCCTTCTCTTCACTGCTGATGCAAACTCAACCGCTTCATTTAGCAACCTTTGGTCACAGGGCGGATTTTTCCCGCATGGCTTTGAAGGCTTGTTCTATATGCTGGCTTTCTTGATGTTTGCCTTTGGCGGAATTGAGCTGATTGGTATGGCCGCAGCAGAAGCCAAGGATCCGAAGACCACCATTCCTAAAGCGATTAACCAAGTGGTCATTCGTATTTTGGTATTCTATGTCGGTTCGCTTGCCATTCTCTTATCACTTGTGCCTTGGAATCAGCTCGATCTTGGCGGCTTGGATAAGAGTCCATTCGTGATGATTTTCAGTCAAATGGGAATTGGTTGGGCAGCACATTTACTGAACTTTATTATCCTGACAGCGGCATTATCTGTATATAACAGCGGTATGTATGCCAATAGTCGTATGGTATTTGGTTTAGCTCAACAAGGTAATGCACCAAAAATCTTTACCAAAACCAATAAGCAAGGTGTCCCTGTTCCAGCGGTACTGCTCTCTGCATTCCTGATCTTTGGCTGTGTGTTACTCAACTATTTTGTACCAGAAGATGCCTTAGGTCATTTGATGTATGTTGTTGTTGGTGCACTGGTTTTAAACTGGGCCATGATCAGCTTGACGCATTTAAAATATCGCCGTCATATCAAAACAGCGCAAATCAAAACATCGTATCCAGCATTATGGTCTCCATTTAGTAACTATCTGGTGTTGGCGTTTATTGGCGTTGTGCTGTATATCATGTGGCAGCAAGGCTTTAAAGAATCAGTGCTTATGATTCCGATCTGGATCGTCGCCATGTTTATTTTTTATAAGTTTTTAAATCGTAAAACTGAGAATTAACAGTTGATCGGTTTCCTTAAAAAGTGATTGCTTCTGCAATCACTTTTTTGTTTATAATCATAAAATTATGCGCTTATAGCTTAACTGGATAGAGCAGTTGCCTCCTAAGCGACCGACGTGGGTTCGAGTCCCGCTGAGCGCATAGCCTTTTTAATTAATCTTGCCTTCCACAAGCTGCTGGTTAAGTAAGGTTTTCGCCTGAGTTTGCAGTTGTTCTGCTTTTACAGTTTTTCCAGCTACCGACTTTGCCTGATCATTAAAATAACTAAAATGAGATTTCTCATTTTTTCCTGCAAATTTTAATGCCACGATTTGATTCTGGTTAAATGCATTCGCCCATGCATCTCTGACTGCGCTCCAGTAAGTCGCATTCTTCTTCCAGTAATCATAAGCAGCCTTGAAATCATAGCCTTCAACTTTGTTGTACTGGTTAACCCCTAGCTCACGAGCAAGTGCTGTATTGGTTTTGGTATCAAATTTAATATTGTCTTGCTCATGCACCCAGCCTGTTGCAGTGAAGGCATGGCGATTGATCCCAATAATCACGTCATAATCATTACGCGTGGTATGCTCACGGCGTGGTAACGGGCGGTAGGTTTCATTGGACACCCACTCCACTGCACCATTGTCTTTGGTCCACGCACCCAAGCCTGCATAACGAGGTGAATCATCGACTTGCCATACCGTTTGCAGCCATTTACCTTTGCTCTGTTCTGGCTTTAAATCAATACTTTTCCAGCGATAATCACCAATATAACTCCACATCTTGGTCGGTTCATATTCCCAATCCTGACGCCAGTGCTTCACCACATGCCCCTCTGCAACCAGAATATGCTGCAACGACACTTTATTCGGGGTATTTTCTAAAACCACAACAGTTTCATAACCACTCGATAAGTCATCTTTTTTAACTTTATAGTCTGGTTTGAGTGAATAAAGCTCTTCAAAGCGAAAATCTACTTTGTATTCCCCTGCCATTTTCAGGATGGCCTGACGCGCTTGTTCTTGTGTCAGATTTTCATGCAAAGATTGCTGTTGTAAAGCATCCGCCAATTTTACTGGCTGTTGTGCAGCATTCACACTACTGATCCCCATCATCAGTGCAGTTACAAAAACATAAGACAACTTAAGCTTCATATAAAAAATCTCAACTCGACGCTAAATTACTGAATCAATTAAATAAAGCAACTTTCCCTAGTTCAGTCGCTTGTATCTTTTTGAAATAAACCTGTAAAGCATTGTAAATTATTGTGAGAATGATTACCATTTAATTTATGGAATAATTTTCATTGCGATTAACTATTGTGAATATACTCTCTCCTCAATTCTGTTCTAAACCTAAAGTTTTATTTGCTTCTCTTTTAGCAGCAGGTTTGATTTCTCCTTCTGTGTATGCAGCCGAGCAATCAACTTATGCAGTTACCAAAACACCACTGCATGTTCTCGATACCATTGTGGTGACAGGCACACGTTCAGAAAAAAAATTAATTGATAGTCCGATTCGAACTGAAATTATTGATGAAGAAGAATTAAGAAGAACCAATGCCATTACCTTAAAAGATGCTTTGGAAAATATTCCAGGCATCTTGTTAAGAGAAATTCATGGCAAATCAGGTTATGAAATTTCATTACAAGGTCTGAGTAGCGATCAGGTGCTGATTCTGATCGATGGTCTGCCACTTGCTGCCAGTACCAGTTCTACTGTTGATTTAGATCAATATTTAATTGGTGGGATTGAGCATATTGAAGTTATTAAAGGTGCAGCTTCGGCACAATATGGCTCATCTGCAATGGGTGGTGTGATCAATATCATCACTAAAAAAGTGCAAGACGGTGTTGCCATTTCAGGACAAGTCGATATTGGATCTTATGGTAAACAAAATGCAGATGGTAAAAATACATCAATCAATAATCACCATCAGAAAATCAGTATTGAAGCAGCAAATGCCACTTTAAAAGGTCGTATCATCGCAGACCAGTTTAGTAGCGATGGCTTTGCCGTTAACCCGAACGATTATCCTCAACAAGGTGATGAGCAAAAGCGTCAGCAATATGCATTTTATGGGGCATGGCAGCCTTCAGACCAATTTATGCTGTGGGCGGATTTCAATGAATATAAAGAAAAAGATCACCAGCGAAGTCTAAATTTCGTTCCGCCATTTTATTTAAAACAATACAAACTTGAAGATATTGAACGCCAACGTTTCAGTGCGGGTTCACAGTTTAATTTTATCAAAAACAGCAAAATCGATTTAAAAGCTGTCCATGAAACCTATGACTCCACATCGACTCAAACCACAAATGGATATCTTTCTGCTTTAAGACACTCGAATCAGGAAAATAATCATTTCAGCTCGCAACTGACGTTACCCAAATGGAATAAGCAAAACTGGCAATTGGGCTATGACTGGCATGAAGAAAAGTTAGAACAAAGCAATAACGGTAAATTTGAGATGCAAGGTGGTTCGGTAAAGCGGGATCGTCATGAATTTTATGTCCAAAATGACTTTAATCTCGTACAAAACCTTGATGCTGTGATCGGCTGGCGTTTCCAGAATGATGATGATTTTGGCGATCACAATGCCTTTAAACTCAGTACCAAATATCGTTTTTACGACCAGAATGATCTACTCGCCGATCTACGCCTGAGTTATGGTCAAGGCTATCGCGTACCTAATTTAAAAGAACGTTTTTATTCTTTTGATCATAGTCACTTAGGCTATATCGTCATTGGCAATCCCAACTTGAAACCAGAGTCATCAGACAGTTATCAACTTGGATTAAGTCTGGTTCAAAATGATCATTGGAATGCAGATATCAACCTGTTCTGGAATGATATTCAGGACCTGATCCAAACCGATTTTGATAATGCCACGACAGTAAATGGCATCACTCAATACAGCTACAGCAACGTCGCCAAGGCGGAAACCAAAGGAATTGAAACATCTGCCAAATGGAAGCTGACACCTTATTTCTCGGTGAATGGTGCGTATACCTATACCGAAGCAAAAGATAAAACCACCAATACCCTATTAACACGCCGCCCTAAACATATTGCCCGTTTAGGTGCCGATTATGCCTTGAATGATCAACTTGATTTGACCTTACGTGGCCGTTACCAAAGCGATGAATACGGCGATAGTGCCAATCAACAACAGTCGCCAAGCTGGGTAACCTTCGACTCGCAAGTGGATTATCGCATCAACAGATACATCAGTGCTTTTGCGGGTATCGACAATATTTTCAATGAACAACGTAATTTTTCTAGCGCAGTAGATTATCGCCCGATTGCCGGTCGATATACCTACATGGGGCTTCGCTTTAACTGGAACAGTAATCTGAAATAATCTTCATAGGATCAATATCAATGTCTCATCTTAATTTAGCCAAGTTATTTGCTTTAAGCACCTTAAGTACCCTTCTGATCGCTTGTGGCGGCGGAGGTGGAGGTGGATCATCAGATAACAGTGGAACCAGCAATCCGCCTGCGACCAATACCGATCTATTTACAGTAAAAGGTAAACAATGGTCTTTTCAGGGAAATGCGACTGAAGCTCAATGTTATGATATTGATCTTCAACAAGCCGTTAACTGTACGAGTACGGATTGGGATATAAAAGCAGTAATAAATAATGGTAGACCTACGATTTCGAGCAATGGTGGTGCTAGTGGCACAGGTAAAGCTGCTGTTCTTTACTCACCATTTGATGCAACTTGGGCCGATTTATCCAAGCTACTTGATGCAAATAAACAAGGAAATGATGTGATTCCTGCATCAGCATGGTCTCAGGATACATATAGTAATGGATTTACCGCAACAACAGGTTATGGCTTTTTAGAATATAATTTGTTTGGCAATCACTTTATGTCACCAAATTTTAAAATCTATTTTGTTACTACAGATACAAGCAATAAATCCACAATAGGAACAGAAGAAAAACCTGTATATGCTGTACAAATCTATAATTATTATAATCAATTAGGTGCATCAGGTTATATCAGTATTCGCTATATTGATACGCGATACCCTGATGTCGTGAGAACAATTGAGAATATTGATGCGACAAATGGCTGGGCTTATTTAGATCTAAAATCAGGTGTTGCAACAAACTCAGCAATCCAATCATGGCAGTTAGCTTTTAATCGTTATAATGTCCAAACCAACACAGGTATTGGTAGTGTTGTTGGTTTACAACCTACTGGTTTCTATGATGCCGAAGATAAGCCAATTATTGAAAAATTCAAATCAGCCTCAGCTTTAGTTGATACTTTAGCTGAACTAAAACAAGCAGCAACGACCGTAAAAACAGTAAATAGCTGGACAAATAATGGGATTAAATCATTACTCAATCCAGACTATAAAGGTGCATACGGTAGAGAACCCCTTAATTTTGGCTGGTATAATTACTATTCAACTGATGCTTTAGCTGCGCCTGTGGGTTTAAAAGCGCACATGCTTAAAGCAAATCCAGAAGCAGCATCTCTTATCCGTGGTAATACAGGCAACAGTTATGCACGCTTGCATCTCAAAGAGATACAATATGCTGATCCTAATAAGTTAACAGACACCACATGGACCTTTGAACTGGATATCCAGCCAGCCAAATAAGTCATAAAAAAACGGAGCATCTGCTCCGTTTTTCTTTAGGTATAGCTCAAAACTAGTCGATCACACGAATTGGTCGGATTCTTCTTAGTCTTAAAGTCATTTCTTTTAAAACATAGTTGGTTGCAACAACCAATATAAATCCAATGATGAATGAACCAACGATATCGAAAGGAAAATGTACACCCACAAAAACTCTGGATACACCCACCACCAGACTCAGTACCAAGCCCAATATTCCAATCTTTTTAAATCCAGCCAATAAATAAGAAAAGGCAATAATCACGATGGTTAAGGTATGCTGACTTGGAAAAGAGGATGAAGCGCCATGACCAATCAATTTGTCGCCCAAATGCAACTGGAACGGTCGAGGATGATGATAAAAGAATTCGATGAGGTCACTTATAACCAGTGAAAACAGAACGATAAATAAGGTTTTTGCAAACAGAAGACCGTACGTTTTCCACTGGATCACGACTAATAGAACCAGAAAACTGATGAAAACCGTATTCAGGTCTTCCGCTAGAAAAATTGCGATCTTATCTAAAACAGCATAATCCTTAGCAAAAGTGTTGATACTGTTAAACAAAGCAATATTTGAGTCTTTAAAAATCATTTTCCGTTGCTATCCATACTATCCATGACAGATTTCTAGCCCCACCATACAGGACTAAAATGTAAAAATTATGAATTTTTATTGTTTATTCTGCACAAATTTGCAAACGCTACTCAACCACAGGTTGCTTATCTTTAGCATTTGCCTGCTCAAAAGTTGAATATCCACCATAACCATAGACTTTCACTTGTTCATTGAGCGAATAATCCGTACCAACAAGTATTTGCTTGGCATCGAAATCAGCCGTACCATTTTTAAAACTGGTTGAGTTCTAGCTATATTGAGCCTTGACTGCCCATTTTGACTGATTTGGCAACTTATACTCAGCACCAATTAACCAGCCTTGCGAATCATCGATATCAACTGCTGCCTCATCATTTCCTTTTTTATCAGTAACTTTAGAAGTTTGATATAAGGTTTTTAATGCCAGATTCCCTTGATATCGGCTTTATTACTGATATAGTTATTAAAACTATCGAATGGACTGGATAAGTCTTTTAGCGGGGTATTATGTTTACCTACTTTCACTGTACCTAAACGGTCATCTTTCAAACCAATAAAACGATTACGCTGCGACCAGTCTGTTTTATCGCCATCTGCATAAAAGGCCCATTCTGCTAAATAAACAGCACTTCAATATTCGGTTAATTTCTATTCGCATTTAATCGCAACAAATGAACTATTACTGTTCACTTTGCATACATCTCGGTTTGATGAATTGGCATTTATCTCAGGTAAATAATCTAAACTGGCATCAATTTCGCCGTAGAATTTTGGTGCTGCAAATGCAGAACTTGCTGCAAGACTCATCATTGTGACGAATAAATTTGCAGCCCCAATGTTATCTTCCAAACCATCTCAAAAAAATTAAAAGAAACCTATTTCGCTATATTCCAAGCAAAAAATAAATAAACAGGGATTCAAATCAAATGATGTGCTTTTATATCTTCGACATAAAAGCACATGAATAATCAGAATTACAGATTATAAAGTGGAAAAACACCAAATATCAAAGCACTGCCCATGAGTACGCAACAGGTAATAAATGCCCATTTCAAGGTAAATTTCTGGTGATCGGCTAATTCAACAGAGGCTAAACCACAAAGTAAGTAGGTTGAAGGAACCAATGGTGATAATAAATGGATCGGCTGGCCAATAATCGATGCGCGTGCAATTTCAACAGGTGCAATCCCATAATGTGATGCAGCTTCAGCCAAAATTGGTAAAACACCAAAATAGAAAGCATCGTTCGACATGAAGAATGTTAAAGGCATGCTCAGAACACCCGTGATTGGTGCCAGATAAGGCCCTAAGCTTGGTGGAATAACAGCAACGAAACCCTTAGACATCGCTTCAACCATGCCTGTGCCCGATAAAATACCTGTGAAAACACCCGCAGCAAAGATTACACCTACAACAGCCAATACGCTATCCGCATGCATGGCAATCCGTTTTTTCTGCATATTGACGCATGGATAGTTCACCACCAATGCAATACAGAAGCCCAGCATAAACAGGATCGACATTGGTAAAATCCCTTTCACCAAAGAAGCCATTAATACCAGCGTAAGAATACCGTTAAACCAGCGTAAATGAGGACGTTGCGCTTCTGGATCTTTCGAAATAGAAATATCGTCAGCATGGCTGATATCAACCAGTTCAATCACACCTAGACGTTTACGCTCATATTTGCCGTATAGATAAGCAAGGAAGAATAACCATGCGGCAGCAATCACCATCGAAGGAATCATTGGAATAAAGACTTCACTGGCGTCGACCTGAAGAGCACTCGCTGCACGCGCTGTTGGGCCTCCCCACGGCGTAAGGTTCATCACACCACTACAGAGCAACATTAAACAGGTCATGATCAGTGGATTCATCCCGACACGTTTGTACAACGGCATCATTGCAGCCACACAGATCATGTACGTGGTTGAACCATCACCATCCAGAGAAACAAGCAGGGTTAAAAAGACAGTTCCTAGCGTAATCTTTAATGGATCACCTTTAACTTTCTTTAAAATCCATCTAACCGACGGGTCAAATAAGCCCGAGTCAATCATTAAAGCAAAATATAGAATGGCGAAAAGTAACATCACGCCTGTTGGAGCAAGCTTCTTAATACCATCCAACATGGTATTGCCAAGCTCAGCCAACTGGATATGACTCAGACTTTCAAAATAGAAACCTAAGCCCCAGGCAATAATAGCGAAGATAAAAGGGATTAAAATTAATGCAACCAATGCACTGAGACGTTTTGACATGATCAAATACATGAAACACATGATCATGCTGATACCTAAAAAAGTCAGCATTTAAAGCAATCCTTAGCCTGATAAGTTTTTTTTATGGGTAAACACCTTACCCGAATTAAGGACAGATTCTATGCGATTTAACTTTAAGCAATTCATTTAATTTTATTATATACCCATCCCACCCATTCACATGAAAAATGATTTAAATTACAGCTCAAACCAATAGCGATATAATATTTTGATTATTAATAATTATTTATATTTTCAGCCCAACTTAACTGAGTAAAATAAAATCATATCAGGAGATTTATATCATTATATATTAACACATAATGTTCCATTATGGTGCAATAATCGATTAAAAAATAACAGAACCCTAAATAATGAAAATAAAAATAAATATCATTTATCTCTCTAAAATCTCATTTAGTACAAAATACACTCAACTATTTTCTAATCATTATGTGATAGATTACAACAATAATTATTTTGGGCCAATATATAAATTTTCACATTTTGAGAATACAACCCTACATTTAAAGCAGGTAATTCCACTTTTATTCACTCAATATTCATTTAATGAAATATCCAGTAATTTTTGATGATTTGAGATATAAAATCCAAATCACCAAAGATGCATATTGATCGTCATCTCTCTTTCAAAAACAGTTTATCCCTCTCCGCTATCCAGAAAAATAAAAGCCAAAAAGAGAGATGAACCTCATGTTTACGCTTTTTTCACCTTATTCCTTGCATGTTGAGGCATAATGTCAGCAAATTATTTTTTGTTGACCAGATTTAAGGTCGACCATCAATCTTATTCATCATTAAGTCTCTTCTATTAATAAACATGAACGGAGCAACAATGACACTTTCATCTATACAACAATTCAATGATGCTGCATCCGAACATATGCATTCTATCTTTAGTCAACAGCGTGATGCTTTCGACGCAAATCCTTATCCAGATTTAGAACATCGTCGTACCAAAATATTTCAAATTAAAAAACAAATTATTCGTTATCAAGATGTGATTGCGGCGGCAATTCATACAGATTTCAGTTCCAGATCTGTTGATGAATCCAAGCTGCTGGATTTACTTGGCTCAGTTCTAGAGGCAGAACATGCAATTCGTCATTTAAGACGCTGGATGCGCCCGAGCAAACGTAGCACCGAGTTATTATTTTTATCTAATCGTCTTCGCGTGCAATACCAGCCTAAAGGTGTGGTCGGGGTTATTGTGCCTTGGAACTTCCCTGTTTATCTCGCCTTAGGTCCCTTGATTGCAGCCATTGCTGCGGGCAATCGCGTGATGATCAAGTTGCCTGAAGTCACCCCAGCAACCAATGCAGTGGTTAAACGTATGCTGGCTGAGGTTTTCACTGAAGATGAAGTTGCTGTTTTTGGTGAAGAAATTGTCGATCCTGCACAATTTACATCTTTGCCTTTCAACCATATTGTGTTTACTGGTTCACCTGCGATTGGACGAGTGGTGATGCGCGCTGCTGCAGACAATCTAACGCCTGTAACACTTGAATTGGGAGGTAAATCACCTGCCCTAATCAGTCGTAACTACCCTTTAGCTGATGCGGCAAAACGGGTTTTACATGGTAAAGCGACCAACTGCGGGCAAATCTGTGTTGCGCCAGACTATGCTTTAGTCCCAAAAGAACAAGTTGATGCATTCGTCACGGAATGCCAATCTAGCTTCACCAACATGTATGGAGCGAACATCAGTAACAATTCAAACTACACCTCCATTGTGAATGATCGCCATCTCAAGCGTTTATTAGAAATACTAGATGACGCCAAAGCTAAAGGCGCCCAAATTATTGCTTGCGGCGAATATGATCGTGATAAAGATGCTCGTCGTATGCCTGTTCATCTGGTACTGAATTGCACACCAGATATGTGTATTTTAAAAGAAGAATTATTTGGGCCTGTACTGCCTGTTGTCCCTTACGATAGTTTAGATGAAGCCATTCGATATATTCGAGAAGGTGAACGACCGCTGGCTTTATATTGTTTTAGCCATGATGCGAGCGAGCGAGAGTACATCTTAAAACAAACCCATTCCGGTGGCGTGACCATCAATGACTGGGGCTGGCATGTGGTCAATCATGATGCGCCTTTCGGTGGTATTGGTAACTCAGGCATGGGGACTTATCACGGCGAAGAAGGCTTTAGAGAACTCTCACACGCAAAAACCGTCTTTGCCCGTCATCGCTTCTTCCCGACCCAACTGTTCTATCCACCCTATGGCACTTGGGTACAAAAACTGGCATTACGTTTCTTCTTGAAGCAAGGCGATCCGAATATCAAATAAGTAAAATGCAATAAAAACACGGTATATTGGAAAGCATCTTGTGATGGGATGCTTTTTATCTCCCCTTCTTCTTTTACCTTCAAGTAAAATTGATGAGATAGAAGATGTATAGTCACTCTAGTTCTTAGAATAAAATCATTCAAATGTTGTGAATTGACTTAAAAAACACCTAAAACATAAATCATAAAGAAATAAATCCTATTTTTTACAAAAAATCTTTGACCAAATAAAAAACTTTTTTTTCAAAATTGCAAAAAGAAATGATTATTATTTTAGAATAATAATTTATATTTATCATTATTTTACAAATAAAAACACATATGTATATAAATTTTTTAAGATTTATTTTTGTCCATTTTCATCTTTCTGTTAATACTGCTTAGTTCATTTAGAACATTTACTCTTATTTTAATTATGGTATTTTTGTTACATGAAGTTATAGCCAATCACAATAGATAACTTTTTTGTTGTCAGATCATAGCTTCTTAACACTAAAGAATCTTGAAGTTCAAGGAAAGATTTACAATGAAATTAAAACATCTTAGCACTGCCATGATCTTAGCAACGCTACCTGCAACTGGAGTTTTTGCAGCAGCGTTGGACCGTTCAGGTCAATCTATTTCTGCTTTTTTACAGCCGGGTAACTATTTTGAAGCGGGTATCTCTGTCCTAGACCCAACAGTGAAAGGTCAGGAAGCTGGTACATCAGCAACTACTCGTAAAATTGGCGATATGGGTGATGATTACTATTTCCCTAGCGCAGCATTAAAACTTCAACTCACTGATAAATTCTCTTTCGGTCTTCTGTATGACCAACCATTTGGTGCTGATGCAAAATATACTGGTGATAATGTTTTTGTTGCATCACCAAATGATCGCGTATTAAGTTCACTGCCTGTCACAACATCATCAATTGGTGGAGCAACAACTGGAAATACTTCTGTTGAGGTTGATTCACAGAACATTTCTATGATTTTCGGTTTCCAACCAACTCAAAATTTTAATATTTACGGTGGTGGTGTATACCAAACAATCAAAGGAAATGTGCATTTACGCGGTTCAGCTTATAGCGTGTTCAACGGTTATGATGCCACTATTAAAGAAGATGGTGCTGTAGGTTGGTTAGCAGGTGCTGCTTATCAAATTCCAGAAATTGCACTTAAAGCATCTATTACTTATCGCTCTGAAGTTGACCATAAGTTTAATGCAAGTGAAAATTTAAGTTTAGCATCTCCTTTAGCTACTGCATTACCAGGACTTGCTGGACAACTTCCAAGCTTAGGTTTAACACCTCAACAAATTGCTGCAATCGGTCAAGCTGTAACAGGTTTTGCAGGAGCAAACTCAGCTGAAGGCCAAACTAAAATCACTACCCCACAATCTGTTAACCTTGATTTCCAAACAGGTATCATGGCAAATACAGTTGCATTTGCAAATGTTCGCTGGGTGAACTGGAAAGACTTCTCAATCACTCCTTACAAATTTGGTAAAGCAGCTGAAGCAGTTGGACCATTAGTAAATCGTCCAAATGGTTTTTCTCTAGTTGAATACGCTGATGACCAATGGTCTGTAAACGCTGGTGTTGGTCGCAAACTGAGCGAGCAATGGGCAGGTAACGTTTCTGTAGGTTGGGATTCTGGTGCAGGCAACCCTGTTACGACACTTGGTCCAACTGAAGGTTACTGGAACGTGGGTCTAGGCTTACAATACAGCCCTACCCCTGCGACATTTATTGCGGGTGGCGTAAAATACTTCTGGTTAGGCGATGCTAAAGCACAAACTGGTGCTCAAGCAGGCGGCAATGACTATGTAGCTAAGTTTGAAGACAACAATGCAATCGCATATGGTTTAAAAATTGGTTATAAATTCTAATCCAATAATTTAAATCAAAAGGTCATCTCAGGATGGCCTTTTTTTATACAATTTTAATAAATAAAATCAAAATAATAGATAAACTCCCCTGCTCATTTATCACACGCAATCCACCAATATAAAACCTGAATGCTCAAGTATTTTTGGTGACCTTGCCAGTTCATTTATGGACATTTGTAAAATATTTAAGCCTCTAAAAATTATGATACTTTTCGCGCCATTCTGTTACAAAGTGATTTGAGAGAACATATTAATGAAGCTGAATGCTATTCAAACGGCTCTTCTACTTAGCTTAGTTCCAACAACGACAACATTTGCCGCAGCATTGGATCGCTCAGGCCAATCAATTGCAGCGTTCCTCCAACCAGACAATTATTTTGAAGCGGGTATTACGATTCTTGATCCAAATGTATCAGGTAAAGACATATCACAAAACAATACAGGCAATATGGCGAACCATTACTACTCGCCAAATGCTGCTTTAAAAATTCAGGCAACGGATCATTTTTCAATTGGTTTGATTTATGACCAGCCTTATGGTGCCGATGCAGAATATACAGGGCATAGCAACTTTATCGAAAGCCGCCCTGTTCCTTTCAAAGGTGGTACATCTGTTACGGTTGATACTGAAAACTTAAACCTGTTATTTGGTTACCAACCGAACCAGAACTGGAACCTGTATGCAGGTGCGGTTTACCAGACCTTAGACAGTACGGTGTTATTACGTGGCCAAAGTTATAGCGCATATAGCGGTTATGATTTCAAAACAGGTCGGGACGAAGCAGTTGGCTGGTTAGCAGGTGTGGCATATCAAATCCCTGAGATTGCACTTAAAGCCTCTGTAACGTATCGTGCCAAAATCAAGCATGAAATGAATGCTTATGAAACTCATGGTGTAGCAGGCATGACGGGTAATCCCGCTTTTGATGCTGTTTTAAATAAAATTAATAACTCAGAAGGTGTGACAGAAATTACGACACCTCAATCTGTTAACCTCGATTTCCAAACTGGCATTATGGAAAATACAGTTGCGTTTGCCAATCTACGTTGGGTGAACTGGAAAGACTTTGCCATTCGTCCTTATAAATTTGGTGCTGCTTCGACTTTACCCCCAATCATCGCATCAACAGGTAAAAAAGACGGTTTCGATCTAGTCGCTTATACCGAAGATCAATACTCAATTACTGCGGGTGTAGGTCGTAAAATCAATGATCAATGGGCAGGTAATCTATCTGTAGGTTGGGACTCTGGCGCTGGCAACCCAGTCACCACATTAGGCCCAACTGAAGGTTACTGGAACGTCGGCGTAGGTGTTCAATATAGCCCTACACCGTCTACCTTTATTGCGGGTGGTGTGAAATACTTCTGGCTCGGTGATGCAAAAGCACAATCAGGTTCTCAATTTAATACACCGGGTTATGTGGCTGAATTTGAGAATAATGATGCGATCGCATATGGCTTAAAAATTGGCTATAAGTTCTAATGATTAACCTATAATAAAAGGCGCTTTAAGCGCCTTTTATTATTTTGGAATTTTTAAAAATCAGTAATCAGATGGATGAATTATTCAGGAATATCACGTTGTGATACTGAACGAATCGCCTGTTTTAATGCTTCATAGCCATGCAATGGTGGGAACTGTGGAAACTCGGCAATTACATTGGCTGGTGCATCAAACAAGAAACCATGATCGGCTTCACCCAGCATGGTGGTATCGTTATAAGAATCACCTGCCGCAATCACACGGAAGTTTAAGCCATGTAATGCTTTGACTGCTTGGCGCTTTTGATCTGGCTGACGTAATTTATACGCGGTAATCATGCCATTTTCATCTGTCTCAAGCTTATGACAGAAAATCGTTGGCCATCCCAATTGTTTCATGAGTGGATGAGCAAACTCATAGAAAGTATCAGATAGAATGATCAGCTGAAAATGTGTACGCACCCATTCCACAAACTCTTTCGCACCTTCAAAAGGCCCCATATCTGCAATCACGGCCTGAATATCATTTAAGCCCAAACCATGCTGTTTTAAGATATTCAAACGTTGAGTCATCAACACATCGTAATCGGGAATATCGCGAGTCGTTGCCTCAAGTTCTTTAATCCCTGTTTTTTTTGCAAAGTTAATCCAGATTTCTGGAACTAAAACCCCTTCAAGATCTAGGCATACGATTTCCATGCTTATTCAACTATCCTATGTGTTAAAAATTGCGCTAGTTTAACATGGAGATGTGCTCAACAATTGCCCTTTTTTCATGGTCTAACCATAGATTTTTTGAATAAGAATTTCCTTGGCGAACATATCCGATCAGACATAATTGCATTACTATATGAGGCAGTATGTCGTGTAAACGACGAAGACCGATGAGCATAAAAGGCAACGTGTTATGACTTTAAATTTGGATCAAATCAATACAGAATTTGGCAATGATGCTGAAAAACTAATTGAATGGGCATTAAGCTTAAATGAAAAGGCCATTGTGACAACGAATTTCCGTCCATTTGAAGCTGTCATTTTGCATATGTTGACCCGCGTCAAACCTGATATTCAGGTGGTCTGGATGGATAATGGTTACAATACCGAAACCACCTATAAGTATGTGGATGAAATTACCAAGTTACTGAACTTGAACCTTCTTACCTACTTACCAAAACGTTCACGTGCACATCGTGAAGCACTGGAAGGCCCTGTTCCTGCACTCGATGATCCAAAACACGAAGCCTTTACTGCGGAAGTAAAATTAGAGCCGTTTGAACGTGCAATCCGTGAAACTGCCCCTAAAGTCTGGTTTACCGCTTTACGTGCTACAGATACCGCTGTACGTGCAGAAATGGATCCTGTCAGCATTAATCCAGATGGCCTTATCAAGGTTGCCCCATTATTAAAATGGACTTCAAAAGACCTTTGGGAATATATGCAAAAACATAATTTACCAGACAACGAAGATTACTTTGATCCGACAAAAGGTGAAGAGCATCGCGAATGTGGTTTGCACTTAAATCACTGATTTTAGCGCCGCATTAAAATAAAACCACTGATTCATCAGTGGTTTTATTTTTCCTGACTCGTCTGTACAAAGTCATATTTTAACCAGAACAAACAGTATATACTGCGCAGAACGGTTCAATAATACTAATAAGAGCTCAAAGAGTATCTTATAAAAAATGCGATGAGAGGCTAGATCTGCTATGCGCCCACTACACCCCATTGATTTTATTTTTCTCTCGCTAGAGAAAAGACAACAGCCTATGCATGTAGGTGGCTTGTTTTTATTCGAGCTTCCAGAGAATGCTTCACCTACATTTGTGCATGATCTAGTTAACGAAATTCGTCAATCTAAAAGTATTCCCGTCCCGCCATTTAACAATCAGTTGAATGGTTTGTTTTGGGGTGAAGATAGCGAGTTTGATATCGACCATCATTTCCGTCATATCGCTTTGCCTAATCCAGGGCGTATTCGTGAACTTCTGGTGTATATCTCTCAACAGCATAGTTCCTTGATTGATCGGGCCAAACCTCTCTGGACATGTGACATTATCGAGGGTATTGAAGGCAACCGTTTTGCCATGTATTTCAAAATTCATCATGCGATGGTAGACGGTGTTGCGGGAATGCGCCTGATTGAAAAATCACTTTCTCATGATCCAAATGAAAAGCATGTTGTACCGTTATGGTGTGTAGAGGGCAAAAGAACTAAACGTTTAAAAGCGCCTAAGCCACCGACAGTGAGCAAAATTAAAGGCGTGATGGAAGGCATTAAATCCCAGCTTGAAGTGGCCCCAAAGGTCATGCAGGAGCTGTCACAAACTATCTTTAAAGAGATGGGTAGAAATCCAGACTATGTGTCAACCTTTCAAGCACCGCCATCTATCCTGAATCAACGCGTGAGTTCTTCACGTCGCTTTGCTGCACAATCGTTTGAACTGGAACGTTTCCGTCGTATTGCCAAATCTTTGGGTGTGACCCTGAATGATGTGATTTTGGCAGTCTGCTCAGGCGCATTACGTGAATATCTGCTCAGTCACAATAGCTTGCCTAAAAAGCCACTGATTGCGATGGTGCCTGCGTCTTTACGTACGGATGATTCTGATGTCAGCAACCGTATTACCATGATTCTGGCAAATCTTGCGACTCATATCGAAGACCCGATTGAGCGTTTGGAAATTATTCGTCGCAGCGTACAAAACTCAAAACAGCGTTTTAGTCGTATGACTGCCAACGAAATCTTAAACTATAGTGCGGTGGTGTATGGCCCTGCTGGTTTAAATATTGCATCTGGCATGTTGCCTAAGCGTCAAGCGTTTAACCTTGTGATTTCAAATGTACCCGGCCCGCGTGAGCCATTGTATTGGAATGGTGCCAAACTTGATGCACTCTATCCTGCATCGATTGTGATGGATGGTCAGGCGCTGAATATCACCATGACAAGTTACTTGGACAAGCTAGAAGTCGGTTTGATTGCATGTCGCAATGCACTACCGAAAATGCAGAATTTACTGACTCATTTAGAAGAAGAAATTCAACGTTTTGAACAAGCGATTCAAGACTTGCCTCAACCGCAGAAAGCGGCGAATTAAATCCCAGAATAAGTTAAGGGGCTTTCGTTAGCCCCTTACTTTTTAATTGTGCGGCAACGCTGCAAGAGCTGATGGCAGGCTGAACGAATCATCGCGGTGGTGATCTGAACTTCTTTACCTTGACTGTCTACCATATAGCATGTGTTTACAGGGTTACTGTCTAAAACATGTTTGAAACCGTGGTTCACTAATCTTTCACTCACATTCATAATTATATACCTCATATTATTTGCTAAGGTACCCAAAAGTACCTATGGCTCATTCTATGGTTCTAGTATTTAAAATTCATGATAGAAAGTAAAATTTCAGTTGTAACAAGGCTTAAGCGAAATCTTGTTACAACTTTAGGTTAAAATGATATCGTATTGCTCTTGCGTATACAGATTTTCCACCTGAAATTTAATCACACGATTAATAAAATGTTCTAAATCCGCGACAGCTGGGGCTTCTGCTGTTAATAGCCGATCAATGACCGCTGGGTGGGCAACGACAGTAAAGCCACCCTTGGAATCAAATGCACGGGCATAACGTAAGATTTCTCGAAATATCTCGTAACATACTGTCTCTGCTGTCTTCACATAGCCCCGTCCTTGACAGGTTGGGCACGATTCACACAGCAAATGTTCCAAAGATTCGCGTGTACGTTTACGCGTCATTTCCACTAAACCGAGCTCGGAAACCTGCGTAATTTTAGTCTTGGCATGATCGCGCTCAAGCATGCGTTCAAACTGACGCATCACTTCCTCTCGATGCTCAGCTTCTTGCATGTCGATAAAATCAATAATGATAATGCCGCCCAGATTGCGCAGACGAAGTTGTCTTGCAATCACTTGTGTGGCTTCCATATTGGTTTTAAATACCGTGTCTTCTAAGCTACGTCCGCCGACATAAGAACCTGTGTTTACATCAATGGTGGTCATGGCCTCGGTCTGGTCTATCATCAGATAGCCACCAGACTTAAGTGCTACACGGGTTTGCAGTGCTTTTTGAATATCTTCTTCGACGTTATATAAATCAAATAATGGCTTCTCGCCTGGATAATGAATCAAACGGTTTTGAATGGTCGGCACAAACTCATCCACAAACTCACTCAGTTTGCCGTGAATTTCCCGTGAATCGACATAAATTTTCGCCGTTTCATCACTTGCCAGATCACGCACAATGCGTTGCGGTAAAGGTAATTCTTCAAAAATCAGTTCAGCCGTCGCCGCTTCTTTTTGTTTACGCTGGATAAATTCCCATAACTTGCTGAGATAGCACATGTCTTGCGCAATCGCAGCTTCATCTACCCCTTCTGCGGCAGTACGCACAATCACACTGCCCGGCAAATGATGCTCAGCCTGAATACCTTCAATAATGCCACGTAAGCGGTCACGCTCTTCCTCAGACTCAATACGCTGAGACACACCAATGTGATTACCATAAGGCATCAACACCAGATAACGCGAAGGAATGGAAAGATCAGTACTTAAACGGGCACCTTTGGTTCCCAGCATGTCTTTCATGACCTGAACCGTCAGCATTTGCCCGGGATGTAATAACTCAAAGACATTTGGCGTAGGTTGCGAACGCGACCACACCATATCGTTAATATGCAAAAAAGCGGTTCGAGACAAACCAATATCAACAAAGGCCGCTTGCATACCCGGAAGTACACGCACAACTTTACCTTTGTAGATATTACCCACTAACCCACGTTTCACAGTACGCTCAACGAATAGTTCATTGACCGTACCATTTTCAATCAATGCCACACGACATTCCATCGGCGTGACGTTAATCAGCAACTCTTCTGCCATAACAAACTCAAAACTTTATAAAAATTCTTATATCCGAAAGTGTTATCCCCAGTATTCCAATACTTAGGCTTTAACCCTTTCTAATAACTGTGCTGTCTCGTATAGAGGCAAACCCACTACATTACTGTAGCTGCCCCGAATTTGAGGAATATATTGTGCAGCAATTCCCTGTATCGCATAGGCGCCAGCTTTTCCTATCGGCTCGCCAGTCGCCCAGTATTTTTCCATTTCTGCATGACTCAGTTGTTGCAACTCAACTTGAGTACGTACAGCAGTGCTGAGCATCTGTGCAGACGTCGCAACACACAGACCAGAATAGACATCATGCCATTGTCCGGAAAGTGCTGACCAGATTTCAAAGGCATGCTGCTTTGATTCTGGTTTTCCAATAATCTTGCCAGCAAAACTTAAACTGGTATCCGCCGCAATCACGATTGCATCAGGGAATTGAGCTAAAACAACTTGAGCTTTGGCTATGGCCAGACGCTCAACATAGTGTTCAACCACTTCCCCTTCTTGCACAGCCTCATCAACATCGGGGCTGTAGATTTCAAAATCTAGCCCCAGTTGCGTTAACAGCTCCTGCCGACGAGGCGAGCTTGATGCAAGAATTATATGCGCCATTTATGTAAACAATAATAAACCAAGGGCCATGCTAACACACCTGTCACCACAGGTTGCCAATGACGGGCAATCGAAAAATGAGTTCCCGCAATGGTCTGGCTAATCCATAGAAAGGTAATATGCGCAACAATGGCAATCACCGCAATCACCCATGAGTTCCCAAACGTCAGAATGCGACGTTCACGAATCAAATAACGTGTCGCAAAGGCAATCAGTACAAAACTCAGTGCATTTAAGCCAAAAGGCGCATCGAGTAATAGATCAACAAAAAGCCCCATGCCAAAGGCAAACCAGACTCCACACCAGACAGGCTGATATAGAATCCAGAACAGCATGATCATCAACATCATCGACGGTCGCCATCCAGAAGCCTCATAAGGCATCGGATAAACCATCAACACTGAGCCGATAACAATGGACAGAATGATCATCAACAATGGATCTTTACGTTTCTCATAGTTCAGTTTAGCGATCGGCATAAGGTTGCTCCTGCGCTAAAGATTCAGAGAATAATACGACCACATGATGACCACTTGCCAGTTGGGCAGCTGGAGCCACGTCAATTTCAGCAAATTCACCCGACGTATGTCGACTGACCTTTGAAACCGTACCCACTAAGTAACCTGCTGGAAAATGTTCACCAAGTCCAGAACTAAATACTTTATCCCCAACCTGAATATTGGCACTGGTCGGGACATATTCCATTTTGAGTTGCCCCAAATCACCTGTACCCGTGACAATGGCACGCATTCCCGTACGTTCTAAACGCACCGACAATGAATGTTCCTTATCAGATAGCAGCATAATCCGTGAACTATGTGGATAGACATTAATAATCTGCCCCATAATCCCCTTATCATCCAGCACAGTTTGACCTGTTCTTAAATGATCCACGGAACCACGGTTAATGATAATAATATGTCGCAATGGGTCAGCATCTGTTCCGATCACCTCAGCAATCTGCATACGGCCATCAATAATCAATGGCGTATCCAAAAGCCCTCTTAGACGGTTATTTTCCGCAGAGAGTTCTGATAGCTTTTGGAGACGGACTTGTGCCTGAAGAAGTTCAGCCTGCATGGCCGTATTTTCACGACGCAATTGAGCTTCAGATTTGGTTTGTTGGTTAAGCCATTCTCGCGACAGTACAGGATAGCTTGCCAGCGCATAAATTGGATTATACGCGGCATACAAGACATCCCTTGCTGGTTGAATTACATAGGGCATGCGCCAATCAAAGAAAAGCACCACCAAACATGTAATGACCGCAATGACAAATGAGCGAAAAGATGGCGGTTGTCTTGAAAAAAGATTCGGTTGCACCGCCTAGTCCTTATGATTTAACCAACGAAAAGCATGTCATGGTTTGGATTGTCAAAGAACTCTAAGACTTTACCGCCACCACGAGTGACGCAAGTTAAAGGATCATCCGCAACAATCACAGGTAAACCTGTTTCTTGAGCAAGCAATTTATCGAGGTTACGTAGTAATGCACCACCACCTGTCAAGACAATACCACGCTCTGCAATATCAGAAGATAATTCAGGTGGGGTTTGTTCAAGTGCAGATTTCACCGCACTCACGATGCTTTGTAATGGATCAGCAATGGCTTGAGTGATTTCATCAGAAGTCACGGTAATCGCGCGAGGTACACCCTCTGCCAGATTACGTCCGCGAACTTCGATTTCGAGG
Organism: Acinetobacter sp. BIGb0102; assembly: GCF_003815055.1. Classification (NCBI taxonomy): domain Bacteria; kingdom Pseudomonadati; phylum Pseudomonadota; class Gammaproteobacteria; order Moraxellales; family Moraxellaceae; genus Acinetobacter; species Acinetobacter sp. BIGb0102. Next base: position 124,723 of record NZ_RKQE01000017.1, read on the forward strand.
GTTTTGCCATCAGCAACAGCCATACCCACTTCTTTCTTGATCACTTCAGCTGTGGTTTCCCCGATCACACAACCGTGCGCTTTACGAACGTAGTTGATGATCTGTTCATCAAATACATCACCACCGATACGTAATGAATCTGCGTATACACAACCTTGTAATGAAATGATTGCGATTTCAGTCGTACCACCGCCCACATCTACAACCATCGAACCACAAGCTTGCTCAACTGGCATACCTGCGCCAATTGCAGCCGCCATCGGCTCTTCGATCAAACGGACATCACGTGCGCCTGCATTGAATACAGCCTCACGAATTGCACGACGCTCGACCAAGGTTGATTTACATGGTACACACACCACAACACGTGGCGCTGGTGGGAATAAACGCTTCTCATGCACTTTGCCAATAAACTGATTCAACATGGTCTCAGTTACTTCAAAGTCAGCAATGACACCGTCTTTCATTGGACGAATCGCTGAAATATTCGCTGGTGTACGGCCTAACATTTGTTTAGCATCAAGACCTACAGCGGCAACAATTTTTTGCGAACCACTGTGACGAATTGCCACAACAGTTGGTTCATTTAATATAATGCCACGGCCTGGTGCATAAATAAGTGTATTTGCAGTACCTAAATCAATGGCTAAATCCGGCGAAAACAAGCCAATTAGTCGTTTTAGAATCACGGGGGCGTTCTCAATTAAACTTTGTGTGAATACAAGGTGGCAACTTTAACTAAATGTGATGATTTGAACAAGTCAATCGCTTATTATAACGCACGATATTTTGAAATTTTTTAATACTGAATTAGGTAAAGTTATGTCTACATCATCAGATGCTCAGCAGACAACAGACTTAAATGCGCAAACGGTATCGCAAATTGCACACCTTGCCCGTTTATCTCTCAATGACACGCAATCTGCTGAATATGCTCAAAGTTTAAATAAAATCCTTGGCATGATGGAAAGCTTGAAAGGCATTAATACCGATGATGTTGAGCCTTTAAAGAGCCCATTTGACAATCCGCAACCTTTACGCGCTGACGTTGTGACTGAAAGCAACCATCGTGATGAATATCAAGCGGTCGCACCTGCTACAGAAGCAGGTTTATACCTCGTACCTCGCGTAATTGAATAAGTTTTATTCGATTAGTCAATATTTTATATTTAGAATGTAAAGAAATTTTTCATATGACAGATTTACATCGCTTATCAATCCGTGAACTCTCTGAAGGCTTAAAAACAGCCCAATTTTCATCACGCGAATTGACTGAACATTATTTAAAGCGTATTGCCCACATTGACCCAAAAGTAAAAAGTTATGTGACGATAACCGCAGAACAGGCACTTGCTGAAGCAGATGCCGCAGATGCTGCACTTAAGTCAGGCAATGCACACGCGTTGGCAGGTATTCCACTTGCACATAAAGATATTTTTTGTACCCAAGGCATTAAAACCACTGCCGGTTCAAAAATGCTGGATAATTTCATTTCACCTTACGATGCAACGGTTGTTGCAAAAGCCAAAGCTGCGGGTCTCGTGACTTTAGGTAAGGTGAACATGGATGAATTCGCAATGGGTTCAACCTCTGAGAATTCTTATGTCGGCGCAACCTCGAATCCATGGGCACTGGATCACGTTCCGGGTGGCTCATCGGGTGGTTCTGCAGCAGCAGTTGCGGCTGATCTCGCACCGATTGCGACAGGTACAGATACAGGTGGCTCAATTCGTCAACCTGCTTCATTCTGTGGCTTAACCGGCTTAAAACCGACTTATGGTCGTGTGTCTCGCTTCGGTATGATTGCGTATGCATCCTCTCTCGATCAAGGCGGCCCAATGGCGCGCTCGGCGGAAGACTGTGCATACTTAATGAATGTGATTGCGGGTCATGATGCCAAAGACTCTACTTCGATCAATAAAGAAGTGGATGATTATGTTGCCAACCTAAACGGCACGGCGGTGAAAGGTTTACGCATTGGTATTCCAAAACAGTACTTCAATGTTGCTGGTTTAGATGCAGATGTGAAAGCACGCGTTGAAGAGTCATTGAAAAAGCTTGAAGAGATGGGCGCAACCTTAGTTGAGGTTGATCTCAACATGACTGAAGCCTATGTACCAACTTACTACTTGATCGCTCCTGCAGAAGCATCTTCGAACCTGTCACGTTTTGACGGCGTTCGTTATGGCTATCGTTGTGAAAATCCTGTGGACTTGATGGACTTGTACAAACGTTCACGTTCAGAAGGTTTTGGTGCAGAAGTACAACGTCGTATCCTGATCGGGACTTATGCCCTTTCTGCAGGTTATTACGATGCATACTACGTCAAAGCACAAAAAGTTCGTCGTTTGATCCAGCAAGATTTCTTGAAAGCCTTTGAAAATGTAGACGTGATTGCTGCACCATCAGCACCCACAACCGCCTACAAAATCGGTGCCAACCTCAGCCCGACTGAAATGTATTTAGGCGATATCTATACCCTTGCTGTGAACTTGGCAGGTCTACCAGCCATCAACGCACCTGTTGGTTTTGATAAAGACAACTTACCTGTAGGTTTACAGTTGATTGGTAACTATTGGTCAGAATCACAATTGCTTTCGATTGTGCATCAATATCAACAAAATACAGACTGGCATACTAAACGTGCGGCAATTGCTGAGGAGAATGCATAATGACTGAAGCTCAAAAGTTAAAGTTAATTGACGGTTGGGAAGTCGTTATCGGGATCGAGATCCACACGCAGTTGGCGACCAAGTCTAAAATCTTCTCGGGTTCATCGACTGAATTTGGACAAGATCCAAATACGCAAGCCAGCCTTGTTGATTTAGCCATGCCGGGTGTTTTACCTGTATTGAATGCTGAAGTGGTTGATCTTGCGATTCGCTTCGGTTTGGGTATCGATGCCTATATCGATCAAGCCTCTGTGTTTGCACGTAAGAACTACTTCTACCCAGATTCTCCAAAAGGCTACCAGATCAGCCAGATGGATAATCCGATTGTGGGCTTGGGTCATATCGATATCCAGCTTGAAGACGGCACTGTGAAACGCATTGGCGTAACCCGTGCCCATCTTGAAGAAGATGCAGGTAAATCGATCCATGACCAGTTCGAAGGTATGTCGGGTATCGACTTAAACCGTGCAGGTACACCATTGCTTGAAATCGTATCTGAGCCAGATATGCGTTCGGTTGAAGAAGCAGTTGCCTATATCAAGTCGATTCACACGCTCGTGCGTTGGTTAGGTATTTCTGACGGTAACATGGCAGAAGGTTCATTCCGTGCCGACTGTAACGTGTCGCTTCGTCGTCCGGGTCAACCTTTTGGTACACGTTGCGAGTTGAAAAACCTCAACTCATTCCGTTTCATTGAACAAGCAATCAATGTTGAAATTGAACGCCAAATGGAAATTTTGGAATACGGCGGTGAGATCGATCAGGAAACCCGTTTGTTCGACCCGAACAAGATGGAAACCCGTTCAATGCGTTCGAAAGAAGAAGCGAACGACTATCGCTACTTCCCAGATCCAGATTTGTTACCAGTAATCATTGCTGATGAGCAAATCGAAGCGGCACGCGCTGCCCTTCCAGAATTGCCTAAAGCACGCCGTGCACGCTTTATCGCTGACTTTAGTGTGACTGAATACGATGCGCACGTATTGACGCTGTCACGCGAAATGGCGGACTTCTACGAAGCGGTTGTGGCTGCTGCTGGCGGTGCGAAACAAGGTAAAGTCTCTGCAAACTGGGTAATGGGTGAATTCTCAGGTGCTTTAAACAAAGCTGGCCTAGAATTGGCGGACTCTCCTGTTTCAGCTGAGCAGTTAGGTGGCATGATCGCACGTATTGTCGATAACACCATCAGCGGTAAAATCGCGAAGCAAGTGTTTGGCTTTATGTGGGAAGCAGAAGGTAAATCTGCGGATGACATCATTGCTGAAAAAGGCTTGAAACAAGAAACTGATACAGGCGCGATTGAAGCAATCATCAAAGAAGTGCTTGCAGCCAACGAAAAAATGGTTGAAGAGTACAAGTCTGGTAAAGAGAAAGCCTTTAACGGTCTTGTCGGTCAAGTGATGAAAGCATCTAAGGGTAAAGCTAACCCTGCTCAAGTGAATGAATTAATGAAGAAATTGATTGGTTAATACCATCTGATTTCAAAGTAAAACCCGCTTTAGAGCGGGTTTTTTTATATCTTTAACTTATTGCGATCATCATCAATATAGGACATCGTAATATCAATTAAGCAATCAATTAACTCTTCAAAGCTAAAGCCTGTATTTTGAGATGAAAAGAAGTTCATCGTGAGCGCAACACTTGAGTTAATTAAAATATAAACCATCAATTTCAGATTTTTTATTCTCAAAACCTCTGGATGTTTTACCGCATATTCAATCGCTAACGTATTGATGGCTTTTACAGCCTTCACATGACTTGCCTCTGTACTATATTTCCCTGAAACACTCACCCAATAAAAATATTTATTATCATCCTTTGCCAAAAAATCACCAATTTTCAAAAAAATTGATCTGATCGCTGCGGGAATTTCCATATCCTGAATCTCTGGAATCACGGCATAAATGACATTTGCCAGCTCAGCAATAAAATATTGCTGCATTTCTATAAACAGTGCCTCTTTATTCTTGAAATACTCATAAAAACTTCCTGAACCAACCCCTGCAATCTCACATACTTTCAGTACAGTTGTATGATCCAATCCATTATTTTTTACTGATATAAATCCTGCATCAACTATAGAATTATAGGTGTTTTTTGATCTACTTTGCTTTGGTTTTCTTATATTTACCACTCTAAAAATCTCCCTATAAAATCCGTCTTTTTTCCGTATAAATTCATTGATAAATTGTATAGAGAAACTCAAAACTGTTCAAATTATCACCCACTGCTAAGGAAAGAAGAAAATGAATATAGCGGCACCGTCTCTACACAAAATCGTTCGTCGTAATGTGGTTATTCCTTTTGATAAAAGCAAAAAGTTTTCTTTTTACTATGAAGATAATCTCGTTGTTACCTCATTGTTTGTGGTTCTTTCCGCCATGTTTCCACCTGGAGAAATGTTTTTTATCGAGAGTATTCGAAATGTCCGTGATCAAATTAAAGATGAAAAATTACTAGAAGATATCCGAAATTTTATTGCGCAAGAAGCATTTCATAGTCGGGAACATCAATCTCTAAATGAGCATCTTATTCATTCGGATTACCCAGAAGTTATAGAGATAGAAGCCAAGACCAAAGCAAAATTAGATGAATTTCGGAAACTTCCTAAAGTTGAACAATTAGCCGCAACCGTGGTGATGGAACACTATACGGCAACGCTTGCACGGTTATTATTAACTGATCCATTAATTAAACAGAGAACGACACAAGACAGTAGAAACCTATGGGAATGGCATGCGCTGGAAGAGTTAGAACATAAATCTGTGGCATTTGATGTGTTGAATGCCATAGGTGGTAATACGGTTAAAAATAGAAGGATTGCACTCAGTAGGGTTACCAAACTCCTTTCTCCTGTACTTTTTCATTACTGGATCAAAATATTAAGACGGAGTGATATTCAGTTTTCGTTTCGGGAGCTCAAAGATGGTGTATATCTAGGCTTTGGAGGAATTAATCGTGTAGGGATTATCACTAAAGCAATGGTTGAGATGCTGGATGTACGAGATAGAGATTTCAATCCCCTACACATGCAGACTGAACAGCTCGAAGCAGAATATCGAGAAAAATTGTTTGGTGAAAATGGTATTTTAAAAAGTGCGTTTAAAAGCTGATTGATTTTAGAGTTAGAAAATCCTTTAACAGTCTTGTTAGACAAGTAATGAAAACATCTATGAGAAAGCCCTCTTTTTATAGCGGGTTTTCTTATTTTATAAGGTAAAATACCTGCACAATAATTTTTCAAATCAAAACTAACATGATCGTTAAATTTATGAAAAAGAGATTATTTCTTAGCACTTGTTTACTTTTAATCAGCAATTCTAATTTTGCACAAACACCTCAAGTTCCTAAAGCTGATACTGAGGCTATTTTTAAAGCAGCGGGCTTTTCAAAAACAAAATATGGTTGGGAAGGTAACTGCGATATAGGTGAAATCACTACATATAAAGACTTAAATGGTGATGGACTAAAAGATGCCATTATTTCAGATGCTGACTCAACATGTTATGGTCGAGAAATGGTTGGTTATCACATCATTTCCCAACAGAAAAAAGGGATATGGAAAATGATCGTCGAAAACCGAGGCACTCCAACTTTCTTAGACACAAAAGGTAAAGATGGTTGGCCAGATCTTATTAATAAAGGTTCTGGTTTTTGCTTTTCTGTATTCCGTTGGGATGGTCAAGAATATAAGGTTCACCGTTATGAATATGAAGGTAAAGCATGCTCATTACGATAAATAAAAATGCAATAAAATAAATCCCTCATGAACGAGGGATTTTATAACTTATTAACGTATCACACCCAACTTATTCCAAATATCAGGTGTTAAAAAAGTCGTGACCAATTTATTTAAATCAATATAGCGCAACGTGCCTTGCAACTGCTGTCTGACCGCTGGATCTTTAACAATATCCTCACCCGCGCTTTGACCTAACTGCTGAAAAGCCTCTCCAACAGCCTTAACACCTTCCGCCTGAATCACGGCTTTAGTCTGCGTCGAACACTGCTCCACAATCACACGCTGTAACACCTGTGCCAACTTCTGATCCAACTGGGTTTTCTGCTCAGGTGTGACATTACTAAACGCCTTTAAATCAGGATGTGCAGCCAAAGCACTATACGTCCATTGCAAAACTGTGGTTTTATCCGCTGCGGTGGTCGCTTTCACCAAACAATCACTCAGTTGATCGACTGTTGGCCCTGCCATTGCCACTTGGGTTGTACCCAGCACAGCCGCAGCCATGAACGCAGAACAACTTAAACGAAAAAATTTACGGCGGGCAGAAGTATAAACATGAGACATAAGCACAGTTCCAAATTGCAATTTTTCCCTTTGTACCATGTACAAGGCAAATCATCTGTTATGACGCTGTAAATTGCGTAAGCCCACGCCTTTAAAGCTTTGACAAAGTGTAAAATGATCCTCTAAAACAATCCTATATTCCTGAATGCGCATTTATTCCATACCTGCATAATCCCATGATGCAGGAATATTCGGCTGCTTCGGCACTTTATTTAAATCAATATTCAGGTTGCGACTGCCTTTAAACGATTTCTCACCCGAATCTGATGCAGGTGATATATCTAGACTGTAACGATAACGGAATTGCCATAACATTGGCTTGATCGGACGGATATCCAGACTCAACCCATCTTCATCATGACAGTTGCCTTTGGAATTCTCATAATCCTGTTCCGAGAAACAGGCCCGAATCATGCGATTAAAACTAAAAGGATAATTTTCAATAAAGCGATGGGTTTTGCCTGAATCCTTTAATTCATAAAAACTGGCACGCTCAATCCCCGCCCCACCACCTGAATACATTTCAGAAAAAGTATCAATCACCGCAATGGCATAACGGTTCTGATCCATCGGAAATAGTTTAGGAAAAATATACTGTCCTGATCTTGCCATCTCCTCGTCAGGTACTAATGGAATATGCCATTGCTTCAATAACTTAAAGCCTGAATCTGAGTGATTAAACTGGACAATATTTCCCTCAGATAATAACCATACATCTTGAGGAGGTATTTTTAAGCTCAGCCATTTTGCTTGCTGCGTACAAATATCTTTGACTTGCTCACAGAGTTGTTTTTGTTCTGACTGGCTCAGTTGTGCTTTCTTAAACTCCAGAATCTGTAATGGCGCAGCAAAAGTAGAGACACTCATATAACTCAACACAGCAGTGAAAATGACTCGACTCAATCTATTGTTATTTTTAAACATGGTATTTCCTTAGGCTATTTTTATCGATTTATCCAATAATTTTACAATTGCTTGATTTTGATTTTGTGATAAATCTTCACCATCCGAAATATGTTAATTTAAAGCGAAACTTAAAACACGCCATTAAAAATGAAAATATTCCTTACCACTTTTGCTTTTGTATTCTCGATCTTCACTTCGGTAACGCATGCGGAGATTCACAATTTCAAACCGAATTTTCCTCAATTCTCAAATACAGCACAACAACGTCAAACCCAAAACCAAATCTATGCACTGGGTGAAGCCTCCTTTGCCAATGACGTTCGTGTACCCTTCTATGGTATTACTGCGCCAAATCCTGTCGATGATGGTCTATTAAAAGATTTTAAAACCTGTACGGCAAAAAGTTGTCATTTCAATTTTAAATTAGCCGCCGATCAGGCCAAACAACTTAAACTGGTTGCACTTCCTGAAATTGGTCTTGTACTTGTACCTAGAGACTGGCGCGATATCGAAGCGCATGCAGGGGCAAATGGTACAGGCTCAGCATTACTCATGAGTCCAAATCAGAAACAGGCCATTGAACTCTATGATTCATCTGTTTGTATTGGCTGTGGTATGCCCTATGCCAGCCTTTATTTTCCAGACTTGCTAAAACAAAGTATTGAAAATGAATATGGTGGATATAAAGATCCAAAGAAATTAGTCAACCTTGTACATCCTTCCAAACAAGTGGCCTTCTTTAGTTATCAGATTCCAAAGCTGAATAACAAAACCCATGGTGTGGCTAAATATATCGATGATGGCGACTTTAACTTCAGGATCATTAAAGTAACCCTAGATAAATCCCAACAGCCTTTGGTCGGGACGATTTTAAATTTTTATCATTTTAGCCATTAGCCTGTGAGGATGTTTAAGCAGATTGGCTGGCTCTGAGTAGATTCAGGAAATGCTCGACCCGAACATTGTTTTCTTTATTTCGAAAAATCGCATAAATAGGGGCAATACAGGGTTTTTTCGCCTCCAGACTGCGATAGACAATCTGCTTGTTCCAGAAATCCTGAATTGAAGCGGGCACAATGGAAATGCCGATCCCCGCAGCAATCAAATTAAGACTTGAAGTTAAGCGCGGTGCTTCCTGCACAATATTGGGATTAAAACCAGCCTGATAGCAGTTCGCCAAAATATTATCAAACAGATCCTGTCCAGCAATACGGCGATATAATACAAACTCATAAGGCTCGAGGTCTAGCAGTCGAATTGGCCCCTCTTCGACAGCTAGAGGATGATTACTGGGTAATGCCACAATTAATGGTTCATCCAGCACATGCAGACTTTGCAGTCCAATACGAATCGGCGCAGGCTTGCGTAAAAACACAATATCTAGTTCTTGATTAATTACTGCATCGGTTAAGGAGCTGCTGCTTTTTTCTTCCAGATGAATGGCAACGGCTGGAAACTTCTCTCGAAACTCACGCAATAAGGCAGGCAGAAATGGATGTAAACCAGCCGAATTGGTAAAACCGATATTGATCTGTCCTTCCAGACCTTGGGCAATATTTTTTACCCGTTTCGGAATAGATTGGGCATGTGCCAGAATCGTGATGGCTTCCTGATATAAAGCCTTCCCCGCTTCGGTGACTTCAACCCCACGCGGCAAACGTTTGAGCAATGTTGTATCCAGTTCCTCTTCCAGACTTTTGATCAGTCGGGTCAAAGGTGGCTGTTGCATGTGTAGTCGAACGGCCGCTTTGGAAATATTACTTTCCTCAACCACAGCAACGAATGCGTTCAGTTTATGGATATCAATCATACATACCTTAAAAGTATATCTAACAGCAAAAATAGCATTTGTGAATATACCATAAATCTTTCATGCTATAGCTCATGAAGTTGAACAGAAAGGTTATCCAATGAAAGCCCAAGCCCTATCAATACAGAATGAGCCCATCACAACTGCTCCTGATTGTAAGGCATTATTCACGGGATTTATGAAGTTGGGATTGATGGGTTTTGGTGGGGTTTTACCCTTGGCTCATCGCATCATCGTTGAAGAACACAAATGGATAGATGAAGGCAAATTTACCGACTTGTTAGGCGTCTGCCAATTATTGCCTGGCGGCAACATCATCAATATGGCTGTTGCGATTGGCATGGAATTTGAAGGTGTTAAAGGCGCAATCAGCTCAGTGCTTGGGTTGATCTCCGCACCAACCGCAATCGTGCTGATCATCTATCAGGTGTATGAATATTTTCAGTATCTCCCAGCAGTCAAACATATGATTCAAGGTCTAGCGGCAGCGGCGGCAGGCTTACTGTTTGCAACAGGATTGAAGATGCTCAGACCGATCTTAAAAAGTTACCTGACCATCTTTACCATTGGATTGACCTTTGTCTTTATGATCTGGATCAAGCTACCACTGGCACTGACTTTGGCCATTCTACTCGCAATTAACATGCTGGTTTTAGGAGTGAAAAAATCATGATCTTACTCACTCTTGCCATCGTTTTTACTCAACTTTCATTGCTGGCTTTTGGTGGTGGTAATGCCATTCTGCCTGAGATGCAGCATCAGGTTGTTACTGTCCATCAATGGCTCACTGCCGAGCAATTTAGCTCACTGTTTGCGATGGCCCAAGCGGCCCCCGGCCCGAATATGATGATTGTGCCTTTGGTTGGTTGGCATGTCGCAGGCCCAGCAGGACTACTGGTTACGTCACTAGCGAAATTTGGTCCCTCATCCATCATTACCATTTACGCGCTTAAATTCTGGGAACGTTTTAAAGCTAATCCACTACGCGCTCGTTTTGAAAAAGCCCTAAAACCGATTACTGTAGGTTTAGTGCTGGTCAGTGCATGGTTGATTGCAGATGCATCTGCACAAAACCTGCTGCTGGTCATGATCGTAATCGTGACCGCAATCCTCGGCATGTTTAAAAAGATTCATCCGCTTTGGGTGATGGCTGTGGGTGCTGGACTGGGAATCGCCTTCCTCTAACAAGTAATAAAAAACCTGCTTGATGCAGGTTTTTTATTGAATCTCGAATTACCAGATGCTGACCCGTTTTTCAGGCGCCAAATACATTTTGTCCCCTTTCTTAATCTTGAACGCATCATAGAACGGTGCTTGATTGACTAAAGCGCCATTGGCCCGAACTTTATCTGGCGAATGTGGATCTGTTTTTAAATATACAATCGCTTGAGCTTCTCGGGTCTTGGCACGCCAGACCTGTGCCCAACCCATGTAGAAACGCTGTTCACCAGTTCGACCTTCAATAACAGGTGCTGGCTTGCCTGCCAATGAAATTTGATAGGCTTTATAGGCAATCGATAGTCCAGAATTATCTGCAATATTTTCACCTAAAGTCAGTTCACCATTGACGTGATACCCTGCAATCGGTTCATAGGCATTGTACTGTGCTATCAAAGCCTGTGTTTTGGCTTTAAAGCGCTTGTGATCTTGTGCAGTCCACCAATTGCGCATATTGCCCAATTCATCAAACTGACTACCCTGATCATCAAAACCGTGACTAATCTCATGTCCAATGACACTGCCGATGCCCCCATAATTAACCGCATCATCGGCATCGATATTAAAAAATGGCGGTTGTAAAATGGCGGCTGGGAATACGATTTCATTAGATGATGGATTGTAATAGGCATTCACCGTCTGCGGTGTCATAAACCATTCATCACGATCCACTGGCTTACCTAGTTTATCTAAATCATCTTGATGCTCAAACTCGCTGGCACGAATCACGTTACCAATGAGGTCACCCTCTTTAATATCTAGCGCTGAGTAATCACGCCATTTCTTCGGATAACCTACTTTAATCGACAAACTGGATAATTTCTTTTTGGCCTGTACTTTAGTTTCAGGACTCATCCAGTCCAATTGGCTAATACTTTGATCATAAGCCTGTATCAGGTTCTGAACCAAAGCATCCATGCGTTGTTTTTTATCCGCAGAAAAATGCTTTTCCACATAGATTTTACCTAGACCATCGCCCAGTACCCCATTCACAGTTTGTACACCACGCTTCCAGCGCACTTCCTGTTCGGCAACATCACGTAAGGTCTTACCGTAGAAGGCAAAGCTTTCATCGACAAAAGCTTTATTCAGGTAAGGCGCAAAACTACTAATGAGATTCCATTTAAAATAAGCCTTCCAAACGTTTAAAGGAGTTCGATCAATCACTGGATCAAGGGATTGAAAATAACTTAACTGGTTCACCTGAATGGTCTGGATTTTATCCTTCACCCCAACCGAGCTGAGATAAGTGTTCCAGTCAAATGTTGACGTCAATTTTTTTAGATCTTTGGTTTTATAAATATTATAACGCTTGGATAAATCACGATTCTGAACATTGCTCCACTGAATCTTCGCCAGCTCGGTTTCAAGCGTCAGGATTTCTTTTGCATGTTGAGCCGCTTGCTGATCACCTGACAGTTGCAGCATACGTTCAATATGCTTGAGATATTTTGCACGCGTTTCTACAAATTTCTGATCATCTTTTAAATAGTAGTCACGATCAGGTAACCCCAATCGACGTTGCACCAATCCTGCAATCATCACATCAGAGCGCTTCATATCCTGTCCAATACTGATATCAAACGGCGTTCTGACGCCAATTCGAGAAAAATGCCCCATTAACTGGGCAAAACCTTGTTTGCTTTGAAGTGCATCGACCCGTGCCAACTCCTGTTGTAAAGGTTTGATGTCTTGCGCTTCAATCGCTTTTTCGTCCATAAAACTGGCATACAGACTGGCAATCTTTTGCTCTACGCTGCCTGCTGCCCATTTTTGTGCAGTCAAGTCTTCAACGATGCGATGTAATTGATTGGTTGATAATTCATGTAACTCATTAAATGCACCCCAACGTGCCTTATCCGCTGGAATTTCAGTTTGTTTCAGCCATGTTCCATTCACATAATCATAAAAGTCATTATTTGCACTGCCATTCTGATCAATATACTGTTGATCAATACCTGAGATTTTTTGAGTTTGGGCAGATTGAATGGCTTGAGCTGCCCAGACATTTATTGTTGTCGCAGTCAGCGCAACGGCCAAGGCACTTTTAAGCAATAAAGGTTTCATGATTTATCCTGTTTATTTAAGTTCTAAGCGATACAAGAGAAAAATGAGAGATCATTAATTTTATCAACAGACTATAGTGAAACACTTTTGCTGAATAAAGTCATTTTCCCTGCAATATATATTCACTTTTCACATAAAAACTAATACACAAAAAATCATCGCCCATAAAAAAAGCCTTAGTATTGAACCAAGGCTTTGCTATATAAATGACTAAACTAATCCAAGATTTTTTCAAAAGCTTTAAGACGTTTATGAATCGAAAGTAACTCTACAATTGTTTTCCAAGAAGTAATCAGATATTGAAAGGATTCTCGGACTTTATCGAAAATATTACCTATCTGGTTAATTAGACCCAAAGTCATCTTACCTGAAGCGATTGCTGGGAATAGAACCATCAAACTATAGAGAATATCGAGCTGTTTGTACCAAATTGCGACCAGATTGAAATAAGCATAATGAAAATAGAGACGGAAATAGTTTTTCCGTACACCTGTAAATAATTCTTTTAATGTCAGTGGATCAGCACGATCTGCATGATCCTCACCATATACCAACTCTTTACGATAAGCTGCTTCGACTTTCTGGTTATTGAATTGCAGTCCAGGTAATTTAACACCTACAACCATCAATAACACAGTACCAAAAATCGCCCATACTATCGCAGCCCAAACTAAAGAGTGGCTAATTTCCCCTACAACAGGAAGCTCTGGGACATGTTTTGAAAACTCAAATAATAAAGGTAAAAATGCAATTAAGACCATAACAGCTTTAATCAACTCTACCCCTAAATCTTCAAGTATCGTGGCAAAGCGCATCGTGTCTTCCTGCACACGTTGAGCAGCACCTTCAATATGACGTAATTGTTCCCAATGAGCGGTATAATATTCATTCATGGCAGTCCGCCAACGAAATACATAATGGCTAGTAAAGAAAGAGTTCACAACCACTAAAGTCACAGCAACCATTGCTATATATAGGAATGTTAATGTTCCCATATAGAGTTCTTTAATGTCTCCACCACCATTCGCAAGCATTTTTTGAATCAGATCCCAAAATGGACCATACCAAGCATTGATTGCAACACTCACCTGCACGCCGAACCAGATATTAAACAGGATAAAGGCTGAACCCCAGATCGACCAGCTTTGCCATTTATTATCTGACATCAAACGCCAGAACCCAGCGAATAGCACTGTAGCAGCAAAGAACCAGCAATAAAACCAGATAAATGAAGGTGCCCAGAACCGACTGACACCTATCGGTAGTTCAGCATCAGCATAGCCTTTAGGAAAACCAAGATACTCTCCCCAACTATGCCCACCGGTATACCAGAGCAACATGTTGAGAGATAACCACACAATCACTGAAATAAAAAACAATCGTGGATTAGGAAAAAAAGACTTAAACATCGTGTTTAACAATCCTTGTTGTGCTGCAATTAACTTTAATGCGTCATCCTATGACTCAAAACTTAAAACTATCTGATAGAAAAGTTTTATGATTTGTAGTTATTTACTATTTTTCTGCGCTTTTTAATAGCATTTTGTAGAATATTTATAACTTATTCTTATAGAAAATTCATTTTAGTAAATGGACTCAACGACTTAAGTCCATCTATAAATATGAAGAATACCAAGTTATCTTGATAAAGAACGGTTTTGCTGTACCGCCATATTTTGCTGATCGGTCTTTGAAAAGTCTGTTTTACTTTGAATGGCCCATTGAATATCCGCCAGTTTTTCATTGGCTGCATCAATCCCAGCCTGCATGGTCGACTCTCGGCCTTTCACATCAAAAATATGCGCTTTCTCACGTAGATCGGGTTGAATCACAATATCTGCTTCTTTGAGCTCTTCTTCAGCCAAACGACCTTGCATGATATTTATATTCTGGTTAAACAAGCCCCATACATTGGTAGTTTCGGTATGGATCGGCTGAGCTAGAATGTCTACTGCAATCACTACATCTGCGCCCAATTCGCGTGCCACCTGCACGGGTACAGGACTGACCAGACCACCATCAACATATTCCACGTCATGAATCATGGTCGGCACAAACATACTTGGAATCGAAGCAGAAGCACGAACCGCCTGTCCTGTATTGCCATAGTTAAATACGGTTTTTGTGCCGTCCTTTAACTCTGTCGCGACCACATAGAGTGGGATTTTCAGCTTTTGTAAGGGCGTATTGTGAACTTGCTGATTGATATAGTCTTCAACCTTTTTTCCATCAAAAAAGCCTTTCAGACTCAGATTGACATCACGGACATCATTGGCTTTTAACTTCAAGGCAATATCACGTAATTCAGCTGCACTTTTTCCACTGGCATAGATCGACCCCACAATACTACCCGCACTGGTTCCCACGATAAAATCAGGACGAATGCCTTGTTGCTCTAAAACTTCGATCACACCAATATGGGCATAGCCACGCGCCCCACCACTTCCAAGCACCAGAGCTACCACAGGACGCTTTTGTTGCTGTTTAATATAAGTAAATGGTTGCGAAACAGCATGTGCTTGAGCATCTTCCACAGCAGGACTTATGTGAGCTGTCGTTTGACACCCCGCCAAGATCATCATTGAAAGGCCAAGCGTCCATAATTTAAGCTGTTTCATACGCAGTGTTGCCATATTGACTATTTTTCTGTGTCGGATTTTAGCGCCAGCACATTTGAAAAGATGTATCAATTTCTTTGCATTTGTCATAAAAACATCATAAAAAAAAGTCCCTCGAAAGGGACTTTTTTTATTCATTCAATGCTTTATTAAACTGAATTACCAAATATCTGAGTCAACTTTTTTCTTAAACTCAGGATGGTTATCCAGCTTGAATTCTGGATGCTGAATGCCTTGCTTTAACTGCGAGGTATAGTCTTTTAACAACATCCGTAAGTATGGTGTTAATAACAAAATAGCAATCAAGTTAATGGTTGCCATTAAGCCCATTGATAAGTCAGCCATAGACCAGATTAATGGAACACTTGTAATCGCACCAAAATATACCATTGCCAAAACTAGAATACGGAAGCCAAACATGACCTTCGGGTTATTATTAATAAACTGTACATTACTTTCTGCGTAAGCATAGTTACCAATAATTGAAGTAAAAGCGAACAAGAATAGAATGACCGCAAGGAAACCACCACCCCAACTACCAATCTGACTTTCTAAGGCTTTCTGGGTTAACGTCACCCCTTCAAAACCAGCCTCGTGGTACATACCCGATACCATGATGATAATCGCAGTACATGAACACACAACAAAGGTATCTACAAATACACCAAGCATTTGAACCAAACCTTGGTTCACAGGATGTTTTACATCAGATGCAGCAGCGGCATTCGGTGCAGAACCCATACCCGCTTCATTTGAGAATAAACCACGTTTAATTCCCATCATCATTGCCATCGAAATCATCGCACCGAAGAAACCACCAGCAGCCGCTTCAAACTCAAAAGCTTTAGTGAAAATCAATTTAAAGATTTCAGGCAACATTGGTAAGTTAATTGCTGCGATATACAACGCGACCGCAATATACAACAGTGCCATGAAAGGTACGATGCCTTCCGCAACTTTTGCAATACGCTTAATACCACCAAAGATGATTAACGCAGTCATCACGACTAACGCGATACCTAACCATGAAACTTCTAGATCAAGCCCACCTAAGTGTGCGACAAGATTAGCTTTGTCCCAACCCCAAGCATGCGAAGTTGCACCAATAATTGCGTTTGCTTGAACCGCATTGAATACAAAACCGTATGCCAGAATCAATGCCAATGCAAACACGATACCCAACCATTTCTGCTTTAGACCTTGGGTAATGTAATAAGCAGGACCGCCTCGGAATTGTTGGTTTTGGCTATCACGCACCTTGAATAACTGTGCCAATGAAGACTCAACAAATGCAGAACTCATCCCTAAAAAGGCAGTAAACCACATCCAGAACACAGCACCAGGACCACCAATCGCAATTGCAATGGCGACACCAGCAACGTTCCCCACACCAACACGACTTGCCAAGCCAGTTACAAATGCCTGAAAGGGTGTAATACCGTGATCATCTTCACATTCTCTACGACTTCCTTTCATCACCTTAATACTATGAAAGAATAGTCTAAGTTGTACTGCACCTGTGATAAGGGTATAAAACACCCCAACAAATAGCAGGAAAATGACCAAGAAGTTCCATAGAGGATCATTCAAGAATTGGACCCACGACATGAGCGTGGCATTCAGTTGTTCATTCATATTCTATTCACTTCTTCTATGCTGCCCGAAGTACAGGGTTAATTTACAAAAGATTTAGTAAAAAAGCCCCGCATGGGGCTTTTGATTCAACTTAGGCAAAGAATTTCAAAATTAATTGAATTACGGTTGCGTTAATTAAATCAACGAAGAACGCACCACAAAGCGGAACAATTAGGAACGCTTTATGAGATGGTCCATACATGTTGGTAATGGCCTGCATGTTCGCAACCGCTGTTGGTGTTGCCCCCATACCAAAACCACAGTGACCAGCTGCCAATACAGCAGCATCGTAGTTTTTACCCATTACACGGAAAGTAATGAATGCTGCATACAATGCCATAGTAATAGTTTGCGCACCTAAAATTACGACGAGCGGCCCAGCAAGATCTGCCAACTGCCATAATTTGAGTGAAAGCAATGCCATTGCTAAATAAAGCGACAATGAAGCGTTACCAAAAACATCAATCGCGCGATCAAAGATATCAACCTTTAATACACTTTCTAAGATATTACGTAAAATAACACCGCCACCGAGTGCCCAAACGAAAGTCGGTAACTCGAACCAAGTGCCTTTACTATAACCTGTCATGAATTCTGCGAATGCAAGACACGCAGCAAACATACCTAAAGTAGTAATGGCATTATCAGCAGTGATTAAACGGACTTGATGTGGATTTTCAAATGGCGCCAGTTCGTCAGGATGTCGATCTAAATGTGTATCACGATCTTTAATCTCTGCTGGTGTCTGTGCTTGAGCAAGGCTGTAGCGGTTAATCAACAATTTAGCCAATGGACCACCGATAATACCACCGATAATCAGACCAAACGTTGCACTCGCCATACCTAACGCTAAGGCACCTTGAATCCCATGTTGAGTTTCAAGAATCTCACCCCATGCACCTGCTGTACCGTGACCACCTGTCAACGTGATTGAACCTGCAATCAGACCAACCAGCGGATCGATACCCAGCATCGTTGCCAAACTCATACCGACAGCATTCTGAACCACGATAAATGATGCAACGCAGACCAGGAAGATCACCAACCCGATACCGCCTTCTTTAAGCTTCATGAAATTGGCACTTAAACCAATAGAAGCAAAGAAGATCAACATAAAACTGGTTTGTAACTCGCTACTAAAGACAATGCTATAGCCCCAAAGCGAGTGCACAAGTAGCGAAACTACCGCAGCAACAAGACCACCTGCAACAGGCTCAGGAATGTTATAGCGTCTTAAAAAATCAATTTTATTAACGAGCAAACGCCCTAATAACAGCACAATAACGGCTGAAATCAGAGTATAAAAACCATTAAAAGTAAATTCCATATCTTCTTCCGTTTATTTCACCAGTTCCTTCGATGGCTTGTCCCCACCTCAAAACTGCTAAAATAGTAACTCTCAAAATGAGTGAAAACTCAATCAACTTTATAAAAAGTATACAGTCCGATATAAGAACCTTTTACACATTATAGTGATTCAATTTTCACGGATGATTTTCATCTGCAGGATAGATGGCTTAGAAGTTATAGCAAGCCATTGCCTCTACACGATTATCTTTACCCTCGGTCGCTATTCTTTTCAGCGCCTTCCAGATCAACCTTATTGATGCGGTTAAAAATACCATCGCCGCCTTTTGATTGATACAAAGCATTACCACGCAAGAAACCATAAAGCTTTACTTCTGCACCAGATGCAGCGCTAAAACCTAATGGAGATTTTTTCGGGGTATTAGCCGTGACAACAGCAGGATTATTTTGATTATTGGTTGTAACCCCTGTACTAGCAGGAGCTACGGCAACTTGAAGGTTATCATTTTGTTGTTTTGTTTGGGGAACATATTGCTGTAATAAAGCGCTTAATTCCTTCACTTCATCACGAAGTTGCTGAATCTGTTCTTGCTTTGAAGCAGCATGTGTACTGTTCATCATTAAGGTTGCAACAGTAATTGCCAGACCTTGCATTACGAACGGCTTACGGATGAGAGATAAACTCATGAGAAGCTCCTTGTATATAGTGTATATTTCAACAATTCCCACAGACATTGAACTGGATAAACTCAAGCTGTCTTTTAAATAGAAAATTCCCCCTCACCGGATCAGCAAGGAAAGCCTAATCAATTTTAAAAAGGGCGTATTATGCATAAATTTCGAATATTGTGTGTACTTTTTATTTAAAGAGTTTTATTGATTTCATTGAGTATGCATAAATATTATTTCGATTTCATTATGTTACCAATAGAATTATTTTTCACACAAATTAGACAAAAGATAGAAAACTCACAACAATTAGTGTTAATCCACTAATTTATTTGCATATTTTTTACTCAAACCTAAATTTATAGCTGAAAAACTGGCAACAAAAAACACTTATTGATTTATAGTCTCCAAACATTAAAAAATCAAAATGTTGAGGAGTCTTCATGAACACGGAACAAGTCCGCCTTGTGGATGAGGCCATTACATCTCGTCACTCGGTACGTGCGTTTTTAGATACCCCTGTTGATCCCCAAACCATTAAAGATATCTTGACGGTTGCCAGTCGTGCCCCTTCTGGCACCAATGTTCAGCCATGGAAAGTCTATGTGGTGACAGGGCAAAAACGCGCCGAAATGATTGACCGTGTTTGTGCAGCACAAATCGAACTTTTGCAAAAACCTGAACTGGCTGCCCAATATCAGGAAACTTTTGCGTACTATCCTGACACATGGATTTCACCGTTTATTGATCGTCGTCGTGCCAATGGCTGGGGACTTTATGGCTTGCTTGGCATCCAGAAAGGCGAAAAAGAAAAAATGGCAGCGCAGCAACTGCGTAACTTCCAGCTATTTGATGCGCCTGTTGCCTTGTATTTTACCGTGAATAAAATAATGGGTATTGGTTCCAAAATGGATATTTCCATGATGCTCCAAAATGTCATGGTGGCTGCCAAGGCGCGTGGTCTGGATACTTGCCCACAAGCCGCATGGAATCATTTCCACCCAGTCGTTTTAGATATTTTAGGTGCACCAGAAGACGAAGAACTGGTATGCACGATTGCCTTGGGTTATGCCGATCCTGACCATATTGTGAATACTTTCATTACGCCACGCGAGCCTGTTGAAAACTTCACCGTCTTTTTAGATTAAACCACTAGAAATGCAGCAGTAGTTCTTTAGCTAGAACGACTGCTTTGCAACTTACCCACTTTTAAAATTGCCAAGAAACCTGCGCTGGTAAATAACAGCATCATGATGCCCATATTCAAGGACGCTTTCCAGAACAGGAAATTCAGGATAATCCCTGCCAATAGACCGCAAGCAAATTGCATACTGCCCATAATCGCACTGGCTGTGCCTGCACGCGCGCCTTGTTGAGACATTGCCAAAGCCATCGCATTCGGCCCCGTTAAACCGATGCCAGACACCACCAAGAACAAGCCAGACATGAGTAACCATAATGGCGCATGCACCATAAAGCCCGCCCCTAGCACATTCAACGCGCCAAAACACTGAATCGCACCACCCAGCTTTAAACGCTGGAAAATGCCCATACGGGTATTCAAGTGTTTATTAATCGACGACATCAACATGATGCCTGCCGCATTTAAGGCAAAAGCATAAGAGAAATTTTGCTGAGATAAACCATACTGCCCCATGAAGACAGCTGAAGCAGAACTGATATAACAGAATAAGGCTGCGCCTGTTAAACATCCCGCAAACATCGGCACACGGAAACTATCATCCTTTAAGATCGCCCCATATAATGTTGTGACTTGATAGACCGATAATTTTAAACGACGCTCAACGGGCAAAGATTCTTTAAAGAAGAAATGCACACAGAACCAGCAAATTACGCCAATAATGGCCAAGCTAATAAAGATTGCTTGCCACGGGAAAAAATTCAGAATCCACGCCCCAAACATCGGTGCAAGAATTGGGGCTAATCCCATCACAATCATCATGCTGGAAAATGCTTGTGCAGATCCTTGCATGTCCAGACGGTCACGGATTGCAGCGCGTGCCATCACGACACCGACACAGCCACCTAAAGCCTGAAAAATACGGGCTGCGATCAGGGCCCATTCATTGGTTGCAAAGACACAAGCCAGACTGGCGATGGAATAAAGCGCCAAGCCAAAATAAAGAGGGATTTTACGTCCAATCCGGTCACTGACAGGACCATAAATCAACTGACCAATTGCCAGACCCAAGAAATAGGCAGGCAAGGTATTGGCAACCATTTGTGTACTTACCCCGAATTCATCTGCCATTTGAGGCAAAGCAGGTAAATACATATCAATGGATAACGGCCCTAACGCAGTTAACAAAGCAAGCAACATAATCCATGCTGTTGAATATTGACGTTGATTGGTTTGCTCGGCCTGCATACTGCCCCACTTTAACAAATTTTGGAATATTCTAAGCTTAGCATCCCCACCAGATTTGTGCATAATATTAACGTCTGCGAACACTTTACCCCTGTGAACAGTCACGATGAAAATTCAATTGTAGAATACAAGAAGGACAACCCTTGAATCCTTGGTTCGGACGTTTAAAACAAACAACCTATAACACCACGTTTATGTATAACGTGCGTATGTTAATTGCCTTTACAGGGACAGCTTTTGTTCCTTATTTATTAGATTATCAACTTGCAACGATTCCCTTAACATTAGGTGTCGTCGCTGCAGCGATTAGTGATATTGATGACCGCTTCTCTGTACGCATCATGAATCTGATTTATACCTATATCGGATTTTTTATCACTGCTGCATCGGTTCAACTGTTATTCCCCTATCCTGTTGCCTTTGCAATCGGATTAATTGCCTCATGTATCGGCTGGATCTTACTCGGTTCACTCGGGCGACGTTATGCCACAATCGCTTACGGTTGTCTGGTCACTTCCGTCTATACCATGTTGGGTGTGCATTTATTTGAGCAATGGTATGTTCAACCCGCCCTTTTAGTCGCAGGTGCGGCTTGGTATGGTCTACTCTCCACCATCAGCTTCCTGCTTTTCCCTGTGCGGAAAGTTCGGGATCAGCTTTCGGCTTCCTATTCTGCGCTAGGTAGTTTCTTATTTGCCAAGTCCAACCTGTTTGATGTGGATATGACCCCATCCAGTTATCAACAAAGCATGATTGATATTGCCATGGAGAATGGCAAGCTGGTGGCGATCTTTAATGATCTACGCATGTCCTTATTAACTCGTCTCAAAGGTGACCGCGGTCAAAAGGACACACGGCGTAGCCTGCAATATTATTTTGTAGCTCAAGATATTCATGAGCGTGCAGATTCTGCCCATATTGATTATCAGAAACTGGCGAAAGTCTTCCAGCACAGCGATATTCTGTTCCGTTTCCAGCGCATCCTGTCTATTCAGGGCAAGGCCTGTCAGGATTTGTCTCAGTCGATCCTCAGTCGTACCCGTTATGTCCATAACAAACGCTTCAAGCATAGTTTTGAAAATTTAAGGATGTCGTTGGAAAAACTGCGCGAAGATGGACATTATGATCAGGTGCGGATTAATGCATTGTTTGCGCTGTATCAGAACCTGAAATCAATTGATGCACAATTACAGAATCTGGAAACCGAACGGAATCTGCAAAAAATCAATGCACAGCATGCGGAAAGCCAGCTCAAAGATGATGACCTAAAAGGTTGGAATGACATTATTGTGCGTGTCAAACAACATCTGTCACCTGAGTCAGTGTTATTCCGCCATGCTGTCCGTTTATCGATTGTCCTGTTTATCGGCTATCTCTTTATCCAGATGACGGATATCGCCTATGGCTACTGGATTCTGTTAACTGCACTATTTGTTTGCCAACCCAACTTTAACGCCACCAAACGCCGTTTGTATTTGCGAATTGTTGGTACCTTGGTCGGCATTATTGTCGGTCTTGCGATTATCTATTTTATCCCTTCGATTGAAGGACAACTGGTCATGCTGGTGCTGAGCGGTGTGCTATTTTTAGAATTGCGCAGTAAACAGTATGCACAAGCCACTGCCTTTATTACCATTTTAGCCTTAATCAACTTTAATCTGGATGGCTCAGCCTTTGCAGCTGGTTTTCCACGCTTGATTGATACGGTGATTGGTTGTGCTCTGGCTTGGTTTGGTGTCAGTTTTATCTGGCCAGACTGGAAATTCCGCAGACTGCCCCGCTCGATCCGACGTTCTTTACAGGCGCAATGTAAATATCTTGCAGAAGTGGTCGAGCAATATCATCATGGTCGTAATAATGCCTTGAATTATCGTGTTGTCCGACGCGCTGCCCACAATACTGATGCAGAGGTGGCTTCGCTGATTTCAACCATTGCCACCGAACCGAATATTGATGTAAACCAAAAAAGTCTAGCCTTCGAGTTTCTATGTCTCAGCCATACTTTTTTAAGTTATATCGCGGCGTTAGGGGCACACCGTGAAAAAATTCAGGATCAGGAAGTATTATCTCTACTCGATCAGGCACTGGATGATATTCAGGGTGCATTACTCAGAGATGAAGTCCCTGATTTATCAGCACAAAATATGATGCAAACCATTCGTGACCGTCTAAGCCGCAATGAAGAAAATGATCAAAACTCATTAATTATCTTGCAGCAACTGTCATTGATGCTCGGTGTACTGACCCGTTTAAGTATGCTGAAACAAAGCCTGAGTCATGAACCAAATGAAGACGGCACAGAGTATGCATCGCTCTAATCATTCGCCATTGGCATAATATCTTTGCATGCCAATAGGTGTTAAACTTAACCTAGTTCTAAACTCATTTTTTACACTATGACCGCCAAAACGCTATACGCTTATACGCTACAACCTG
Source organism: Acinetobacter sp. BIGb0102 (assembly GCF_003815055.1). NCBI lineage: Bacteria > Pseudomonadati > Pseudomonadota > Gammaproteobacteria > Moraxellales > Moraxellaceae > Acinetobacter > Acinetobacter sp. BIGb0102. The sequence goes on from NZ_RKQE01000017.1 coordinate 148,757, forward strand.
TTCCTTACGAAGTTTCTGAAGCTGAACAACGTCAAGCTCAACTTATGATTTGGCGTAGTACCAACAAATTCAGCCGCAAAGCATGGATGATTATGATTGCACTTGTTGTGCTTTCTTTAGTTGCAGCAGGACTTATTAAATATTACTCAACCTACTCTACCGTGATTTGCTGGGTAGTGATTGTGAGTGTGGTTCTTTTTTATTTGATCAAGAAATTTGGTCTGGAGTGGTACGTCAAACGTAAAATGACTGAATTCCCTGTTCAGGAAATTAAAGGTTTACGTTTAGGTGTACAACCGCATGGTATCGTGATGCGTCAAAAAGTTGGCCTGCAAGAAGGCACAGCAACAATTGGCTGGAAAGATATCTATGAATGGTATAGCTCACCAGACTTTATCCTTGTAAATTTCAAGGTAAAAACCCCAAAAGGTGAAGAACAGCAAGGTGCTTATATTTTGCCAAAACGTATGGATTCAAAGAACTTTTCTTTCAATACCGTTCGTAAGCACTTAAATGAAACTGTAGGTGCGCCTAAATCAATTTAAGACACGGATGAACCAAAAACCTCTCGCAATGAGAGGTTTTTTATTGCTCTTAAAATAAATGAGAATCAAAATCAATATTACCTGCAAAATCCACAATGTATTCTTATTCTTGAGTTATAATTTTTTACATGAATTCCACTCTATTTACATTTTTTGACCATGTTTAAAAAAGTTTTCTTCCAGATTCACTGGTTTTTAGGGATCACCGCGGGGCTTATACTCTCTTTAATGGGCGTAACGGGGGCGATTTACTCTTATGAACCACAAATTCTCAAATGGATTAATCAGGACAGCTATGTTGTTGAAGTGGCTCAATCACCCAAATTAACACCTGCCCAGCTTTATCAACATTTCAACCAACAACAACCAGAAATCGAAATCAACAGTATTACAATCGCTTCTGATCCCGCCGCCTCTTCCACTGTGAATATCAAAAAAGAAGGGGCGCGTCGCGGCTATAACATGATGGTCAACCCATACACAGCGGAAGTCTTACCCGAGATTAAAGGTCGTGATACGTTGCAATTTATCCAACGTTTACACCGAAATTTAACTGCGGGTGAGTTTGGTGCACAAATTACGGGCGCCTCTACCCTGATGCTGATTTTCTTTGTATTGAGTGGACTCTATTTACGTTTTCCAAAGAAACATACTTTTAAACAATGGTTCTTTATCAAACCCAAGTTAAAAGGCCGTAATTTTATTTGGGATCTACATGCCGTTGTCGGTACATGGGTGGTTATCTTCTATCTACTATTTGCCTGCACAGGCTTATATTGGTCGTATGACTGGTGGCGTGCGGGTATGTTCAAAGTCATGGGCGTCGAACAACCACAACGTAACCAACAGCACAATGAACCTAGAAATAGAAAGCATAAAGAAGAAGGTTTATCGACTCAGCAGGTCAATACCATCCTGACCCAGACTTGGACAGGTGTGAATGCTCAAATTGGTCGTGAATATTCAACGTTGACCTTAAATATTCCAAAGCGTGATGATGCAAAAGTTGAAGTGTCTTTTGTGGATATCATCCCACAACACGAGCGCGCACGAAATCAGGCCGTCTATAATTACCAAGATAAGCAGTTTGAAAAATTTGAACTGTATGAAGATAAAAAGCTCAATGAAAAAATCATGAGCAGTATGCTTCCTGTACACCGCGGTAGTTTCTTTGGTTCGACCTATCAATTCATTGCGATGCTAGCGTCACTGAGCATGCCACTGTTTTTCGTAACTGGCTGGATGTTGTATTTAAAGCGTCGTAAACAAAAGAAACTCACTCAAGCCGCACGTCAATCTCTTGGTACTCAACAGATTGATCCAAATGCACAACCTTGGCTGATTACTTACGCATCTCAAACAGGTGTCGCAGAGCAACTGGCGTGGCGTACAGCCACAAGCTTACAAGAAGCACAACAGCCAACCACCGTAAAACCGATTCAACAGCTTACTGAACAAGATCTGCTACAGGCACCACAGGTTTTATTCGTGATCAGTACCTATGGTACTGGTGATGCACCAGACCTTGCCTCAAGTTTTAGCAAAAAGCTGATGCAGCAAAGTCTTGATTTAAGTCACATGCAATATGCAGTGCTTGCGCTTGGATCAAAAGAATATCCTGAAAGTTATTGCAGCTTTGGTTATGCAGTTGATGCATGGTTAAAACAATCTAAGGCACAACCGTTCTTCGACCTCATCGAAGTAGATAACGCCAATGCCAATGATATTCAACGCTGGAATGAAGCACTTTCAGTCGTAACCAAGCATGAATTACATGCCATGAATATTGAAAAAGTGTTTGATCAATGGACATTAAGCGAACGCACTTTACTCAACCCAAATAGTGTAGGCCAAGCGGCTTACAATATTGAACTGACCACAGCTTCGGATATGACGTGGCATGCGGGAGATATTGCCGAGATTCAGCCATCAAATAGCCAAACAGAGATCCAAAACTTTTTGGCTCAACACCAGATTGCAGCAGAGACTGTTGTTGAATCTATTAACCAGACCATTGCACAGGTACTTTGGGATAAAAATCTACGTATTGAAGTTAAACCTTTCAATACTGTAGAAGAATTATTAGCTCAGCTTCCAACATTACCAACGCGTGAATATTCAATTGCCAGTATTCCTGCCCAACAGCTATTAAGACTGGTGGTACGTCAAAACCGTGATGAAAATAATCAGCTCGGTTTAGGTTCTGGATGGTTAACTGAATATGCGCCACTTAAACAACCGATTGCATTACGTATCCGCACCAATGAGTCGTTCCATTTAATCGATGATAACCGTCCAATTATCTGTATTGGTAATGGTACCGGTATCGCAGGTTTAATGAGCCTTTTACAGCAGCGTAACCGACAAAATTACACGACCAACTGGCTCATTTTTGGTGAACGCCAACGCGAACATGATTTCTTCTATCAGGAAACGATTGAAGCGTGGAAAAACATGGGCACATTACAACGACTTGATCTCGCTTTTTCAAGAGATCAGCAACAGCGTATCTATGTACAGGATGTTTTACGTAACAATGCAGAGGAACTGTTGAAGTGGATTCAGCAAGGCGCTGTGATTTATGTCTGCGGCAGTATTGAAGGTATGGCCTCAGGTGTAGACCAAGCTTTAACGGATATTCTCGGTGAAGCAACGCTAGATGAATTACGACAAGCAGGTCGTTATCGCCGCGACGTTTACTAACGTTATTCTTTTCTAAAAAACGGGTGCCAGTCACTCGTTTTTTTATTTTCCTAAGACAATCGGAGAGTTTGCCTTTCTTTTAATTTTGCATACACTTAGCACGGTTCAAATCGACTACGATTAAGATTATGCAAATAAGTTCATGGGTTCGTATTTTTCTCGCCCTTATTGGTTCAGTTTTATTTTTAGATGGCGCTATTCTCATCGCATTTAAAAAGATTCATATTGGTACAGTACTCCCTCTCCTGCTTGGATTATTTTTCTGCCTATATTCTTACTTCTATTATCATATTGAGCGTTTCTTTTTCTACCACTTCCGTTTGCATTCAATCTGGCGTTTTGGCTGGCTCTGTTTTTGGGCATGGTTAATTAGCTTAGGCTATTTCTTTGATTATCTTGCTGACAACAATGCAAAAACACAACATGTTTTACCCGTAAAGGCCATTATTGTTTTGGGTAGCGGTGTAGAAAATGGAGAACCTTCGGCGACGCTGGCAAAACGTTTAGACCGTGCGGCTCCTGTTGCCCTAGCTCAGCCAGATGCGAAACTGGTACTGACAGGCGGGATTGATTATGGTGAAACGGATAGCGAAGCCGTGGTGATGTCTCGTTATCTACAGAAGCAATATAATATTCCTATGTCACAAATCATTCTGGAAGATAAAAGCACCAGTACTGAACTCAATCTGAAAAACAGTCAGGCTTTATTACAAGCCCAACACATCAATATCCAGCAACCGATTGCAATTGTGACCAGTGATTTCCACACCTTAAGAGCTGCTGCAATTGCCAAGAAACAAGGCTATCGAGATATTATCTTGCTCGGTGCAACCACGCCTTTAGCTACACGCTATAACGCATGGTTAAGAGAATATTTTGCTTATGCCAGCGGCTGGTTGCTGAATGAATATTGATTAAAGTTTTTCTGTTCAAATTATGATGAAGCTGAGTTATGCAAACGAATATCTCGAGGTAACGGAAGCTTTAACTCAGCAAACACATCTGGTCGTTGCAAGTAAATCTGGTATAAAAAATTCTTAATATCTAATAATAAAGCATCAGGGGTAACCAGCAGGTTATTCCCTTCAGGTGTTAAATCCAAAGATAAAATCGTGTTATTTTCTTTTAGAAAGGGAATCATCTTCTCAATAAAAGCCAATAAGGGCACTTCCTGAATTTCGTATTGGGCCCAATTGTCTTTAATCAATAATTTCGCCAAGCTTTTATTTTGCCATACAGATAACGCATGCTGACCCGATGGTGTTGAACATAAAGCCCAGCCGTCATGATAGAGCGCAATCACGTGACGTTGCATAATAATATTTTGAATAAATTGACGATAGGTGTCTTTGAGCGAAGAATTGGCAGGTGTAGCTTGAGATTTCGACGCAGCCTTGCGTTGATAAGGATTTCTCATAAAGTACTTCATATTAGAATCATTATATTGATGCTAATCATAAAATAACTTTGTATTGATTACAATGATATGAGATTGGGGAAGAAATATGGTGGGCGCTGACGGGATCGAACCGCCGACATTCTGCTTGTAAGGCAGACGCTCTACCAACTGAGCTAAGCGCCCTGAGCGAGGATCAACAAAGCGAAGCTTTGTCTGAGCGCAAGAGAAAAATCTTTGATTTTTCTAATGGCATCTCGTATCAGAGATCAAGTATAAAAATACTTGTTAAAACTAACATTCTCTTAAACCGATATCAAGAGAATGGCGCAGCGGACGGGGCTCGAACCCGCGACCCTCGGCGTGACAGGCCGATATTCTAACCAACTGAACTACCGCTGCACTGTATTACTTCCATAAAGAAGTAAATGTCACAAATTATGGTGGGCGCTGACGGGATCGAACCGCCGACATTCTGCTTGTAAGGCAGACGCTCTACCAACTGAGCTAAGCGCCCTGAGCAAGGTAACAAATCTAAAGCAATGCTTTAGGAATTTGTTTGAATAAAAAGAATAAATTCTAATTTACTCAACTCTATCCAATCTTGCAATCTTAAAGTGGCGCAGCGGACGGGGCTCGAACCCGCGACCCTCGGCGTGACAGGCCGATATTCTAACCAACTGAACTACCGCTGCACGATAATTTTGCAATCATGGCAAACGAATATTAAAACTTAAGTGGCGCAGCGGACGGGGCTCGAACCCGCGACCCCCGGCGTGACAGGCCGGTATTCTAACCAACTGAACTACCGCTGCACTTGAGTCTTAACGTAAAGGCTTGGTGGGCGCTGACGGGATCGAACCGCCGACATTCTGCTTGTAAGGCAGACGCTCTACCAACTGAGCTAAGCGCCCTTAACGTCTTCATCGTTTGTGAGGTGCATTATAGAGAATCTTTACAGCCTGTCAAACGCTTTTGCCATTCTTTTCTGAAAAAACCGAACGAATGATTAAAAAATAAGTAATTCCATGCAAAAACCGATATTTTCGTATTTTATTTAAGCACTTATTCATATTTTCATCTTTAGTTTTCTAAGGCTTGTTCAGAAATATAGACCAGCGCTTGTTCAGAAACGAGATCAAACAGCTCGACGATTTCATCATTTTTCATTCGAATACAACCATGAGACATTGGAATACCCATTGGTTCGGTGTCAGGTGTACCATGAATATAGATATAACGCTTAAAGGTATCGTGCCCTTCCCCATGATTAAAGCCTTCTTCCAGCCCATCCAGCCATAAAATGCGTGACAAGATCCAGTCTCGTTGAGGAAATTGCTGAGCTAATTGCAGATCATAGACTTCACCAGTCGGTTGACGCGCGATAAATACGGCATGTTTTGGTGCATCACCACCAATCTTTTGTGCGACCTGATGCCAACCTCTTGGGGTCTTACCGCTATTTTCCTGTTCACCAATACCGTTTTTGCCCGAAGAGATCACATAGAATTTATTATGTTTCGGCAAACGTAGCGTTTGTTGTGCCAAGTCTATGATGATGTCTGCCTGATCAAGGGTATAGGTCATTATTATCTCGATAAATGATAGAACACATTTATTTCAACATAGATGAAGCACTTTTTCTTGTACTTTTCAGTAGTTTTAGTGGGTGATAGGTGTTAAAGCTGACGAGGAAAATAAAATAGAGTCGTAGACATGATCTGCGTTCTTTGTTCGTGTTATTCGAATATCTTTTAGATGGGATTTAAGACAAAGGTTGCTTAATGCATTTACTTAAAAACAGTTATTGTCTTATGCATGAGGAATATATTCCGCAAGAGCGTTGCTTTTCTTAACGCTGCTCAGGCTCGGGACGTAACCACAGCCACACAGCCACGATAAACATGGTGACATCAGTAAAAACTTTGACGAGGAATGGCGCATTGGTGAATAGCATCAAAATACCACTGAGCAGCATCATGATACTGGCGATCCATTTTGCTTTACGCGGTACTGTGCCATGTTCACGCCAGTTGCGTAAGGTCGGGCCATATTTAGGATGGTTCAATAACCATGCATCCATTTCAGGCCAGCCTTTAGAAGCCGCCCATGCAGCCAGAATCAGGAAGACGGTTGTAGGCATGCCCGGTAAAATTGCCCCAATGATTCCCAACGTAATAAAAATCACGACCAAGCTACGCCAGAATAAAGTTTTCATTGAGCAATTAACCAACAGCTGTTTACAACCGTGCTAGTATAAAGTGTTTTTATTGTGGTTTCTTAAACTTAACCTATTATTTCAATGATTGAGTGGCTTGATGTCTAAAATGATTACCACCCCTTGTTTTTTTGAGCCGTGGTTACAGTTTAACAATCCAATCGTACGGCATTTGGCATTCTGTATTGCCAGCCCGAATATCCTGACTGAAATTCCAAACGATCTCGCCATAAAAAATCATTTTGAATTACATCCTGATCAGAAATGGCAAACGCATTATCAAAATTATGAATCACGTTTAAAGCAACTGGATCAGCAACCACAGCCGCTGATTGATTTTCTGGCTCAACTTAAAAGCACACGACTTGGCTTACGTTTTGAAAACTTACTCTGGTTCTGGTTATTGGATGATGACTACCATCCCTATCGACTGCTTGGGCATAGCATTCAAAAAATTGTAGGTGCCATTACCTTAGGTGAGCTGGATTTTGTTGTGCTCAATCAGGAAACGCAAGAAGTTGAGCATTGGGAAGTGGCTTTAAAATATTATTTAGGCGAAGGCAAACTCGATCTAGCACAATGGTTTGGGTTAAATAGAGAAGATACTTTACAGCGTAAATTAAAACATTTTACCGAACGTCAATTCCAGTTTACCGAGGCAAATCGTCACCCAATTCAGCGTAAGTTTGCGGTGATGAAAGGTCAGTTATACATGCCTACAGATCAAAGTGAATTAAGCGTACCTTCGTGGATTAATACTTCACGGCGTTTAGGTCAATGGGGAACCCAGATACCAAACACGCCCTATTATCGCTTACAACGACATGAATGGCTCTGTCCTGATCAGGACGCTTCATCGCAACCTGCTATGTGGTGGACTAATGGGCTTTATTATCACCACACACCAACGCCTAGTTATTACATGTTCCGCCAACCTTCGCTTTTGTTTAGCTTAACTTAATTTACTTGTTATTCGACTAAATAACATTTTATAACACATTTACCATCAAACCCTTATGTTCATTTAATGGTAAATTTTTTAGCCTCTTAAGTACATCATAATTACATTTAAACGGAGAAGATGATGAAAAAAATCTTAGTTGCTTCAATCATGACTGCTTTTGTTTTAACTGGTTGTAATACATTTAAGGGTTTTGGTCAGGATGTATCTAAAGCAGGTGATAAAGTCTCTCAAACTGCTGAAAAGACTCAGGATAAAATGTAATTTTCATAGAAAAAACATCCCCGAACCTTATCTAGACCTAGATAAGGTTTATTTTTAATACCTTTCTCGATCAGATTCCCCTATTATACCGGTTCATATTTCACCAGATTTAGCTACATCTCGCATGAACCATTCCGATACTCTTGAACTTAGTTTACAACTTCTACGTCAGCCGTCTGTCACTCCTGTTGATCATGATTGTCAAAATATTATGGCTGAACGCTTAGCAAAGATTGGCTTTAATATCGAAAACATGCGTTTTGAAGATGTTGATAATTTATGGGCGCGTCGTGGTACTGAAAATCCAGTATTCTGCTTTGCAGGCCATACCGATGTGGTGCCGACCGGCCATTTAGATGCATGGAATTCAGACCCGTTTTTACCAAGTATTCGCGATGGTAAATTGTATGGTCGTGGCTCTGCTGATATGAAAACAGCGCTGGCTGCAATGGTGGTTGCTTCTGAACGTTTTGTTGCCAAACATCCGAACCATAAAGGCTCAATTGCATTTTTAATCACTTCTGATGAAGAAGGCCCATCGATTAATGGTACGGTTAAAGTTGTTGAAACATTAGAAGCGCGTAATGAAAAAATGACTTGGTGTCTGGTGGGTGAACCATCAAGTACGCATCAGCTTGGTGATATTGTTAAGAATGGTCGTCGTGGTTCGTTAAATGCCGTTTTAACTGTTCATGGTAAACAAGGTCATGTTGCCTATCCACATCTGGCGGAGAATCCAATTCATACCGCATCCAAAGCGCTCAATGAGCTGTGTGAAACTGTTTGGGACAATGGCAATGAATATTTCCCTGCAACCTCATTCCAGATTTCAAATATTCAGGCAGGTACGGGTGCGACCAATGTGATCCCGGGCACCTTGAAAGTAACTTTCAACTTCCGTTATTCAACTGAAGTCACCGCTGATATCTTGAAACAACGCGTACTTGAGACTTTAGATAAACATCAGCTTAATTACGACATTCAATGGACTTTGTCTGGTTTACCCTTCCTGACTCCAGTCGGTGAGCTAGTGAATGCAGCAAAGACAGCAATTAAAAATGTGACTGGCGTTGACACTGTACTATCAACCAGCGGTGGAACCTCAGATGGTCGCTTTATCGCGCCAACAGGTGCACAGGTGCTTGAGCTAGGCGTATTGAATGCCACCATTCATCAGATCAATGAGCATGTCAATGTCGCAGAATTAGAGCCACTCGCTGAAATCTATGAGCAAATTTTAGTAGAGCTACTTGCTTAAACATTGCGAGAGCACATAAAAAAGGAACTCAAATGAGTTCCTTTTTTATTACAGTCCCAGTTGAGCTTGTATATTTTGCAGATTGGGGACATAAAACTTATTCTCCCCCATCTTCACATATTGAAAGACTTTATCATCATCAATTTCACGTTCTTCATCGACAATCTCTGAAATACGCAAACGGATCGACTCAGGCATTTCATTACAAACCAGTGCAAAACGCTGTGACACATCCTCGCCTTCTACAACCAGCGCCACACCTTGTTTTTGCTCAGGATCATTGACCGCATAAACAGGCAGCTTCAAATCATGCCATTCAATATGTTCAACATTGGTTTGAGTATCCATTGCTGACAAGACAATATTCTGCGGCAACAACATCGGAACCTTTTGATGACATTCAATAATGTATGCATCAATAAATCCTGTTGAGACCGTAATTAAATGTTGTAACTCTTGCTGGTCAATCTGTCCCAATGCCGAGTTTGCGCCTTTCTTTACCATTTTTTCTACCTCTTAGCGCACAGCCAGTAAACTTTCAATATTTTCCAGAAGAGCTTCTTCCTGGAATGGTTTACCCATGTATTGACTTACACCAAGCGACAATGCACGTTCACGATGTTTCTCACCTGTACGCGAGGTGATCATGATAATTGGCAAGTCCTTATGCAACTCATGGTGTCGTACAAGGTTTGTGACCTCAAAACCATCCATACGTGGCATTTCAATATCCAGTAGCATCAGGTCAGGTTTTACTGTTTCGAGCTGCTCCATCGCATCAACACCATCTTTGGCAGTGACCACATCATAACCTTGGCGCTCTAACAGACGTGAAGTCACCTTACGTACGGTAACCGAGTCATCGACAATCATGATCAGGCGACGTTCATCATAACGCTGTTTGGTATAAGTCTCATCGGCCTGCTTACTACGCGCAGTCGACTGCGCTTGTCGCGCAATATTCTGACCATCCAGAATTAAACAGACCTGACCATCACCCAGAATCGTTGCACCCGCAATCACACCAATACTAGAGAACTGCTGCCCGACAGGTTTCACAACAATCTGACCACGCGAACCAATCAATTGATCCACCAGTAATGCCGTAGTCTGTCCTTGTGCACCTTTGATCAGTAACACAGGTAAAGAATGAACCACACCACTCAAACGTGGAATTGGCTGTCCTGCCACAAACTCAGAAAGATAGCGTAAACGGTAACGTTCCCGATCAATAGTGAAATAGTCATCCTGACTGTCAAAGTATTGCTCAAGTGCCATTGGTGAAATACGAACAATACGATCGATCTGTGCCAATGGGAATGCAAACTGTTGATCGCCTGCTTTAACCATCAAGGCATCACTTACTGCAACCGTTGTTGGAACTCGGATGGTAAAGGTGGTGCCTGTACCCAATGTAGAATCCACACTAACATGCCCGCCCAAAGCTTTAATATCGCTTTGTACCACATCCAGCCCTACACCACGCCCAGAAATCTGTGTGACCTGAGCAGCAGTACTAAAACCAGGATGGAAGATAAATTGTAAAATCTCTTCCTGTTCCAGCTTCTGGTCTGGCGTCATTAGACCCGTTTGCAGTGCTTTTTCTTTAATACGGTTAACATCGATCCCTTTACCATCATCACTGAAAGTCACGACTACATCAGTACCTTGACGGCCAATATTCAGGACGATGTGCCCAGTTTCAGGTTTATTGGCTTGTAAACGCTGTTCACGATCTTCAATACCATGGTCAATCGCGTTACGTAACATATGTTCAAAAGGTGAAACCAGACGCTCAAGAATACTACGGTCTAATTCCCCTTCAGTATTGTTCACCACCAATTCAGTTGGACGGTTCAATGCTGAAGCGGTTTGGCGCACGATACGCTGTAAACGCGGTAACAAGCGTGAAAATGGTACCAGACGAGTACGCATTAAACTTTCTTGAATCTCAGCCTGAATACGAGATTGTTGCAGCAACAAGCCTTCTGTATCACGAATCTTCTCAGACAATGTGGTCTTGAAGTCAACCAAATCCGAAGCAGATTCGGCCAGTGATTTTGACAACTGGTTCAGAGATGAATATTGGTCCATCTCTAATGGATCGAAGTCGGCATAACGCGCATCTTCTCCACCATGTCGTGCAATAATCTGACTTTCCAGCTCACCTTCCATTCGACGTAACTGATCCGCCAAACGCTTGATCGCCAGCTCCATTTCCGTCAGCGTACCGCCCAATTGACCTAAGTCCATCTCGATACGCGAACGGTTGATCGCATTTTCCCCTGACAGGTCAATCATCTTCTCGATGACATCCGCAGAGACACGAATCATTTCATTATTCTGTTCAATACGTTCTGTGGTTTCCCACTCACCCAGCATTGACGGCGGTTCTGTCCCATCGCCCTGAACAAACTCCATCGTATATTCAGGCGTGAAGATATCTCTCGCAGAAAGTTTCTGAGGAAGTTGTGCCGAAACATCGACAAACTCCATCTTCTCCAGACTTTGTTTTAAACCATCAAAATTCGCATATTGGCGCTTAAAGATGGCCTCATGCAGCCATGCTAATGCGGTATTCAGCAGGTTGTCATACACATTTGAATTGAAATGATGAACACCAAACTGCTCAAAAGCATTTTCTAAATGATAGGCAATTACAGCAATGGCATCCATTTCAGCCATGCGCGCGCCACCTTTTAAGCTGTGGGCATTACGTTGTAACTGTAGCAGCACACTACGATTACCACGTTGTTCAAACCATTGCTTCAATAAGCTTTGTGCCTGTTCCAGCAGCTCTTCTGCTTCCTCGAGGAAAGTCTGCTCGACCAGCGAACGAACATCATCGTCCAATGGCTCTGCCACCGTCTCAAGGGTTTGAGTTGCAGAAGTCGCATCAAGTATCTCATCTGAGGCAACCGCGCTTGTTTCTGGCTCTAATGTCAGCGTCTGTGAATCAAGTACAGGTTCAACTTCGGCGAATTCAGGTAATTCGGCTTGCGCTTCAACAACATCTATTTCAATTGCTGCAAATGCATCTACACCCTCAATCACTGGCTCAAGCGTTACAGGAGCAACCGTTTGGTCTGCCTGTTGAAGTAACTGCACCACATGCGTTGATGGATAATCTGTTTGCTGATCGCGAATGGTCTGAATGCGGTCTGCAATATCGTCCTGAACTAAACGAATAATTGCAACCAAGTGTGGAGTCGCCTGAATTTGCTGATTAATCAGTTTTTCATAGATGGTTTCCAGCTCATGCGCAATCAAACCAATATGACGCGCCTGAATCATATTTGCACCACCTTTTAAGGTGTGCAAATAACGCATCAGATTTTTTAGAGCATCCAAATTCTGATGATCGGCGGTCCATGTGCTTAAGTCAGTATCAATCCCTGCAAGCAGTTCATCGGCTTCTTCAAGGAAAATATCCAACAAGTCTGGATCAAAGTCACGATTTGACTCTGCTGATTGTAATTGTTGCTTATCCAGTGCCAGTTGTGCTGCAAACGCAGTTACATCGACAGTTGCATTGGCTGGGGTTGCAATTCCCGAGTTACTTGTCTCAACAGCGCTCTCATTGGTCTGTGTTTCAACCGTCTCAAGGACAGGTTGTGGCGTAGCGAAAGTAACATCAACTTGCGGAGCTGTAACCGTGGTTTTTTCCAAATTATGGAGAACGGCCAAAGCATGCGTTGCTGGATAATCGACATGCTGATCACGAATAATTTGGATACGATCAGCAATATCATCCTGTACAGCACGAATCACAGCAATGAGTGCAGGCGTTGCTTGAATTTGCTGGTTAATCAACTTTTCATAAATTGTTTCGAGCTCATGCGAAATCAGGCCAATATGACGTGCCTGAATCATATTTGCGCCACCTTTTAAAGTATGCAAATAACGCATCAGATTCTTTAAAGCATCAATATTTTTATCATCCGCCGCCCATGTATTGAGATCAGTATCAATCCCTGCAAGCAGTTCATCTGCTTCTTCAAGGAAAATATCGAGCAAGTCTGGATCAAAATCACGGTTCGCTTCATCCGAATCTAACTGTTGCTTATCCAGTGCAAATTGGGCAGCTAAGTCAGTCACAGCGCTTGAAGTTGCTTGTGGTTCAACCGCCAAAGTTTCTTCAACTGTATGGGTCTCGACATCCACAGCTTCTTGCTGCACAGACTCAACATTTTGCTGAGTAAATGAGCTTAATTCATTTAAGACACGTTCATGTGCTTTGGTTAAAGTGACACGCTGGCCGGCTGCCAAGGTATCAAATAACTGGATAAACTGTTGATGAACTTGATGGTAAAGTTCAAAGGCATAATCAAGATTGAGTAAGCTTGGTTTAAAAATAAGATCTTGATAGCTTGAACGCAATAAACTGGTGTACTGATACATACCAATCGTTGCATGATGATGCGTATGCTGTAACAGGATTTCGGCCTGTTGACTCAGTAACTGGATATATTGCGGGAACTCATGGCGCGCACGCTTCTCGAAATCAAATTCAACATCCAGTAAGTCATTAATTTCCAATTCAATTAATTGAGATACCAGACCTTGTGGACGTATTGCTTCACCATTCTTTTCTTCTAACTGGAAGTCATAGCTGTCCCAAGCAACATTAAAGGTCTCATAAATTTCATTGAACCTTTGTTGAGTACTTTCATGCTTCAAGGTATGTAAATAATCACCGACAAACTGTGCATAATGCGTCAGTAAAGCCGTTTCATCTGAACTTGAGTCCAGTTCTTCCTGTAATAATGTTTTAAACAGATTTTCAACTTTTGAACTGGCTTCAAAGACATGATCGACATGCGCCATTGCAGAACTGCCACGCAAGGTATGCAACGCACGAATTAAGGTATTGTATTGATCATTGCTTGGACGATCATTTTGTAAGAACTGATTGATGGTCGCCAGATGTTCTTCTGCTTCTTCTTGGAAAATGGCCAGAGTTTCTTTGGCCAATGCCTCATCCTCAAACGGCGTCGCCAATTCAAGCTCAGATACAGGCTCAACTTGCTGTGGTGCTTGTTCCTGTGCATCCGTTTCAACGACAACATCATCAACTAGCTCAAGGCCAGTCAAGACCTCGTCATGATTAAGATCAACGGCAAGATTTAAAAGCTCTGCTAGCGCAGGCTCAGGACTTTGTTGCTGTTGTAATTGTTGTCCTAATAAAACCAATGGCTTTAAGTCGACTTGATGGGCCTGAACTGCCTTAAAGTCATGCGCAAGTTTAAAGCGATAAAGATTAAAAACCGACTGTACATAACGCTGAATATCAGCATTCAAAGTAATTGTGCCCGCAATCACACGATTTAAAGTATCTTCGACTGTCCATGCCAGCTCACCTGAAGACTTCGCGCCGACCATTCTTCCAGAACCTTTTAAAGTATGGAAATGACGGCGAATATCGGTCAGCACATTCTGTTGATGTGGTTGTTCTTTCCATTGAACAAGTAATGGCTCTAACTCAACAAAGATCTCATCTAATTCTTCAATAAAAATCTCAAGAATCTCTGCATCTTGTTCAAGATAACTGTCTTCAGGAAGCGTCATCGTTTCAACTAACGTTTTTAATATTTGTTTCATAGCTGCTTCTTTCGTTTTTATCCACCAATGTGGGTAAAAATTACGTCTATCTATCACACAAGATGTAGTTCCACTTCGCCATCACCTTGTTGAGATATCCAACACATCTAAAATGGAAAGACAGACACCCCCATCTGCCTTTCCAATTCGTTTTACTCAGGTAACTTAAAGTCAGTTACTGATTCACGTAACGATTCAGCCATATTTGCCAACTCAGAAACTGAGCGTGCTGTATCAAACGTTGCTGTTGTCGTTTGTGACGTAATTTCCTGTACAACATTCATCGTGGTTGCAATATGACTTGCAGAAGCAGACTGAAGTTTTGCTGCATCCGAAATGCTTGCAATCAGTTTCGCCAAGTCACCCGATACTGTTTGAATCTCATCCAGTGCAATACCTGCATCCTTTGCCAGATTCGCACCACGAACAACCTCGGAAGTGGTTTGTTCCATTGAGATTACAGCTTCGTTGGTATCCGTTTGAATGGTTTTAACCAGACTTTCAATCTGTTTGGTTGCTGATGCAGAACGTTCTGCAAGACGCTGTACTTCATCGGCTACGACCGCGAAACCACGGCCTGCTTCACCAGCCATCGACGCCTGAATTGCTGCATTTAATGCCAGAATGTTAGTTTGGTCGGCAATATCGTTAATCAACGAGACGATGTTACCAATCTCTTGAGAAGATTCACCCAAACGCTTAATACGTTTTGAAGTTTCCTGAATCTGTTCACGAATATGATCCATACCCTCAATCGAACGGTTTACGACTTGCGCACCATTGGTTGCAATCTGTACCGAACGTTGTGCTACGTCAGCAGATTCAGATGCGTTGGCAGATACTTGGTCAATGGACAATGCCATTTCATTCATTGCCGCGGATGCACCCGCAATTTCTTGCGCCTGATGTTCAGAAGCTTCGGCTAACTGGTTGGTAATGTTCTGGGTATCTTGGGTATAGCGTGCAACTTCTTGAGAAGTATCCGTGATTCGCGAGACAAGGTCACGTAACTGATCGATCGCAAAGTTAATCGAATCGGCAATTGCGCCTGTAAAGTCCTCAGATACTGTCGCATAAGAACGTAAGTCACCATCTGCCAAGTCTGCGATTTCATCAAGTAAACGTAAAATCGCATTCTGGTTACGGTCATATTCGTCTTGTAAACGGGTTACACGCTCTTTATCGGTGTTACTACGTAAAGCAAGTAATTGTAGTGCAGAGAAAACCAGCAAGCCTAAAGCACCGATCAGCACGATACCTGCAATAACATTGCCCCAACCACCCTCAGCTTTATTTGATAACGCATTCAAAGAGTTCAACAGCGCATCAGATTGAGAGAAGATTTGCGAAGATGCCTGACGTACGCGCACGATCTGGTTCGCGTTTTGCAATACCGTTGCCGCCGCTGATTTCAATACGGCGTCATAGTCAGATTTAATGCTGTCTACAGACTCACGTAAAGCAGCCGAACTAATACGGTCTACGCCCAGTTCAGAACTACCGTTTAACTGTGCATTTAAATACACACCAAAGGTATCAATATCGGCACCGAAGTCATTTGCAGAAACGCTAGAATTATCTGTACCAACCAATACCGAGTTGATCGAACGTAAAATACGTTCAGCAATAAACACTTGGTTCTTGGTGATAATTACCTGACTACTTGGCATGTTTTCACGTACCATCTGGTCAACCATCAGGTTATATTCAGCCTGAATCTCAGGGATGGTATCGCTAATCGCAATGTTGGTATCGTAAAGCTGGTTAATGACTTTCTGTTGTGATGAAATCAGGTCAATATTCTTAGAGATTCCACCCCAAAGCTCATTCACCTTCTTGTATTCATCAGAGCCTTTACCATAGACACTTTCAACCGTTTCAAGGTTTTCAGTAAATTGCTTTTCAGATTCAACCAGCTTTTTCATCTCTTCAGGTTTACCCGAAGCTGTCGCTTCTGTCGCCTGACGTGAAATGGTTTGCGATAACAAACGCAATTCACCCAGACTACGGGTTAACTGGTTTGAACGCGGTACACTAACGAACAAGTAGATTAAGAGGATGACTGCAAGGGCCAAAGCAATTAAAGCACGATAGATAATCGGTTTTGATTTCTCAGTTTCACCGAATAAACGGGAGAACTGATCGAGTTGCGTTCGTATATTATCGAGAAACGCTCCACCCTTTTTCAGCCCCGCACTATCACTACCATTCTTTTTTTTAAGTTTAAAGCCCATGTCAGCTTCTCCCCGAAATACGCCTTTATCTTCCGTAGCGTATTAAATTAGTTTATAAATTTTATTGATGCATTCATGTATTGAGGATTTTTTAATAATCGGCTCAATAAGAACACATGCCATTGTTGATTATGTTGGTGGAAATGACCTTGGCAATAGTCTTTTAACTTATTATCCAGATCATTATTTTGAGAGAAAAAACTCTTTTTATTAAAGTGCTGAATCCCCAAAACCTGATCAACGACCAACCCCACATAATGATCTTGATGGCTAATACAAATCACTTTTTGCGTCGGAGAAAACTGGCTTCTTTGCCCTGAAATAAAATGTGTTAAATCAGAAACCGAAAGCAGTCTTCCACGAATATTTGCCAAACCACGTACCCACGCCTGAGTATTTGGTACCGGTGTATATTTCGGAGGATAAATTACCTCAGAAATTTCCCCCAATGGCGCAACAAAATATTGCCCCAACATCTCAAATGCAATGCCCGACCAACGGTTCGTTTCATTTTGAGTTGAAGTATATTGTTTATTGCCTCGCTTGGATAAACGAAGCAACTCGATAAATCCATTTGCTGCCATACCCTATCCCGTATTGAATAATGAGAAGGCTCACATTGAGCGAATTAACTTAATAATTGTTTAATCACATCAATAAGTTGTTGTTCATCTACAGGCTTGGTCAAATAATCACAAGCACCCTGACGTTTACCCCAAACACGGTCAGTTGCCTGATCTTTGGTACTGACGATCACAACAGGAATATGTTGGGTGTCTTTACCTTTACTGATTTGACGGGTTGCCTGAAAGCCATTCATCCCTGGCATAACCACATCCATAAGCACTAAATCAGGTAATTCTGCTTGTGCCAAGGTCACCCCATCTGCGCCATTGGTTGCTTCAATTACGTCATAACCGTGCTTTGTTAAAATTTCTCTAAAGCGAAAAGTTTCAGTAGGTGAATCATCTACAATAAGTATGCGAGCCATTTTTTCCTCAATCTTTAATTTTATGCGCTAACGTGGTTGCGAATCGCGTTTAACAACTCATCTTTACTGAATGGCTTAGTTAAATACTCATCCGAACCCACGACACGGCCTTTCGCCTGATCAAACAAACCGTCTTTGCTTGACAACATAATGACTGGAATATTCTGATAATTTAGAGAGTTTTTAATTAATGCACAGGTTTGGTATCCATCTAAACGAGGCATCATGATGTCAACAAAAACGATATCCGGATTAGCTTCTGCAATTTTTGATAATGCTTCAAAGCCATCAACCGCAGTAATGACTTCACAGCCTTCACGTTGCAATAACGTTTCAGCTGTACGACGAATCGTTTTAGAATCGTCAATCACCATCACCTTTAAATTTTGAAATTTATCTTCCATTTATTGTCCTGCCCCAATACTCAATACAAATTATGGTTGGTTTAATTTGTTTTATACAGATCAGTTGATATTTTTAACATATCTTTACTTGCATTATCAATGAAGTTTTTTGAACCAACCTATCAGTTTCTCTAAACAATCCTAAGCAGATCACACTTTTAATTAAATTCCTAATTTTTTTGCCTAATAAGTATTTTTAAATGTATAAATTAGCACTAATATACAACTGATTATTATTTAAAAATAAGTGATTTAATTAACTTTTTCCGGGGAATGTAATGGCTGGTTCGTTAAAGTGCGGTTTCCGCATTCGTCACTTTACAACGATTACGCGTACTTACATCTGCTCATTTTTTCTATTTTTTGTTGCAAGCTCAACTTTTGCCGTAGTGGAACCCACCAAAGCCACTTGGTACCGCTATTATGACAAGAACGGCGTTGCCAATGTCAGCACCTCGGTCACCCCTGAACACATCCGTTATGGTTATGAAGCGCTTGACCGCAATATGCAGGTGATTAAGCGCAATCGACCTTATAACGCTACCGCTGATGCGCAACAATCTGCTCAACGTGAATCTGTTGCCCGTCGTCGGGAACAGGATCTAAGATTAAAACGCGCTTATGGCAATACACAGATCGCCACCGCCAAACGTGATCAGATTTTAGCGAATTTAAAGAAGCAGCTGAATTATCAACAGGAGCAATTGCAGCAACTGCAAAAAGACAAGATTGCTTTTAAGCGTCAGGAAATGGATTACCATCGTAAAGGTGAAATGCTGCCAGCCCAATTAAAAAGCAATCTGGAAAATAATTCCAAGAATATTGAGAACGTCAAAAAAACCGTTGAAAGCCTGCGCAATGCCTACCATAAAACAGAAATTGAATATGCCGATATCATTAGCCGTTTAAAGACACTGGAGTAAAACGCAGCCATTAAAAGTAAGAAATTACAGTGCCAATTGTGCTTTTATCTCATCTAAATGACTCTACATTTTCAACATTTAAATACATTGCAGTGGTTTATACTGCGCTAAATTGAATGATTCATGTCATAATGCCAACAGCTCAAAGTGAGCCTATTATTTTTGCTCCTTGTTGTAGCATCTTTTAAATAACACTTAACTTTAGGACAGTTTCCATGCGCGCAAGCCGCTTTTTATTTGCAACGTTAAGAGAAACCCCAAATGATGCTGAGGTCATTTCACACCAGCTCATGTTACGTGCGGGGATGATTCGTAAATTAGCTTCAGGCTTATACTCTTGGTTGCCCATGGGAACGCGCGTTTTAAAGAAAGTAGATGCGATTGTGCGTGAAGAAATGAACCGTTCAGGTGCATTAGAAGTCTTTATGCCTGTAACGCAACCTGCTGCACTTTGGGAAGAATCAGGTCGTTTTGAACAATACGGCCCAGAATTATTACGTTTTAAAGATCGTCATGATAATCCATTCGTATTGGGTCCAACCCACGAAGAAGTAATTACCGATTTGGCACGTAATGAGCTGAAAAGTTATAAGCAATTACCCCTGAATTTTTATCAGATCCAAA
Organism: Acinetobacter sp. BIGb0102; assembly: GCF_003815055.1. Lineage (NCBI taxonomy): Bacteria > Pseudomonadati > Pseudomonadota > Gammaproteobacteria > Moraxellales > Moraxellaceae > Acinetobacter > Acinetobacter sp. BIGb0102. Next base: position 168,879 of record NZ_RKQE01000017.1, read on the forward strand.
CCAAATTCCGTGACGAAATTCGTCCACGTTTTGGGGTGATGCGCTCTCGTGAATTCATCATGAAAGATGCGTATTCATTCCATACAGATCAGGCATCATTACAAGAAACCTATGATGTGATGTATGACACCTATAGCCGTATCTTTACCCGCTTAGGTCTGGATTTCCGTCCAGTACAGGCAGATACAGGTTCAATCGGTGGTTCAGCTTCACATGAGTTCCATGTACTTGCAGCCAGTGGTGAAGACGATATCGCATTCTCGACTGAATCTGATTATGCAGCCAATGTTGAAATGGCTGAAGCAGTTCTAGTATGTGAACGTGCTGCCGCGACTCAAGCTTATACGCTTGTCGACACACCAAATCAGAAAACCATTGCAGATGTCTGCCAGTTCCTGAATGCAGATGCAAAGCAATCGGTCAAAGCATTATTGGTGCAAGGCCCAACGGATGAAAAAGGCAATACGCCAGTGGTTGCTTTGTTCTTACGTGGTGACCATGAGCTGAATGATATTAAAGCTGAAAAACATCCATTAATTGCTGCACCGTTGACTTTTGCAACTGAAGCACAGTTACAAGAACATGGTTTGACTGCTGGTTTCTGTGGCCCACAAGGTCTGGTTGAAAAAGGCTTAACAGTTATCGTAGATCGTGCAGCATCGGTATTGGCTGACTTTGTTGCTGGTGCCAATGAAGTGGACAAACATGCGACTGGTGTAAACTGGGATCGTGATGCCAAATTCACAGAAGTCTTTGACTTACGTAATGTCGTCGAAGGCGATCCATCTCCAGATGGTAAAGGCACACTTCAAATCAAACGTGGTATTGAAGTCGGTCATATCTTCCAGTTAGGAACCAAATATTCAGAAGCCTTAAACTGTAAAGTATTAGGTGAAGATGGTAAGCCATTAACCGTGACAATGGGTTGTTATGGAATTGGTGTAACACGTGTAGTGGCGGCTGCTATTGAACAAAACTTCGATGACAAAGGTATTATCTGGCCACAAGCGATTGCACCTTTTGAAGTGGCAATCGTACCGATGAATGCACACAAGTCACCGCGTACACTCGAAGCAGCTGAAGCGCTTTATGCAGAACTGCAAGCACAAGGCTACGACGTGTTACTGGATGACCGTAATGAACGTCCGGGGGTGAAATTCTCTGATCTTGAATTGATGGGGATTCCACATCGTATCGTGATTGGTGAAAAAGGTCTGGATGCAGGCACTTTTGAATACAAAGGCCGTCGCGATGCAGAAGCAAGCAATCTGAATAAAGAAGAATTAATGGCAAAACTTGTCCGTTAATCTGACCAACAGATGTAAAAAAGCCGTTTAATTTAAACGGCTTTTTTATGGCTTAATTACACGGTTAAATCTTTTACTGTTTCAGATGGGCCATTATTTTTGACAGATTCAATGCCCTTGTCACGAGACTGCTCACTAGCATAAAGCTGACTGGTACCAATCACCTGATGATTCGCTGCTTTTAAATTAAAATAAGGCTTGTCATTTTTTGAAGTTAAACGCTCATAACGGGCATCATCTGGACTATTTTTCTGAACAGATGCAATGCCATTCATTGCCGCTGCTTTGGTTTTATATAATTCACTGTTTAAAACTGGCTCACCATTTCCTGCTTTGAGTACAAAACGGTATTGCCCATCGCTTGCCTGACTTACTTCGAACCATCCTGCCATAAGGACCTCTATTTATTGGAGTTACATTTTGATTGTTATCTCATCCAATATAGATCAGCAATTGCCGTTTAAGAAGATTAAATTTTGTTCGTTTTTGGTAATTTATGTAATGAATAAAAAGGAGCATTTATATGCTCCTTTCCAAGTCTATTTAATTAAACTTTTTTCACAAATTCAGACTTCAGTTTCATTGCACCGACGCCATCAATTTTACAATCAATGTTATGACCATCGCTTGCATCTGGTACCAAACGAATACTTTTTACTTTGGTACCCACTTTAACAACAGATGATGAACCCTTAATTTTCAAATCTTTGACAACAGTGACGCTATCCCCATCGGCTAAAACATTGCCATTTGCATCTTTAATAATGTCTTGTACTTCAGTAGCCTGACTCTCGCCTTCTTTCCACTCATGTGAGCACTCTGGGCAAATCAATAAATCGCCATCTTGATAAGTATATTCTGATTGACATTGTGGGCAATTTGGAAAAGACATAAAAAAATCTCAAAAAGGCTATTATGAGGGATAGATGCCTTTTTTCAAAACTTTAAGCTTGAATGTCCTTCCCAAGCAAATAATTCTTTAAGACCAGCGCATGGTTTAACTCAGGATCTTTAGCCGCATAAATCAAAGTTAACTGTTCATGTTCCGCCATCTGTCTGAGTTCATTTACATATGGATTGCCTTCAAGCTCCTGATAATAACCTTCCTGAAAACTCAACCAATGCTCAGCTTTATGACAAAACGCCTTTCTTAATTCAGTAGAAGGCGCAATGTCCTTAAGCCATAAATCCAGCTGTGCACGCTCTTTGGAAATCCCTCGGGGCCACAACCGATCAACCAGAACACGCTGACCGTCAGTTGCTGCAACAGGATCATAAATACGTTTAATTGCAATCAGCACATTACTCTCCTGTTGGGCTTCTGCTTAGCTTTCCATTGAAATATCAATCACCTGACCTTTCGCATCAAAGCTGACACAAATCACATATTGGGTAATCTCATCCGGCAAAGTGAAATCCAGCATTTCACGGCTATCGATCTCATCACTTTCCCATGGGGCGGCCAATACCAATAAATCCAGAACCTGTAACGGTGTAGGTACGGCGCTTCCAGAATATTTTTTCCAATAATCAGGCTCAATTTCTTCAAGATGATGCTGGATAAATAACTCCACACTATCTTCTGCTTGATGATTTTCTAAAGCAGCCCGCATTGCAACACGCGCAAGCTGTTCTCGTCCTTTAACAATTGCTTGCTCAGACATTTGATTCCCCAATTTAATTTATTCATCCAATATTTTTTGTTTTTCTCACTCAACCGATTTTACTTAACGAAAGTCTTTATTCGTCAGGTATATCCGCTTGAACCAACAAGCCTAATAAATACAAAGATTCTTGCCACCCCAGATAACAGGCTTCTACAGGAATCACATCTGGTATACCAGCTTGCGTAATATGCACCTCTGTACCTACAGCAACGGCTTTTAGCTCAATCGTGACCTGAATATCACCAGGCAAATTTGGATCATCGAATCTATCGGTATAACGCAGCAGCTCATTCGGGACAATTTTAATATATTTCCCACCAAATGAATGGCTACGTCCTGTCGAAAAATTGGTAAATGACATTTTATAAGTTCCACCTTCCTGTGGATCCAGATGGTGAACTTTTGCGGTAAATCCATGCGGTGGTAGCCATTTTACCAGCGCGTCAGGATCAAGAAAGGCTTTAAAAACACGCGCAGGGGGCGCACTTAATACTCGATGTAGTTTTACTGTTCCAGTCATTATTGTTCTCCCATATCACGATCATTGTGTTTGGTCGATTTATCATAGCGACTTGGCATGTGAATGCTATGCCACTGATCTTTCATTTGAACACGATTATCGAGAATCTAAAGCTGCTTTTTTGTGAAAAATGGCGCAAAATAACAGTCCATATTTTAGTGATCAGAATGCAGCTTAGGATTGATCTATGAGTCAACTTGCTTTTACTGCTTTTAGCTTAAATGGTGTAGATGCGCAAAAATTTTTACAAGGCCAAGTCACCATTCATGTTGAACGCTTACCAGAAAATGAAAGTCGCTATACTGCTATTTGTGATTTAAAAGGTCGTATTCATTTTGGCCTATGGATTAAAAAATTAAATCCAGAAAGTTTCGAGTTAGTGACCACTCAAGACCAAGCCGAAGAGTTTGCCAAGCATATTAAAAAGTTTGGTGCTTTTTCCAAAATGAAATTAGAAGAAACAGGCTCGGTTTTCCCAACAGTCAATGGTATTCAAACCGATTTTTCTTCAACAGAAATAGATATCAATGCTTGGCAAATTCAAGCGATTCAATCTGGACAAGCATGGGTTCAGCAAAGTACTGAACACTTGTTCCAACCACAAGAATTACGCCTGCATCAACGTGATGGTGTCCATTTCGATAAAGGCTGTTACCTAGGTCAGGAAATCGTGGCACGTCTTTGGTTTAAAGCAAAACCAAAACACTGGTTACACCTTATACAGGCTCAAGCGGATGTGCCAGCACCTGCCACCCAACTGAGCAAAGATGTTGAAGTGGTCAATAGCATCGCATTTGAAGATGGCTATCTAGCGCTTGTGATTGCCAAACCTGCTGCACTGTCAGAACTTGGCGTCACTGTTTTGGACTTGCCTGAAGCATTAAATGGAGATGTGGCTCGTCCAAGCTAGTCACTTGTAAAAATTAAGCTTTAGTTTTATATTGAAAACTCATGTGTTATCGCGGCTGCTGAACCCGATCAACTCATGAGTTTTTTAATATGGATGATTTATCACAACAACGTAATCGAGCATGGCGCCGTAAACAAAAATTTCTATTTCGTGGGCGAGACTGTCGGCATACTTCTCTTTGCTGGAGACCGACTAAACAATGGAAATATCTCTATACACGACAAGATAAACTTGCACGTGCCAAACAATTAGGAATCGAATACCCACGAATTTCCAAAGCAAAATTTTTACGCGAAGCCCATTTCAATTATTGGATTTAAGATACTGAACACCCTCTTCATTTGCAGTCGTAATCAATGGCGCAGTCCAACAGCTGAACGTATTTTCGCTCAAGGGTATGGTCTACATACCCGTTCAGCAGGCACTAGCCGCCACGCTAAACATACTATTTCATCAAGAGACATTGCTTGGGCGGATCAAATTTTTGTGATGGAATCCCGCCATAAACAACAAATTAAAGAAAAGTTCTCAAAACTACTACTACATAAAAAAGTCTTTGTCCTCGACATCCCTGACGACTATCAATATATGGATCCTGAACTAATTGAATTACTACATTTAGCATTACAGCCCTATTTAAAATAAAGTTGAAATCCCGTTCTTGTCGAAAATAGAAATGAGCGGTATTGTTCATCTATCCTCAACTCAACTGATTTCTAATGAAAATAATGATCAAAACACTACTTTCAGCACTCACCTTGAGTCTGATCGGTTTACAAACAGTCCATGCGGACAGTAAAACGCTTGAACAAAACTTCAAAAAAAATTATCCAGAGATTCTGGTTAAATCAGTAAATGCATCACCATTACCCGGAATTTATGAAGTTTATGCAGCAGGTAAAATTATCTATACCGATGAAACAGCCAAATATCTTTTTTTCGGTAATTTACTCGATGTACAAAACAAAAAGAATCTGACCGAAGATCGCTTAGCCGAGTTAAGTAAGATTGATGTTAAGCAACTCCCCCTTGACCAAGCGATTAAATATGTAAAAGGTAAAGGCGAACGCACGCTCTATGTGTTTAGCGATCCTGATTGCCCTTATTGCCAAAAGCTTGAGCAGAATATGACCTCAATAGACAATGTCACCGTCTATTTGTTCTTGTTCCCACTTAAAAATTTACATCCTAAAGCTGAAGCTGTTGCCAATAAAATCTGGTGTGCTAAAAATCAATATGAGGCTTGGGAAGATTATATGTTGCATCGCAAAGCACCAAAAAGTGCGACTCAATGCGAGACACCTATACAGAAAAATTTAGCCTTAGGACAGAAGCTACAAATTGATGGAACACCCACATTATTCCTGCAAAATGGAATGAGACTCTCAGGTAGCCCGCAAAATGCTGAGCAGATTGAACAGCTTTTACAAGAAGCTAGCAGCAAGAAATAAAGATAAAATATGGAGGCTTGTTGACTCTTTTGCCAGCAAGGAGTCGCAAGTCGCTCTCTAAAAAATCAATTATACACATTTGATTTTAAATAAATTATAAAAATAAAAAGATCAAAACTCGCTTTTCCCCCTGCCAAGATTTATACAAATTCCTTATTTACATTTTGCCGCAAGCTTTTATGATGAGAACAGCATATTGAGTTCTGCTATGCAAAGGATGAAAGCAGATCAACATGAGAAAGGAAAAATAAAGATGAAAAAATTGCTCATTGCGAGTTTAATCACCCTTGCAAGCCATACTGCCTTCGCCGCTGACAGTAAAAATGCTGCCACTGATGTGTTTGCAAAAGCCACTCAACTCTATGAAGCAAAAGACTACAATGCTGCCTTTCAGGAAATGCACCGTCTAGCAGATACAGGAAATACCCAAGCGATTTATAACCTCGGTTATATGCACCAGATGGGGCAAGGAACAAATAAGGACGATAGAAAGGCTTTGCAATACTATCAGGATGCATCTAACAAGGGCTATGGCAAAGCCAGTTTCACGCTTGCCCAGCTCTATCACACAGGTGATCTAGGTGTTGCAAAAAGCGATCAGAAATATAAAGAGTATTTGGATAAAGCTTCGAATCAAGGTTCAGAAGAAGCGATTGTTGAATCTGCAAATATATTATTCAGACAAGGTAAGCCCGAATACGACCAGATGGCTGTGCAAAAACTATTACCCTTGTTAAGAAAGAACTATTACCCAGCTGTGCATTTAAAAGCGATTTATGATTTAAGCTTGGGGGTAAAGAACAAAAATCCATTTATGCAGCAACAGTCAGTTGAAACACTTAAAGATTTAGCGAAAAAAGGATATGCACCTTCTCTAATGGTATTAGGAAATATGCTAGCGAATGGCGGGATTGTTACACAAAATCTGGAGGAATCCAGATCAATTTTCAGTGGCTTAGCTAAGCAGAATTATCCGAATGCAAAAGAGTCTTTAGCTAAAGTTGATGAAGCGATTGCTGCGAAAAAAGCTGCGGCAGCTCAGACACCTAAAAAATAATTTATGCAGCAGCACTTCACTATGCAAGTGCTGCTGTATATAACTTAGAATTGCTTACTTACTTTAATTCCCGCACTCCAGTTACGACCATCGGCTGGTTCAAAGAAACGGCTGCTTCCTTCGTTGACAATCACAGAACCAGCATAGTTTTTATCGAACAGGTTATCTACGCGCGCAAAGCCATTAATGCCCCAATCAGCATGTTTCCATGCATAACCCGTATAGATCGATGCCACAGTATAGCTTGCAGCAGCATCACTATTGATATCATTGACATAGACCTTATCCATAAACTGGGTATCAAGTCCCGCATAGAAACCTTGCTCTGGCTGCCACGCTAAGCCAATAAAGGCTTGATTCTTAGCGATTCCAGGAATTGCATTACCTTCAGGAATTTCTGCAACTTTCCCAATCGCAGGCACTTTCGAATCAAAAGTTGCATCTAAATATGCATAACTCGCATTCACTGCTAAGTCTTTCCAAAGCTTCTTATTCCATGCAAATTCAACACCTTTACGTAGGGTTTTATCTGCATTGCGGAATGTCGCACGGCCACCCATGCTTTCGGCTGCCACAATGTCATCTTTGGTTTCGATATAGAAGGTCGCCAAGTTAAAATCACCCAGCATATTTGAAGATTTTAAACCGAGTTCATAGTTATCACTTTTCGATGGTTTTAAATCAAGCGTACTTGCGCCACCTTGTGCAGGATAAGCCATTTCAGTAAAAGTCGGTGTTTCAAACCCTTTGGCGTAGCTCGCGTAAGCCAGCACTTCTGGGATGATTTGCCAGCTTAACGCAACCGAAGGTAACACTTCTTCATAAGTTGTCTTACCGCTGTTATCACCGTTCAGACCAATGATATAATGATCTTTCGACTTGTAATGTACATTGCTATAACGTACCCCTGTATCTAAACGCATGGTTGGTAAAAAAGACCAAGATGCTTGTAGATAAGGATCTACATTCCACAAAGTATTGCGTTCATCACGGCGCACAGCACCTTTTATACCTTTATCACCCGCATCATTAAAGTTTTGATAGCCTTGTCGATCTTCGTTCATTGCATCGATCGCAACACCCGCACTGAATTGGGTATTCGGTAATAAATCTTTTCCTGTCCAGCGGAAATCAGCACCATAATAATCACGCTTAAAATCAATCACGCCACCAGCTTGATAGGGTGTGTTTGGATTCTTCTGTACCGTATCTGGAATAGACTGGTATTGTGTTACCTGACGTTGCCCAATATAAGTCATCGCATACAGTTCATTTTGATCATTAAGTGGTTTTGACCAAGTCAAACCTGTCTGAGTTTGATCAATTGTTTTGCGAGCATTGTAATCCAAAACATTTTTAGCAACCTGTTTGGGATTCTTTTCCCAATCAGCACGGGTTAAACCGCCTGGATCATCTGCATCAATCTTGACATAGTTCGTGACCCAGTTGATCTTACTACCATCATCGAGATTCCATGTCAGCTTGGCATTGCTTAAAACTTTATTTGCGCCACTATGATCACGATAGCCATCGGTATCAAAATAAGAGGAGCTGACGATATAACTCGGTTCATTCTGGTTTTTAGCGCCACCCTGTAACACGATACCTGCACGATTTTTATTATGACTGCCACCCGCATAACTCATCTCAATAGAGTCTTTACCCTGCCCCTCTCGAGTTGTCGCCAAAATCGCCCCACCCGATGAGTTACCATACAGCGATGAAAATGGCCCCGTTAAAACTTCAAGATGGCTCAAGCTCCCCAAATCAATATTTGAGGTTTGACCTTGACCATCTGGCATCGTTGCTGGAATACCATCAGTATATAAACGAATTCCGCGCACACCAAATGTTGAACGTGCACCAAAACCACGCATCGAGAGCTGCAAATCTTGCGCATAGTTTTCCCGATTACGTAACTGAACGCTTGGAATGCCTTTAACAACTTCGGTTAAATTGACCTGCGCTGATTGATCATTTTTAGGGATATCGACTCTAAAAATTGATGCAGGCGTTTCCATATAAGTGGTATCTGTACGTGTTGCTTCAACTTTAATTGTCGGAAGTTGCACCGTTGACTCTGAATCAGACTCAGCGGCCCATGTAAAAGAGCTACCTGCCCCCATGCACATGGCTACGCAACCATAGAGGAGGTTAATTTTCAATGAAGGCATGAAGATTCCTTATTTCTCAAAAAATAAAAAGCGGAGTGTAAAAAGTAAGATTATGATTATTTTATATTTATCTTACATATTTAACCCTTGCTACAACGGTCAAGATTAAGATTGGCCTAGATTAGCAAATAAAATTAAATACCTGCATAATTGTAAGTCAAACATTTGCCCTCATTGTATTGTTGTTGAAACAACTTGAGTACACCATGCCCGAACTTCCTGAAGTTGAAACTACTAAAACCAGTTTACTCCCGCTATTAGAGCAACGCGTTCAAGCTGTTCAAGTCTTTAATTCGAGCTTACGCTGGCCCATCCCCAATGATCTGGAAAGATTGGTGGGGCAACGTTTAACAGCGCTTAAGCGTCGTTCCAAATATATTCTGGCCGAATTTGAACAAGATCAGATGCTTTGGCATTTAGGTATGTCAGGTAGTTTCCGCCTGTGCCAGCCGAATGATGAATTGAGAAAGCACGATCACCTCATCATTGACTTTGAAGATCAACAGCTCCGTTATCATGATCCACGGCGTTTTGGTTGTATTCTTTGGCTCGATTCAGATAATCAAAGCAAGCTGATTGATACACTAGGTCCAGAACCTCTGAGTGAAGATTTTAATGCCAATTATCTGCGTGAAAAGCTCAGTAAAAAAAATGTCGGCATTAAAATTGCTTTAATGGATAACCATGTAGTGGTTGGTGTTGGCAATATTTATGCAACTGAAAGCCTGTTCAATATTGGCGTGCATCCAGCACAACCAGCGTCTACGTTAACTAAGGTACAAGTGGAAAAGCTGGTGATCGAAGTTAAACGCATCTTAAAACAAGCCATTGAATTAGGTGGTTCAACTTTACGTGATTACAGTAATGCGATGGGTGAAAACGGATATTTCCAACAAACCCTCCTCGCTTATGGTCGTGCTGGAGAAATGTGCGTTAATTGCGAGACCACATTGGAAAACTTGAAGTTAGGTCAACGTGCCAGTGTATTCTGCCCACAATGCCAGCCTTTAAAGCGAAAGAAAACCTAAACGATTTAAGATGTATTGAAGGAGAACAACTTTATGCAAACTGCAATTGTTCGACATATTCTCGTAAAAGATAAAGATCTGGCTGAACAGCTAAAAAAGCGTATTCAGTCAGGTGCTGATTTTGCCAAAATTGCCAAGCAATATTCTACCTGCAACTCTGCCAAACGTGGTGGCGAGCTCGGTGAAGTGAGAAAAGGTCAGTTGGTTCCTGTCATTGATAAATTGGTATTTACTGCAGCAGAACGGGTTTTACATGGCCCTGTAAAAAGCCAGTTTGGTTTTCATCTATTGGAAGTTAAATTCCGTATGGGAAATTTAAGGTAGGTAGATCGAGCTTAAACTGGCCGTTAAGCTCACTTTTTTCCAACTACTCTTGTTCTTTCATGACATAAGTCCATGCGGTAATGGTTTCATCTGTTGCTAACTGGACTTGAGTTTGTACTCTTTGATATTGCAGGCCTTCAAAATCATCCAGCATTTGCCAGTTCTGTTCTAGTTTTTCAGTACTAAACAAATAGCCTTCAACCAAAGGGTCATTCGGGTTTAAAACGATTGCAGGCAAACCTTGATCTGGCCCCCAGTCAAGGATATGAATGGTTCCATGAACCATAGCAGGCTGCCAGTCTCCCCCAACCTCCCCTAAAATATGTGCATTTTCGCGATTTGGACATAAAGTGCCATATACAAATAATCGATTCATCAATCTCCCCCCTTTTTAATCTGCACAGTATCTTAAAATGAAAATGTGCATCGTCCTCTATCTATTTTGCCGACAATAAAAAACGGCATCTAGGATACCGTTTTTTCATACGCTGATTGATCAGCCTTGCTTTTTCAATTCATCACGAATTTCACGCAACAATTGAACATCTTCTGGTGTAGCTTCTGGCTCAGGCGCCGCTTCTTCTTGCTTACGAATACGGTTCATCACTTTCACCAACAAGAATACGACCCAAGCCAATAGCAGGAAGTTAATCAAGATGGTTAAGAAGTTACCATATGCAAATACGTTCAATCCAGCATCTTGTGCCGCTTTGAGTGTTGTAATGTTGGTTGGGTTATCGCCCAAGATCAGGAACCAATTGGTGTAGTCCACTTCACCACCCAAGATCCATGAAATCACTGGCATCACAATATCTTTTACCAATGAGTCAATGATTTTACCGAAAGCACCACCAATGATGACACCAATCGCTAAATCCATCATATTGCCTTTGATGGCAAACTCTTTAAATTCTTTAATAATACTCATATCACTCTCCAGAGTTGAACTTGATCGCAGCCTGTTTTTGCATTGTTTATTACACAGACGCAGTTATTCATCATAATGAAGATAATTTAATATTTTTATGGAAAAAAGAAAGTCATTTCACACTTTAACAACATATTTTATCCCAATAAAAAGATGAACTTATAGAACTCATCCCAATGGATTTAAAGGCATAAAAAAACCGCTAAATAAATTTAGCGGTTTTTGCATTTTTCACGAAGAAAAATTATTTATCACGATTACGTTTACGTTCGTTTTCAGTTAAGTAACGCTTACGGATACGAATCGATTTTGGTGTTACTTCAACTAACTCATCATCTTCAATGAATTCAAGCGCTTGTTCAAGCGTATATTCAATTGCAGGTACTAAAGTTAAAGCATCATCTGTACCAGATGCACGAACGTTAGTTAATTGTTTCGCCTTAGTCGGGTTTACAACCATATCGTCTGAACGCGAGTTAATACCCACGATCATACCTTCATAAACTTCTAACTGCGGTTTAGCGAACAAACGACCACGATCTTGTAAGCTGAACAATGCATAGCCCAAGCAAGTACCTTGAACCATAGAAATCAATACACCGTTTTGACGTTTCGCAACAGTACCTTGTTTAACAGGACCATAATGCGAGAAGCTTGAAGTCATGATCCCTGTACCAGAAGTCATGGTCAAGAATTCAGAACGGAAACCGATCAAACCACGTGAAGGTACAGTTGCTTCAATACGGATACGGCCTTTACCGTCAACTTCCATATTGGTCATCTCGCCTTTACGGTGACCCATTTGTTCCATTACAGCGCCTTGATGCTGTTCTTCAACGTCAAAAGTTACGTTTTCGTAAGGCTCTTGTCTTTCACCATCAATTTCTTTGATGATTACTTGTGGACGTGATACGCCCATTTCGAAGCCTTCACGACGCATGTTTTCAATTAAAACTGAAAGGTGAAGTTCACCACGGCCTGAAACCTTGAAACGGTCTGGGCTGTCAGTATCTTCAACACGAAGTGCTACGTTGTGAATCAATTCACGGTCAAGACGTTCACGGATGTTACGTGAAGTAACGAATTTACCTTCTTTACCAGCAAACGGTGAGTTGTTTACTTGGAAAGTCATCGATACAGTCGGTTCATCTACAGACAATGCTGGTAATGCTTCAACATTTTTAGGATCACAAATCGTGTCAGAAATGTTTAATGCATCAATACCAGTAATACAGATAATGTCACCAGCTGAAGCCGATTCAACATCAACACGCTCTAAACCATGGTAACCCATGATTTTTAAGATACGACCATTACGTGTATTGCCATCTTTATCGATAACAGTAACAGGTGTATTTAATTTTACAGAACCACGTTGAATACGGCCAACACCGATAACACCTACGAAACTGTTATAGTCAAGTGATGAAATCTGCATTTGGAATGGACCATCAACATCAACTGCTGGTGGTTCAACAATATCTACAATTGTTTGGAACAACGGCGTCATATCTTCCGCTAATTCTTCTGGTGAAGGACCTGCAACACCACGAAGACCAGAAGCATAAACAACTGGGAAATCTAACTGTTCGTCTGTACCGCCCAAGTTATCAAATAAATCAAAAACTTGATCAATTACCCAGTCTGGACGCGCACTTGGCTTGTCGACTTTGTTGATAATCACGATTGGCTTCAAACCACGCGCGAACGCTTTTTGCGTTACGAAACGAGTTTGTGGCATTGGACCTTCTTGAGAGTCAACAAGAAGTAATACACAGTCAACCATCGACATTACACGTTCCACTTCACCACCGAAGTCGGCGTGTCCCGGGGTGTCCACGATGTTAATGCGGTATTCGGTGTTTGTACGTGCATCTAACCATTTGATTGCAGTGTTTTTTGCAAGAATGGTAATACCACGTTCAGACTCAAGCGCGTTAGAATCCATAACACGTTCAATCTCGCCTGCGCGATCACCAAGAGCACCTGATTGTTGTAAAAGTTTGTCGACTAAAGTCGTCTTACCATGATCGACGTGCGCAATAATGGCAATGTTACGGAGAGTTTTAATATCTGACATGTAATTCGATACGCTTTAAATTTGAGGGCAAATTATACAGAAAAATACTACACTTTAGTAGTGACAGTTTATTGACAGTGCACTTTTTTTCTGACGAAGTGTCATTGAATCGTTGGTAAAGCGAGCTAACTCTATTAGAATATTGGGCTAATGCCTCTCGCTTTTTATACTCCCATGTCGAATTCACAACCTCAGCAGCAGCTTGATCTGGTCTACGGACTCAATGACCGACCGAAACCTTTTGTTGCATTTTTAGCCGCTTTACAGCATCTTTTGGCGATTTTAGTCCCGATTGTTACCCCTGGATTATTGATTTGTCTGGCACTTGGCGTCTCTCGCGAAGATACCAACATGATCCTTTCCATGTCATTGATCATCTCGGGTATCGCAACATTCTTACAATGTAAAAAAGTTGGCCCATTTGGTGCAGGACTTTTAATTGTTCAAGGCACAAGTTTTAATTTTATTGGCCCGATCATCGGTATTGGTAGCGCAATGGTTGCGGCAGGCACGCCAGTTGAACAAGTGATGGCTGCCATTTTTGGTGTCGTCATTGCGGGTTCATTCATTGAAATGGGTGTTTCTCGAATTTTACCATGGGTGAAAAAGCTGATTACACCATTGGTGACAGGCATTGTTGTACTTCTGATTGGTTTAACTTTAATTAAAGAAGGTCTGATCAGCATGGGCGGTGGTTATACTGCAATGCAGGACAATACTTTTGCCAATGCCGATAACCTGATCATGTCATGTAGTGTGCTGGCTATTATTATCCTTCTTAACCGTATTCGAATTATCTGGGTCAAAAGTTCAGCCATTCTCATTGCTTTAGTGATCGGTTATATCCTTGCAGGCTTCATGGGACATTTAAACTTTGCTGTGCTACAAGATGCACCTTTAGTTCAAATTCCTACACCAATGCATTTTGGATTGAGTTTCTCTTGGAGCTTGTTCATTCCGATGGCATTTATTTATTTGGTGACATCCCTTGAAGCAATTGGTGATGTAACCGCAACCAGTAAAATTTCTAATCAGCCTGTTGATGGTCCAGTCTGGATGCAACGAATCAAAGGTGGTGTACTGGTAAACGGCGCCAACTCATTCTTGGCAGGGATCTTCAATACCTTCCCAAGTTCAGTGTTTGCACAAAATAATGGTGTAATTCAACTTACAGGTGTCGCAAGTCGCTATGTAGGGATCTGGATTGCGGTATTACTGATTATTCTGGGCTTATTCCCTGCTGTTGCAGCCGTGATTCAAGCCGTACCTCAAGCGGTACTGGGTGGCGCTGTGATGGTCATGTTTGGTGCAGTTGCTGCTTCTGGCATCAACATTCTTTCAAGTATTCATCTTGATCGTCGTGCCTTGCTGATTATTGCCATTTCACTTGCTCTCGGCCTCGGTGTTGCTCAAGTTCCTCAAATCCTTGAGCACTTGCCAGAGTTATTTAAAAATATTTTTAGCTCAGGTGTGGCAACAGGCGGTATCGCAGCCTTGATTTTAAATATTGTTTTACCTGAAACACATAAGTAATCCACAAACAACTTCAAGTGCCCAGTTTCACGACTGGGCTTTGTTTTTGATGAGAGATCAAAATGGATCCACGTAGTGAAGTTGTCATCAGACAGCAAGATTATTTAAATGGGCACGTCTTACTGATTAATGCGCCTAATGATCAGCTCGCAAAAAATTTACCAGATCAGGTTCAGGCATCGGTTTGGACTTGGAATTATGCCGATCATGAAGGTTTTCAAAATGCTGGCATTCACTCACATTTTTCCGTTGAGTTTCCGCAAGCCAACTTTGATCAGGTTGTAATTTTTGTCCCTAAATCAAAAGAGTTATTGAATTATATTCTGCATGTTGTGGTGAGCCATCTCAAACTTGGGCAAAATGTTTTTCTCGTCGGTGAAAAGAAAGGCGGCGTAGAACGGGCAGCAAAACAACTACAGCCCTATGGTAAAACGCTAAAGCTGGATAGCGCACGTCACTGCCAATTTTGGCAAATGAAGATCGAAAAAACTGAACAGTTGAAACCACTTGAACATTGGTTAAAAAGCTATACAGTTCAAATAGATCAGGATCAATTAAAGGTCTGTGCCCTGCCGGGTGTCTTTAGTCAAGATCATTTAGATGTCGGAACAGCGGTATTAGTCCCTTACCTTAGTCAAGTAAAATCAGGTAAGATTGCCGACTTTGGTTGTGGTGCTGGAATTATTAGCGCTTATTTAGCCAAGCTAAATCAGAACCAGCAAATTTTTGCACTTGATGTTGATGCATTTGCTTTACGTTCAACTGAACTGACATTTCAGAAAAATAATCTGGATCTCAATCAGTTAACTCTACAACCAGTTACAGGTTTTAGAGATGCGCCCAAAGATCTGGATGCGATCGTAAGCAATCCACCTTTTCATCAGGGGATTCATACCAATTACGATGCAAGTGAAGAACTTTGCCAACTTGCCAGCGTACATCTGAAAAATTCAGGTGAATTATGGATCGTGGCAAACCGTTTTCTGAACTACCCCCCTCTCATTGAACAAAGTTTTGGTCAATGTATGGTGAAAGCTGATCAACAAGGATTCAAGGTGTTATATGCCTGTGCAAAATAAACATTTTAAGGAATTTTTATGAGCGATACATCTGCTCCTCAACACCTACAGCGTAAGCTCGGGGCACGTCACCTGAACATGATTGCCATTGGTGGATCGATCGGCACAGGCTTATTCCTCGCTTCAGGTTCAACCATTGCCAATGCAGGTCCTGGTGGTGCGTTATTGGCTTATGCCCTGATCGGTATCATGATTTATTTCTTGATGACCAGTTTAGGCGAATTAGCGACGCATAATCCAACGTCTGGTGCATTCTTTACCTATGGCAGCCGTTATGTTGAAGATGGCTTTGGTTTCGCCTTAGGTTGGAACTACTGGTACAACTGGGCTATTACTGTGGCTTTCGAACTGGTTGCAGTACAGTTCATTATGAAGTTCTGGTTTCCCGATATCCCGGGGTTCTACTGGAGCGCCATCTTCCTTGCCATTATTTTTGGAATTAACGCCTTAACAGTCAAAGGATTTGGTGAAAGTGAATTCTTATTCTCTTTAATCAAGGTCGTTGCCATTATTGTGTTTATCGTCATTGGTATCTGGATGATTGCTAAAATCATGATGACACCCAATGTATCGGTATTTCAGCACTGGACGTATAAGGAAGCCCCTTTTGTTGGTGGGTTCCAAGCACTGATTGGTGTGGCCATGATTGCCGGATTCTCCTTTCAGGGTACTGAAATGGTCGGGGTTGCAGCAGGTGAATCAAAAGATCCGAAAAAGACCATTCCATTGGCAATCAAGCAAATCTTCTGGCGCATTCTACTGTTCTATATCCTTTGTATTTTCATCATCGGTACATTAGTCAGCTATGATGATCCACTGTTGTTAAAAGCAGCTCAAAGCGAAGATATTGCCCTTTCACCATTCACTTTATTGTATGAAAAAGCAGGTTTCGCCTTTGCAGCCAGCTTAATGAATGCAGTGATTCTCAGCGCAATTCTGTCTGCGGGTAACTCAGGCATGTACTCTTCTACCCGTATGCTATTTGATATGGCAAAAGAAGGCCGTGCACCAAAGTGGTTCTCAAGACTGGATGGCCGTGGTGTACCAATGAATGCACTTTATGCGACGACTGCGGTTGCAGCGCTGTGCTTCTTAACCACCTTTATTGGTGAGAAACAAGTCTTTAACTGGCTACTTAACATGTCTGGTATGTGTGGTTTCATTGTCTGGTTAGGAATTGCAATTTCACACTACCGTTTCCGTAAAGGTTATATCGCTCAAGGCTATAAAGTTGAAGATCTAGCTTATCGTGCCAAGTTCTTCCCATTCGCCCCATGGTTTGCATTTATTCTTTGTTCAATCATTATTTTAGGTCAAAACTACCAAGCTTTACTTGGTGGAAAAATTGACTGGTTAGGTTTAGTTTCAACCTATATCAGCATTCCATTATTCTTGGCAATCTGGCTAGGTTATAAGTGGAAACACAAGACCAAACTGATTGCATATAAAGACATGAATGTGAAAGAAGGCGAATAAAAAATACTTTTCACTTGACCCCAATGAAAATATGAGTAGAATTTCGCTCATATTTTCAACGACACCACATAATAGGAGGACGACAGCATGCCATTACAATCAGGAACTACACGATAAGATTTGGCACTGTCGACTCACGGACAAGTGTACAAATCGATTGATCACTTGTCCGAATGCTTTATTTAACCTGGCATTCGCTAGGTTTTTTTATGCCTGTTCGGACAGAAAAAATAATAAGAGAGAATCTTATGGACATACAAAAAATACTCAATGCCGATGCTCAATATGGCGTTCCAGTGAAAATCTTCACGAACGATATTGATAGCGAAAGTATTGAACAACTGAAAAAAATGGCACAACTGCAATTTGTTTATTCACATATTGCCGTGATGCCTGATGTACATGTGGGCAAAGGTGCCACTGTAGGTAGTGTAATCCCCACTAAAAATGCAATCATCCCTGCCGCTGTCGGTGTGGATATTGGTTGTGGTATGAATGCTATACGGCTCAATTTAAAAGCCTCACAGCTACCAGACAATCTCACACCACTACGTCATGCGATCGAACGTAAAGTCCCCGTAGGCTTTGAATTACACAAGCAGGTTAAAGCAAAAGCTTCAACGATTATTCCACTTGAAAAACGCTTACAACCCATCATTAATAAACATCAGGGCCTTGTTCGCATGCTCAGGAAGTTTGATGCGACTTGGCAAAAACAGCTCGGTACCTTAGGAGGTGGTAATCACTTTATTGAGCTCTGCCTTGATGAAAATCAGGATGTCTGGGTAATGCTGCATTCAGGCAGCCGTGGTTTAGGCAATGTGATTGGCACTTATTTCATCGAACTTGCCAAGAAAGAGGCTCAACATCGATTTGGACATGTACCAGATAAAGATTTGAGCTATTTTGCGGAAGGTTCAAATAGCTTTAGTGATTATGTGGAAGCAGTTGAGTGGGCACAAGAATATGCTTTTGAAAATAGACGTGAAATGATGCGTCTGATTCTAGAGGCGATTCGTCCGCTGCTACCGCCCTTTCAGATGACTAAAGAAGCAATTAACTGCCACCACAACTATGTCAGCCAAGAAAACCATTATGGGGAGGACTTGCTGATTACGCGGAAAGGTGCCATTCGTGCTGGCCTAGATGAATTAGGCATTATCCCAGGCTCCATGGGTGCACGTTCCTTTATCGTTAGAGGTAAGGCCAATCCCGAATCCTTCTGCTCATGTTCACATGGCGCAGGACGAAAGATGAGTCGCAGCAAAGCAAAACTACTTTTCAGCCAAGATGACTTGATTCAGCAAACGCAAGGTATCGAATGCCGAAAAGACAGTGGCGTTATTGATGAAATTCCAGGTGCATATAAAGACATTGATCAAGTTATGGCAAACCAATCAGATTTGATCGAAATTGTGCACACACTCAAGCAAATTTTATGCATTAAAGGTTAATTCTATGAAACTGAAAGAAATGCCCAAAATCAAAGTACGCAATCCTGTTGCACTCTCCCCTTTACTACATAAAGGTGGAGTTCATGAAACTGAAAAACCGAGAGCACAGCACCGTCGTGATAGACAAAATGCTAAACAGCAGCTAAAAAAACAAAGCTGGTAACCAATCCACTCAATGCATTAAACAAATGAACAGAAAAAGGAGCTACTAATGTCTAATTACGTATATACCTCAAATAAAAAAAGCGACTCTGACGAGTCGCTTTTTTTATTCAGTTTGTCTCGTCCTAGATAAGGTTGACACTTTCTAAACTTAAATTTGGAGAGTGTAATGAAAACAATAGTTAAAAGAACACAACGAGATTACAGCCTA
>NZ_RKQE01000018.1:0-161308 GCF_003815055.1 Acinetobacter sp. BIGb0102
TCTTAATGATCTTCTCGATGATTCGTCATCATCAAGCTAGGTCGGCTATATTACTCTAAATTTCTTCAAAGTCAACAGGTAATTTCGATATTTTTTAAAACTTATCAATCAATCCAAGAATCCAACCTATCTAGCCAAATCCTTGTTTATCAACAAGTTTTTATCTGCATCACCGCCGATGGATGTGCATTCTACAGCATTTCAGATTAGACGCAAGCACTTTTAAAAATTAAATTATTCGGTTGTTTTCTTTTTAAACTTTAACTTATCTAATTCACTGATTTATATAATTTAAAATTTATTCATTATCTTAAAAAATAATTTAAAGGCACAAAAACACGTATAACCCGTTATTATTTAATGACTTTTAATTAAAATCGCTTTAATTAACATCAAAAACTTCTTAAAGTTGATCATTTCTTTAGCAGATTCATTTTATTTTTTATTTATAAAAGCGCTTTCAGCTAAAAATTAGCTTTAAAAAAGATGCTCCAAAAAGAAAACAACGGTTTTGAAATGCTCAAAACCGTTGTTTCTATTGTTTTAGTACGAATCTTTGATTAAGAATTTGTACCTCGTACAACATTCAAGAAGTAAAGATGACGTTCATACTGATCAATAATGTCCTGAATTAAATCCTCTTGGGTCCAATCCATGACATCGTAGTTTTGACCACCTTCTCTCAAGAATACTTCTGCCTGGTAATATTGAGCTTCGTCAGCGTCACCTTGTCCAAGCATAAAACTTGGCGGTACGGTCTCATGGGCATATACCGTATAGATGAAGTTAATCTCATGATGATGATCGACACGCAACTGCAAGCCTTGTTCGGTATTTTCAATATTCACTTCAAGATGACGGCGTTTAAATTCTTTCTGAATACTTTCAAACGCTTTTCTCACCTGAGTATCAATATAGTTTCTTACCTCAGCTTCAGTATGCGGGTAATGCATAATCAGACCTAGTCGTTGCTGCCAACTACGCGGATTATGAATTGCCCGTGGCGTAATACGCGCTTCCTGAATAGCTTGCATTTTGGTCACATCGATTTTTAAGGCTTTTAACAGCCCCCAACTCATTAACAACATAACGAAAGTAAACGGCAAGGCACTCATAATGATGGACGCTTGCAACGCAGCGAGACCACCAACCAGAAGCAGAATAATCGCCAACACGGCCATTAATACTGTCCAGAACAGTCTTTGCCATGTCGGTGAGTTTTCGGTTTTAGCCGTCAAATAATCCGTCACTAATGCACCAGAGTCGGCAGAGGTCACGAAGAATAGCATCACCAGCACTGTTGCCAACAAACTCATCACACCAGCAAGAGGCAAGTGATTCAGGAATTCAAACAATGCTACTGACGAATCATTCTGTACAGCTTGCAGCAAGGTCACGTTGTGTTCTTGCATAATGCTGAACAGTGCAGCATTTCCTAAGAAACCCATCCAGATGATGGTAAAGCCCGTTGGAATAAGTAATACGCCGACGATAAACTCACGGATGGTTCGACCACGCGAAACTCGCGCAATAAACATTCCGACAAATGGCGACCAAGAAATCCACCATGCCCAATACATGATCGTCCAGCCACCAATCCAGCCGTTCGGTTGGTAGGCATATAAATTAAACGTCATGCTAAATAGATTGGAGAAATATGAACCTGCATTCTGAATTGTGGTTTGTAGCAAATAGATACTTGGGCCAGCAATAAATACAAAGGCCAACAACACCAATGCCAAGATCAGATTCAGCTCTGAAAGACGTTTCACGCCTTTATCCAAACCTAAAAATACTGACATTGACGCCAAAATACTGACAAAAATAATCAGACCGACTTGGACTTGGCTACTTTGTTCAATACCAAAGAGATAATGGAGACCAGAGTTAATCTGGGTCACCCCAAAACCTAAAGAAGTCGCAACACCAAATACCGTACCAATAGTGGCAAATGTATCAATACCATCGCCTATAGGACCATAAATCTTTTTACCAATAATTGGATATAAAGCGGAACGGGTTTTTAACGGGAGATTATGGCGATAAGCAAAGTAAGCAAGTGCCAACCCGACAACGGCATAAATCGCCCAGGCATGTAAACCCCAATGGAAGAAGGTGATGCGTAAGGCTTGCTGTGCCGATTCTACACTTTCAGGATCACCACTCGGCGGACTGACGTAATGCATCACGGGCTCCGCCACGCCAAAGAACATCAGACCGATCCCCATCCCAGCTGTAAATAGCATGGCAAACCATGAGCCATTACTATATTCAGGCTGACTGTGATCAGGTCCTAATTTGATTTTTCCGCTGGCGGAACAGGCAATATAAATCAGTAGAATCAAAAAGACGGCGACTGATAAAACATAAAACCAGCTAAATGAATCGGTGATCCATTGTTTTAACTGTTGGGTCAAAAGTTCAAATGAACTCGGTGCGATAATGACGATTGCGAGAAAAATCGCAATGATAATCACCGTGCTTAAAAACACGTTCGGATTCACATTCGCAAACTGCGAAGATGGCTTGGAAGGCATAATTCCCCCACGTTATTCTAATGATAGTGGACAGACCGCAAGGGTCAAATAAGACATTCACAACGTGAATAAAAGCGAGTTCATGTCATGTAAAACTCGTGCTCTAGTATAAAAAATATCAAGAATAACGCAGTTGTAATGCTGTAACAGGATATGAAATTAAACGATAAATTCTGATTTTATGTAGATAAAGCTTCAATTTCCAGCGATCTAAACGACACAGGGCATTCTCTACAAATGCCCAATCACCCCTTGCTCAGTCAACGCCGCCAAGACCTCTGTTGAACAATATTTTGCTAAAACCTGTTGGGTATGCTCTCCCAAACGGGGCGGTGCAAGACGATATTCCACAGGTGTCTCAGATAACTTCAATGGCGATGCAATCATTTTAAATTGACGATATTGTGGATGTGGAATCGACACCACCATTTCCCGTGCTTGTACTTGCGGTTCTTGCAAGGTCTCATCCACATTATTGATCATACCTACTGGTACTTTAACGGCATGAATCCGCTCTACCCAGTATTGTGCAGATTGCGTGAGAAAATGCTGATCCATTAAAGTGGTCAATTCCCCACGATGCGCAATCCGATCCTGATTGAATCGAAACTTGGGATGCTTTGCCCATTCAGCTTGGCCAATGGCCTGACACAAGGCTTTAAACTGGGCATCATTTCCGCACGCAATAATAAAGTCCTTATCTTTTGCCTTAAAGGTTTTATAAGGCACAATATTGGCATGGGCATTCCCCCAACGTTTCGGTGCCTGACCTGTAATGAGATAGTTCATGCCATGATTGGCTAAGCCTGCGACCTGCACATCAAGTAAGGACAAATCAATATGCTGTCCTTTTCCTGTCGTTTGACGCGCCCAAAGCGCCGCCTGAATCGCAATGGTGGCATACAACCCTGTTTGTAAATCTGTGACTGCAACGCCAACTTTTTGTGGGCCTCCCCCTGCCAGATCATCCTTTTCACCAGTAATGCTCATCAATCCCGCCATGCCCTGAATCACAAAATCATAACCAGGTTCAGATGCTCGCGGTCCTGTTTGCCCAAAGCCCGTAATGGAGCAATAGACCAATCTCGGATTGATTTCACTCAGGCTGGCATAGTCCAGCCCGTATTTGCCTAATGAACCAACTTTATAGTTTTCAATCAGCACATCACTGTCCTTGACCATTTCTCTTAGCAAGGCTTGGCCTTCCTTTGATGCAATATCAATGGCGACCGAGTATTTATTCCGATTGGCAGACTGATAATACCCCGCTTCGCGTGTAGGTTGTCCTGCATCATCTTTCATCCATGGCGGTCCCCACATACGGGTATCATCACCTGTTTGAGGACGTTCAATCTTGATCACTTCAGCGCCTAAATCGGCCAGAATCTGACTACACCACGGTCCTGCCAACACCCGACTGAGATCCAGTACACGTAAACCAGTTAATGCACCCATCCTGTTCCTTCCTTATGATTATTGTGGATCGTATTGACGACCCCGCTTCACAGCCTTGGTCGATATTTTTAGGCATGAATGTGCCTAAAGACACGCCCGAAAGCGTATCTTTGCGTTCAACAAGTGATGAATTTTTAGTTAGAAAATGCAGCGATGCCTGTTTGTGCACGCCCAAGAATCAACGCATGCACATCATGAGTTCCTTCATAGGTATTTACCACTTCTAAGTTGACCAGATGACGTGCCACACCAAATTCATCACTGATGCCATTGCCGCCCATCATGTCACGTGCCAGTCGAGCAATTTCCAGCGCTTTACCACAGTTATTGCGTTTGATCAGCGATGTGCCTTCGACTGAAGCAATGCCTGCATCTTTCATTTGCCCAAAACGCAAAGCGGCTTGTAATCCCAAGGCAATTTCAGTTTGCATATCTGCCAGTTTTTTCTGGATGAGCTGATTAGCGGCTAAAGGTCGCCCGAACTGTTTACGATCCATGGTGTATTGATGTGCGGTATGCCAACAGAATTCAGCAGCGCCCATCGCACCCCATGCAATACCATAACGGGCACTGTTCAAGCAGGTAAACGGCCCTTTCAGACCGCGCACCTCAGGAAACGCATTTTCTTCTGGTACAAACACTTGATCCATCACGATTTCACCGGTAATCGATGCACGTAGTCCGACCTTGCCATGAATGGCTGGTGCAGAGAGTCCTTCCCAGCCTTTTTCCAAAATAAATCCGCGAATCTCTCCGACATTGCCCGCTTCAGAAACTTCTTTGGCCCAAACCACAAATACATCTGCGATTGGACTGTTGGTAATCCACATTTTACTGCCACTGAGACGATAACCGCCTGCAACTTTTTTGGCACGGCACAGCATGCTTCCTGGATCAGAACCGTGGTCGGGCTCAGTCAATCCAAAACAGCCAATGTACTCGCCTGACGCCAATTTAGGCAGGTATTTCTGTTTTTGTGCTTCGGTACCAAATTCATCAATAGGTACCATCACCAACGAACTTTGCACGCTGGCCATAGAGCGATAGCCAGAATCTACGCGTTCAATCTCGCGTGCAATCAAACCATAACTGACATAGTTCAATCCTGCTCCACCGTATTGCTCTGAAATAGTTGGACCTAATAGACCTAGCTCACCCATTTCCCGAAAGATACTTGGATCTGTTTTTTCATGGCGGAATTGTTCCAGTACGCGTGGCATGAGTTTGTCTTGACAATAGGCCTGAGCGCTATCCCGAATCATGCATTCTTCTGAGCTGAGTTGCTGTTCGAGTAAAAATGGATCTTGCCAGTTAAAAGAGACACGCTTTCCTTGATTTGCCATGACTTTTATCTTCCTTTTAAGCAATCTGAATATCAGTGATGCACTTGATGCTAGGCCAGATTAAAGCTTCAGGCAAACGATGTTTTTTCATACAGCTATGCGTTTTATGCATAGCTCAATTGAAACGGACTCCATTATTCTGTTAAAAATACAGCAGAGAATAATGTATAACACTTGAATTATCCCAACCTCATGGTTCTTTTTTGCAGGTAACACAAGGATGCTGTTATGCGACGTATGATTCCTTCACTCCAGTCATTGATTTGTTTTGAAGCCGCTGCCAAACATAAGACCTATACCCATGCCGCACAGGAACTCAGCATGACCCAAAGTGCGGTTTCCAGACAGATTCAGCAACTGGAAGAGTTTCTCAATCTGCCCTTGTTTCATCGGGTACGACATGGGGTGGAACTGACGATTGCGGGTGAACAATATTTAAAAAATATCAAGACGCATTTGCTGGGACTGGAACACAGCACACTCGACCTGATGTCACATCAAGGTTTAGGTGGCACGCTTAAATTGGGGGTGGTGCCAACCTTCGCAACGCGCTGGCTGCTGCCACGCCTACATCGCTTTAATGAAAGCTATCCCGAAATTACCATCCATCTTGAGACCAGCACCAAGCCATTTTTATTCAGTGAGCAGATTTTTGATGCCGCCATCTATGCAGGTACACCCGCTCAAGTTGAAAACTGGCCTGGAACGACTGCACATTTTTTGATGCAAGAAGAAGTGGTTGCTGTTTGCTCACCGACGCTGATTAAAAAGTTCTTCCCTGATCTGATTCTAAATGAATCACCAGCGGCACTGGATCTGACTGCGGCACAACTCTCACAACTGCCCTTATTACAACAAACCACTCGCCCTGCAATCTGGAAAGAATGGTTCGACAGTCTGGGCTATAACGCACCCTATGCGATGGAAGGTCAGCGCCATGAGCTATTTTCCATGCTGGCCGTTGCCGCTACTCACCATCTTGGTGTAGCACTGATTCCACAAATGCTGATTGAAAAAGAACTGAATCGAGGAGAATTGATCATCGTGTCATCGCACAAACTCAGCGGTTCGCGTTGCTATTATTTTGTTTATGCTGAACAGCCGCATAACCCGATTATGCTGAAATTCATCGAATGGCTGGAACAGGAAACAGCGACCCGCTCCATTTCAACATCGGATCACTGATTTTTGGGTAAATGCGCAATATATTGCAATGCAATCAAACGGGATACCACCACGGCGAGGTACATCACCCCACCAAACATTTGTAACATTGCTAAGACTCTGGCGGCTGGGCTCATCGGCATCAAGTCAGATAAACCTGTTGCCGATTGCAGACTAAAACTTAAGAACAGCAGATCCAGCCAACTTTGTAAGGCTTGGGGCTGATTGGGATTCAGGAAACTATTCGGCAAAAGTAGCTGACAAATACTGTATAAAAAAGCAAAGGCCCAAGCGATCAGGGTAAATACGGCACCTGCTGCAAATAGCTCATCCTTGGTCAGATAACGGTCAGCAAACATATAGCGCAACAAGCCATAAGCCGCATAGAAATAGGCCAAAGCCTCAAAACTATAGGCCATAATTTGAATGGTCGGTGTGGCATAACCAATAAAGAGCATAATCGAAAATAGGAAGGCACCACTGACAAAAACCAAGCCCCAAAAGGTAAATACAGGTGTTTGTCGAATCACCTTGGCAATAATCAATAAGGCCAAAACGCCCATTGACCATGTCAAGGCACGATATTCACTATCACCATAGGTCAGCATATAGAGAACCAATAAAGCCAGTTGAACTAGCAACAACCATGCAGATGGCAATAAACGAAACGTACTCCAGAATTGTTTTAAGCTTTGCATGTGATATTCCTGAATCTTGTTATGGTTTTCATTTTTGTTGAGTGCATCATACTGCATCTAAAAAAGAAACGATCATTTTAGACAGTTCTTGTTGCAGGCGTTGTTCTTCAATAAGAAAAGTATTTTTACTGGCATAACGCATCATGGTAAATAAGGTACTGTTAATAATCACAAAAGACTTATGTTTTAAGGTCTCAAAATCCCAGTGTGGATAATAACGCCCAAATAAATACATGCCGACTTCTAAAAAGTGCTGCTCTAAAACTTGTGCCGCTTCCGAATCACTATAAGCATGCCAGTTTTTTAAAATTTCGATAAAAAAACCTTGATCAGACTTTAGCGATTCAAAGCCAAAGGCAATACTTAATGTGATGATGTCCTGAATAGAAGTTTGCTGTTGTAGCATCACCAGTTGCTTTACCGCCTGTCCCAAATTTTCACTTTTACGTAGCAATAATTCCGCAATGATTTGCTCTTTATTTTCAAAATACTGATAAATCGATCCGACACTCACCCCTGATTTTTCAGAGATTTTAGGCGTGGTCACCTGCAAAACCCCATATTCAGAAATACATTTCTGTGCCCCTTCCAAAATACTTTCAACGATCATTTTGGCGCGTTGCTGCTGCGGTCGTTTTCTCATGCTCAGCCTCAATTGAAATGCGAATTGAATACGAATAATTATTCATATTAAGCTTTGATTAAATAACAATCAGGGACTTTATGCAATGCAAAGCATCGTTAAACCTAAACGCTTGGCGGCGTTTGAAGACATGATTCAGCGCAATATCAAAACGAAAATCCTCAGTTATATGACCCGACAGGAAGTTCAGCCGAGTTATCAGGAATATCTTGCCTTGAACACAGCCTTGCAAAGTGGTGATGAACCGATGGATCAAGTGCTGCTTTGGGTGCTACAAAATCCTAAACTGCATCGTAAATACTTTGAAACGGCGCTGTATGAGGGTTTAGACAAATTACCACATGAAATTCCTGAACTCACCACTTTCTTCCAACTGGTGGAACAGAAACCTGATTGGTATGAGCAAGCCAAAGTCGATGAAGCGCTCAAATTTACTTATCGTTTAGGAGTCAATAATGGACTGATCCTGCGGGATTTATCCTTAATGACTGGCTATATGTATCCGGGCTTTAACCAACCTCTGATCCTGACCGGTGCATTAAAGAAACAGGCAGGAACTCGTCTCGCTGAAACCACCAAATGGTGGGTCGATATCACCGAAGCAGATGGTTTTTCACGTTTTAGTAAAGGTTTTACCTCCACCATTTTTGTACGCTTTATTCATTCACTGGTTCGTCATCAACTGCAAAAATCAGAAAAATGGGATGCCGAGACTTGGGGCCTACCGATCAACCAATATGATCAGGCCATGACCAATATTGCCTTTAGTGGTGTGGTGCTGATTGGTATTCGTGCTTTGGGAATTTTTCCGAGCAAGCAGGAAGTCGATAGCTTTTTACATTTCTGGAAATATGCAGGCTGGCTAATGGGTGTTGAGGAAAAATGGCTGGTCGATCATGAAGCAGACGGCTGGAAACTGATTTACTGGATGCAATTTGCCCATCCACAGTCCGATGCCAGTAGCATCTCACTCGGTTCCAGTCTTTCCAAAGAGCCATTCGAACGCAAATATCGTTATTTACGGACTTTCCAGCAAAAACTGGCGTATAAACAGCATTTAGAAATTACCCAGTTTTTTATTGGTCGCAAGAAAATGCAGAAGTTAGGTTTAGCTCCACAATCAGCAGCTTGGTTTGCTTATTATCTGATTGGTCGAAATTTAGCGCTGTATACCAGTGCCAAACATATTCCAAAATTAAACCGTTTTCTTGAACAAAATGGGCGTCATTTGCAACGCATTGGCTTGTCGCTCTATCGCAATCAGTCACAGCAACTGGCGAGCATGCATCAATAAGCCATAAAAAAGCCCTCAATCAATGAGGGCTTTTTTTAGCTCAAGCGAATTAGTGATCTGACGCGCCAGAAGCACCGATCCCTGTCATTGAGCGAACAAACTGAGCATCAAAGGCTTTACGCTCTTTCTCTGCACGTGCTGACTTGTCTGTTACAGAGAAGAACCAGCAGCAGAAGAATGAAAGTGGCATTGCAAATAATGCTGGGCCATTGAATGGGTTTGGCGCAGTTTCAGAAATCGCCAAGGTATCTACCCAAACTGCTTTAGATAGAATGATCAGGCTCACCGCACCGACTAAACCTACGACACCACCAATCACTGCACCACGCGTTGTTAAGCCTTTCCAGAACATTGATAACACGAGTACTGGGAAGTTTGCACAACATGCCACCGAGAATGCCAAGCCAACCATAAAGGCAACGTTTTGTTTCTCGAACAAAATACCCAAAATCATGGCGAAGATCGCTAAACCTAAAGTTGCGATTTTTGACATTTTCAATTCAGATTCAGGGGTTGTTTTGCCTTTCTTGAATACGTTGGCATACAGGTCATGTGAAATTGCAGATGCACCTGACAGCGTTAAACCTGCAACCACCGCAAGGATTGTTGCGAATGCGACCGCTGAAATAAAGCCCATGAACAAGTCGCCGCCCACAGCATCACTCAAGTGAACTGCCGCCATGTTGTTACCACCGACTAACTCTAATTTACCAGTCACTGCTGCTTTCGCAAGATCAAGGAATTGCGGGTTGTTTGCAACAAACAAAATCGCACCGAAACCGATAATGAAGGTTAAAAGATAGAAGTAACCAATAAAGCCCGTTGCCACTACAACTGATTTACGTGCTTCTTTGGCATCTTTCACCGTGAAGAAACGCATCAAGATATGCGGTAAACCAGCAGTACCAAACATCAAGGCAAGACCAAGTGAAAGCGCATCAATCGGGTTAGCCGTTAATGAACCTGGCCCCATGATTTTAGCGGCTTCATCCCAGCTCATGCTGTGCGCCTGGCTATACACCTCAATCGCTTGATTGAACATATTGGTGAAGCTAAAACCAACTGCTTTCATTACCATAAATGCCATGAAAGTCGCGCCGCTGAGCAACATCACTGCTTTAATGATTTGCACCCACGTAGTTGCCAACATGCCACCGAAGATCACATACGCCATCATCAAGAGGCCCACGATCACAACTGCGATGTTGTAGTTCAAACCGAATAATAATTTGATGAGCTGACCTGCACCCACCATCTGTGCAATCAGGTAGAACGCCACGACAACCAGTGAACTAAATGCTGCCAAGGTACGTACTGGCTTTTCTTCCAGACGGAACGACACCACATCGGATAAGTTATATTTACCCAAGTTACGTAAACGCTCTGCCACAAGGAACAAAACGATTGGCCAACCGACCATGAAACCGAGTGAATAGAGCAAGCCATCAAAGCCCGAACTGAACACCAATGCAGAAATACCCAAGAACGATGCGGCTGACATATAGTCACCGGCAATCGCCAAACCATTTTGGAAACCACTAATCCCGCCACCAGCGGTATAGAAATCTTGTGCAGACTGGGTTTGCTTCGCTGCCCATTTAGTAATGAACAATGTAAAACCGACAAAGATCGTAAACATAATGATCGCATGCCAGTTGGTCGCTTGCTGTTCAGCTGTACCTAAATCTGGACTGGCGAATGCAATACTTGTGCAGCAAAAGCTGAGCAGTGTGAACAGTATCGCTTTGAATGATGTCCCTTTCATCTCAGTGCATCCCTTTTTCATGTGCAATGGCCTCAACTTCCTTGAGGGCTTCTTCATTCAACTGGTCAAGCTTATTATTGGCAATGTAGGAATACACCCCACATAAAATAAATGACAACACAATAATGCCTAAACCGAGGGGAATACCCCAAGTGGTTACACCACCGCTAAATGAACTTGCTAAAAATTCTTTGTTATAGCCAACCAAAAGCATAAATCCAACGTAGATAAACAGCATAATTGCTGTTAATGTCCAACTTAATGTACGCTTTTTGCTGACCATTTCTTGAAACTTTGGATTATGTAGAATTCGATCTACCTGAGAATCATCCATAATCAACTCCTTATTTTTGTGTCCAACCGTGGACCCCTTTTTACGTGGGATTTTTCATTATCCAACTTAACAAGATTATGATTGACTCGTAACTTAGACTTTGGTCTCTAAATGCAAATCTCTACTCCTTGCTATACCCACGCTTCGGGTATGATAAAAAATGGAATTTGATCACGTGAGCAATATGAACAGTTGGCTTATTCTTGGGGTATTGGCCCTGTACATCGTGCTGTTATTCGGCTGTGCTTTTTTTGGTGAAAAGCACGCCAGCCGTTTAAGTACGCGTGGTCGGATGCTGCTGTTCAGCTTAACTTTGGGCGTATATTGCTCTTCATGGACCTTTTATGGCGCAACAGGCGCCGCAGTTCGCCAAGGCGTGATCTTTCTGCCGATTTATCTTGGGCCATTGCTATTTATCTGGTTTGGTTATGACATCTGGAAGCGCTTAGGCCGCATCCGTCAGCACCATGCTATTTCGTCAATTGCCGATTTTGTGGCTGCCCGTTACGGCAAAAGCGGAAGTCTGGCAGCACTGGTCACGATTCTTGCCGTCATTGCGATTGTGCCCTATCTGGCTTTGCAACTTCGTGCTATTGCACTTAGCGCCTCGGTGATTCTGGAGCAGAACGCACATATCCATACCACCACCAATAGTGTTCTGGTGCTGACGGCTGTACTGGCGATTTTAGCCATGATTTTTGGGACACGGCATATTGCGCATACCGAACAGCACGGCGGTTTAATGCTGGCTGTTGCCTTTGAATCCTTTGTTAAGCTCTTTGCCCTGCTCTGTGTGGCGGCATTTTTCTTATTACAATCACCAGACAATATTAAACAGGTCAGTACTGATGTTCATCAGCATTTTCATGACCTACAACAACTCGGTGTCCCTGAAACATTCTGGGTGCAAACGTTATTGGCTGGTTTAGCCATGATCTGCCTACCACGTCAGTTTCATGTAGCGGTGGTGGAATTACGGGATGAAAAACATATTCGTGGGGCGCGTCGCTGGTTCGCTGCCTATCTGATTCTGACCGTGATTGCGATCATTCCAATTGCCAGTTGGGCGCTGCATTCTTTACCCGAATCGCTGGGGACACCAGACATTGCCGTACTGGCTTTACCGATGAGCTATCAGCAGGATTGGTTAGCCCTTTTAGCTTTTCTGGGAGGCTTTTCAGCTTCGACTGGCATGCTTTTGGTTGCCTCAGTGGCATTGTCAATTATGCTCAGTAATGACCTGATCATGCCTGCCTTGTGGCGTTTTAAAATTATTTCCCGTCATGATCAGCATTTGCCTCGGGTACTCAAACTCACCCGCCGCATTAGTATCATCAGCGTAATGTTACTGGGCTTTTTGTTTTTCCATTTCTTTAATGATATCAACCAACTCTCTGTTTTTGGCTTACTGGCTTTTAGTGCGGTCGCACAATTTTCTCCTGCCTTGATTGGCGGCTTATACTGGCGTGGTGCAAGTCGTCAGGGTGTCTACGTCGGCCTATTAATGGGCTTTGCTATGTGGAGCTACACCTTACTGTTCCCGACCGTACTGCGTAGCCTGCCTGATCATTATCAAGATTTTGCACAACATATTTTATTGTTTGGGCCTTTTAATATTAATGGCTTACGTCCAGAAGCCTTACTCGGATTTGAATCGTTTGCACCTCTGACGCATGGTGTGTTGTGGTCTTTAGGTTTGAACGTGGTGCTTTATATTTGGGTATCGCGCCTCTACCGTCCAAGTGTGGCCGAACAAATTCAGGCGGAAAGCTTCTTCTACTATGAAAGCAAACCATTGCCCTCAGCCCAGTCCAACACTGACCTGACAGATCTGCACCTGAATGCTGCACGACTTAAAGTCGGTGATTTACTAGCATTGGCCAAACGTATTACTGGCGATAAACCGACCTTGCAAGCTTTTCAGCAATTTTGTGAACAAAATCATGTAGTTTTAAATGAAAATCATGTGGCAAATGGCATGTGGTGGCGCTTTACCGAGCAATATCTGGCGGGGATTATTGGAGCTGCCTCTGCCCGTACCTTATTAACCACTGCCATGATTAATAATGGTTTGGCACTGGGTCAAGTCGCGAATATTCTTGACCAAGCCTCGCAATGGCAGCGTTTTAACCAGAATTTATTGATGACCATGATCGATCACATGACACAAGGGGTCAGTGTGGTGGATAAAAATATGTGTCTAGTGGCGTGGAATAACCAATACCTGAAGCTATTTGATTATCCAAAAGATCTGGTCTATGTCGGCTGCCCAATTGCGGACTTGATTCGCTATAACGCGGAACGTGGTGAATGTGGGCCAGGCCCAGTTGAAGAACATGTGCGTAAACGACTGCACTGGATGAAAGTTGGCAGTGCACATGAGTTCGAACGGATTCGTAAAGATGGTCTCGTTATTCAAATGCGCGGTAATCCAATTGAAGGCGGTGGCTTCGTCACCACTTTTGCCGATATTACAGCATTCCGTGAAAATGAAGCCGTACTGGAAGAACGTGTCAGTGACCGAACCCAACAGCTTGCTAATGCGTTGACCGAACAGCAATTGGCGCTAGAACAAGCCGATAAAGCCAATCAATCGAAAAGCCGTTTCTTGGCCGCAGCCAGTCATGATTTACTTCAGCCGATGCATGCAGCACGTCTATTTAGCACCGCTTTAGAACAAAGTGTCCATTCCGCAGAAGATCAGCAAACATTACAACAGCTGGATCGGGCACTTTACGGTGCAGAAAGTATGCTCTCTGCCCTACTGGATATTGCCCGTTTAGAAGGCGGTACCATTCAACCTAAACGCCAAGCCTATTCATTGCATGATTTATTGAACGACCTAGAATTACAGTTCAAATCCATTGCGGCCCAGCGCGATATTCAACTCTCCGTCCACGATACCAAGTTTTGGGTAGATACCGATCCTCAATGGATGCGACGAATTATTCAGAACTTTGTCAGCAATGCTTTACGTTATACAGCGCAAGGACGTGTAGTGGTTGGTGTGTTGCGTTCAGCCCAACGACCAAATCATATTCGTATTGGTGTTTGGGATACAGGGCCAGGGATTAATGAACAACAACGCCTTAAACTGTTCCAAGAGTTTGAGCGTTGTGGGCATACTTCACCTTGGGGCGAACAAGGTCTTGGACTGGGGCTTGCGATTGTGCAACGGATGACCAGCCTGCTGGATTTCCCCGTACATGTTTATTCTGAACTGGGTAAAGGCTCCTGCTTCATGATCGAAGTCCCTTTAGTGGAAGCACCTAAAATTCAAACGGCGACACCGCATGTGACAGCATTACAGCATACGGCCTATAAAGTCCTGTGTCTGGATAATGATGAAACCATTCTAGAAGGCATGCGAACACTGTTGAGCAAATGGGGCTATCAGATCTTCACGGCAACAGAACCTGAAGAAGCACTCCAACTCATTGAGCAGGAAGAGATTCAGGTCTGGCTGATTGATCAGCATTTGAATCATGATCAACGTGGTTTGGACTTTATTGAACGATATCGTCCTGCGCATATTCCGGTCGCGTTAATTACCGCAGATTCTGATCCAGAACTGCCTCAATATTTAAAACAGCAGAATATTGTATTGCTGAAAAAGCCGCTCAAACCTGCTGGCTTACGTGCGTGGTTATCTGGTTTAAAAATCATGCCTATGCAATAAATGACCAAATATTTTGCAATATAGGCAAAAACCATCAAAAAGCAGCATTTTGACCGATGATAAATTGACCAAAGTGCTCAAATGATAATTGGCTATGGCAAAAACGTTCACTTACATTAGTGAACGTTTGTACACTTACTTACAATTAATTAAGTTATTGTTTTTATTTTATAATTTTACCCTAAAAAACCATCCTACAACTTTAGTCGTATTCTACTTGCTTTCTTGATACCGCATAAATTGATCAAATTAATGGAAACCTATGTCTCATCGTGTTGGGTTTCTAGAAACAGACTGTCGAAAAGGACATTGATCATGAATAATAGTCACCCCACAACAGACCATACGTCACAACAGTTTTATCGCCAATACAGCGCGAATGCCTTATTACCGCAATTAGAGTGGCAACAGATTTTTGCGCATAGCAAACTCGAAGAGACACATTTACATGCACTGGATACCCTCTATCAGGCGGCAGTTCCACTGGCGTTGAATGTATTCCATGAACTGAATTTTGATGTATTTGCTCCTGCCGCCTACCATCCACAAGGTTTGGGATTATTTGAAAAGCTGGCACAGCAAGAACAGAAATTTTTAGATGCACTTGAAGCAGAATCTGCTCATCTCGGCCATGAAACACGCCATCAAATCTGGAGCATGCTGTTACGCGGCGGTGCAGTTCTGGTCTTTAAAGCGTGGTTAAGTCATGTCAAAGGTGATGAAAACCAACTGGACAAAAGCCAGTTTGATGAACTTTCCGACTTATTGTTTATCAAAACGCG
The DNA here is from genome assembly GCF_003815055.1 of Acinetobacter sp. BIGb0102. Lineage (NCBI taxonomy): Bacteria > Pseudomonadati > Pseudomonadota > Gammaproteobacteria > Moraxellales > Moraxellaceae > Acinetobacter > Acinetobacter sp. BIGb0102. The sequence continues at coordinate 15,695 of NZ_RKQE01000018.1, forward strand.
TCCTGAACAATTGGCGCAGCTTTTAAAAGTCGATAGCAATGCACCGTTCACACATATTTTCCTGATGCATGATAATGATGTTTTCCTCGATCATTTTAATAGTCTGGAAACAGCCGCTTTATTTGTTGATTTAGGCGTTTACGATGCGGCATTTTTAAGCCTGCGTGATGACCGCGTGGCTGAATATCTCAAGAATAAGGGTTACGTCACTCAAGAACAAATTGATGATTTGCAATGTGCATTAAATCCATTGTATTGCGATAGCCTGATGCCAAAACAGGATTGTTTGGCTTAGAACTAAAATAAAACAAGGTGGACTGATCCACCTTGTTTTTGTATGGCTTAGAACTTCATGCTCATACGCATCCAGTAGTTGCGTCCAGTATTATTGAACTGCTCTTCACTGGCAAAACCAAAACCTGAACTGCCCGCTTTATTGAGATGTTCGGTATAAGTCTTATCTAGCAGATTATCGACACCAACTGAAAGATCGACATCTTTATTCAGACTATAACTACCATTCAATGAAATCGTTGAGAAACCAGCACTTGGTTTAAGGTCATATCCCACGATATTCCCTTGGTGCAAACTCACACGGTTTTGCTGATCGACGACACGCCACAACATACCAAGCGTGTATTTATCAGCAACATAACGTAAATTCACACGGCCTTCTAAAGGTGCAATTTGTGGCAACGGCGTATTGTCGCTGGTATTTTTACCCCATGCATACATCGCACTCACGTCCGCCTGAATATGATCGGTAAACTGATACCCGATTCCAGCCTCAGCCCCTGCAATGGTGGCATCAACATTCTTGGCACCTGCGGTGATTCCACCACCTCCATGCCCGCCATGTCCACCTTCATGTAAGTGGCTATGATCGTGATAACTCATCAGAATATAATCATCGATCAGTCCAGCATAAGCAGAAACCCATGAGTTAAATGCACCTTGTTGCTGGGTAAAACCAAGATCTAGCTGTAAGGTTTTTTCTGGACGGACGCCGTTAAAGGTATTGCTCGAACCTGCATTACCATGTTCAGGACTGAATAGCTCCCAATAATCAGGCATACGTTCTACATAACCCAGTCCAACATAGCTGTTGAGGCCATGCTCGGCATTTTGATTTTCCAAACGCACAAACGCACTTGGTAATGTTTTTTCAAGCTGGGTATTGAATCCTTTAGCTTTAGAGTCAGCACGCTCATCATCCACCTTGACCTGATCGACACGAGCGCCTGTTACAATCTTGTTCTGCGGATTCAACTGATAAGTTAACTCACCAAAAGCACCATAAGACTGGAAGCGCATATCCTGACGGAATGGAACATTCATAGATGGCATGATCGGTGATGACATGCTGCCACCATGTTTATTAAACTGAGAATCCACTCCCGTGATTAAGCTCCACTGATCCCATTCCGAGGTCATCGCCAAACGTGAGTTCAAGGTACGGCGCGTCACTTGCATTGCCATTGGGTTTGGCATCAGCATGCTGTGATCACCATGCTGCATTTCAACCATGGGCGGTGTACGCAAACTATAGTTATCCATAATATGGTCGTTGTAGCTATAGTTCACCTGACCTTCGATTTTCTTGATCACATCGGTGACATTTTTCTTTTCAAAGCGCAGACCTAAACTCTCACGCGCGAATTGGGCACCATCCATACCACGACCCGCATATTCAGCCTCGCCATCAGCCTTGCCACCCGTCAATTCCAACCAGGTATTTTCGTCAGGTGTCCAGCCTAAAGCAACATCTGCATTCCAGCGCTCCCATGAAGAAGGCACGGTTTTACCGTCACCATCCTGATAGCTATTCGACTCAGAACGATTGGCATTCAAACGGATATATTTTTTCTCGTCCCCAACTGCGGCTTCAACATTTTGGTCTAAACGCCCAAATGAACCCCACAGTACACTTGCTTGTCCACGATAAGGTTTAGCTTGGGTTAACTTCTCAGGTTGACGTTCAAAAATCACGGTTGCAGCAGAACCTGTATTGGCATATTGAACCGTTTGTGGGCCTTTAATCACCGAAATACGATCATAGCTTTCAGGTGAAATATACGAGGTCGGCGCATCCATACGGCTCGGACATGCCCCCAGATTTTCCGTACCATCGGTCAGAATTTTGATACGTGAACCAAACATGCCACGGAAAGTCACGTCACTATTAGTCCCGCCACTCTGTATCGCATTAAAGCCCATAATACTTTGTAAATAATCTGCCCCATCCGTTGCTGGGATTGGCTGAATCGGCTGTTTTGGATCGGCTTGTACCACCAAACCATTGCTCTCATTTGGTTGTTGGGCGGTTACCACAATCGGCGCAAGCGAAACATGAGCATGTTCAGCTGCGGATGAGTCAGCTGGATTTGCCCAAACCGTTACCGTATTTGAGGCAGCAAGGATCGCAACCGTGAGCGGTTGTAATAAAAATTTAGGTTGAGCCATGATAGGTCTCTCTTAAAACATAAGTAAAACTAGGCTAGAGTTTTGAAAACCCTAATGAAAATGACGTTTTAATTTATGCAAAGAGTGGCGGGGCTCGCCCTTGGGGCAACAGAAATAATCGTTGTAGTGCAAAATAAACATGCTTAAACGCTTGCTGATAAGCAACTAAACGGATTTGAATCCGAACCAGCACTTCTTTCACACCAAATTCAGGCGGCAGGACCAGATTGGCATAAACCGTACAGTACTGACATTGGTGATTAGGATCATGATGGTCATGATGCGGCATCGAAACCTGAGCATGCTCAAGCTGATGTTCATGAGGATGTTGTGCCGAATGGCTCTGAGTACTTTGTAGTTTAGGTAACAGGAGCGCTTGGGTGATGGTTTCACACACAGGCGCAATCTGATATTGCTTCGGAAGGAGCGGCTGCAAGAAAACCGCAATCTGTAAACAGACCGCGGTTAAAGCCAGCAACAATCCACAACGAAACAAGGACAACATCTGTTAATTCATCGTCGTTACAGTTTAGCGTTTAACTGCAACTTTCTCTTTATCGCGTTGGCGCACCACTTTTTCCACTTTTTCACGTGCACGCTGACGTTTTAAAGGCGATAAATAATCGACAAAAAGTTTGCCATTTAAGTGATCCATTTCATGTTGGATACAAACAGCGAGAAGTTCGTCAGCTTCTAACTCAAATGCTTGACCTTCAAGGTTAATTGCCTCGATTTTTACGCGTGACGGACGCTCAACTTTGTCGTATATTTGAGGCACAGAGAGACAGCCTTCTTCATAAGGCTGAGTATCTTCGGTCAGTGGAATGACTTTGGGGTTAATGAACACCATCGGTTGGTTTTTCTCTTCCGAGATGTCCATAACAATAAGCTGAATATGATGATCAACCTGAGTTGCCGCCAAACCGATACCTGGTGCTTCATACATGGTTTCAAACATATCTGCTGCAAGCTGACGAATTTCATCAGTGACTTCTTCGACTGGCTTGGCAATGGTACGAAGGCGGGGATCAGGAAAACTTAAAATAGGTAATAAGGCCATACTGTCGTCCTCACTTATGCCATTGATCAAAAAACCAACTGAAGGGAATGCTTGATCAAAAAAATTGTGTGTAAAGTCGTTATTATAGCGCAACTACACACATAATTTTTAGGAATTATGATAATGAAAAAGGTTTTAAACGGCATACCATCATTTCATGCCTTGGGGTTAAAAAAACAACTGATTGCAGCTGCAATTTGTGCAGGATTGGGGATGAGTGTCAATTTTGCGCATGCAGCCAGCCCGAATGTTAGCCCACCTGCGGTGAAAGTAGGTGCTCCGCATGTCTATGTGGTGAAAAAAGGCGATACGCTCTGGGATATCTCGGGTAAATTTTTAAAGAAGCCATGGCGCTGGCCTGAAATCTGGGCAAGCAATAAACATGTCAAAAATCCACACTGGATTTATCCAGGGGATCGCCTATTACTCTGTAGCCTGAACGGTAAGCCGTTGATTGGTAAAGATGAAGGCGATGGCTGTGACGGTATTATTCGCCGCTATACAGGCAATACGTCTACCCTGCGCCCGCAAGTCCGTGTTGAAGCACTGAACAATAGCGTGCCTGTTATTCCATTGACACATATTCAGCAATGGTTAGAGCGCACTTCTGTGCTGCCAGCAGACGCGATTGCCAATACACCTTATATTCTTGGCACTGCTGATAACCGTGTTATGGCAGGTAAAGGCCAGAGTGTTTATGTGCGTGGCCAAGGCCTTGAAAATGGCCAGCGCTACGGCGTATTCCGTGAAGGTGAACCCTATGTAGTACTGGATCAGAATGGTAAAAAACAGAATCTTGGCGTTGAACTGACGCAAGTTGCCTCAGGTGTGGCGATTCGTAGTGAAAATGACATTACTACGGTTGAACTGACCGATAGCTATAATGGTGAAGTACGTCGTGGCGACCGTGTTATGGCTGAACAGGATGCCATGCTTCCGACCCTGTTCTATCCAACCGACGCCAATCAGGTCAAAGACGGCGGTAAAATTATCCGTGTGATGGGTTCTATCGGTACAGCCGCAAAAAATGGTGTCGTAACCGTGGATCGTGGAACGGTTGATGGTGTTGAGGTCGGTCAGGTATTTAGTATCTATCAAGATGGTGAAACTGTTCGTGACCCAAAAACCAAAGAACAAGTGAAACTACCAGGACAATATTTGGGTAGTGTCATGATCTTCAAGAGTTTTGACCGTATCAGCTATGCCTATGTACTCGAAAGCGAGTTACCAATTAAGCTTGGCTCAGATATCAAACCACCACGTCTTGACGATTAAGGCCTAAGATGTTGAATCAATTATCACCTCATCACTACCATACTGTGCTGGTGTGGTACTTGGTTCAACATTCGCTTTCCAGCTTCCAAAAGATCCAGCAGCATTTCGGTAGCTGTGAACAGGCCACACAAAGTCATCGTTTTGCAGAATGGTCTCAACTTGGCCTGCATGCCAATCATTTAAAACGTTTAGCGGAATTCCAGACAGCACAAGGCCAGCAACAATTTGAACAACTGATTCAATTGATTTGCCGCCATAGTGATTTTATTTTAACGCCCGAAGATATTGGCTATCCAACGCAACTGCTGCCTTATACAGATCGTCCACCTATTCTATTTGGGCAAGGTCAGGCGCAAGCGCTGTTACAACCTCAAATTGCCATGGTCGGCAGTCGCAAACCGAGTCCTCACGGGCGACAAGTTGCCTATGATTTTGCTTATTATTTAAGTGAAAAAGGTTTCTATATTAGTAGCGGCTTGGCTCATGGCATTGATCAAGCAGCCCATCAAGGTGGTCTGGTTCATCAGCGTACTATCGCAGTGACAGGTACAGGACTAGACACCGTCTACCCTGCCCAGCATAAACAACTGGCACAACAAATTACCCAGTCAGGCGCAGTAGTGACTGAATTTCTACCCACGACCATGCCCTTACAACAACATTTCCCTCGGCGGAATCGTATTGTCAGTGGTTTAAGTCTAGGTGTATTGGTGGTCGAAGCTGCACTTAAAAGCGGTTCATTAATTACTGCCAATGAAGCTGCCAGTCAGGGAAAAATGGTATTCGCCATTCCGGGACATATTTATAGTGAACATCATCAGGGCTGTCATCAGTTGATCCGCGAAGGTGCAATTCTGGTAGATCATCCTGAACAGGTGATTGAAGATCTGGCTTTACCTACACAATGGCAAGCCCAACAACAACCAGCAACAGATATTGCCTCTGCACCGCCAACGCTACCCGCTCATTTAATTGAGCTCTATCAAGTTTTAGACTGGATTGGACAAGATCTGGATCAACTGGCGCAACGCTATTCTGCACCTATTGCTGAATTAACGGCCCAATTAATGGAACTAGAATTACTCGGTTTAAGCATGCAACAGGCAGGTCGCTATTTACGTTGCCGCCCAATGCATTAAACTAGTCATCTCTCCCTCTGCTATTATATTGACCTCGCATGATCACCTCTTCTATTTCTGAAGCAGCACAACTTTTAAAACAAGGACAGGTTCTGGCTTACCCAACCGAGGCGGTCTGGGGTTTGGGCTGTGACCCTTATAATGAACAGGCTTTTCAGGAGATTCTGGAACTCAAACATCGTCCCGTTGAAAAAGGCGTCATCTTATTAGCAGGTCATTTAGATCAGGTTGAACATTTACTACAAGGTTTAAGTAACGACATTCGTCAGCAAGTGATTCACAGCTGGTCAAATCGCCAGCCAACTGAACGGGCCACAACATGGCTATTACCAGCTGATCAACATATTCCAACATGGATCAAAGGTCAGCATCCTCTGGTGGCGGTGCGTGTCACCACCCATCCTTTATGCGTGCAACTGTGCCAACATTTTAATGGATTTATTGTCTCGACCAGCGCCAATCCAGCAGGCCAAACACCTGCTCATAGTCTGGCAGATGCTCAAGCGTATTTTGCTGACGCATTACATTATCTAGAAGGTGATCTGGGATTGAGTCGGGAGCCGAGTCGTATCCTCAATGCACTAACGGGTGAAATTATTCGGGCTTGATGATTTAGGTGAATAGCGGACAAAAAAAAGCTCAGTTATATAGGGATAACTGAGCATAAAAAGGATGTGTATAATCACATCCAGAGGGTTCATCAATTCGGTAAGCAACTTATTCATTCTAAAATGAATCATTTTGCTGTGGCTGGTATTATGAGCCAATCATTTCATTTATACAAATATATTATTTATCTAACAAAAAATGTGAAAAGCGTACCTTTTTTGTCACTTCAACCTTTTTAATAAAATTATATTTTTATTTTTATTCAGCTTTTTTTGAGCCTAAACCTTCACTATCTTTAAAAATATAGTTGCAAATCAGGTAGAAAGGAGAATCATTCAAAAAATAAATTAGTGCGTTTGTCTATTTTTTAAACAAACACACCTATGGCTTTCATCTTTATGAGGCAGACTCTGCTAATTTGACTGGTGCTTTAAGGGTTTTCTTTTGTGCCATGATGATGCCCACCAGAATCATGACACCACCAATGGTATGGTAAATAGTCCAGTGTTCCGATAACCACAGACTGGCAATAATCGCGGTGAATACTGGCATCAAGTTCATGAAAATACTGGTACGGTTTGGCCCAATCGCTTGCACGGCGACCATCCATAACAATGGTGCAATCAATGACGGGAACATCCCTGCATAAAGCACACTGGCCGCATTTTCAGCATTGATCCCATCCAGCCCCAACCACAATAAGAATGGCAAGTGATAAATCAGGGCAAAGGCAATCTGCACATATAAACTGGTCATCAATGGCAACTGAACTTGCCATTTTTTCAGGAACACACCATAGAAGGCATAGAATCCCACGGCCAATACCATGACCGCATCGCCCCAATGACCACCCTGCTCAAACAGGCTAGAAATACGCCCCTGACTCATGACATAAATCAAGCCAGCAAAAGACAATAAACTCCCGAAAATGGCATAGCGATTCGGTGTATCTTTTAAAATAATGTAAGAAATGAAAATGGTAAAAATAGGCACAAAGGCATTTACGATTCCCATATTCGTCGCGGTGGTATAGTGCGCTGCGGTATAAGACAGCCCTTGATACAACACCATCCCAAATGCACTGAGTACCGCCAGTTTAGGAATGAATGGACGAATTAAAGCACGTTGCTTCCAGACTTTTGGCAACATAAAAGGGGTCAAGATCAGGAAGGCAACAAACCAGCGATAAAAGCTGATACTGACTGGGGAAATATAGTCTGCCACATAGCGAGTTACCGCAATATTGAGTGACCAAATCAACACGGCAATCAAAGGCAATACAAATGCCCATTTTTGGTATTTCGTTAACTGACCCATCATTTTCTCACAATATCTCAGCAATGGATGTATTGTGGAAGATGTCCAAAATAATTGAAATATCGTATTTCAGACATTTATATCGCGCTTACGACATCCCTGCCTAGAACAGCTCCCAAGCACGCATGGCATGTTCCACAACTTTATGCAGTTGCTCAACCGTTGCGCCATCTCGAGCCTGAATGGTTAAACCTTGTACCACGGTGGCATAGAAGTCTGTCATTTCCTGCAAAGGAGCAGTTGCTGCCAGATCACCGTTCGCTACGCCCTGCTCTAAACGTTCAAACAGTTTCTGCTTGGTTTGCAAACGTTTTTCCAGAATATTATGTTGCACCGCCTGCGCATTATCCGAGCAGTTCATCGTTGCCACCACTAGCATACAGCCTGCTGGTTTATTGGGCTGTGCCAAACGTTTGACGTTGTCATATAGATACAGCTCAAATGCAACTTTGGCAGTTTTGGCTTCTAAGAAAATAGGGACAATTGGACATGCTTCATGTGCCAGATAATAATCGATGCATTTATAAAACAGTCCGGCTTTATCACCAAAACTACTGTATAGACTCGGTGCAGTCAGTTCCAAAGCCTGAGTCAAATCACTGATCGACGTCGCTTCATAGCCATTCGCCCAGAACAACAACATGGCTTTTTCCAGCGCCTGCTGCTCGTCAAAACACTTCGGACGACCACGCTTCTTTTTTAAGCTGTCATCACAGGGTGCTACTGTTGGCTCATGTGCATTTGTCATAACTGTCACAAATATTTCATAACGATCACTATTAAATTAATTGACGCACGCACTTTAATCAACTATTTTATTTTATATCGATCGTTATAAAAACGAATGTTCTTTCAATTTTATTGTTATCTCTATAACAATAAAGGGAATTATTATGGAAAACTCCACGCCCGCTGAGCTAAGTGCACTTGAATCTAATCCATCTCAAGGTAACTGGTTTGCCTTACTGTCTGTCACCTTTAGCGCTTTTGCCTTAGTCACTGGCGAATTCCTTGCCATTGGTGTACTCAATGATATCGCGCGTGACTTTCAAATCTCAGTCGGAACAGCAGGTCTCACCGTTTCTTTAACCGCAATCGTGGGTATGTTTGCTGCGGTACTGATTCCGATCTCAGCCAAAACAATGGATCGGCGTTCGCTGTTATTAATGCTCACCCTGTTAATGATCATTGCCAATTTGCTCACCGCATTTGCACCTAATTTCATGATTTTATTGTTCGGACGAATCATCTTAGGCGTTGCAGTTGGAGGATTCTGGGCAACTGCTGTTGCATTAAGTGGTCGTCTGGCACCCCCTCATTTACCCATTGCCAAAGCGACTGCATGGGTGGCTTTCGGGGTAACCTTAGCCAGCGTGTTAGGCGTACCAATGGGCACATGGCTTGCTCAATATAATGGCTGGCAAACCTCTTTCACGGCGATTTCGCTCATGGGCATCTTGCTTTTGATCTTCCAGTACCTCTATCTACCTCAATTAAAGCCCTCTTCATCTTTGCGCTGGAAAGAGCTGCCAATCTTGGTACAACATCCTGCCGCCCGCAAAGGACTGATCATTTTTCTGTTTATGGGGTTTGCCCACTTTGCAGCTTATAGCTACTTTTCTGCCTTCTTTAAACATCAGGTCGATTTTTCGGATAGCCTGATCAGCCGTTTACTGCTGGTCTACGGGATTGCAGGGATTTTTGGTAATGTTTTTGCAGGCTACCTCGGACAGATCAATATCCGTTATACCTTTGCAGTGAGTGGTGTTGCGTTCTTGCTTGCATTTTTAGCCCTTCCTCTAGTCGGGGCAAATGTCATGCTTGCCATTGTCTTAACAGCTTTATGGGGCTTTGCCTACGGGATTATTCCAACTGCTGTGAATATCTGGATGTTTACGCATGCACCTGAAGCGGTTGAAAAAGGTATGCCAATGGTGACATTGACCTTTTTAATCCTGATTGCGCTGGGCAGCATGTTCGGTGGCATTATCGTTGACCATTTTGATGGCTCAATCTTATTCTTCGCGATGCTTCCGCTGGTGCTTTGTTCACTTATCCTGATCTTTACACTGGCACGCGGCTTAAATAATCCTAAAGTCACTTATAAAAATTAGTCTTTAGCCTACAGATCAAACAGGAGATTAAACGGCTTCTGTTTGCTCTGTGAGAAAAATCCAGAAATTTGCTTTTCCTCTTATACAGTTCGCCCACTCCCATGATTCAGGGCGACTGTATTTTTCTTGAACAATCTCCTGCGTACTCATGATGACAGCTCATGCATAATTCTTATAAATGCCACATATATTTTTATAACAATCATTATAAAATTAATTGACGTCTCTCTTTTTATTCTTTATTTTATTTCATAGTGATCGTTATAAAATAAAACTTTAGCTTTTGTCCTTGTGCTGATACCTCAGGAAAATCCCATGCAACAATCTACATCTTCAGACGTACGACCCACGCAAACCACACAAGGAAGTTGGTATGCCATTTTAGCAGTTGCCATCGCAGCCTTTGCACTGGTCACCAGTGAATTTTTACCTGTCGGCGTGCTCAACAGTGTCGCAGCCGACCTGAATATCTCAGTGGGCACAGCAGGCTTGATCATTACCTTGCCAGGGGTGATGGCTGCAATTGCAGCACCGCTCTTGCCCGTTTCCGTGAAGCAGCTTGATCGACGCTATGTATTGATCTTGCTGACCGCAATTATGGTGATTGCCAATACCATTACCGCCTTTGCAGAAAGCTTTAATGTTCTGTTATTGAGCCGTTTGGTGTTAGGCATTTCAATTGGTGGTTTCTGGGCAACTGCGATTGCGTTGAGTGGCAAACTGGCACCGCCTCAGTTACCCATCGCTAAAGCAACCGCCATCGTCATGGCAGGTGTGACCTTTGCCACTGTACTCGGTGTTCCGATCGGCACCTGGCTTAGCGAGTTTTACGGGTGGCGCAGTGCATTTGGTATTACTGCTGGCATTGGCTTGATTGTCTTGGTGGTACAACTGATTTTCTTGCCTGAACTAAAACCTGATTCAGCCATTCATATTCGCGATTTACCGGCGTTATTACGTACCCCCAAAGCACGTAGTGGCATGTTAATCGTTCTACTCATCGGTCTCGCCCATTTCTGCGCGTATAGTTATCTGGCACCATTCTTTAAGAACATTGCTGGATTCAACGGCACCACCATCAGTTCCCTGTTATTGCTCTATGGGATTGCGGGTATTTTCGGTAATGCATTTGCAGGCTATAGTGGTAATCTGAATGTACGCTATACCCTCGCCTTTGTCGGGATCTGTTTTGCGATTGTGTTCTTTGGTTTCCCGATCTTTGCAATTCATGAGTTTGGCGCGATTGTATTAACCGCACTCTGGGGTTTTGCCTTCGGCGCATTTCCAACCTCGGCCAATATCTGGATGTTTGTGCATGCACCGCATGCGGTAGAAAAAGGCATGCCTTTGTTCGTTGGCATGTTTCAGGTCATGATTGCAACTGGTTCATTACTTGGCGGTTATGTGGTCGATCATTTCAATGAAAACATCCTGATTTATGGCGTCATCAGCTTTGTGGCTTTGGCATTGATTAGTATCTTCACTTTAGCCAAAGGCTTGAATAACCCTAAAATGACGTGCGAAAACTAAAAGTGAGCCTCCCTGAATGAAGCATAACCTTGCTGAACAATTTCCCTTGCTACGCGATATAGAAGTCCATGAATTTCTATATCAAAAGGATGATATTGTCAGCCCGCATTCTTCGCTCTGGGGGGATTTTAATTTCAGTTTGAACGGAACTTTAGAGTTTGATATTGAAGGGCAATATTACCTCTCGCCTCCCAGCTATGGACTGTGGCTGCCGCCTCGCACTGAGCACCAGTCACTTCCTGTTGAGCATGAAATCCACTATATCTGTATTCGATTACATCCGCGGCTCGGCGCATTTTTGGGCGAAGTTTGCCGTTGTTTTAGTATTGAACCTTTTTTCCGCGCGCTGGTCATTCATATTCTGGAACAGCAAAAACAGGCGACAGCACCTGAGTATCTCGAACACCTGTTTCAGGTTTTATATGATCAGCTGAAACAGGCACCCGCTTATTCGCATTATCTCCCGCAAAGCACGCATCCCGTTCTTTCTCCAATTCTGGAACAGCTTGCAGACCCAGATTTATTTCATCTCAGCCTACAGAAAGTCTTACAAAACTTTGCGGTCAGTGAGCGTCATGTGTTACGTCTCAGCCAGCAAGAGCTGCAATTGTCTCTATCTGAATGGCGTAATCGGGCCAAAATCATTTTTGCCATCAATCAGATTCGGCAAGGCATGACCATAAAGCAACTGGCATTTACGCTCGGTTATCATCATAGCTCCAGCTTTATTGAATTCTTTAAACGCTATACTGGACAAACGCCGATCCAGCTTAAAAATGCAGCAAGCTAAACAAATCCTTGGTTTTGCTTATTATTTGTATGTATTGCAAACAAGAGGATTGCACTCAGCCTCAATAGCAGTTAAAACAAACAGGTCTTGTCACAACAACAAATTAGGACGTATCCCATGAGCCAGTCGGTTTATCATATCCCTGTTAAGGACATCAAAGGTCAGGATGTCGATCTTGATCAATATCAAGGCAAAGTGCTTTTGATCGTAAACGTTGCATCTAAATGTGGCTTAACCCCACAATACGAAGGCTTAGAGAAACTGTATCAAGCCAAGAAAGATCAAGGTCTGGAAATCCTCGGCTTCCCTGCTAACAACTTTTTGGAACAGGAACCAGGAAGCAACGATGAAATTCAACAATTCTGTTCACTGAATTATGACGTGCACTTCCCGCTTTTCGCCAAGATCTCGGTTGCGGGTGATGATAAACATACTTTATATCAGACATTGACTCAGGCAATTCCTGAACGTACAGGTGAAGGCCCTTGGTGGAAAGATCTGGTTGATTACGGCTTAACACCAAACAACCCACCTGAAGTGTTATGGAATTTTGAAAAATTCCTCATCAATAAGAACGGTGAAGTGGTTGCCCGTTTTGCACCTGATATTACGGCAGATGATGAGCGCATTGTCAGCGCGATTGAAGCCGAGTTAGCAAAATAAGCATTAGAAATGTAGAGAAAAGAATAGCTTATCTATTCTTTTCTTTTAAGCTCCTAGACAGTTCCTTCTACCATTTTCCTACATCAAACTGTTGCTGAATTGCAAAAATCACTTTTTTCTCCACATTTTCTCATTATAGTGACGCTCTTCTCATAATCTGGTGCAGTTCAGCCATGATGGAACATTTCTCTATCAAAGCCATTCTCTCAGTAACCACCTTGGTTAGTCTCTTAACGCTGGCAGGTTGCGATCAGATTCCTCATGACAATGAGCAAGCTGAGCAAAACACTGAGATTGAAAAATCAATAACAACCTCTGAAGATATAGAACGTGAAGCAAGCATTGCTCAGGACACTCAGAATCTGAGCAAAGGCAATATGCTGAATATCGCCCGCGATATTGCCAAGTTGCAAATTGAAACTGATGACTATGTAACGCTACTCAAGCAATCACAAAGCAATCTTGAACAAGCCATTCAAGATAAAAATGTCCAGAAATTACAGCATACAACAGGCGATTTAAACCAAGAGCTACATGGCTTGCATGATGCTTTATTATCGTTAAATTTAAGAAGCAATGAAGTGGATCAGATCCGCCAAAACTTATTAACTGCAAATCAAAAACTGTTAAATATGCCGTTATTGCATGGTCAAACTGATCTTTCAAAAATTGATTTTGCCAAGATTGAAAAGCAATTCAACACCATTCAAATGGATATGGTGAAACTGGCAACCTTAGTACTCGGCAATAAAGATGATTCAAACGCTTAAAGTCCGTTTATTTTAATTTTCGATTCCCCATAAAAAAGCCACCTGACGGTGGCTTTTTTTTTACTTTTTATCGAGCGTAATCGTTGGTTTGCTGCATTTACCAGATTGTGCAAGTTTATATTCACTCACCGCTTTTTTCCCAGTTTCATCATCAACCTGTTTCACATTTGCACCACCGACAAATGCACCCATTTTGATCGATTGTTGAACAAAGTAATTTTTACCTGGTTCTGTTTTAAGTACCAAATGATTAGGTGAAAATTCTGATTCAGTCGAGATTGTATGCTCTTGATTGCCTAAAACTTCCTTTAAGAAAAATGTGCCACGAGCAGTTTCACCTAAACATTCCCCATCTACCCATACATCTTTCTTGAGTGCCGCACCCACAACACTATTTGAACGATAAACATAAATTGCGGCATTACCCTCAGAAGGAGCTGCAAGTTTCTTGGCTTGTTCGTTCAGTTGATTGTTCGCTGGTGGTACCGATGCACACCCCACAAAAGCCACAGCAATGAACAATGGAAGACTTTTTATCATTTTCATGATGATTTTTACTCTTTGGTTTAATAATTCTAAATATGCTTGGTAATTTATAGAAAATTTATAATTATTCAAGATATCTAAATAAAAAAAGCCACCTGACGGTGGCTTTTTTCAATCTCGAACCTGCAATAATTAAAGTGCGCGGTTTTTGATTTTACGAATCGTTTCAAGCTGAGCTGCAGTTTCTGCAAGCGAAGCAAGTGCAGCAGCAGAATCCAAATCACTCTTTTGGTTGGCTAACAATTGTTCAGCTTGTTTACGAGCTTCCATAATTGCAGCTTCATCCAAGTTGTCAGCGCGAATTGCAGTATCTGCAAGCACGGTCACAACGTGAGGTTGAACTTCTAACACACCGCCTGATACATAAACGATTTCTTCTGTACCATTTTCCAACTGAACACGAATCGGGCCCGGTTGGAGCAAAGTTACGAGTGGCGCATGTCCTGGTAAAATACCAAGCTCACCGCCCGCACCTTTTGCGATTAACATCGTAACTTGTCCAGAGTAAATCGACTCTTTAACACTTACAACATCACATTGCATAGTCGCCATGAGAATCTCCTTAAATTAGAGTTGCTAATTAAAGTTTCTCGGCTTTAGCAATCACTTCGTCAATACCACCAACCATATAGAACGCTTGTTCTGGGATGTGATCGTATTCACCAGCTAATAGACCTTTAAAGCCACGAATCGTTTCTTTAAGTGGTACTAATTTACCAGGTGCACCAGTAAAGACTTCAGCTACGTGGAACGGTTGAGAGAAGAAACGTTGGATTTTACGCGCACGGTAAACAACCAATTTATCTTCTTCTGCTAACTCGTCCATACCCAAGATTGCGATGATGTCTTTAAGCTCTTTATAACGTTGCAATACGTTCTGTACAGAACGTGCAATTTCATAATGCTCAGCACCAACCACTAATGGGTCTAACTGACGTGAAGTTGAGTCAAGTGGATCGATCGCTGGGTAAATACCAGAAGATGCGATGTCACGGCTCAATACAACTGTAGCATCCAAGTGAGCAAACGTAGTTGCTGGCGATGGATCTGTTAAGTCATCGGCAGGTACGTATACTGCTTGGATCGATGTGATCGAACCAGATTTAGTAGACGTAATACGCTCTTGAAGAACACCCATTTCTTCTGCAAGTGTCGGTTGGTAACCTACTGCAGATGGCATACGACCTAACAATGCTGATACTTCAGTACCCGCAAGTGTATAACGGTAGATGTTGTCGACGAACAATAATACGTCACGACCTTTACCATTTTCGTCTTTTTGATCACGGAAGTATTCAGCCATAGTCAAACCAGTTAACGCTACGCGTAAACGGTTACCTGGTGGCTCGTTCATCTGACCGTAGACCATTGCTACTTTGTCAAGAACGTTAGAATCTTTCATTTCGTGATAGAAGTCGTTACCTTCACGAGTACGCTCACCAACACCAGCAAACACAGATAAACCTGAGTGAGCTTTCGCGATGTTGTTGATCAACTCCATCATGTTAACGGTTTTACCAACACCGGCACCACCGAACAGACCAACTTTACCACCTTTCGCGAACGGGCAAAGTAAGTCGATGACTTTAATACCAGTTTCTAAAAGGTCAGTCGAAGCTGCTTGTTCAGCATAAGAAGGTGCTTGACGGTGAATCGGCAAACGCTCTTCAGTCGCTACAGGACCTGCTTCATCGATAGGGCGACCCAATACGTCCATGATACGACCAAGTGTCGCTGGACCTACTGGAACAGAAATCGGTGCATTTGTGCTAGTTACATTAAGGCCACGTTTAAGACCTTCTGTAGAACCCATTGCGATGGTACGAACAACACCATCGCCAAGCTGTTGCTGAACTTCTAAAGTAGTTTCAGTACCGTCAACTTGGAGAGCGTCATAGATCTTAGGAACGCTATTGCGCTCAAACTCGACGTCGATAACCGCGCCGATGATCTGAATGATACGACCGCTACTCATTGCTGTCTCCTCAATTCAAACTTAATAATGTTAAACGGCAGCGGCACCGCCAACGATCTCGGAAATTTCCTGAGTAATCGCGGCTTGACGCAGCTTGTTGTAAATGAGTTGTAGGTCTTTAATCAGTTGTCCTGCGTTGTCTGTCGCTGCTTTCATCGCGACCATACGAGCTGACTGCTCACATGCAACGTTTTCAATCACACCTTGATAAACCATAGACTCGATATAGCGAACCAACAAACCATTTAACAATTCTTCTGCTTCTGGTTCGTAGATATAGTCCCAACCATAAGTACGGTTGAGGTCATCGCCTTCTTCTGCCGGTGCTAAAGGAACAAGTTGTTCTACTTTAGGCTGCTGAGTCATTGCATTGATGAAGCCATTTGAAACGAGATAGATACGATCTAGTTCGCCTTTATCAAATGCATCAAGCATTACTTGTACTGAGCCTGTTAACTGTTCCAAACTCGGCGCATCGCCAAGTTGGGTCGTTGCACCAAGCACTTTACCGCCGTAATTCTTAAAAAACGAAACCGCTTTTTGACCAATCAAAGCAAATTCAACTTCAATTGACTGCTGTTGTTGTGCTTTGACATGCTGCACAACTTTCTTGAACAAGTTAATGTTCAAGCCACCCGCCAAGCCACGATCTGAAGATACAACGATATAGCCAACGCGCTTAACTGGGCGTTCAACCATATAACGATGTTTGTATTCAGGGTTTGCTTGTACCAAGTGAGCAATTACACGGCGCATATTATCGGCATACGGACGGCCCTGAGCCATGCGCTCTTGCGCACGACGCATTTTCGAAGCAGCTACCATTTGCATCGCGCGAGTAATCTTTTGCGTGCTCTTGATACTAGCTACTTTGGCGCGAATTTCTTTTAAATTTGCCATACGCTTAACCTAGTATTCGAAAGCTCTTTCGAGCTTCCGAAGGTTGATCCGTGAACCAAACTTAACTAAAGATAAACTTAGTAAGTTTGAGTCGCTTTGAAGCTCTCAATACCTGATTTGATTGCTGCTTCGATGTCTTTGTTGTAATCACCAGTTTCATCGATCTGTTGCATTAACGCAGCATATTCAGAACGGAAGTAAGAGATTAACGCAGCATCAAAGTCTACGATTTTCTTCACTTCTACGTCAGCCATATAGCCTTCGTTAGATGCATAAACAGATACAGCCTGGTCAGCGATTGAGTAAGGAGCATATTGTTTTTGCTTCATTAACTCAGTTACACGTTGACCATGCTCAAGTTGCTTACGAGTTGCTTCGTCAAGATCAGAAGCAAACTGAGCAAACGCAGCCAATTCACGGTATTGCGCTAGAGCGGTACGGATACCACCAGACAATTTTTTGATGATCTTAGTTTGCGCAGAACCACCAACACGAGATACAGAGATACCCGCGTTCACAGCAGGACGAATACCTGCGTTGAATAATGATGTTTCTAAGAAGATCTGACCGTCAGTAATCGAAATTACGTTCGTTGGTACGAATGCAGATACGTCACCAGCTTGAGTTTCAATGATCGGTAATGCAGTTAAAGAACCAGTTTGACCAGTTACTGCACCATTCGTGAATTTCTCAACATAATCAGCTGAAACGCGCGAAGCACGCTCAAGAAGACGCGAGTGAAGATAGAATACGTCACCTGGATACGCTTCACGACCTGGTGGACGACGTAAAAGTAATGAAATTTGACGGTAAGCAACAGCTTGCTTAGACAAATCATCATAAATGATTAACGCGTCTTCACCACGATCACGGAAGTATTCACCCATTGTACAGCCAGAGTACGGAGCTAAATACTGCATTGCTGCAGGATCAGCGGCCGCAGCTGCGACAACAGTTGTATACGCCATAGCGCCAGTTTCTTCTAGCTTACGTACAACGTTTGCAATTGTTGATTGTTTTTGACCAATCGCAACGTATACACATTTAATGCCAGAGTTTTTCTGAGCGATGATCGCATCGATCGCCATTGCTGTTTTACCAGTTTGACGGTCACCAATAATCAACTCACGCTGACCACGACCTACAGGGATCATGGTATCAACTGATTTATAACCAGTTTGAACAGGTTCGTCGACAGACTGACGCCAAATTACACCTGGTGCTACTTTTTCAACAGCATCAGTAAGTTTTGCATCAATAGGGCCTTTACCATCAATCGGGTTACCCAAAGCGTCTACGACACGGCCAAGAAGTTCAGGACCAACCGGAACTTCTAATACACGACCTGTACAACGAGCTTTTTGACCTTCTTGAAGGCTTAGGTAGTTACCTAAAACAACGGCACCCACTGAATCCTGTTCTAGGTTCAGTGCCATACCAAATAAGCCGCCGTCGAATTCGATCATTTCACCGTACATTGCATCCGCAAGACCGTGAATACGCACGATACCGTCAGATACCATGACGATGGTACCTTCATTCTTAGCGGTCGCGCTGGTGTCCAGATCGCCGATACGCTGTTTAATGAGCGCACTGATCTCGGATGGATTCAGTTGTTGCATTGCGCTATTCCTCAATCTTTTTTAAGTTCAGTCTTTTTGCTGTTAGGCAAGAAGACGAGTCCGCATTTTTTCAAGCTTGTTAAGCGCAGAGTCATCTATCACTTGGTCGCCTGCACGAATCACAACACCTGCGATTAACGCTGGATTAACGTTGACAGTAACCTGAACGGTTCTGTTAAAACGTTTTTCAAGCGCATGAGCCAAAATGTGCTCTTGTGTCGCATCCATTGGAAAAGCAGATTCAATCTCTACTTCCAACGTGTTGTTGTTCTGCGATTTAAGTAATTCGTATTCTGCAGCGATTTCAGGCAATAAAACCAAACGATCGTTATCCGCAAGCAATGTCAAAAAGTTAGACACTGATTGTGATTGATCTTCACCTAAAACCTTTGCAAAAAGACCTACTTGTTCCGCAGGAGTCAGCTCAGGGCGATTTAAATAAGCGGAAAATGCTTCGTCTTGCACCGCAGCACCGAGCAGTTGTAACGCATTTGACCAAGCGTCAGTTGCATTCTGCTCAGATGCATAAGCAAATGCTGCTTTGGCGTACGGGCGTGCTAACGTCAAGAGTTCAGCCATATTCGCCTCGCTTAAAGTTTAGCAGCCAGCTGATTCAGCATGGCATTATGAGCTTCTGCGTCAACTTGTTGGTTCAGAATTTTTTCTGCGCCAGCAACTGCCAAAGCAGCAACTTGTTGACGTAATTCTTCGCGAGCAGAATTGATGTCTTGATCAACAGTTTCTTTCGCCTGTTGACGAATACGCTCACCTTCAGCAGATGCCTGGGTACGCGCTTCTTCGACCAATTGTGCTGCACGACGGTTCGCTTGTTCGATCAATTGAGCCGCTTGTGCTTTTGCTGCGTCTAATTCTGCCTTAACTTGTGCTTGCGCATCAGCAAGGTCAGCTTTTGCTTTTTCAGCAGCATTTAAGCCATCAGCGATTTTACGCTGACGCTCACTAATCGCATTGATTAGTGGTGGCCAAACAAACTTCATGCAGAATGCGACAAAAAACGCAAATGCAATCGCTTGGCCAATCAATGTGAGGTTGATATTCATTTCGCTATTCCTCAATATGTGGATTTAGGAATTAAGCTATTAACCTACAAATGGATTAGCGAAGATGAAGAACAAGCCAATACCAACACCGATCATAGGCACAGCATCAAGAAGACCCGCAATTAAGAACATACGAGTTTGAAGTTGTGGAGCCAATTCTGGTTGACGAGCAACAGCTTCTAAGAAGCGACCACCTAAAAGACCGAAACCAATCGCAGTACCTAAAGCACCGAAAGCGATCAAGATAGCAGATGCAATTGCAACTAGACCTAAAGTGAGTTCCATGAAAAATTCCTCAGAGGTTAGGTTATTACCAAATTAAACTAAAATTTAAGCCCAACCATCAGGTGACAGTTAGGCAATACCATTAATGCTTTTCGCTTGCCATGCTCAAGTAAACGATGGTCAGCATCATAAAGATAAATGCTTGCAGCGTGATTACGAGAATGTGGAAGATAGCCCAAGGCACAGATAACGCCCACTGGATCCAGAACGGCAATAATGCGATCAAGATGAAGATCAACTCACCCGCATACATGTTACCGAACAGTCGTAGAGCCAACGAAACTGGACGAGCAAGGAAAGTTACTAATTCCAAAACTAAGTTCACTGGAATCAATAACGCTTTTGCAAATTTGTTACTTGGGTTGAATGGGTTAAGTGCCAATTCACCGACGAAACCGCCGATCCCTTTCTCACGAATACTGTAGAACAAGATCAAGGCAAATACTGACAAAGACATACCTAAAGTAATGTTAGGGTCAGTAGATGGAACAATCTTGAAATACACGTGGTGAGGGTCCATACCAAACACACTTGCACCAATTTGTTGAGCTAGATAAGGAACCCAGTCAACAGGGATTAAGTCCATTAAGTTCATGAGGAAAATCCACACGAAAATGGTTAATGCCAATGGCGCAATTAAGCGTGATTTGCCGTGGAAAGTATCACGAACACTTGAGTCAACAAACTCGATAATCATTTCGATTGCTGACTGGAATTTCGTTGGAACACCTGCGTTAGCAGCTTTCGCAACGATCCAGAACATCAAACAGAAAATCACACCAAGTCCGATAGACCAACCCATTGAATCCAAGTGAATTGCAGTGAACCCCATCGATTGAGCTTCTTCAGCAGTCTCAGCCAATTTCCATGTACCGTCAGGCATTTTGCCATAGGTCATATTGGTCAAGTGATGCTTGATATACTCGGTCGAAGTCAGGGCATGTTCTTCAGCAGCCATAAATCACACCTGGTCAATGTCAATCATTAAAAAGAAGAGAAACGAATCGTGCGGATGGCAATGATTCCGCTTCTACTTCCAAAAATCTTAAAATGTGTCTTAAACTCGTTTTTGTAGACGTGCCACCCAAAATGGCGCGACCCACGACATCGCTTGTACGAGAATAAATCCACAAAACAATGCAACCGGTGACAGCGGTTTAACATTGCTCAAAATTAATATAAAACCCACGATCACAATCGCAAACTTACCGAGCATCCCTCGGTACATATTCAGCATGACTTGTTTTGATGCTCTTGCGCCTGCCGTTCTAAACGACTGCCAAGCAAAATAACAATGTGCCAACCAACATACCAAAGCCCCAAGCGCAGCACTCAAAGCAGCAGTTGTGTCTTTCATTGCCCATGCCAGTAAAGCGGCAACGGGAATCATACATGCTTGTAAGAAGACCAAAGCTTTTGCTAATCGTCGGTCAATCATGCGACTAGTTTGGCTCATTTTTTACCCACTTACAGCAGAACTGCTTGACAAGTTTTAATCATGATCGTTTCGAATCGCAGGCATTATAGAGTTACACCCCTGAACATGCAATCTTTTCTCGACTTAAGTCTGGTTTTTTCGTTACCATATTTTTTGACGCTAGAGTCAATTGATTTTTATTTTTTTCATCAATTTTGTGCACTTATTACGCATTTATCGGTTTTTGAAGCCAATTTTTTCCACGCTGTTACAAAATCGTCTTCACCACGCATGCTTTCATCGACGGGTTGGAAAACTACTGGGTTCATTTTTTGGTACTGACTCGAACTTGCTGTCGTTTCGGCCAATAAGCACATTTTATTCTGCGGACGATTGTCTCTTAAGTACTTAATTTGCGCTGCTGTCGGTGCAATATGTGGATCATCGGTCAAAGCGCCCGCAAATTTTAGATTTAATGCTCTTTCCAGATACTGATAGGCATCGTGATAAGACCAATAGTTTTTCGCCTTGCTTGAGCTTTCATATTGTTGTGATGCCTGCAACATTTGTTGTGAGAATGCTTTGGCATTGGCAAGATATTTGGCTTTATTTTCTGGATGTTGTTGTGAACGTAAAGTTGCAATAAAGAATGCAATACGTACGGCATTATTTGGTTCTAACCAGACATGGCTATCCACTGTGTTCGCCAAAGATGCACCACGCAGATTACGCTGTGGCAAAACGGTTAAAATACCCGAGTCTAATAGCGCAATCGCTTTACGGTTCTGGTTCAACATCTTTTCGAGAGGCGCTTCATGCGATTTGCCCAACCAGATAACGAGAGAGGCATCCTGAATCGCTTTACGGTGTGCAGGTGTTAGTTGTACATCATGACCACTTTGGTCTTTCAACAAAAGAACAGGTTCTTCCACCCCTTCCGTGACTTCTTTCGCAATCAGGTAAATTGGATGTGTTGAAACCACCAAGCTTTGTGTCCAGCCCCATGTGCTTAATATTGAAAACAAGACGAGAACAATTAGGCGGGACATCACAATATTACTCAATTTGGCGAAGCATGTTATAATATAACAAAAGTTGCAAAATACCTATGTCTATTTTCAGATTTGCCGCACTATCCGTCGTGCGCTTCACTTATATAGATAGTTATCATAAATTGCATGTTATGATAGCAGGGCTATTGAGACATCAGCGAGCCATTCTGTGCCAGTGAAGAATCAATAGACTCTACAAAAACAATGAGGTCAATCTATGAGTTCTTGTTCACATGAACATGACAATGCTTTACATGGTGTTCACGGTCATCACGATATTAAAGCGCGACTTGCCGAAGCAGAAATTTTATGTACTGCGACTGGCGCACGCCTAACACCTTTACGTAAAGAAGTCCTTGAACTCATTTTGAATGCCTCTGCACCAATGGGTGCTTATGACTTGCTGGCTAAAATAAAAGGTCAGGCAGATCGACCTGCTGCGCCACCTACGGTGTACCGCACTTTAGACTTCTTATTAGAAAAAGGTCTGATTCACCGCTTAACATCTATTAATGCCTATATTCCATGTTGTCACCCACGTGAAGGACATCAGGCTGCATTTTTGATTTGCACTGAATGTCATTCTGTAAAAGAAGCCTCCGCTCAGGGACTGATCCAACAACTTGATCAACTTGCTGCCTCAGACCAGTTTTCTGCTCAACATAGCATTATTGAAATTTCTGGAAAATGTCATCAGTGCAGCACACTTCAATAAGCACTCCACTTATTCAACTGGAGGGTATCTCGGTTCGACTGGATGAACGGGATATTTTGAGAAATGTCGATTTTTCGCTACAAGCAAAAGAGATTGTGACGCTGATCGGTCCCAATGGTGCAGGTAAATCAACTTTAATTAAAGTTCTGCTCGGGATCATGTCACCGACTAAAGGCAACATACATTTCTCAAAGAAATTAAAGCTGGCTTACGTACCACAGAAGTTTAATCCTTCTGCCAGTCTACCCTTACGTGTACAGGACTTATTGGATCTGGAAGTTTGCGAAGCATCGCTTCGGGCAGAAATCATTCGCGATACGGGCATCCAGAAGTTACAGTCATCTAAAGTACAGCAACTGTCTGGTGGCGAACGGCAACGCGTTTTACTTGCGAGAGCCTTATTACGTCAGCCAGATATTCTGGTGCTGGATGAACCCATGCAAGGTCTGGACATCCAGTCCGAAGCAGAACTATACGAATATGTACGTAGCCTGCCAGAACGTTATGGCTGTGCCGTATTGATGGTCTCGCATGATTTGCAATGGGTCATGCAAGGGACTCATCGTGTCGTCTGTCTGAACAAACATATTTGCTGTAGCGGTTTACCTGAAAGTATTCAGCAGCACCCCGAGTATCAGGCCATTTTTGGTACGCAACGGATGTTCTATCAGCATCATCACAACCACTGCGGTCACAGCGATCATGCCGAGCCTTGCACCCATGATCCACGCCCACATATTCACCCTGAGCCGAAGGTCTAAGCCATGATGGAATGGTTACAACTCCTCTTACCTGCTTGGATCATGGGTTCACTGCTGGTTTTCCTGACCGCACCACTCGGTTGCCTAATGCTTTGGCGCAGAATGTCTTTCTTTGCCGATACCATGGCACATGGCACCCTGCTCGGCGTCGCAATTGCTGGAATCCTCAATTTACCGTTCTGGTTAGGCGTCGCCTGTCTGGCATTATTACTGGTGGCGATTCTCTGGGTATTACACGACTCACGCTTACCGAATGATGCACTGCTGGCTTTAAGCTCTGCCACCCTGCTCTGTTCTGGCCTGCTATTGATCCAGCAAGTGCCAAGCTTGCGTCCAGAATTGCTTAGCTATTTGTTTGGCGATCTGCTCAGCATTGAATGGACTGACTTGCCTATGTTTGCGGTCGTCATTGCGGCAGCATTGATCGTACTCTATCGTTCATGGTCAGCGCAGATCCAAATTGCCATTGATCCAGATATTGCCATGAGTGAAGGCGTCAGCGCCAACTGGCAACGTTTAATCTTCATGTTATTACTGGCATTATTTACAGTACTGGCATTACGTGCGGTGGGTTCATTATTGATGGGTGCTTTGCTGGTGATTCCAGCGCTGAGCGCTCGCCTATTGGCTCATTCTCCAAAACAAATGGTGATCTGGGCCTTTATACTGGCTCAATTCGGCGTGACGGTCGGTCTTTGGTCTAGTGCGGCGCTCAATATTTCGACGGGCTTAAGCATTGTTTTATGTATGGCACTCTGCTTTGCCACTATTTTTCTTGTACAAAAATTAAAAAGCCAAGCTCAATCTGCCTAATCGGCCATTAGCTTGACTGTTGAATCGCACTTAACAACAGTGCCGCGCCACTAAACATCACAGCAAAACCACGATTTAAATACTTTTGCTGTGAGGGTGAGCGCAGTAGTCTAAGTACTTTCGATGCCAGTCCCGTATATCCCGCCATCACAATCAGATCAATGATCACCATCGTGATCGCCATAATCAGGTATTGCAGCCACTGTGGTCGGCTCAGATCCAGAAACTGAGGCAAAACAGCGAGCAAAAAGACAATTGCTTTCGGATTACTCATATTCACCACAAAGCCTTTCAAGATTAAGGCGAAAGCCGATTGATATTGTTCCTGCTGAATCTCAATCGTTTGAATGGGTGCAGTCCACTGTTTATATGCCAGATAAATCAGATAAGCGACACCAAACCATTTCACCGCCTGAAAAGCCCACGGTGTTGTCGCAAACAGCACCCCTACCCCTGCGGCCACGATCAAGAATTGAATCATCAATGCGATCTGTAATCCAATCACATTCCAGTAGCCATGCCGAAAACCATAATTGAGACCACTCGACATAGATGCAATTGCGCCTGCGCCCGGCGAGATGCTAATCACCCAACACGCCAACATAAAAGCAAACCAAACCTGCAAAGACATAACCACAGCATCAAAACAAAAAGGTGAATTATACTGTTTTATTGGCAAGTTGCGATGATTTTTTAGGCAACAAAATTGCATAAATAAGCTACTCAGCTCTCGTAACATCAGGCACAATAATTCTTTTTTTATCCCTTAAACACTAAGGAGATTTTAATGACTGCGCAATCTGTCATTCTTCCATTACCTTCTGATCATGCACGCTTTATTGTGTTACGTTTAAAAGACCTAAGCATTGCCGAATTAAAACAACAGATTGAAGCTCTACTTTCAACGCGCGATCGTTTAATCACTCAACATCCCAATGACCAGATCAAAACAGCAATCGCCTTCGGTCCTGAACTTTGGGCAAAACTTTATGCACAAACACCTGAAGGGTTTAAGCAACTTGACCCTCAAAGTGGGGCATTTAACATGCCAGTGGTGCCAGCTGATGTCTTTATTCATATTGCCAGTGCGCGTGCAGATATCTGCTTTGCCATGAGCCAGACCTTCTTTACTGGCATTCAGGATAAAGTTGAAGTACTGGATGAGCGTGCCTGCTTCCGTTTCTTCGATGGTCGCGACATGACAGGCTTTATTGATGGAACAGAGAATCCACAATTCCCTGATGATCGTGCTGAGGCGGCTTTACTTCCTGAAGAAGCCGGTGCTTTTGCAGATGGCAGTTTTATCTTTGCTCAACGCTATACGCATGACCTAGTCAAATGGCGCCAGCTCAAAGTGGATGCACAAGAACATGTATTTGGTCGTACCAAACTTGAATCGATTGAACTCGATGATGACGTAAAACCAGAAAACTCACATGTCGCCCGTACAGTCGTTGAAGATGATGAAGGCGAAGAAATGGAAATCTTGCGTCACAGCCTACCTTATGGAGATGGTAAAGGCGAACAAGGACTTTTCTTTGTGGCTTATACCAACAATTTAAGCATTATTGATGAAATGCTTAAGCGCATGTTTGGAACAGCTGGAGATGGCATTCATGACCGCTTATTGCATTTTACCACTGCAATCGACGGCGCTTATTATTTTGCGCCAAGCGATGAATTGCTGGAACAGGTTTTAGAAGATTAAAAAACCAAAGATGCTATGTTATTCAATGGCATAGCATCTATTCTGCAAATACAAAAACAAGAACTGACAAAAGATTTACTGGAATATGTGAATTCCAGCTAAATCACTCTCCCCTTAAGCCTGCAAAGTTTGCTATATTTGACGTTTTTCCGCGACATTTATTTTCGGTAACTATGAATACGGCAATACAAGCAGCTCTTGATCATGCGGTACAAACCCTGCAACAGCAAGGTGTACTCCCTTCAGATTGGACCAACACGAGCCATTTAACCCGTACCAAAGACCGAAGTCACGGAGACTTTGCTTCAAATATTGCCATGATCGGTTCTAAAGCCGCAGGCATGAAACCACGTGATCTTGCTGAAAAAATTCTGGCAGCACTTCCAGAAGTGGCTGATATTACCAAAGCAGAAATTGCAGGTCCTGGTTTTATTAACTTCTTTTTAAATGCAGACCAACGTTATGCAGTGCTCGACCAGATTCAGGCACAAAAAAATGAATATGGTCGTAGCCAAGCCAATGCGACTAAAAAAATTCAGGTCGAATTCGTTTCTGCAAACCCAACTTCTAGCCTGCATGTCGGTCATGGCCGTGGTGCAGCGTATGGCATGACCGTTGCGAACTTACTCGAAGCAACGGGTGCAAAAGTTGATCGCGAATACTATGTCAACGATGCTGGCCGTCAGATGGATATCTTGGCGACTTCAACTTATTTACGTTATTTAGAATTGACTGGGCAAACACTGGTTTTCCCTAAAAATGCTTATCAAGGCGACTACGTTAAAGAAATCGCACAAGAAATTATTGATAAAGATGGCGATGCACACGTTCGTGCCGTTGCTGACATCTATAAAGATGTACCAGAAGATGTGCAATATGCTGAAGAACTTGATGCTGAAGGCAATAAAGTTGTGCTTTCAGGCGATAAAGAAAAGCACATTGATGGTTTGATTGCGAACTCGCAACAACACTTGGGTGCAGCTTATCGCGTGTTCCATCAGGCAGCTTTACATGCCATTCTGGATGATATTAAAGATGACCTTGCTGACTTTGGTGTAACCTTCGACAAATGGTTCAGCGAAGATTCATTGACTGACAAGATTGATGAAGCACTTGAAACGCTAGATCAACGTGGTTACCTCTACGAAAAAGACGGCAACATCTGGTTTAAATCAACTGAATTTGGTGATGAAAAAGACCGTGTTGTAAAACGTCGTAACGGTCAAACCACTTACTTTGCATCTGACATTGCTTACCATCTGAATAAATTACAACGTGGCTATACTGACCTGATTGATATCTGGGGCTCAGACCACCACGGTTATATTTCACGTGTAAAAGCTGCCATTGATGCAATGGGTTATGACTCGAAGAAATTGACGGTACTTTTGGTTCAGTTCGTGAGCTTATGGCGTGGCGGTGAGATGGTGCAAATGTCATCTCGTTCAGGTCAGTTCGTGACTTTACGTGACTTGCGTAAGGAAGTAGGTAACGATGCTGCCCGTTTCTACTATGTGATGCGTAAATCTGAACAGCACATCGACTTTGACCTTGATCTTGCAGTTTCACAAAGCAAAGACAATGCGGTGTATTACATCCAATATGCCCATGCACGTATTTGCCGTATGTTAGAAAAAGCAGCGACAACAGGTCTTAATTTAGACCCAACAGCAGCACGCGAACATGCCAACCGTTTAGAACTCGATGCTGAAACCGAGATCTTGTCTAAACTTGCCGCTTATCCAGATATTCTGGTACGTGCAGCCAATGCCTATGAACCGCATCAGATTGGTAACTACCTCAAAGAGTTAGCTGCTCTGTTCCATGCTTGGTACAATGAACATAAAGTATTGGGCGATGATGTTGCACTGACACAAGCGCGTTTATTGCTTTCAATCAACGTACAGCAAGTGTTACGCAATGGCTTAGAATTGCTCGGTGTATCCGCTCCTGAAGCCATGTAATAAAGTGAAGCGAAGCTTCACACATGGCTGCAAGACCGAAAGCTATGCTTGAGGTGGTAAAACAGCAAAGCATCGCTTTGCACATCGTCGCAAGACGGAGGGCTATGCCCGAAGTAGTCATGCAATATAAGTGAAATGATAGCTTCACACATGGCTAGGCTATACCTGAGGTGAACCTTAATCAGCAAAGCTTAAAGCCATGTAAACTTAAGCCATCATTGTTAAACAATATGGTAAACAAAGCATTATTTTTAAACATAATGCTTTGTTTTTAAGTAAATTCAAGTTACAAATAAACGAATAGGATCAAGAGGAATTTCCGGTGTTTGGAAAAACGCAACGTGGTGTATCTGAACGACCAAACAAGCCTAAAAAACCGCTCATTCCGAAGTGGTTAGGAATGCTTGTCGCTATTCTTGCGATCCTATGTGCAGCTGTTATGCTGATGCTTTGGCAGCCTTGGCAACCTGTCCCAACCAAAAATCAGGTTACTTCCGAGCATTACCAAGAAGAAAATACCAATAAAGACTACCGTTTCTATGATTTGCTCCCTCAGCAGCAAGTCACACCAATCCCTGAACAGGCGGTGCCAGAGACCAAGCAACAAGGTAATGTTGTGATTATTGAGTCACCAAAACCTGAAACCACCACAGCAGAAGATCCAGCGGGCCTCACCCCAAGTGAACCTGTTGCACCAGCACGCGCAACCTACATTTTACAAGTACGCAGCTATCCTGATCCTGATAGTGCCGATGCACGTCGTGCAGAAATCATCTTGAATGGCTTGTCTGCGGATGTGGTAAAAAGTGTTGAAAATGGTCAGACATGGTATCGTGTTTTCTCTGGCCCTTATGATAGCCAAGAGTCGGCGCTTGCAGCTCAACAAACTTTACAACATAGTGGCATTGATTCAATCGTGATCAAACACTAATCAAATATCAAATAAAAAAGGGAGCGACTTGCTCCCTTTTTTATTGTTCAGATTTAGGCACACTGCGAATGTAAGCTTTTCTGCTCTGCCTTTTGAAATGCGGAACGTTGCTGTACACGTTGTACGAAGGCTTGAATATTCGGATACTTGCCATGCAAACGGTTTTGAATCGCAATTAATGGAAATGCCATTTGAATATCTGCGAAGGAAAAATCTCCCGCAAAATAATCATGTTCTGATAAATATTGCTCAAGGTACAGAATATGTTCTTTCACCCGTGGCCGAACAAAACCTGCTTTTACACCACCCGTGATTTTTTCGGCAATCGGACGAATCACCCAAGGTACATGTTTACTGACACTATTCATCACCAAAGTCATGACCAACAAAGGCATTAAAGAGCCTTCTGCATAGTGCATCCAGTAAGCATATTGTCGCTGTTCTTTGGCTGATTGTGGTTTGAATTGCTGTTGTGAATCATATTCTTGCTGCAAATAATCCAAGATCACAGCAGACTCAACAATCACCTCTTCATCATCTACCAAAATCGGGGCTTTACCTAAAGGATGAATATTCTTGAGGCTTTCCGGTGCACCATAACTTGGTAACCTTTGATAATACTCAACCTGATAATCAATCCCAAGTTCTTCTAATGCCCACAGGATGCGGAACGAACGTGAGCATTGTAGATAATGTAAGGTAATCATTTTTGTGCCTGCTTTTTTGCTGTGCAATTGCGATTTTAGGTCCCTCTCACAATTGCACTTAGAATTATGTTTTGCCCCAGCACAATAGCACTTTAGTCTTAAAGAATCATGGTATGAATGTCTAAACTACGTAACAAAGTTTTAGTTACTGGTGTTTTGCTACAGACATTGAGAAGTTTTTCTTGCAAGTCTTGTGCAACAGTTTGTTTGAACACAACTCGACGTTCTATACGCTCCTGCTGCTCGCGATTGGTATGAAAATCAACCTCAACTGTAAATTCACCCAGATCGATTCCCTTATGCTGCGTATACATACGCAAGGTGATCATGGTACATGAGGCCAGACTCGCGGTCAGGAAATCATACGGCGCTGGGCCTGTATCATGTCCTCCAAACTGCTCAGGCTTATCGGTGAGGAACTGATGTGTACCGCTACTCACCTCACCTTTCCAAGGTTCAGCTAAGGTCAGGACTTTGCTGCTGGCAATGATGCTCATTTTGAAGCCCTCATCTGGTCTGGTAATACCGGAGCTTCTAAGCGCTTGCCTTGATAATCTGGAATTTCACCAAAACGTGCATCATGGTTAATCCAGTCTTCTCGTGCCTGCTGCAAATCTTGCATGGTACGTCCGACAAAATTCCACCATAGCAAGATTGGGGACTCAAATGGTTCACCTCCAATTAACAGCAAACGATGACCTTGAGTTAACTCAACCTCAATTTCAGTCAATCCAGTTTCAAGCACCACCATGTTATCGGCTGTAAGTTCATGCCCATTCACACGCGCTGTACCTTCCAAAGCCATAAAGGCATATTCAAACTTTGGATTCAATGGAATACGGGTTTTGGTATCGGCTTGTGCCGTTAAATCAACACCGACCAACGGTGTATGCACTTGAACAGGTGACGCTGTTTCTAAAAAATCGCCGACCAATACCGTAAATTCAACCTGATCTTTGCTGACCACAGGTAATTCTGGATAATGCTCAAACTTAGGGTCAATATTGAGCTTATCATCTGGCAAGGCAATCCAGAGCTGTGCCGCATGCATTTTAGTTTCACTATCAGGTGCCACTTCAGTATGCGAAATGCCTTGGCCCGCAGTCATCAAGTTGACTTGTTTTGGACGGATCAACTGTTTTGAACCCAGACTATCGGTATGCATCATGGTGCCTTCAATCATCCACGTAAAGGTCTGTAAACCAATATGTGGATGTGGGCCAACATCAAGCCCATCGCCAGCAGGAAAGCTGACAGGCCCTGCATGATCAAGGAAACACCATGCGCCAACTAGGCGCTTATGACGGCTGGGTAACGCACGTTTGATGACAGTTCCTTTGCCAATTTCCGCTGAGCGAATGGTAAATTCCTGAATAAATTGATTGATATACGTTTCGCAGTCTTTTGAGTCAGAAATATCGTAGTCATTATTATTGCTCATGATTTTGCTCTCTTTTACCTATGCTATTGCAATGAGTTGTTTTATTGATCTTAACAACACCCACCTCATTCAATATAGTCTTTTGGTAATACGCAGAGTGCCATTCATGAGACAATCCCACCGCCCTTTCATTCAAATATTAATGAGGGGGCATTTCCACAATCAGGCTGGTCAATCGCCTCACCAAAGGCAAGAAAATGAAAACCAGCGGATAGGCAATCGCCCATGAAACCATCCATGTGCTCAGCCATTGATTGATCAATGCTGTTGAAAAACCGAGGTTCATCAACAGATTTACAAAGGATAATGTGCCACTCATCAGGCAAGACAAGAAGAGCGGAATAATCCATGCTGCATATTGAGCAGGTAATTTACGGATGAATGGTTTGGACGTTTTCAATAGATCACACTCAATTCAAAGCTGGAAATATTCATGCAGAATTTTTCACTTGCTGTTTTAGGTTCTTCATAAACTGACCAAAGTGCGGCCAAAAATCTTCAAATAGTGGATGATCCCGATGTTCTAGCATGACTTCACTAAACAGTTTTAAGCCAACTGCAAATGACTTAGTGGTTTGATCATCAAAGAACTCGCCCTTCTTTAAACGCTCAACAATCTCGAAAATGTCATCATGATTGCCTGTATAGAATTCCAGACGTTCGGTATAGGTTGAGGCTTGCCCTTTGTTATCTTTTAAGTGTTGGACTGTCACATGATATTGATGTTGTTTCATCGCTATGCTCCAGAATGCTTAAGCACTCTCTTTAATTTCGACCTGCATCAGGTCAACTTGATCTTGGTTAAATACAACGTCTAATGAATGCAGCAATTGCGCCCTTTTGATTTTCTGCTGTCGCGCTAACAGCTTTCGCTCCCGCCTTATAACCGCCCAATGGCAATCGCGGCCTGATCAATGTGTTCTGCAATTTGATGAATTTGCTCAGGCTTTAGATCAGCAACATTCAGCTTTAAACGCAATGCAGTTTTAAGGTTCTCCATAGCACGATGGATATCAATCAGTTGATCATTGTTATGAATTTCACGTCTCAAGCGTAATTTTTGCAGAAGCGCCAGCAACATCTCTTGCTGTTCTTTTAGATAAGTTTCGCCATATTCGGTGACTTGATATTGCTTACGTTCAGCATCGAGTAATGAGATGCAATTCATTTCTTCCAATGCAGTCAAGGTTGGATAAATCGTGCCTGCACTGGGTGAATAACCATCGCCGACCAGATCACTAATTTCTTTAATAATTTCATAACCATGCTTTGGGCTTTGCTGAATGAGATGCAGCACCAACAGTTTCATTCTGCCAGATTCAAATAGACGCCCACGACGACCAGAACGGTGATGTTCTCTATGCTGGAGATCACGTTCGCTTTCGTGATGATCGGATGCCTGTTTCATCTTTATTTTTCTCGTATTGCTCAAATTATGAATAGTAAGATATATCTTAATTTATCTTAAAACAAGTTAAGATATATCTTTAAACTTTAAGATTTTGATATTGAATGAGTTATTTATTTTAAAAATAGAGATTTAGAAAAGTTAAGTCATAAAAAAGAGTACATAAGCACTCTTTTAACAACATACATATCGATTAAAACCGCTTTGTATAGTTCACAAAAAAACGATTTTCACTAAAGTCATTTCCATGTTTTACATCATAATCAATACGTAAGTACTGAAGTGCAAAGCCTTTTAAAAAGGGCTGTTGAAATGCATAATTTAAAATAACATTTGATTCAGTTTCATGGTTTTTCTCACCATTGGCCGTTTTAAAATCATGTCCATACACATACTTCACTAAAGCATTCAGACCCGGAACATAATCTTTAAAATCATAACCGTACATCACATGATATGATTTTTCATCCTTTTTAAAGAATCCAGTAGTATTCCAGTTAATAAAATACAGTTCAGGCAAAAAACCATCAGGCAATGGATAAGCTGATTCACCAATAATTTGCTGGTAACCCACACCAAAGCTCTGGTTATTCACTTTTAGCATTTCCAGCACCCCAAGATTTTGGGCATCAATCTTGAAGTGATTGCCATCATTTTTGGCATTAAAATATTTAAGCTTGGAATTAAGCGAAAAACTTGGCTGTTTCCATATATGCTCTAGACCAACATAGTGTTTGTTATATAAATCTTCCAGATTTCCAAAATAGTACTCCCCTTTAAGACTAGGTGTGAACTGATAACGCAGATCAAGATAATTCAAGCCATCAGAGTATTCCGTTCGACCATTCGAGGTAAAGGAGAAGCGGCGAAAGTCCTCTTCATTACGTGGAGAAACTTTTTCTACCCGTCCAATTTCAGCATACAACTGATCAGAAAGCTGCGACTTTAAATTTGTTCCCCAGTAAGATGTAATTAACTGACGGCTAGCATCTGAAGTGGTTACGGGTAAATCTAGCCATAATTCACCCACACTCAGCAGAGTTTTGTCATAAGCGAGTTTTAAAGTCGCTCCATATTTTAGATAGTCACTTGCCTGCGACTGGGTTTGTCTATCAAAAGGTAAAACCGTATCAGAGACATGCTTATCAGCACTTAAACGGACAGCATATTGAACCGAAGCATCAGCACCAATCCGAATCGGCTGATCTAAAATATGTAAAGGGGTATCGCGCAAATTTGAGGTATAAAACAATGAAGCCCCTTGTGACCAGCTTCCAAAATCCTTGACCTCTGGATTCTGATAATCTCGATTGATCAGCGCATTCTTTAAAGTAAATTTCCATTCATCCTGAATAGGTTGATTTGGATCAAAAGCCCACAATGTCGGGCTTACACCAGAAATCAATGTGCATAAACCAAACGTTAGCGTATGTCTTTTTAACGTGTACATAAGATAGGTCATCCATAGCAAAGACGCTGTATCATCCTTTGAGACAGCAATTTATTTTTAGGGTGATTATTTGACCTTAGCCTAAAGCCGCTGCAATCTTAGGCTGGTCTTTTTTAAGGCGTTTAATCAATAGCATTGAGATAGCGGCACAAAATGCAGGGATCGCAAGAAGGCTCAAAATCGTAAAACTAGATAGATCTAATGACATTAACCAGCCCCCCATGATTGATCCGACGACAGAGCCTGCCCGTCCAGCCGCATTGGCCCAACTTACCCCTGTAGCACGGCAATGGGTTGGATAAAAACCAGATGAAAAAGCATTCGCACCCACTTGTGAACCACTAATCCCTACGCCTACCCCAAACGTGGCAAGCATCAATAACAAGGTATTCGCATGTTCAATCCCAAAACCTAAACAGATGAGGAACATCCCACCTAAAACATAAGCACTGCTGAGGATTCTGGTGGCATCTGACTTATCCATGAGTAAGCCCAATACGATGGCACCTATGGTTCCACCCACCTGAAAGATAGAAGTGAGCCACGATGCATGAGACAAATTAAAACCTGCATTGGTCAGTAATGTTGGCATCCAACTTGAGATCATATAAATAATCAGCAAGCTCATAAAAAAGGTGAACCAAATCAGAAAAGTGCCCAAAGCCAGCCCTTTACCGAACAAGTCTTTTAAACTCGACTTTTCTACGTCATTTACAGGGGCTACCAAAGCTGGGATGTTGCTGGCGTGCGGCGCAATACGGTGCATGATACTTTCAATTTTCTTTATACTTTTCTTTTTCAAAACTAAAAAGCGAAGCGATTCAGGTAATAGAAAATACAAAAATGGAACCATACATAACGGTGCAAAGCCCCCGATCAACAAAATGCCCTGCCAACCCATCTGCGGTAAGAGTTGAGCAGAAAAAATCCCACCCAATGCTGAACCAATCGTAAATCCACAAAACATCATGGTGACCAAATTAGAACGGCGAGAAGTAGGCGCATATTCTGAGGTTAAGGTAATCGCATTCGGCAGCGCTCCCCCTAGACCTAATCCAGTCACAAATCGCCAAATAATCAGCGTTTGAAGATCGGATGAAAAGGCTGCAAAAATACTGGCACAACCAAACATGATCACCGAACCAATCAAAATCGGTTTACGTCCTAATTTGTCAGATAAAGGGCCAAAAATAAGTGCGCCCGCCATCAGTCCAAATAAACCTGCGCCAAATAACGGCGCGAGTTCAGTGGTTTGCAATCCCCACTCTGCCTTTAATGCAGGCGCAATAAAGCCCACTGCTGCGGTATCAAAACCATCAATTGCAACAATGAGAAAGCATAAACAAGTAATGAGTTTCTGTAGGGTTGATAACGGCATTTCATCAATAAAATGTTGTACATCCATGCTTTGCCTAGACATATTTACTCCTTTTGCCAATACCATGGCACTTGCAATCCTTAGCGAAGATGTCCAGTTTTATTTATTCTTTGATCTGGACATCTGGTTATCTCCTCAAATTAGGGCGATCATTTGACGTTTACAGTAATCCCCGTCAGTCCTGTAATTTCGGCACGCATCACATCACCACGCACCACTGCACCCACGCCTTCAGGTGTCCCTGTAAAAATCAAATCACCAGCTTTAAGTTCAAATAAAGTTGACAGGTTGGCAATGGTTTCAGAAACAGACCAAATCAAATGACTAATATCACTACGCTGTTCAGTTTTACCGTTGACGGTTAAATGAATATCCGCCTGATTGAGTTCACCGACTTCCGAAATTGGATGAATTGGGCCAATGGGTGCAGAAAAATCAAAAGCCTTTCCAACTTCCCATGGCCGTCCCTGTTCACGCATATTCATTTGCAAATCACGGCGCGTCATGTCCAAGCCTACTGCGTAGCCATAAATATATTGTGCTGCATCTTCTACCGAGACATTCTTGGCATCTTGTCCAATCGCAACCACAAGCTCAATTTCATAGTGATAGTTAGACGTTTCAGTTGGATATGGAATATCTACCGCTTCCTGTTGAACAGGTACAATTGATTCCAGATCATTTGGCTTACAGAAAAAGAAGGGAGGATCACGATGATCAAAGCCCATTTCACGGGCATGTGCTGCATAATTACGACCCACACAGTAAACACGACGTACGGGAAATTGCAGTTCTGAGCCATGAATAAATAGGCCCGCTGGTGTCATTGGCTGGAAAATAAATGACATGGCTTGTTCCTTTTTGATAATAGATTCACATACGAGACTTAAAAAGCATCTGCCTGCTGTTCAGGTGCAGCTTTTTGAAACGCCTCAAGCGTCATACAATGCTGATAAACTTCATGAATCAGTGGATAGGCTGAAAGGTCGAGGTTGAAACGCTGGGCAGATACAACTTGTGGAACTAAATAGGCATCTGCAATGGTCGGTTGCTTGCCATAGCAGAACTTTCCGCGATTCTGGTCTTGTTCCAAAATATTCTCTAAAGCTGAAAACCCATCCTGAATCCATCTGGCACACCACGCATTTACCTGACTCTCATCCAGACCAAGTTGGCGTAGATGTTCCAGTACACGCTTATTGTTTAGAGGATGAATATCGCAGCCTATCAAGGCCGCGATGGCACGTACTTTTTCTTTAGCAAGCGCATCTTTAGGTAATAAGGCCGGCTCAGGGTATTGCTCCTCAAGCCATTCAATGATCGCGGGACTTTGTAATAATCTCTCTGATCCTGTATCCAGTACTGGCACAAAACCTTGTGGATTCAGCGCCTTAAATTCCGATTGATGATGTTCATTTTTGGCCAGAGAGACATATTCCATCTCATAATTCAATCCTTTTAGATTCAGGATGATACGGGTACGATGCGATGTCCCGCTGCGGAAAAAACTATAAAGTTTCATATTCCAGCCTCCTCAACCGCAATCTTTGTAAAGCGTTCATGGCTCAGCTGACGCTCACGTATTGAATAAAGTCCTAACTTACGTTGCAAAGGCGCTTCATCTGCAATAAAGACATAACATGGCTGCTCAGATGTATTGATTAAATCAATAGCAGCAAAACAAGGGGAACATGCGGTATCCGCTTTGGCCAAACTAAAATGTTGCTGATCTATATTGACCTTTAGCTCACCTTCAATGACATGAAAGACCTGTGCAGTAGAACGCAAAGGTAAAGATACCGTCTCTTTGGCACGTAACAGTAAAGCGGAATAGCCCAAAATATTTTGACAATCGCGGCCAGTTTCAGGATTAACATATGCGACCTGTATCACCTCTTGCCGCGTTGTGCCTGCAGCTAAAGCGTCCAGCACTTTTTTGGTATCCTTCCATGCATAACGCAACATTGGATAAACAGCGTCTTCACGAGTGAAATGAGGGGTTGGGACAATCCCTGCCGCATAATTATGGGTACTTCCCTGATTAATCCGATCAACTTCTTGACGGCGTCCTTCTTCTACAAAAGAAGCCTCCATGTAATAAACCAGCGGGAGATCCAGAATATCCATCCAGATGACTGGCTGATCCCCGTCATGCCCATGTTCGTGCCACAGCCCGGAAGGCGTCAGGATCATATCACCATGCTCCATAAGGCATTTTTGTCCTTCAACCGTGGTGTAAGCCCCCTCACCTTCGATAATTAATCTCACCGCATTCGGTGTATGTCTATGCGCTGGTGCCCATTCCTTAGGAAGTAACAATTGCATCCCCAAATACATGGCAGGACTGACTTTCATATTGTCCAAACCATGCCCCGGATTTGCGAGAGCCAAAACTCGACGCTCAGCCTTTTCAATCGGAGTTAGCTCACCCGCCTGTAACAACAAAGGTTTAATCTGGTGGAAATACCAAGCAGTTGCGAGAGTGTGGGGCTGTGGAGCATGAGGGGGGATAAAGTTTCTTAAATTAGGCCATAATGGCACCAGATTAGATGCCTCAAGTTGTTCACGATAACGTTCAGGTAGTTCTTCTAATGTGCCTAACTGTTCCATCTGTCATTCCTTTCTTGTTGCATTAAGCGCAATCCCAATGCCCATAATTTCATCAAAATCTGGTATTGGATCAATGTAACAATCAGGATGTGTTGAATCTATGCACAAAAAACAATAGGCTGTATTGATAAAATCAATACGGTGATTCATTGATATGTTTGATCTGGATACACGACTGCTCAAAATTTTCTTTGAAATCTATCAATACAAAAGTATTTCCAAAGCAGCTGAACAACTTGAAATTGGGCAACCGACTTTAAGCATTGCCCTGAATAAACTGAGAGCACATTTTCATGATCCATTGTTTGTACGCATTGGAAATAAAATGCAGCCCACCGAATTGGCTCAACAACTCTACCCAATGATCGTAGAAATCTTGAACCGCTTAAAACTGGTAGAAAATTACAATATTGATTTTGATCCGCAGACCTCAGCCTATCAATTTCGCATTAGCATGACCGATATCAGTCATCTAGTGTTTTTGCCTCGTCTGATTAATTACTTACGTCAGCATGCACCTTCAATTCGTCTGGAAATCTTACCCATTGATAGCCAGACCGCACTCATGATGTCAAATGGAGATATTGACCTCGCCATTGGTTTCCTACCACAGCTCGAAGCGGGTTTTTATCAGCAGACCTTTTTTCAGCAACATTACACTTGTATTGCCAGTCAACACCATCCAAGGCTTACAGGTACACATCTTTCATCCGAGGATTTTTGTCAGGAGTTACATGTTGACATTCTGGCGACTGGAGGACATTTTGTGGTTGAACATGAACTACAGAAACATGGCGTAAATCGAAATATTCTGGTGCGTTTACCCAGCTATCTAGGCGTGGGGCTTATCGTCAGAGATACAGATGCGATTGCGACGATCCCAAATTATCTGGCTCAGGTATTAATGTCACAAGGAGGATTCAAAAGTTTTGATCCTCCTTATCAATTTCCTCAGTTCAGTGTAAAGCAGCATTGGCACTCGCGTGTACATCAGACACCAAGCAACCAATGGCTAAGACAAGTTTGTTTTAAGCTGTTCTCATCATAAATAAAGCGCATCAGGCAGACACTAGCCCGCCCCCTCACACTTTATTCAGATCCAGCGATGCCTGTTGAAATGGTGATATGTTTGTACTCGATAAAATCATCCATCGCAGCCATTCCATTCATTCGCCCTAAGCCCGAATTTTTAAAACCACCTTCTTCAAACTCATCATAAACAACAGCCCAGTCGTTAATCCAAATGGTTCCAGCTTCAAGTTCAGCCGCCACTCGCAATGGCAAATTGACATCTCGACTCCAGACCGACGCAGCTAATCCATATTGATTGTCATTTGCCAACTCAATCGCTTCCTCTTCGGTATCAAATACCTGTACAGTCAAGACAGGACCAAAGGTTTCTTCCTGAATAATTTGAAGTGAATTGTCATGCACTTCTAGGAAGGTAGGACGATAAAAAGCACCTTTTGCCAATTCACCTTCCGTGACTGGCCCACCACGCACAATCACTTTAGCGCCTTCCGCAATCGCCTTTTCGACAGTGGCATTCACGCGTTCCACATTATTCTTATCGATTAATGGTCCCATATCACTGTTTGGATCGGCGGCTGGGCCAACGTTAACGGCACTTAAACGTTGCGCCAGTTTTTGTTTCAATTCCTCTGCAATTTCACGCTGTACCAGCAAACGTGAACCTGTCATACAAAATTGTCCTGCAAAAATCGTCACAGCTTTTTCTAGCTTCGGCAAAACCAGATTCAGATCTGCATCCTTGAATACGATCATTGGTGTTTTACCGCCTAATTCCAGTCCAAACCGCTTCAAATGTTGGGCACCTGCTGCTGAAATGGCTTTGCCTGTTGCGGTACTCCCTGTAAAACTGATCACAGGGACATCTGGCGAGTCGATCAGCAGGCGAGCTCCAAGACTTTTAGATTCACTAAATAAATGAATCACCCCTTTTGGTAGAGCAGGTAGTTCCGAAAAAATTCGGGCAATGAGTGCATTTGTTTGTGCGGTTTGACCAGGCATCTTAATGACCGCTGTCACCCCTGCGGCTAAAGCTGGCGCGAGTGAACGAACCATCAACACAACAGGAGAATTCCAGGGCACAATAATACCTGCTACCCCCATCGGTTCACGTAAAACCATTGAGTAGCTTCCTGGCTTGGGTTCCAGTGCGCGTCCATATTCTGTCAACGTCACAGCAGCATAGTAACGTAACTTGGCAGGAATCATCGTGACTTCAAAAGTTGCTTCAGGCTTAATTTTTCCATTTTCAGTTGCAAGAATCTCAATCAGCTCATCAGCATGTCGCTCAAACGCATCTGCCATCTCATTTAGGACTTTTGCTCTCAAATGACGATCACGCTTCCAGCCTGACTTCTTAAATACGGTTTTAGCAGCGGATATAGCTTGTTCTACCTGTTCTGTAGTGACATCTGCGTACTGCCCAATTACTTCATATGTTGCAGGATTGATGGATTGTACGTACTGTTGAGAGTCAATCCATTCACCATTAATCCAGTTCTTCGCGAGTCTATCCATTTGTACATCCTAAAAAGAAAACAAGAGAGGATCAGCTTAGATATTCCATCTAATATTCTTATTTTTACCGTACTTAACTCTGCCTTCTGCCTAGCTTCAGCTCAGGGACTTTATGAGCCACAGGATGAGTCATTGCATTGATTCGGTAAAATCTGACAACTGAAATCCCAATCTTCTCTGACGTCAACTGATAAGCAGGTCGATTTCAAAGAGAGAAAAATACCCTAACAAATGAAGTTTTTTATTCACTAGACCACGATCAACAAAAGCTGGATTCGTTTTTTTCGAACGATCACTTAAACCGACTGCTGTAGGGTTTTTTGAATGGCGATATCCCAACTTGGGGTATGCCCGATTTTTTTTGATAGAAATTGAACCAAAGCCTGAATCTTTGGTGAAGCCCGATTCGATACGCGATAAACGACGGATATATTGCCTCCCGATGGAGAAAATGCGGGCAAGATGACTTTGAGTTGTTGCTGGCAAATTGCATCAGCTGCCAAAAAACCTGGCAAAATCGCAATCCCTAACCCCAGTTTTGCGGCCTCCAGTAATTGATGACCACTGTCACTGCGCATATAAGGAGAAATCCGGAAAAACGCCCTTTCCCCATCTACGGGCAATTGCCACATCCCATGAGGTTCACGCGGCAGGTAAAGCAAACCACGATGTCGGAAAAGCTCATTTGGATGTGTTGGAGTACCATGGGTCTGTAAGTAATCTGGGCTCGCACAAATATAATGACGATTTTCAGCGATGGTTTGGCTGATCAAGTTAGAGTCAGGTAACTCTCCCATACGAATGGCCACATCATAATTTCCATTATTCAAATTCACAAAATAATCAGACGACTCTATATCCAGTTTCAGATCAGGATACATTTTCATGAATTCTGCCAGATCAGCAGCTAGATACCGAATGCTAAATCCCTGAGGTACAGATAAGCGGAAGTTACCTCTTAAATGATCATGGTGAGCGCTGATTGACTCTTCGAGATGACTGAGCTCAGCCAAAATCTTGATAGACTGCTGATAAAACTCCTGTCCCGCATCTGTACATTGCATGGTTCTGCCACGATGAATAAGTGCCGTAGCCAAACGTTGTTCGAGTTGTTGAATCCGCTGGCTCACGACAGATTTTGTAATACCTAAACGCTTTGCAGCATTGGTAATGCTTCCTGCTTCAATGACAGCAATATAGGTCTGCATTTCTATAATCTGATTCAAACACACCCCCAAAGCGGGTTTTATTTAAGACAGATATTAGGTCTAAGCAAGCCAATTTGAATAGTCTGTTATTGCAATACTCAGTCTTATTCCTGAAACGACCTGAAAATATCCTTTATTGTTTTATTTTTAGGCCCTTTTTATCAAAAAGAGTCTCTATGTGCTGACTCAGAAAATCAACGATAGGCTGTAACGCTTGATGCTGACTTGGCCAGTCCTGTTTTGTCATCTCGCCTTTATACTCTTGCACCATTCGTTGTAAAACAGGCTGATCTTTTTCCTCGAGTTGAGCGATCACCCATTGGGCCGCATGCGACTTAGAAACAATCTCACCCAGACTCAAACTAAAATAGATTCGGCATAAGGCTAAAATCTGGTTACGTTCATCACCATCTTCATCCCAATGTGCCACTATTGATGGATAAAGGTCTGCCATCGCTTGCCAAAGTTGCTGATCTGGAATCTCATCTGACCAACTTGTTAAATCAGGCCCAAACAACGTTCGGTGATGCATGTGCGCTTTCTTTAATAAGATACTGATGTCTGGATCATTTTGTGCTGACAGCTCCCCTCCATCGATGAGTTCCTCACGCAACCATTCCCCAAACTGTACTTCATAGCTTAAAGGGTATCTGCCTGAAATCACTTCTTCTTTGAGCAAGACAGTTACTTCGAGTGCACGTTGCAATCCACCAATTGGATGTGAAAGCGTTAATAAGGCTTGTGCAAGCTGCTGTCGCTGAGCGTGTGTTAGAGGCTGAGTAACGACCACAAGAAGATCCAGATCACTTTCTGGGCCTAAACCACCATCCACAGCCGAACCATACAAGTAAATCGCAAATAATGATTCTGCAAATAGAGCATGTAAATATTCTTGTAACTGCTGAAGCTGAAATTTTTCTGACATTTTCAATCTCCTGAACAGCCGAGCAACTGACATAAAAAAAGGCAGGATTTAATCCTGCCTTTTCATTTCATTATTCCCACTCAATCGTTGCTGGTGGTTTAGATGACACGTCATATACAACACGAGAAACATCTTTAATTTCGTTCATGATACGGGTTGAGATTTTATCAACCAATTCGTATGGCAAGTGAGCAAAACGCGCTGTCATAAAGTCAACGGTTTCAACCGCACGAAGTGCAATCACCCATGCATAACGACGACCATCACCGACAACACCTACTGATTTCACAGGTTGGAATACTGCAAATGCTTGTGCAGTTTTGTCATACCAGCCGCTGTCACGAAGTTCTTGCATAAAGATGTCATCAGCAAGACGAAGAATATCAGCATATTCTTTTTTCACTTCACCCAAGATACGCACGCCCAAACCTGGACCTGGGAATGGATGACGATAAATCATGCTGTGCGGTAAACCAAGTGTTGTACCTAATTTACGTACTTCATCTTTGAACAAGTCACGTAATGGCTCAACCAGATCAAACGCTAGATCTTCTGGTAAACCACCCACGTTATGATGTGATTTGATCACGTGCGCCTTACCTTGTTTGCTTGCAGCAGATTCGATTACGTCTGGGTAAATCGTACCTTGTGCCAAGAATTTCACGCCATCAAGTTTACGTGCTTCTTCTGCAAATACTTCGATAAATTCACGACCAATGATTTTACGTTTTTTCTCAGGATCAACTTCACCAGCCAATGCAGACAAGAAGCGTTGTTCAGCATCTGCACGGATCACACGGATACCCATGTTGTCTGCAAACATTTGCATCACTTGATCACCTTCGTTTAAACGAAGTAAACCATTGTCTACAAATACGCAAGTTAACTGGTCGCCAATCGCTTTGTGTAATAACGCAGCAACGACTGATGAATCCACACCACCAGATAAACCTAATAGAACTTTTTCATCACCAATTTGTGCACGTAACTGTTCTACACGTAAATCGATGATGTGTTCAGGTGTCCACAGACCACGGCAACCACAAATCTTGTGTACAAAGTTAGACAGTAACTCAGCGCCTTTGGCAGTATGTGTTACTTCTGGGTGGAACTGTACGCCATAGAAACGACGAGTTTCATCACTCACCGCAGCAAATGGGCAGCTTGGGGTGCTTGCAGTAACCTGGAAACCTTCAGGAATCGCACTTACTTTATCGCCATGACTCATCCATACGTGAAGCTGGTTCTCGCGATCTTGCAAGTTACCAATCAGATTGTCACGTACCAGAATATCAACTTCTGCATAACCAAACTCATGTACTGTACCTGGCTCTACTTTACCGCCAAGCTGTTCAGACATGGTTTGTAAACCATAGCAAATACCCAACACTGGTACACCAAGTTCAAATACAACTTGCGGTGCACGTGGGCTTCCTT
Organism: Acinetobacter sp. BIGb0102; assembly: GCF_003815055.1. Lineage (NCBI taxonomy): Bacteria > Pseudomonadati > Pseudomonadota > Gammaproteobacteria > Moraxellales > Moraxellaceae > Acinetobacter > Acinetobacter sp. BIGb0102. Next base: position 60,286 of record NZ_RKQE01000018.1, read on the forward strand.
CTTCATGTACGCTCTCAGGGCCACCTGATAAAATAATCCCATTCGGATTAAACGCACGAATGTCTTCTTCAGACATATCGAATGCATACATTTCAGAATAGACACCTGCTTCACGTACACGACGTGCAATGAGCTGGCTATATTGAGAGCCGAAATCCAGAATAAGGATACGATCTTCAGTAATTTGAGTATTGGTCGTCATGGTTCATCTTAAAGGCAAATGAATTAAGCGCCACATTCTAACATTTTTCACGCTTTGACGCACCGCAATTCATCATCTATCTTGCATTTTAATCCAGCCTTGCCATCAGCCCTGATATTTAAACTAAAATTTCCCCACAAGCCACTTATTTAAGCGATTTAAATCAACAAAACTCACCGATTCTGCTCAACACAAAACAAAAATTGGTGCTAAGATGATGGCTCGAAATAGGGATTACCATGGAAAGGTATTCAATCGACAGCATCGTTGCCTTTTTATGCGATTGTGATGTCCTTAATTAAAGGAAAAATAAAAAGGTAATACAGCATCTCAAGGTCTTGGTAGATCACCAATGTCCTAAAATATTTTACTATCATCTAGCGCTTGCCCGACCACGAGCAACAATTAGGACTTGAAGGACCAATAAAATAATGTTTCAAGAAATGATTGCGGATTTTCACCAAAATTTCTGGCTATATATTTCCATTCCATTTATCAGCGGCTTTATTGGTTATGTGACCAAAGTCATTGCGATTCAAATGATGTTTTCTCCCCTCGAATTTAAAGGGTTGAGATTATTTGGACTTCCACTCGGATGGCAAGGGATTGTGCCACGCAAAGCTGAAAAAATGGCGACCACAGCCGTTGAGCTAATGACCTCCAAGCTCATCAAACCTGAAGAAATCTTTGCCAGACTCGACCCCAAACGTATTGCACAGGAAATTGAAAAACCGTTAATGGCGGCTGCCGAGGATATTACTCGTGAAGTCGCACAGCAATATCAGCCCGGTTTATGGGAAGGCATGCCAGAGTTTGCCCGCCAAAGACTGATTAAGCGGGTTCAGGCCAAAGCCCCTGAAATTGTTGAACATATTATGAGTGAAGTACAGAAGGATGTTGCCAAGTACTTCGATATCAAGCATATGGTGGTCAACAACCTACTCAAAGATAAGCGTCTCCTGAATGAAATCTTTAAAAAAGTCGGCAAACAGGAATTCAAATTCTTTAGTAATGTCGGTTTTGTATTTGGTTTCGCGATTGGTGTGGTGCAAATGCTGTGCTGGATCGTCACTCAAGGTAAATATCCATGGATGTTGCCGATGTTTGGCGGCTTTGTCGGTTTCTTTAGTGACTGGATGGCCCTGCAAATGATGTTCCGCCCGTTATATCCGAAAAAGATCATGGGCTATACGTGGCAAGGTTTATTCATTAAACGTCAGAATGAAGTGGCGGCTGATTATGCTGCGTTGATTTCAAAACAGTTACTCACCTCTCGCAACATGATGGAAGAACTATTTTCGGGTACACATTCAGACAAAGTCATTGAACTGGTCAGCCGTCAGGTCAAACAGGAAATTGATTTACAGGCAGGTATTGTTCGACCACTGGTGGTCTATGCAATCGGCGGTGAGAAATATCAAAACCTGAAAGCTGATGTGGCTGAACGTATTTTAAAACAGCTTCCAGACACCATGCGCTACGTTGAATCTTATGCTGAAGACGCGATGAATGTACGCAATACCTTGGTTGAGCGCATGCAGAAACTAAGCCCCGAAGAATTCGAAGGAATGCTACGTCCAGCCTTTAAAGAAGACGAATGGTCTTTGATTATTGTCGGTGCGGTGCTTGGTTTCCTTGTCGGGGAAATGCAGATTCACTTTATGCTTTAAAAAATATGATATCTAATAAAAAAGGAAGCTTCAGCTTCCTTTTTTTAATTAATGGGCATGTTTTTCAATTTTGACAACTTCGATATCAGTTGGCTTATAACGATGCGTATCAACTTCACCGACGAGACGCACATGATCACCGACTTTTAGGTTTGCTTGACGCCAGATATCATCATCAATTTCGACACCAATCGTCCCGCTTTTGTCTTTAAATTCATAATGATCACCTTTCAGATGTTTAGTGATCTGACCTGTCAACGTAATGCCTGTCTCATCAGCAAGTTTTGCCACCTGACTGACGGTTACGACATTCTTCGCCGCCTCCTGCACAATGACATGGTCATCTTTACCTGCCCAAGTCGCTGTTGATAATCCCGCTAAAACCACAATCCCACAACTCGCGATGATTTTTTTCATTTCATTTCCTGTTTTGTTCTAAGGTCTTATGATCTAAACAGAAATAGTCGCTCATGTCGGCTTAAGTTTGTAATCAAGCGTAATTCATGTAAGTCATAAAGAGGCTTAGCCCCGCTGATAAAAGCAGGGCAATGTATTGCAATGTTATTTTTCAATTAGGTGATCAAGGCTAAAACGGCCTGCACCATACAACATGAGCGCGAAGAAACCACCTGCCATCGCAAAGTTCTTCATAAAGTTAATCGCATCTTCGGCACCATTATGAAAGATAAATGCAGTGAGAATGCTAAAGATACCCAAGCCCAGCGATGCAAAACGTGTCTGAAAGCCAAACAGTAGAGCCAGACCACCACCGAACTCCATCAGAATCACCAGTGGAAGTAACGCAGCTGGTACGCCCATTGATTCCATATAGCCAGCAGTACCTGCATAACCTACAATCTTGCCCCAACCAGCAACAAGAAAGATATAAGCCAGTAATAAACGTGCAACTAAAATGACACCATTTGCTACGCCAGATTGCGTTACGATATTTTTTACAACAACATTCGGATTAAACATGGTTGGTTCCACACTGTTTGTTTTTTAACATGGAGCCAGTTTATGTATCTTTGTTTATGCAATAAACACCATATTAGTTAACATATCGTTCTTTATTTGCAACAATAAAAAGATTAAATCGGCTTTCCTATCAAATGTTTCCCTTGCAAAGTTACTAATTAATTAGCTTTTTATACTGACATTCTAATGATGCACTGCTAGGATTTAGTCCACATTTATAGTGTTAACATCTTCATGGAACTCATTGATTTTATTCTGCACGTTGACGAACACCTTTTAGAATTTATTACCAATTATGGCGTGTGGATTTATGCCATTTTATTTTTAATTATTTTTGTTGAAACTGGTTTAGTGGTGATGCCATTTTTACCAGGTGACAGTCTGTTATTTGCAGCAGGTGCATTGGCTGCTTCAACAGGTGCAATGGATCCATGGGTTTTAGGTATTTTATTATTTATCGCAGCGGTACTCGGCGATACCGTAAATTACCACATTGGTCGCTACATTGGCCCGCGCGTTTTTGAAACCAATTCTCGTTTTATCAATAAACAACATCTGATCAAAACCCAGCATTTCTTTGAACGTCATGGCGGTAAAACGATTATTTTTGCCCGTTTTGTACCCTTTGCCCGTACTTTTGCTCCCTTTGTTGCAGGTGCAGGCAGCATGAACTATAAGTATTTCCTGACCTATAACGTGATTGGCGCATTCTGCTGGATTGCATCATTTATTACACTGGGTTATTTATTTGGCAACATGCCAATCGTGAAGGATAATTTCACTCACTTAATTTTCGGTATTATTATTATTAGTGTTTTACCGGGTGTGATTGGTTTTATTCGTCAAAAACTGAGTAACCGCAAAGGCCAATAAATCAAATTTCAGTTTAAAACAAACGAAAGATCATTGGTAACATACAAATCAGCAATAACACAGCCGATCCTTTATATAAATGATCGGCTTTAATTCCGATCAAGCTTCCTGCCAATAAAGCACGTCCAAATAACATCCAGAAAATACTGACGGGCAAAAGCACTAGACTAAACACTGCAAAAACGATGGCTGCATTTTCGAGTGAATTCCAGGTTTCACTTGGGAAAATTCCTGCTGCCAACAAAACCGTTTTCGGGTTCTTTAAGGTCGACATAAACAGTTGTCTTTTACGGATATGCGGATGATGCTGATCATGTTTTTGTAGATGTGAACTTTTCCAGAGATGAAAAGCCATCCAAAGCACATAGAGCAAACTGGCTGTATGTAAAATCGCGCCTAAAGCAGGCCAGATCGGATCAAAAAGATGAATGAACAGCGCCCATAAACTAATGCCGTACAAATATCCCAACCATTCGATTGGAATAAATTTCATGGTTTTAGGTACACCTTGTTGGTGGGTTGCACTGGCAAGTAAAGCATTGGTCGGACCAGGAATCAGTAACACTGCCAACATCGCCAAAACAAAAAACCAACTCTCAATCATACACATACCGAACGACTATACATGGGCGCCACCTTAAACGAATTTAGGGCAAAAATACAAATTTCGGTAATAAAAACAGCAGGTAAAATACAGAATTTCAGGATAGATAAATTTTTAAGCGTTTAATTTTTATCATTATTTTTTGAAACATTTTGCGATAATTTAGTTGTTTATCACCATAACGAATTATGGTGATAAGGAGGCAAAAATTATGATTTTGGACGTTGTTTTACGATAATTGGGCAGCCTTTAAACTTCGCAGCCTGCACGATCGCATCTTGTTGTCCCATCACTTTGGCAAGCTCGGTATTCTTGGTATTCATTGACTGGCCCATATTTACAGAGATAGATGGCCCAAAGCCCCAACCGCCTCGGCCCCAGCCACCACCGAGTCCAACACCCACGCCCATACCGGTACGTTTTGGTGTTTCCACGCCATTTTCAATATAGAGCTGAATACGGTTGTACTCGGCTTGTAGTTGCTGGCAGTTCAAGGTCTGATATTGCGTAGGTGAAACATAAGCTGGCTTAACCGTTGATGCACAAGCACCCAAGAGCATACTTGCTGCCAAAACAGGCATCCAATATAAGCGTTTCATAGTGTTCTCTTATTTTTTAGATTCAATCTCATTGAACAAGGTGACATAAGCAAGTGTCAATTTATGTTCAGATGCCAAATGAACCAGTGGTAAATTCTTTTGATGTGATTCTTTCATCAAGATCGAGGGCGGCAACATGCTATCGAGCACAGGCAAGCCTTCATCTTTTAATTGTTGAACCACTTCTCGAGGTAATTTTGCCTGAGACTGGAACTGATTGACCACAATTCCCTCAATCTCAAGGCGATCATTATGATCATCTTGGGTTTCGAGGACATTTTCAATCAAAGTTTGTAACGCACGTTTTGAGAACACATCACAATCAAATGGAATCAACACACGATCTGCTGAAATCAACGCAGATAAAGTAAAGAAGTTAAAGGCAGGTGGCGTATCAATAAAGATACGGTCATAACGTGCGCTGAGTGACTGAATTGAATCACGTAATTTATAAATTTTATGTTTACTTTCCAGTGCATGCTCTAAACTGCCCAGACTTGGGCTGGCAGGAATGACATCCAGATTTTCAAATGACGAGCGATGAACAAAACTATCCAGACCTTTGCCACGAGGTGCTTTTAAAATTGAACCAATGGCATTGCCAATCAGGCCTTTTTGCTGTGTAGTGCCTAAAACATCATCAAAGAAATTTTCAATATTGGGTTCTAACGCTGCTTTGTCCGCAGAATAGGTTGCATCTTCACCTAACAGGTACTGGCTCGAATTTGCTTGTGGATCAAGATCAATGACCAGTGTTCTCAGGCCCTGTTTTGCACTAATTGCAGCCAGATTGACGGTAATACTTGATTTCCCCACACCACCTTTCTGGTTAAACACCACACGCGTTAACATGATTTCCCTCTACCCTATTTTTTTAAACTGCACGCAGTTTAACCTAGTGCAAAAACAATTTCTAAAACAATGTCCAACAATCAGGCAAAAATCGGTTTAATCATCACAAGACCGAGAATCCCGACCATAGCCACTGTACCGATCAACAAACCTGCACGGCGTTGTTCCAATAAGATACTGCTGTCTTGCTTATAGGTTTTGATCAATGACGACCACAATACAAAGAACAAGATGACTTTGGCATAGAACCACGGCTGTACATCAAAGTTCTTCATCGCCAGCAAGATCGCACCCGTAACAATAATCAGGGTCAACGATAAATGCTGTAAGCCGACCATCGCTTTACGGGCCTTTAGATTAGGTTGCTGATCCTGTAAACCCACAAATAATGTTGAACCGCGTAATACAAAAGCAATAATCAGCAAGCTCATTGCAATCATATGAATCATTTTAGTGATGAAATGTAGGTCCATGATCCGTCCTTAACCTTTTGGTGCATGTGCACATTCAGGGCTAGCAGGTGCTTCACCTTGCCATTCATCTGGTACATAAGCATGAATTGCCAAAGCATGGATGCGGCCCGGGCTCATTAATTCCGCTGCAACGGCATAAATTTTTTGATGACGCTGTACCAGACGCAAGCCTTTAAATTCATCGCTCACCACAATCACTTTGAAATGTGATTCTTTACCAGGGAAATAACCACCATGCCCTGCTGACTCATTGAGCACTTCGAGATGGGTGGGTGCCAGTGTTTGTAAACGTTCAATCAACTGTTGTTCTAAGTTCATGAGTCAGGCTGTCCGGTCAGATTGAGATAGCTCATTAGTATACATGACCTCACTTGAAGCGAAACTTTTATCCATTTTTTTGCTTTTTAGCTGTTTTTTCCATGAAAATGCTTTTATTTTATGCAATTAAACAATTTCTTTGCATAAAGTTGTTGACCCTCATTTTGCTTAATGTATTATAGCTGGCACGCGGGAATAGCTCAGTTGGTAGAGCATAACCTTGCCAAGGTTGGGGTCGCGAGTTCGAGTCTCGTTTCCCGCTCCAGATTGGTTTTTTTAAGTGTAAGTTTTAGTAAAAACTGCTCAATATGCGGGAATAGCTCAGTTGGTAGAGCATAACCTTGCCAAGGTTGGGGTCGCGAGTTCGAGTCTCGTTTCCCGCTCCAAATTTAAAAGGCCCTAGTCGAAAGATTAGGGCTTTTTTCTTTGTCTAAATATTATGCTCCACGTGGAACATCAAAAATAATGAAGCACAAATATTGGATCTCTCTTCTTTGCATATAAATCCTTAAAAAATAAAAAGGTGTTCCTCAGCATCGAGCAACACCTTTTTATTTCATTTTGAATAAACAGCTATTCTGTCATCTTGGCTTGCAGTTTGACGTCTTGCTTGTTGTTCTCCATTGCCAATGCCTGCTGACTGTGATCTCGTGGCATAAATGAAGTGGCAATAATGGCAACAACTGCCATCGAACCGATATACAACATGATCAAGTAAGGATTTCCACCGCCAACGCTCAATAATTTTGTCGCAATCAGCGGTGCAAGACCACCACCGACTACACCTGCCAGCTGTACCGAAATCGAGATGCCGCTATAGCGAATTTCTGCGGGAAACTGTCGGGCAAAAAGTTGTGCCTGAGGCGCATACATAATCGGAAAAACCACACCGATTGCCAATACAATTGCCGTCCAGACCAGCACAGGATCTTTGGTATTGAGCATACTAAAGAACGGATAACAATACAGTGCCAGCACGCACAGCCCAAACATGAACATATTGCGCTGTCCGACTTTATCTGACAGATGTCCACATAATGGTGTCATCACTAAAATCACGGCGGCACCGCAAATAGTGGCAAATAGAATTTCCTGTCTGGCGATGCCCAGTTGTGTGGTGGTGTAGGCCAAAGTAAAGGTAGAAGCAATATAAAACCATGCATTCTCTGCCGCACGTGCCACAATAATGCTAATCAATTGCTTAGGATGTTGCTTAAATACCTGTAAGGCAGGGACTTTAACTTCTTCAGCTTGTTGTTTCACTTTTTCAAAGTCTGGCGACTCTGGTACTTTCACCCGAATGTACCAACCGACTGCAAGTAAAATAATGCTCGCTAGAAAGGGAATCCGCCAGCCCCAGCTAAACAGGGCCTGTTCAGGTAATAAAGACACCAGCCCAAGCGCGATAGAGGCCAACATCAAACCGCCACCGGTACTGGCTTGGGGGAGGCTGCCCCAGAAGCCTTTTTTGCCTTCTGGCGCGTGTTCAACCGCCATCAAAACTGCACCGCCCCACTCGCCACCCATCGCCATACCTTGGATAAATCGCAAGATCACCAAGCCAATTGCAGCCCAGTAGCCAATTGACTCATAGGTCGGTAAAAGACCGATCAGCACTGTGGGTATTCCCATCAGCATCAAGGTCAACAGTAACATCGATTTTCGGCCAATCTTGTCACCAAAATGCCCAAATACCAGACCACCCAGAGGTCGCCCAATGAATCCCACTGCATAGGTCGCAAAGGCAGCGAGTACGCCCGTCAGTGGATCAAGATTCGGGAAAAATAATTTATTGAAAATTAAAGCTGCTGCTGCACCGTAAATAAAAAAGTCATACCACTCAATGGTGGTCCCGACCATACTGGAAATACCTGCCAGTCGATGAGATGACTTGTTAGGAGATGAACCGTTTCCATGTATTGTTTGCATCGTCATTTTCCTTTCTTGGATATTCTTGTTTTATATTTTTGTGCTGATGCTCAATCCTGATCACCAGCATGTTCAGATGGTTGATACTCCTTGATGTATGTAGATAGAAGGAAGAGTGGATTTAGCTCAGTTTTTCTAGAATCTGTTCCAGTTCAGGATTACGCTGTTGCCATTTTGGCTGTTTGTCTTTATCGACAATTAAGGCGCGCACACCTTCAATAAAATCACCATGTTCAAACCAGATATCCTGTAAATCCCGTTCCAGTTGCATACATTGCTGTAAAGATAATCCACGACCCAAATACTGTAATTTCAGGCTAGTTTGTTTGGCGATAAAGGAACGTTGCTGCAAAATATCCAGCATCTTGCTGGCCCAAGTTTTGAACTGTTCCTCCTGTTCATGTTCAAGGCTATGCTCGATCTCATCCAGATGTTGGAAACCGAAATGTTTACGGATCGGTTCAATGAGTTGCTTGAGTTCACTTTCAGCAGGACGGGTAATGAAGCGGGCAATGATCTGTTCAATATTGGCTTTGCTCAGGTTCGATGCTGCAATCAATGCCTCTTGTAAGGAAGACAATTGCTCACTCGGCACATGGTAATCAATCAGATCAAGATAGAGCGCATCACTGCTGCTGATCTGCTCTCCCGTAATCGCCATATACACGCCGATATCATCCAGCCGAGACAGGAAATGAGTCGCACCGACATCAGGGAAAAATCCAATCGCAGTTTCAGGCATGGCGAATCTGGACTTTTCACTACTCACCACAATATGACACGCTTGAGCCAAGCCAAAACCGCCACCCAGCACATAGCCATCAAGTATCACGATCACAGGCTTTTGATATTCGCGTAGCAGATTCAGCATTTTATATTCAGCGCTGAAATAGCCTTTATAATCAGCTGTTTCATTCTTATAACTGTCATACAGATAACGGATATCGCCACCCGCACAAAAGGCTTTGGGACTATTCGATTTGAACAAAACCGCCTGAATGGCAGCATCATTGCACCACAGTTCCAGTTGTGTGCAGATACCTTCAATCATATCGAGCGATAACGCATTCAAATGCTTGACCCGATCCAGACTGATGACGCCTAAGCTACCTTGTTGCTCAATCATTAAGTGATTTTCTGTATTCATTTTCTTGATCCCTTATTGATTTTTAAAGTTTGCCTGCCGTTTTTCCACAAAGGCCTGCATCCCCTCTTTTTGATCCGAAGTTGCAAAAATCGAATGGAACATACGACGTTCAAAACGTAAGCCTTCGGTGAGATTGACCTCGAAGGCACGATTGATGGTTTCTTTCAGCATCATATTGGCGGTTAAAGAGCGTGCTGCAATTTTTTCTGCGGCTTTCAAGGTTTGTTCCAGTAATTCTTCTTTGCCAAACACACGCGCCACCAGACCACTTTGCTCTGCCTCTACTGCACCCATTTGCCGTGCGGTAAAGCACATTTCCATGGCTTTGGCTTTCCCAATCGCGTGAGTTAAACGCTGTGTACCACCAATGCCCGGTATGACACCTAAAGTCACTTCGGGTAAACCAAACTTGGCATTGTCAGCACAATAGATAAAGTCACACATCAGTGCCAGTTCACAACCACCACCCAACGCATAGCCACTCACCGCCGTAATCAACGGTTTACGGCGTTGCGCGATACGATCTGCCAGATGGAAAAAGTCATCGAAGTAGATATCTGGAAATGCCAGATCAGCCATTTCCTTAATATCTGCACCTGCAGCAAAAGCCTTTTCAGAACCTGCCAATACGATGCAGCCAATCTCACGATCTTTTTCTAACGCATCCAACGCCTGATTGATTTCACTAATCAATTCACTATTCAGCGCATTCAAGGCTTGCGGACGATTGAGAGTAATCAGTCCAACACCATTACGCTTTTCTAATAAAATACTGTTCCACTGCATGCTTCATTCCTTGCTTTGCTTTTATAGACTACGTGCGATCACTAAACGCTGGATATCGCTAGTCCCTTCATAAATCTGACAAATACGTGCATCACGATAGATCCGTTCAATCGGGAAGTCTTTCAGATAGCCATAGCCACCAAATACCTGTAATGCGTTTGAACAGACCCGTTCGGTCATTTCCGAAGCGAACAGCTTGGCCATTGAGGCTTCATTAAGACAGGGCTGCCCTGCTTCTTTGAGCCGTGCAGCGTAATGCACCAGCTGTCGTGCCGCTTCGATCTCAGTCGCCATACTGGCAAGACGGAATGCCAGTGCCTGATGCTCAAAGATTGGTTTACCAAAGGCCAGCCGTTCTTTGGCATAGCGCGTGGCTTCTTCCAGCGCCGCCCGTGCCAGACCTACTGCCTGTGCGGCAATACCAATACGACCACCTTCCAGATTGGCAAGCGCGATTTTTAAACCTTCACCTTCTTTACCCAGCATCAGGCTTTTATGAATACGTACATCTGTCAGGGCAATCTGGCAGGTATCCGAAGCATGTAAGCCAAGTTTTTCTTCAACCCGAATCACTTCATAACCCGCTGTCTCGCGTGGCACAAGGAAGGCACTGATGTCCTTTTTACCCGCACTCGGATCAGTCACGGCAAACACAATAATCACGCCTGCGTTATCACCCGAGGTAATAAACTGCTTGGCACCATTGAGAATGTAGTCATCGCCATCTTTCACCGCGCGGGTTTTAATGGCTGCCGCATCTGAACCTGTATGCGGTTCAGTTAAGGCAAAAGCACCGATCATTTCACCTTGTGCCAATGGTTTTAAAAAGCGTTCTTTTTGCTCATCGGTACCAAATTTTAAAATCGGCACACAGCCCACCGAGTTATGTACACTCATAACGGTTGAGGTCGCACCATCTGCCGCAGCGACTTCTTCAAGTGCCAACACATAGGCCAAATTACCTGTGTCAGAACCGCCCCATTGCTCAGGAATCAGCATGCCCATAAAACCGAGCTGCCCCATTTGTGCAAGCGCATCTTTTGGAAATGTGCCATGTCGATCCCAGTCACTGGCATTGGGTTTAATCTGTTCTTGGGCGAAACTTTTCGCCATATCACGTATTAAGACTTGTTCTTCGGTCAATTGCATCTTGTGTTCCTTACCCTGCCTTTGCTTGCTGTTTCGCAATTTCCTGATTACGTAATAAAAAGCGCTGAATCTTGCCACTTGGTGTTTTTGGAAGTTCGGTCACGAACTCGACCAATCGTGGATAAGCATGTGCTGATAAGCGTTTTTTCACAAACTGGCTCAACTCTTCCGCCAACTGTTCCAAAGGTTGAATACCCGCCGCCAGAATCACGAAAGCCTTCACTACTTCGGTACGGTCGGGATCTGGTACACCGATTACCGCTGCTTCAACCACAGCATCATGCTCCAGCAAAGCACTTTCCACATCAAAAGGCCCGATCCGATAACCCGATGTGGTGATCACGTCATCACTACGACCAACAAAGCTCATGCTGCCATCCGCATGTAACTCGGCGGTATCACCTGTGAGATAGTAGTGCCCGATAAAAGGGGATTTACGGCTTTCCTTATAGCCACCAAACCACATCATCGGAGACTGGCTAATATCCACGGCTAGAATTCCAGGGGTATCCGCTGGAAGCTCCTCACCCTGTTCATTGACCACCGCAACGCGATAACCCGCACTCGCAAAACCTGCGGAACCTGCACGAATCTCATGAGTTAAACCATGATGATTACACACCACCATGCCGACCTCAGTCTGTCCATAATGGTCATAAATCGGGGCATCCAGAACCTGCTTAAACCAGCGAATCACTTCTGGATTCAGTGGCTCTCCTGCACTGCTGACCACACGGAACTGGCCTTTTAACGGCGCCATCTGAGCAGGATCAGCCGCCATCATCATGCGATAAGCCGTTGGTGCTCCCGCCAGATTGGTAATCTGATAATCCTTTACGATCTGACACAGGCTATCGGTACTAAAACCGCCTTCGTAGAACAAGGTGGCATGACCCAAGAATAGTGGCCCTGTAATGGCATAATACAAACCATAAGCCCAACCTGGATCGGCAATATTCCAAAACGAATCTTCTTCTCTCAAACCAATGGCATCTTGCATATAACGACCAAAAGCTAGCAAGGCTTTTAACGGCACTTCTAGCGGTTTGGCAGGCCCTGTGGTGCCCGAGGTAAACATGAGTAAAAAGGGATCTTGGATGCTTCGCATCACCAATTCACATTGATCAGGCTGCTGTTTGACTTCATCCCAAAAATTGAAATCACCTGACTTCAGCGGCGCACCTTGTGGATCAGCAACCGTGACAATCGCTGGACAATGTTCGATCTCATCCAGTTTGCTGCGGTTCGCCACATCGGTTACCACCAGTTTACTTTGTGCCAGTTGCAGACGATGCTCAATTGCCTTGGGCCCAAAGGCTGTAAATAAGGGCTGATATACGGCGCCAATGCGCCAAGCCGCGAAAATCGTCACCAGCAGTTCAGGCGTTCTCGGCAATAGACCTGAAATACGGTCACCTGCTTCCACACCTTGCGACTTTAAAAAGTTGGCAAATTGACTCGACCATTGCTGTAATTGATGAAAAGTATATTGTTCCTTACGACCATCTTTGCCTTGCCAATACAACGCGATTTTGTCGCCTTGTGCATGGCGATCACAACATTCATAACAGGCATTCAGTGCATCCATTGAACCGGATAACATGTGTTTTGCAGTACTTTCCAGATCGAAAGCCTGTACCGTCTCTTTATAATTCAACATCTGTGTTCCCTCAGTCTGGATTCATTGTTATTCATGACAGGGTTTAATTTCTGAATAAAAGCCATCCTTTGGCTTTAGTTTTTATGCCTCTGGCGGCAGGTATTGCTGAATAATGCTAGAAAAATCAAGGTGTGCATGACCACGCATGCACATTTGCTGATACAGCTGCTGCACCATTCCGCCTAATACCACAGGCTGCTTCACCTGCCCTGCGGCTTCAACCGCAAGACCCAAATCTTTTAGCATTAACTGGGTGGCAAAACCATCCTGATAGCCACGAGAGGCAGGCGCATTTTCACTGATATGTGGCCACGGGTTACAAACTTCCGAACTCCAGCAACGGCCACTTGAAGTGTTAATCACACCAGCCAAAGCATGTGGATCAATGCCAAGCTTGGCACCCAGTGCCATCCCTTCAGCCACCGCAGCCATGGAAATCCCGAGAATCAGGTTATTGCAGATTTTGGCAATCTGCCCTGCGCCGACATCGCCACAATGCACCACGTTTTTGCCCATGTGACTGAGTACAGGTTTCACTTCATCAAAGGTCTGATCATTTGCACCGACCATAAAAGTCAGCGTACCCGCTTGTGCACCAATGGTGCCACCTGAAACAGGCGCATCGCAAATATGAATATTTTTACTTTGGGCAATGGCAGCAATGTCTTTAATGGTTTGTGGGTCAATGGTACTGCTATCAATGCATAAGCTGCCTGCTTTCAGCACTTCCAGCACGCCATCTTCGCCCAGATACACCTCTTTGACATGCTTTGCCGCAGGTAACATGCTAATGACCACGTCGGCTTGTTTCGCTGCTGCTTGCGGGCTGTCACAAACCACACCACCCGCCTCGGCAAAGTGCTGAATTGCCACTTCGCTAAGGTCATAACCATATACTGTGAGTCCGGCTTTGAGCAGGTTTTGGGCCATTCTGCCGCCCATATTACCTAGACCGATAAAGGCGATATTCATCCGTGATCCCCTTAACGTAAACTAATGGTCGTGTTTACACCGCCCACTTCGTGGCTGTCTTCAAACCAGCGACTGGTAATGGTTTTGGTTTGGGTATAGAACTGCACTGCCTGTTTGCCGTAAGGTCCCAAATCACCAAGTTTTGAACCACGGGAACCGGTAAAGCTAAAGAATGGTACAGGCACAGGAATCGGAATGTTGATCCCCACCTGACCGATATCAATCAGGTTCTGGAAAGTACGCGCAATCGCGCCACTTTGCGTGAATAATCCTACGCCATTACCAAATGGATTGGCATTGATCAACGCAATCGCTTCTTCAAGCGTATCAACACAAATAATCGACAGTACCGGGCCAAAGATTTCTTCTTTATAAATACGCATGTCGGTATTCACGCCACTAAAAATCGTCGCCCCGACAAAGTTGCCAACTTCATAGCCTTGCACCTGAACATCGCGACCATCAAGTAACAGCTCAGCCCCTTGCTCGACACCGCTATGAATCAAATCCAGTACACGGGCTTTGGCACGTTTTGAAATGACTGGGCCAATATCGGTATTTGGCTCATGCCCTGCATTCACTTTTAAAGTCTTGGCTTTTTCAACCAATTCTGGAATCCAGTGTTTACTATCACCGACCATCACCGCAACTGACAACGCCATACAGCGTTGCCCTGCTGCACCAAAAGCCGCACCCACCAAGGCATTCAGGGTCTGTTCCTTATTGGCATCTGGCATTACGGCGACATGGTTTTTGGCACCCATCATCGACTGGACACGTTTGCCATGTTGTCCTGCAAGGTTATACACATGCGTACCGACCGCAGTCGAACCAACAAATGAAATCGCTTTAATATCAGTATGGGTACATAGACGATCCACCACTTCTTTACCGCCATGCACGACATTGAGCACACCCGCTGGAATGCCTGCCTGAATCGCCAGCTCTACCAGCATCATGGTTGAAAGCGGATCTTGTTCAGATGGTTTTAAAACAAAGGTATTGCCACAGACGATCGCCATCGGGAACATCCACAACGGAATCATGGCTGGGAAATTAAACGGCGTAATGCCCGCGCACACGCCCAACGGTTGCTGCAAGGTGTAGGTATCGACACCACGTGCCACACCTTCAACATACTCACCCATTTGCAAGGTACCGACTGAACAGGCATGTTCAACCACCTCCAAACCGCGTTGAATATCACCTTCCGCATCCGCCAGCGTTTTACCTTGTTCGGCAGTCAGTACCTGTGCAATTTCTTTCATGTTGGCACGAATCAGTTCTTGCAGTTTGAGCATGATACGCATACGTGCCTGAATCGGGGTTTGACGCCATGAAGCAAAAGCGTCTTGTGCAGCTTGGATCGCAGCATCAACTTCCTGAGTCGTTGCAAAGGGTACACGACCAATCACTTCCTGAGTCGCAGGGTTCACAATATCTTGCCATTGCTGTGTTTCAGACTCGATAAAATTGCCGTTAATGAGTAATTTGGCGGTTTCCAACTGGATGTTCTGGATTGTATTCATAACCTCTCCATAGGTCGTATTTTTATTGTGTTAAATCATCGGAAATACACTTTGGTGGTATTTTCCTGATTGGGCTTTTATCTGAGACTAACAAAGAAAGCTTTGACCACCAATGGAAATTCATGCACGATTATTGTGCAAATATGCACAGGGAATACAATAACAATGAAAGTGGATTGGGATCATCTACAATTTTTTCTGGTTTTGGCAAGAACCAAGACCTTGACCAATGCAGCACGCGTGATTGGGGTCGAACATAGTACCGTCGCCAGACGCATTCAGGCTTTGGAACAGGCTTTAGGCACCACTTTATTTAAACGTGAAGCAACGGGGTATGAGCTTACCCTTGAAGGTATGGCGCTAGTCCCACGTGTTGAACAAATGGAACAGGCCTTTTTACAGATTGATAAACCTCATCAGCCTTTACAAGGTCGTGTGCGAATTGGCACACCCGAAGGCTTTGGTACCGCATTTTTAGCCCGTTTGCTGGCGGAGTTTTCGATCCAATATCCATTGCTCACCATTGATCTGATTCCCGTACCTAAAATGATTAAGCTGTCGCATCGTGAAGCGGATATTGTGGTGTCGATTGAGCGGCCAACCTCAGGGCCTTATATTATTACGCGACTCTCTGATTATTGTTTAAAGATTTATGGCAGTCAGCACTATCTGGCACAAAACCCGCCAATTCGTGGGCTGGATGATTTAACCCAACATCGTTTCGTCAATTATATTGATGATCTGGTATATAGCCCTGAGCTGTATTGTCTGGAACGCTTACCCTTGAAGCTAACCGCCAACTTCCGGAGCAGCAGTATTCTGGCACAACAAATTGCAGTGAGTGCAGGCGCAGGACTGGCCATCTTGCCCAAGTTTCTGGCCGATGATAAACCTGAGCTTGAAGCCGTGTTACAACAGCAAGTGCGCTTTACCCATACCTTCTGGATGCTGACTTTTGTGGATCTACAACACGATCCGCGCATCAAACTAGTTTGGGACTATTTACGTAAACAGGCAGATCAATACCAACAGTTACTGGTGGATTAAACCGACTCAACCAAAGCATAAAAAAGCCGATCTCTATAGATCGGCCTTTAATCAATTCGCTATGATTTATTGCACCAGTTCTCGACCGAGTTTTTTCATTCTTGGCTTATACAGCAACTGATAGGTCACCGCCAACAGAATCACCCATAATGGACTGACATAGAGTGCTTTTAAGGTATCTGGTTCCAATACCAAGATCACCAGTGCAAATAGCAAGAAGGCAATCACGACATAGGACATGAATACACCACCTGGCATTTTAAACTTCGATTGAGCATGCAATTCTGGGCGTAACTTACGGTAGCGGATATAGCACACCATAATCAGACTCCAGACACTAATGAACAGAATCACACAGAGGGAGCTTGCCAAAGTAAAGGCTTCAAGGGTATTCGGTACAAAGTATTGCAGTACTGCTCCACCCATAATGAACACACATGAAAAGATCAAACCATTAGCAGGTACAGCACTTTTTGATAATCGCCCAAATGCATTTGGCGCTTGACCATCTTTAGATAGCCCAAACAACATACGGCTGGTCGAGAATACCCCACTGTTCATGGAAGACATGACCGAAGATAGCACCACCAGATTCATGATAATGGCTGAGGTCACAATCCCTGCATTCATGAACAATTCCACAAATGGACTCTTGTCCGCACGAATAATATTCCATGGCGTGACCGACATCACTACCAGTAAAGCCAGTACATAAAACAGAATAATACGGATCGGAATCGCATTAATCGCTTTTGGCAGGTTCTTATGTGGATCTTTGGTTTCAGCGGCGGTCGTTCCAATCAGCTCTACTCCAACAAAGGCAAAGACTGCGATCTGGAAACCCGCCAAGAAACCATCCAGTCCTTTAGGGAACATCCCGCCATGAGACCAGACATTACTGAGCGATGCGACCGTCCCATGCGGAGCCTGAAAATGGCTAAAGATCATATAGCCACCAACACCAATTAAACCGAGGATAGCCAGAATCTTAATCAAAGCAAACCAGAATTCAACTTCACCAAACAAACGTACCGTCAGCAGGTTTAAGAACAGCACAAACAGGACACAGCCTGCACTGATCGCGGCCTGCCCGATCGGGGTAAACATGGTGCCTTCAGGCAGCCAGAAAGTTAAATAATTGATCACGGCGGCAAGATCGGCAATCCCGACCAGTACCCAGCCCAACCAGTAGGTCCAGCCTAGATAATAACCAGCCCAAGGCCCAATCAGGTCATGAGCCATGTCCACAAAAGATTTATAGTGTAAATTTGCCAGCAGCAACTCGCCGAGTGCACGCATCAAAAAGAAAAACATCCCGCCGATAATCATGTAAATAAACAGAATCGATGGGCCTGCAAGTGAAATGGTTTTTCCTGAGCCCATGAACAGGCCCGTACCGATGGCACCACCAATTGCAATCAGTTGCAAATGGCGATTAGAGAGTTTGCGCTGCAAGTCATGGGGCGACTGTTCGCCTTCTGACTGTTGATGTGTAACCGTCATAACAAAAGTTCCTTTTTACGATTCCCTCATGAGCCAGCCTGTTATTGTTGTGCTATTGCTAGCCGTCCATTCCTGCGGGCTGACTCATTTTTAATTGCAAGAAAATACGTATCTCACTACGTTTTATCTACTGCAAATACGTTACTTTTCTTCTTTTTTTATATTTTTTAAGCAAAAATAAAGCGGATCGTTTTATTTTTGTGCTGCAACAACCGCAATTTCGATCAACCACTTTGGATTTACCAGATCAGCCTGAATGGTCGCGCGTGAAGGCGCAACATGACCTTTTAACCAGTCAATCCAGATGGTGTTGACCACAGGGAAATCTGAAAGATCTTTTAAAAACAGTTGCGCAGAGAGCAAGCGAGATTTATCTGTCCCTGCTGAAGCAAGTAACTGTTCGATCGTTGCAAGGACTTCATGGGTTTGTCCTTCAATATCTAGATCCGCATTTTTAGGCACCTGACCAGACAAATAAACCACCTTATTGAATACGGTTACCGCACTCATCACTTCGTTGGTGTTGATCTTTTGAATATTTGAATTTGACATGATTATTTCCTTATTCCTGATTGATAAAATTGACACGTGCCGTCACGCCGCACATCAGTTCATAACCGATCGTGCCTGAGGTCGCTGCGACATCGTCAATAGGTAAAATTGTTCCTGTGCTGGATTGGCCCCATAGCACTACTTCACTGCCCACTTGCGCATCACTGATCGGGGTCAAGTCCACCGCCAACATATCCATGCTGACACGACCAATGGTTCGGGTCCGAATCCCATTGACCAGTACTGGCGTACCTGTTGCTGAAATGCGTTGGTAACCATCGGCATAACCACAGGCCACAATACCGATCCTGATTGGCTGTTCGGCCACATAGCTGGAACCATAACCAACACTTTCATTGGCATTGAGCTGTTGTACAGCAATGATTTCGCTGCGCAAGCTCATGGTCGGTGCAAGGCCCCAGTCCTGAATGCTGTGTTTGGGGTAATCGGGAGAACTGCCGTACAGCATGATGCCGCCACGTACGTAATCCGATTGCAATTGATTTTGATATCTTAAGATTGCAGCACTATTACTGACCGATCTTTCACCCGGTAAATCCTGAATCGTGGCTTCAAATTCGCTGAGTTGATAGTCAATGCCCTTCTGACCAAAACGCTCTCCATCCGCATCAGAAAAATGCATCATATGAGTCACCGAAGCCACTTGCTCAGATGAAGCCAACTGCTGCCAGATCTCACGATATTGCTGTGGCTTGAAACCTAAACGGTTCATGCCACTGTTCATTTTCAGGAAAATATCAAACTGTGCTGGATACGGATGGTGCTGTAACCAGACCATTTGCTGCTCGCTATGCACCGTAAAACTTAATTGGTACTGCACACAATCAAACAAGTCTTGTGGAGAGAAAATTCCTTCAAGCAGTAAAATCGGGCCTGTCCAACCTAAAGCACGCAGACGTTTTGCTTCCTCGATATCGAGTAAAGCAAAACCATCGGCACTTTTAAAAGATTCATAGACGCGTTCAATCCCATGCCCATACGCATTGGCTTTGACCACAGCAAAGACTTTGCTGTCGGGTACAGACTGCCTGACCACCGCCAGATTCTGGCGTAAGGCTTGGGCATGGATCACCGCAGTAATCGGACGAGGCATACTAAACTTCCTTGTAAACCATATTTATGCGGCGTGTGAATAACGCTGAATAGATAAACCATCTGTACTGATATCTGGACGATGATTCATCACCAGATCACTGATCAACTTGCCAGAACCACATGCCATGGTCCAACCTAACGTACCGTGACCGGTATTCAGGAACAGATTCTTATATTTTGTTGCACCAATAATCGGGGTACTGTCTGGGGTCATCGGACGTAAGCCTGTCCAGAACGATGCCTGAGTCAAGTCGCCACCTGGGAACAAGTCCTGAGTCACCATTTCCAGCGTCGCACGACGATCTTCTTTCAGACCTAGGTTAAAACCACTCAGTTCTGCCATACCACCGACACGGATACGCTGGTCAAAGCGCGTTAAGGCAACTTTATAAGTTTCATCCAGTACCGTTGATTGTGGTGCAAATTTTGGTTCTACAATTGGAATAGTCAGTGAATAACCTTTCACTGGATAAACAGGCAAATTCAGCTCAAGCGGCTTGAGGAAATCACGTGAATAACTACCAAAGGCCAAGACATAGCGATCGGCAGTCAGGACTTCACCATTGACCACAACACCTTTGATCTGATCGCCTTCAACAATCAAATTTTCGACATTTTGATCGAACTTGAAGTCCACGCCCAACTCTTGCGCCAGTTTTGCTAAAGCATTGGTAAACAGGTAACAATCGCCTGTTTCATCATTCGGCAAATGTAAACCACCCACCAGTTTATCGGTAAAGGCTAAAGCGGGTTCTACAGCCCCCAGCTCTTGAGCATTCAACAAATCGAAATCAACGCCACACTCTTTGAGTACTTCAATATCACGCTGCACCGCTTCAAGTTGTGCTTCGCTACGGAACACCTGTAGCGTACCCTTGGCACGGTTTTCATAGTTGATGCCTGTTTTCGCTCTTAAGTCACGTAAGCAGTCACGGCTATATTCTGCAACACGCATCATGCGTTCTTTATTCACCGCATAGCTTTGTGGATTACAGTTTTTCAGCATCTGTGCCATCCACTGCAACTGCCACATGCTGCCATCAATATTAATGGCTAATGGTGCATGATGCTGGAACATCCACTTGACGGCTTTAAAAGGAATACCGGGAGCAGCCCACGGCGTTGAATATCCTGGGGAGATTTGGCCTGCGTTACCAAAGCTGGTTTCTTTTGCAGGTCCTGATTGACGGTCAAGCACCGTCACTTGCGCACCTTGTTGTGCAAGATAATAGGCACTTGCCACACCAATGACGCCACTTCCTAAAACGATTACGCGCATTGTCGTTCCCTCACGCACACACTAGTTTATTTAACTAGTATATTTTTGGATCAATAGTTTTTTTCACTGATTTTATAGGTATAATCTAGGTAATTTGATGTTTTCGTCACGGAAAAATTAAAATAAAAGGGAATATATGATGCGTAAATTAGACCGTATTGATCGCCTGATTTTAGATATTTTGCAACGTGAAGGTCGTATTGCGATTAGTGAACTGGCTTCACGGGTCAACTTATCGACCACGCCTTGTTCAGAACGGGTCAAGCGTTTAGAACGTGAAGGCATCATCATGGGCTACTACGCCCGACTTAATCCAGAATATGTCGATCGTAACCTGTTAGTATTTCTGGAAATTAAACTGTCAGCAAAATCAGGCGATGTATTTGATCAGGTCGCACGTGATTTGGTGGATATCCCAGAAGTATTGGAATGCCATCTGATTTCAGGGGAGTTTGATTATCTGGTGAAGGCACGTCTTAAAGAAATGAGTGCCTACCGTCGTCTCTTAGGGGATTTACTAAAAAAACTGCCGGCCTCTGCTTCATCGCATAGCTATGTGGTGATGGAAGAAGTGAAAGAATCTTTGTATCTGGATATGGGTGTGTAGCATCCAACCATAAATAAATAAAAGCCCTTTTCAGGGCTTTTATTCAAACAGCAGTAAGATTACTCATCTTCTTCATCGTAAATATAGCTCATACAACCCCAGCCATCATATTCACCATTAAACTCCTGCGCGATACGCGTCATCCATTCTTCCAGATCTGCAATATCTTCGTATTCCAGCGTCATGTTAACGTGAATATTCAGAACCCACAGATCAGAACCGTCCGAGTGCTGTTCTTCCTGAAACAGGGAAATTTTCTGTTCTTGATGCAAAAGGTGTAAAGCACATTTTTCAATTTGCTCCTGCTTCTCAAAAACAATCGAAAATTCAACTTCATGTGGCTCATTCAGGTCATTGCCATCTTCAACCATTTGCCACAGTACGTTGCCGTTATCATTATCTGGAAATTTGTCATAGTCACGTGTCATATGCATATCCTTTGTTGTGTTTTAGAGTTGATATTTGGCTATAGGTTAACCGATTTTTATTTCAATTTTTATACGTGTTAATAGGAATATTGTAGTCAAAAAATGATCAACCCAAAATATCTTGGCTTACTGATTTTCAATACAGTCTAAGCACAACACCACTTGATCTAAACAACGAATCCCATTTTCATAAATCGGTGCTGGATAATCTCTAAACACATCACGTTCTATATGTGACATACGAAAGCCACATTTTTGATAAAGCGCCAATTGATCCAGACTGGAGTTGCCCGTCTTGACCCATAAAGTATGGATATGCATCTGTTTGGCAGATTCAATTGCATGTTGAATCAATCTTTTAGCCAAGCCCTGCCCTTGATGATTTTCGACCACAGTCAGATTTTTAATTTCAGCTTGATCATTCGTTTCCAGTAAACACAACTGGGCAATGATTTGTGCCTGCTCATCCAGCATCAGGAATAGATTCGATTGAAACAGATAACTTGAAACGTGCACCCAATCCGGATCGGCTTCGAGTAGCAAAGTCCTGAGTTGTGCTTGTTGCGCAGGCAGCAAGGTCTGCCAGAGCACCTGTTGAATCGAATACATCAGCCTGCCTATTTATTGTTGTCTTTTAGAATTTTACCTCAGAATGAATTTCAATTTCATGCAACTTAAGTGGATGCTGAAATGCTAGATAGGCAGCATGTAGTGCCATGCGTTTTAAATGAAACTTGGCAGGCTCAGGATGATAGAGTTTATCGCCCATGATCGGATGACCAATGTGCATCATATGCACCCGCAGTTGATGTGAACGACCTGTCACTGGCTCCAAACGAACACGGCTTTGATCAGTTGCCGCATCATACTGGATGCGTTGGAATAAGGTTTTGGCTTGCTTGCCCAGCTCAAAATGGACGATCTGACGTGGACGGTTTTCCCAATCGGTAATTAGTGGAACGTCAACACTCCCCTCGGCCTGAATTTCACCTTGTACCAGTGCTTCATAGTATTTTTTGACGGTTCGTGCCTGAAACATTTTACTGACCGCCACTTCTGCTTCCCGATGCTTGGCAAACATCAACAGCCCAGAGGTCGCCATATCCAGACGATGCGTCACTTTGGCAGCTGGATGCTGTTCTAAAACCCGTAAATAAGCACTGTCTTGATGCTCGGGTAAACGCCCCATGACAGACAATAGTCCCGCAGGCTTATTCACCACAATCAAGTCCTCATCTTCATAGATGATTTCTAAAGCGTGTTGCGGAGGAGCATAAATAAAGTTGTCGTTTAAAGGCATAAGAAAATAAGCAGGCAGACAAAGGGACAAAATGAGCAGCGATTATAGTGCTGCAAAACAGTTTCGCAACAGGCTTATTTATAGGCAAGGCAATTGAATCATTAAGAATGGGCTTTAATGCCTTTGCTTAAGTTATCTTTATATTTCTCTTCCAGAATGACAATGTCCCGATTTAAAAAGGCAATCAGGTAGTCTTTTGCCCGCGCCAGACTCAACTGTTTAAATGCAATGGTTTCTTTGGTTTTACGAGTCACCAATCCAAATACATCCTTTTTAGGAACAATCACCACAAGATCACTATCCAGCTTAAATTCCAGTTGTTGTGACTTGGCATAGGCATCCAGCGTAATTGCAAGAGTTTGATCGGTATCAAGATCGGTCACTATAAAACTAGTATCAGCACCGTTGAGCTGTAACTGACGAACCAGTTGCTGACGCCAGCTCATCTCGTCAAATTTGCTTAAAATCGTGGTCAGGTCAAATGTCCCCATCGCATCAATTTCATTGCGATTCATCTGATGTGGATAGCGAATTTTAAGTTCAAACTGATTCATTATTGTATTGACCTGTTCCTGTGATCATGTTTTGATTTTTAGGTATAGAAAAATTATATCATTTTGTTTTTTAATATAAAAATATCGATTTATCTTCATATTGGCAGGATTACAGGATGGAGGTCACATTCGTTTTTGCTTTTATTGATGCAGTTTTTATTATTTAGCGCTGATTATTATTTTCTATTTGGTTAAATTTTTTAGGGTATCAAGGGAAAACAGAGGTTGTTTACTTCAACACCTATGACTTTGTAAGCCATAACCTTTGCCTATAAACTTTTGATCTATAGCGTCCTAAGCCGAATCGAGACCTTTTGGGTACGTACACACTTGCTTTGTAAGCGTCGGTGCATGCTACTCTTTTCGATCCCTTTCACACCCTTGAGACATAGTTTAGGCAGATCTTGGTGGGATTGTTTTCCTAAAAAGTGCTATTTTTAACGCTCAATGAAATAAATTTGCATACTAAAAGACAAATATTGAAATATTTCCCACTTCCATTAAAAAACTACGATTTATATTTCGATAAATTCAAATTTACATGTGTATTTTTTCAAATAAGACTTCTAATTTAGGCCCAAATCACCATAATCGCGGCGACAATGACCAGCCACAGACCCAAATGATCAGTTTTGGCGAGCTTTTCTTTAAAGAAAAAGGCCGAAATCAATAGACTAAATAAAATTTCCACCTGACCCAGTGTTTTGACAATCGCCACAGTTTGCATACTCATCGCACTAAACCAGCCCACTGAAGCTAGAAAACTACAGATACTCACTCTCAAGGTCAGCCCAACGCGCTGCCACATTTTGTACAAGGTCGGTCGACTAAAAAATCCGAGATAGATCAACAGTACGATACATTGAAAGCTGATCAGACTGCACAACACCCAAGCCGCCCGATGCAAAAATGGCAACATGCTCAGCTCTAAACTGGCTTCACGAACCAATAAAGAGGTGATGGCAAAACACAGCCCGCTACCCAATCCAATCATCAAGGTTTTTAGAGAAAGATCGGACTGCTGCTTACCTTTACTAAGTAAAAATACTGCCAATGCCCCAATCACTACCCCGACCCAGCCCCATGTGCTGAGATGTTCTTGCAAGAACAGCACACCGACCAAGGCAGCCAAGATCGCTTCACTTTTGGCCAGTCCCACGCCAATGGCATAGTTCTTTTGCTGGAATAGTTTCACCATCAAGGCAGTCGCATAGATCTGGCTAATACCTGCAATCACGATATAGAACCAGAATTTATCGGAAAAATGCACGGATGCGGTGACGGGCTGATGTAGATAGAGAAAGGTCAGATAACTAAAGGCAAAGATGGGGGAAAAGATGAATCGGGCCAGTGTGGTGCCGTAGACATCCACAGTGGTACTGAGTTGTTTTTGAAATGCATTGCGCCAAGCCTGCATAAATGCAGCCATCAGGGTGAACAGAATCCAAGTGATCATCATAAGCTTGAACGCAATATCAAAAGTGAAGCTAATTTACGCTGTTCTGACTGGTTTTTCGATAGTCGTCAGTGCTTAAAAACTTAAATCATCAAAGTCTTTCACTTTGGACAAATAGAGGGGTGCCTGATTGATTTTGCTCCACGTTTCTTTAAACCTTGGGTCTGCTTCTTCATCTTCACTCATATTTTTCCGTATCACTTTTTTGCCTGTTAAAAAGTTAATACTGGTTTGGCTTTGAATAAGAGGACCATGATTACTTGAATCATCATAGCCAATCAGACGCAGATCACTGCCTTCTAAGCGAAACAGATAACGCCAATAACCATAACGTCCATGCGAATAATAGACACTCAATAGATTATTTTTAATTTCCATCCATAACTCAGGTGGGAAATAGACACCGCCATCTTCATTTTCCGAGCTAAAACAACTGAGGTTGCTGACAACAGGTTTATATTTGCCTTTTTGATTCAGCAATACGATTACACCACGGCGGTTGCGGTCTAAATGTCCACGATACTCATCATGTACAAAGGCTTTGGAATCAGTGGCTTTGACGATCAACACCACATCCTTCAAACCATCTTTATTGAGGTCGCCTTCAATCGCTTGAAATAATTGATATTTCGCAGGGACATAGGCTTTATAAGTGACTTTATCTTTGCGGAGTTTCAGTTCTTCTGCTGTTGGTTGTTCTTGAGCAAAGCTGACTTGTGGCAATGCAGATAGGCTTGAACAAGCCAAGATGAATGCAATACATTGTGTTTTTATCATCATTTTTAATTCTTCATTCAGGTTGTTATTGCTGTTATGACACTTATATAGAATGGCTGAGTTTCTCTTGTTTTTTCGAACGAATCCAGCGTGCGGCAACAATAATAAGAACAATCACCAAAACCGTAATCACCACAGGCATGATAAAAGCCAGAATCGACAATAAGATCGAGCCAATCAGTTCACCTGTAGCAACCACAAAATTACCCAGTCCACCTGTGGTTGCTGTCGAAACCCCGCGTGCTGCTACGGTACTCATTTGCACTACGCCTGCTGTTCCACCACCGACAATCAGTGCCGCTGCCCAAGTGGCAAACTGGGACATTTCACCACTGCTCACCGCCATCGTGGTCAATGTACCCGCCACTACAGCCGCAGGTGTGGCAATGGTATCTAATAGGTTATCGACCCAAGGTACATAGTAAGCTGCAATTTCACAGATCGTGGCAAAACCTAATGCCATACACACCGATGGAAGTGCCAACCATTCAAAGCCTTGAGCAGGTTGATACCATCCCATTAAGGTAGCAATGCTCATCGCCAATAGCGGAACAAAGACACGAAAGCCACAGGCTGCGCTGAGTCCAACGCCAATACAGAGTCCTAAAATCGTTTCCATCACGGATTACCTTTCTATGCCTATGACAGGTCTTGTTATTTAAATCTTATTTTTAAGGTAACAAAAAGCCCTATCAAGGGATAGGGCTTTTATTCAAACAGTGGGTAACTGTTTGGTATTTTGCGGCTTAGGCATTCTTACTGTTGAATTGATTGCCAAGGCATTTGGTACACGGAGGTAAACGATCAGTACCAATTTCTAAATAGGTGCGGTGTCCGCATTGAACACAAAAATAGAAGCCTGTTCCAGGTTTTTCGCCAGCAGTTACCATCTTTGCTCTCCATAGATTTTAGAAATGGTATATATACTATAGCGTGATAGTTTTGATTATTTATTGACCTTTCCGACGGGTGGTGATGGCGGAAAGGTGAAGGATGGAATGTGTACATTTTTTCTATACACGCGTTAGGAATTATGCGGATTGGCGACTTACCACTTTTTTCCTATGATGAGTTCATACAGGAACAGGATATTCCGGAACATAAAATAATAGTAGGTTCAAACATCAGATCGTGAGGTACGATGGGAGTCATATCTAGCAACCAAATATAGAAAAGCCCAACAGGATGTTGGGCTTTTCTATAATCATTTTAAGTAAAAATTTAAATCAATTGTTTTCTAATCTTTTATTACTTAAAGGGATATTTCCATTTTTTGTGGGGAGAGAGGGAAATTTAACTCGACCAACTGCTTCTAAAATAGATTTTCTACATTGTGTTGCAAATCTGGCATTCTTATTATCCTTTAAATATTTAGCCACTAAAAAAAGATCGGGGGTAAATACTAATGCAGTCGAGCCAACTAAGGCAGCAGAGCTACATTTATCAGTGAATGGATTAGGTCTTTCTTCTAAAGGAAGTAAGCGATAAGCATTTCCAAAGAGTACCGATTTAGCGGGTACTAAAACCTCTTCTCGTTGTAGATCTTCATGTATATTCAAAGATAATTGTCTCAACTTATCAATATTGATAGCCTTATTATCTTTTCCCTCAACCTCTCCAATTAGTCGCCCCTCTTCTGACTCAAAAACTGCATCAAATTCTGAATCAGCATCCTCATATTGAGACACAGAGAAGCCTAAAATTTCTAATGCATCTAATATTGCAAACTCTAAAGGTTTTCCTTTTTCAAATAATAAATTTCTTAATTTACTTAGCTGGTTTATTCTTTCTAAAACGTCTTCTTTTTCAGCAGATATTTTACTTAGTTTTTCCTCCAAAATAAGTAATTTATTATTTTCTATCTCTTCATTCTTTAATTTAAATTGATCAACCCTCGCCCAATCTGGTTCTACTGTTAAATCTCCGTCTTGCTTAACTGATTTTTCTAAGCTAACTATCTGTTTAATAAAATTATGAGAAAATTGTTGACCTATTACACTCCATTCTTCTTGTTCTTCATCAAAAAAGGAATCGTCTGAAAAATTTATATTAGGCAAACCTATTAAAGCTCCATTTGAATTACTTGCATTCAAAATAAAACCTACTGTTTTATCTCCATGTTTAGTTTGCAAACAAGGTACAACAGCTCCTTCAACTAATACTTGATATGAGGAATTGTCACCAAGGCTACTCCAATAGGTAGATACTACTTCTGATTTTTTAGGTGCTAATTTTATTTCTTTACCTTTCGAATTTGTAATTTTCAACTTAATAGGCAACATATCATAATTAGTATATGAAGTTACTATTCTAGTAGTTTGCCTATTTTTTCCAGTACCAGAATATTGTTTTTCTCCTGTTGCTATAAATACCTCTTGCAACTTATCTAAGAAAACAACAACTAACTTCCCATGATCCATTGCTGTTTTTATTTCTCTTTTCCAGTGCTCTGTTTTAGATTTAAGAGTAAAGGAATCATAATCCGAAAGGCTTTTTTTCCCTTGAAAATAATCTCCTCCCCTAAATAAGTAATCACTAATATCAGGCTGGATTAAAATTATATCCCAATCTAACAACGAAGTTTCTGAATTAAAATCACAATATTCAGCATCATCTCCATACAAAGAAAAGCCAATTGTTAAAATTTTCTTTTTAGCCATATTCTATATCTTTAAAAAAAACCCTACTCTAAAGTAGGGCTTTTATTAAAGATAATCAACAAGATTAGTACATTATCAAGCCACTTGACCTTCTAAAAAGTCTTGTGCAAAACGCTGTAATACCCCACCCGCTTCATAAACAGAAACTTCTTCTTCTGTATCTAAACGGCAAGTCACAGGTACTTCAACAATCTCTTCTTTACCATCTGCTGTAGCGCGTTCAATCACCAAAGTTAAAGTCGAACGCGGTGCAATATTACCAATTACGCTATAAAGCTCCGTACCATCTAACTTTAAGGTTTTACGGTTTACACCTGCTTTAAACTCAAGCGGTAAAACGCCCATACCGACCAAGTTAGTACGGTGAATACGCTCAAAACCTTCAGCCACAATCGCTTCAACACCTGCAAGACGTACACCTTTCGCTGCCCAGTCACGACTTGAACCCTGACCATAATCCGCACCCGCCACAATGATCAACGGTTGCTTACGGTTCATGTAGGTTTCAATCGCTTCCCACATCCGCATCACTTCGCCTTCTGGCTCGACACGCGCTTTTGAACCTTGCTTGATCGTGCCGTCGGAACGAACCACCATTTCATTAAACAGTTTCGGATTGGCAAAGGTTGCACGTTGTGCCGTCAAATGGTCACCACGATGGGTTGCGTATGAGTTGAAGTCTTCTTCAGGTACGCCCATTTTGTGTAGGTATTCACCCGCAGCCGAGTCCATCAAAATCGCATTCGATGGTGACAAGTGATCGGTGGTGATATTGTCACCCAAGATTGCCAACGGACGCATATTGGCTAGGGTACGTGGTGCAGCCAATGCCCCTTCCCAATATGGTGGGCGGCGGATATAGGTACTTTGCGGACGCCAGTCATATAACGGACTTTCAGCTTGTTCAAATTCACCCAAGTCAAACATTGGAATATAGACTTTACGGAACTGTTCAGGCTTCACCGCTTCTTTCACAAGTGCATCAATTTCAGCATCTGAAGGCCAGATATCTTTCAGGTAAATTGGATTACCTTCTTTGTCTGTACCCAGCGCATCTTTTTCGATATCAAAACGAATCGTTCCTGCAATTGCATAGGCCACAACCAACGGCGGAGATGCAAGGAATGCCTGTTTTGCATATGGATGGATACGACCATCGAAGTTACGGTTACCCGAAAGTACCGCAGTCGCGTATAAGTCACGATCAATGATTTCTTGTTGAATCACGGGATCAAGTGCGCCTGACATGCCGTTACACGTAGTACATGCATAGGCGACGATACCAAAACCAAGTTTCTCAAGGTCACCCAACACGCCCGCTTCTTCAAGATACAGCGCAGCCGCTTTTGAACCCGGTGCAAATGATGATTTCACCCAAGGCTTACGCACTAAACCTAGCTCATTGGCCTTACGAGCCAACAGACCTGCGGCAACAGTATTACGTGGGTTTGAAGTATTGGTACATGAGGTGATGGCAGCAATGATAATAGCGCCATCTGGCATTAAGCCATCGGTACGATTCTCAACTACACCAGCAATACCTTTCTCTTTCAAGTCAGCCGTAGACACACGCGCATGCGGATTTGATGGGCCTGCAATGTTACGAGTCACCGTCGAAAGATCAAAACGAAGTACACGTGGGTACTCAGCTTTGGTCATATCAGATGCCCAAAGACCAATTTCTTTGGCATATTGCTCAACCAAAGCCACTTGCGCATCTTCACGACCAGTCAGACGTAAATAATCAATCGTGTTCTGGTCAATATAGAACATTGCCGCAGTTGCGCCATATTCAGGTGTCATATTCGAAATGGTGGCACGGTCGCCTACAGACATGCTGTCAGCACCTTCACCGAAGAACTCAAGGTAAGCACCAACTACACGCTCTTTACGTAAGAACTCGGTTAAAGCCAGTACGATATCGGTTGCAGTAATACCTGCTTGACGCTGACCTACAAATTCAACCCCAATGATGTCAGGTAAACGCATCCAAGACGCGCGACCGAGCATGACATTTTCAGCTTCTAAGCCACCGACACCGACTGAAATCACGCCAAGCGCATCGGTATGTGGCGTATGTGAATCTGTACCGACACAGGTATCAGGGAACGCCAAGCCATCACGATTTTGAATCACTGGAGACATTTTCTCCAAGTTGATCTGATGCATGATGCCGTTGCCCGCAGGGATCACATCGACATTTTTAAAGGCAGTTTTGGTCCACTCAATAAAGTGGAAACGGTCTTCATTACGACGGTCTTCCACTGCACGGTTTTTCTCAAACGCATCAGGGTCAAAACCACCGTATTCCACTGCCAAAGAGTGATCGACGATCAACTGGGTTGGCACCACAGGATTCACTTTGGAAGGATCACCGCCTTTATCTGCAATCGCATCACGCAAACCAGCAAGATCTACCAGTGCGGTTTGACCCAAAATGTCATGACAGACGACGCGCGCTGGATACCATGGAAAATCGGTATCTTGGCGACGTTCGATCAATTGCTTTAGGTATTCTGTTAAATTTTCTGCATCAGCTTTACGCACCAGCTGTTCAGCCAACACTTTCGATGTGTACGGCAGAGTTGCATA
The DNA here is from genome assembly GCF_003815055.1 of Acinetobacter sp. BIGb0102. NCBI lineage: Bacteria > Pseudomonadati > Pseudomonadota > Gammaproteobacteria > Moraxellales > Moraxellaceae > Acinetobacter > Acinetobacter sp. BIGb0102. Next base: position 91,898 of record NZ_RKQE01000018.1, read on the forward strand.
TGCGCCTGGCTGAATATCCTCAACGGCTTGACGCACGTCATAGTATTCGAGCTGGGTACCCGCCAGCGGTTTACGATATTTTGTGTTCATTAACCACGCTCCGCCAATGGTATAAATTCAAGATTTTCAGGGCCAGTATAGTTGGCACTTGGACGAATGATTTTGCCGTCCTGACGTTGTTCAATCACATGCGCAGACCAACCCGCAGTACGAGCAATCACGAATAATGGCGTAAACATGGCTGTTGGAACGCCCATCAAGTGATAGCTCACCGCACTAAACCAGTCGAGGTTCGGGAACATATTTTTCACTTCTTTCATCACAGCTTCTAGGCGCTCAGCGATCAAGTACATCTTGGTGTTATCTTGTGCTTGCGCCAAGTCGTGTGCCACTTTCTTGATCACTTCGTTACGTGGATCAGAAACTGTATAGACTGGGTGACCAAAACCAATCACTACTTCTTTTTTCTCAACGCGACTACGAATGTCAGCTTCTGCTTCATCGGCATTGTCATAACGCTGTTGAATCACAAACGCTACTTCGTTCGCGCCACCATGTTTAGGGCCGCGTAACGCACCGATACCGCCCGTAATTGCCGAGTACATGTCTGAGCCTGTCCCTGCTACCACACGAGAGGTAAATGTAGATGCGTTAAACTCATGCTCTGCATACAGAATCAATGAGGTGTGCATGGCTTGAATCCATTCTTCCGATGGCGCTTCGCCATGCAGTAAATGCAAGAAATGTGCAGCAATCGAATCGTCATTGGTTTCAACTTCGATACGACGACCGTTGTTGCTGAAGTGATACCAGTACAACAACATTGAACCCAAGCTTGCCATCAATTTATCCGCAATGTCTTTTGCGCCAGCTTCGTTGTGGTCTTCATGTTCTGGGGTTAAGCAGCCGAGCACAGATACGCCAGTACGCATCACATCCATTGGGTGTGCAGATGGTGGCAATTGCTCAAGTGCTGTTTTCAATGCTGCTGGTAAGCCGCGGAGTGCTTTTAATTTTGCTTTATAGGCTTTGAGTTCGGCTTTGTTTGGAAGTTTGCCGTGTACCAGCAAGTGTGCCACTTCTTCAAATTGGCTGCCGACAGCAAGATCGAGAATGTCATAGCCACGGTAGTGTAAGTCGTTGCCGCTGCGGCCTACGGTACAGAGTGCAGTGTTGCCTGCAACTTGTCCGCTGAGTGCAACTGATTTTTTTGGTTTGAAGCCTGTTGTTGTTTCATTACTGCTCATAAGATTGTCCTTTTTATATCCTTAGGTGAATTTCGTAGCGGTGTCTTACCGAACTCTCATCTTATTTGAGGATAAGCCTTCGGCCGGACTTACTTTTGACGGATCAAAAGTAAGCAAAAATCCTTTGTTGGCCTGACGGTACTTCCCTGCTACCGCAGCCCAACGTGGCGGCATCCATGCCGCCTTCACGATTCTTAAGTCTTTCATAAAAGAAGGTCTTAAATTCGTGAAATCCCTCTCCCTCTGGGGGAGGTTAGGAGGGGGTAAAATTATTTATTCTTCGCAAAAGTTCCATCAAGATACTGTTCAAACGCATGGTAGTTAATGCGTTCATACAATTCTTGACGGGTTTGCATAGTATCGACCACATTCTTTTGCGTGCCTTCTTTACGCAATGTCTCATAAACATTTTCTGCGGCCTTGTTCATGGCACGGAATGCAGAAAGTGGATAGAGCGCAATGCTGACATCGGCAGAAGCCAGTTCTTCAGTGGTAAATAATGGCGTAGAACCAAATTCAGTGATATTGGCTAAAACAGGCACTTTGGTCGCATTTGCAAATTGCTTATACATTGCCAATTCAGTAATTGCTTCAGGGAACAGCATGTCTGCACCTGCTTCAATATAAGCACCCGCACGGTCAATCGCAGCTTGTAAGCCTTCAACCGCAAGCGCATCTGTACGTGCCATGATCACAAAGCTGTCATCAGTACGTGCATCAACTGCGGCCTTGATACGGTCTACCATTTCTTGCTGAGTTACAATGGCTTTATTTGGGCGATGACCACAACGTTTAGCGCCAACCTGATCTTCGATATGCATCGCAGCAGCACCGAACTTGATCATCGACTTGGTGGTACGTGCGATATTAAACGCAGATGCCCCGAAACCTGTATCCACATCGACCAACAATGGCAGATCACACACATCAGTAATACGGCGTACATCGGTCAATACATCATCAAGGTTACTGATACCCAAATCAGGTAAACCCAAAGAACCTGCCGCAACACCACCACCAGACAAGTAGATCGCTTTATAACCTGCACGCTTTGCCAATAAAGCATGGTTGGCATTGATCGCACCCACCACTTGTAATGGTTTTTCATTTGCGACCGCGTCGCGGAATAGCTGACCAGCAGACTGTTTAGCCATGTTGTTGTTCTCCTTGATTTTGTAGCAATGTTTGCTCAACAATTTTGTAGGATGCGTTGATATGACGGTGCATCAGCATTTCAGCCAGCTCACCATCACCTTCGGCAATCGCATCTAAAATGCGGATATGTTCATCCCAAGCTTTGCTCGGACGATCTGGGGTATTTGAAAACTGGATGCGATACATACGAATGAGGTGATACAGCTCATCGCATAACATTTTTTCGAGGGTTTTATTGCCACTGCTTTTGATAATGCAGTAATGGAAATCGTCCTGACCTTCTTGCAGATAATAGCCTTTACCTGCTTTAAAATTTTCATCTTCAGCATGCATACGCAATACATCACGCAAGGCCAGAATCTGTTTTTTATCAATATGCTGGGCCGCCAGTTTGCAGGCCAAGCCTTCTAATGACGCACGAATTTGATAGAGCTCTTGAAACTGTTGCAGTGACAATGACACCACACGCGCACCAACATGGGCAGTACGCTCAACCAATTTCTGTCCTTCCAGACGGTGAATAGCTTCACGTAGCGGGCCACGGCTAATGCCATAAATACGTGCCAGCTCAGGTTCTGAAATCTTGCTGCCCGCAGGAATTTGTCCCAACACAATTGCCGACTGAATTTGCTTAAATACGTGTTCCGTCAGGGTCATTCCCTGACTGGTGCTGATGGCTTGAGGAACAAGGGTATCTTGCATATTGTCGACAATCTCTATAGTTTTGATGACTTTATAACGAGGTATAACAAAAAATGCAATAGGATTGTCGACAATAAATTAGGCTGATACTGTCAATCCAATGGCCTTGACACACGTATATTGTCTCTTGGCAGAATTATTAAAATAAAATATAAAACAATAACTTAAATTCAAAATACAGGATCAGATCTTAGGTCTTTTCATTGCCCTTTCAGAGCTGCTACTTTTTATCCTACGACCATGGTATGACAGCTTGATTGTAGACAATCTTTATAATTGAGCAATCCCGACAAATTTTGTAAGTAAATACTGCACCAAAATGTAAATAACAGCGTGCTTCATGCAGTCTTTATTGATACATTATTGGGCATCGAAGGTTCCGCTCATGAAGCGCAACTTCCCCAGACATCTATGCACTTTGTTGAAGAAAAGGACATTGTTAATGTTTCAACATATCCCACCTTATGCAGGCGATCCGATCCTTTCATTAATGGAACAGTTTAATGCTGATTCGCGTGCTGAAAAGGTTAACCTTAGTATTGGTTTGTACTATAACGAAGACAGTATCGTTCCTCAGCTTGATACCATTATCGAAGCGCAAAAACGTATTGCTCCTAAAAACACGCAAACCAAGCTTTATTTACCAATGGAAGGTTTCAAGCCTTACCGTGATGCGATTCAAGCGTTATTGTTTGGTGCGAATAGCCCTGCAATTCAACAAGGTCGTGTTGCAACAATTCAAACGCTTGGTGGTTCTGGCGCATTAAAAGTAGGTGCAGACTTCTTAAAAACCTACTTCCCGAATTCAGAAGTTTGGGTAAGCCAGCCAACTTGGGACAACCACGTTGCGATCTTCAATGGTGCAGGCATCAAGAGCAACTTCTACCCGTACTTCGATGCTGAAACGCGTGGCGTTGATTTTGACGGTATGTTGTCTACTTTAAAAACCTTGCCAGAACAAAGCATTGTGTTATTACACCCATGCTGCCATAACCCAACAGGTGCAGACTTGAACCCAGCACAATGGGATCAAGTGATTGTGGTATTAAAAGAACGTAACCTCATTCCATTCCTCGACATCGCGTATCAAGGTTTCGGTGATGGTATGGAACAGGATGCCTATGCAATTCGTGCTTTAGACCAAGCAGGTCTGAACTTTATTGTCAGCAATTCGTTCTCTAAAATCTTCTCACTTTACGGTGAGCGTGTTGGTGGTTTGACGTTCGTATGTGACGATGCTGAAGCAGCAAAATGCACATTCGGGCAATTGAAAGCAACGGTACGTCGTATCTACTCTAGCCCACCAACAACAGGTGCATGGTTGGTTGATGAAGTGTTAAATGATGCTGATCTCAATCAACAATGGCAAGGCGAAGTGAAAGAGATGCGTGAGCGTATTATCAAAATGCGTAGCATCTTGAAAGATGAATTGACTAAAGCCCTTCCTGACCGTGACTTTAGCTACCTTGTGAACCAAAAAGGCATGTTTAGCTACACCGGTTTAACGGCTGAGCAAGTCGATACATTGCGTGAAGAATATGCAATCTACTTGGTACGCAGTGGTCGTATCTGTGTTGCGGGTCTAAACATGAATAACGTGTACAAAGTTGCAAAAGCCGTGGCTGAAGTTTTAGCAAAATCTGCTGCAACAGCTTAAGTTATCACACATAAAAAAGGCGCTTGAAGCGCCTTTTTATTGTCTGTTTTATTTAAAATCAGGACTTGGCTTTACCCCAATATTTCAATTTAGAGGTTTGCCCTATCCCGACATTAAAACAATTATTCGGATCAAGTTTCTGATAGAAATTGGCCAATGCTGGCTTGGCAATATACAGATGGCCGACATTATGCTCGGCTGGATATTCAGCACGGCGTGCATCCAGCAAATGCCACATTTGATGTTCCATCGCTAAAGGATCATTGCCTTTTTTAAGGATATAATCCTGATGAAAAACATGGCAGAAAAAGTGCCCATAATAAAGCTTATGAATAATTTGTTGTTCTATCTCCTCAGGCAGCTGCTCGACCCATTCACGATCATTACGACGTAACGCAATGTCGAGCGCCACAATATCTTCAACCTCATCCCGATGGGTATCACGATAACGAATCGCTGCACCTGCCACCGCAAAACGATGCAAAAAGGCTTTACGTCCTTCCTCAGCATCACAAAGGAAGAAATTGCCCGAGGGATGGACTTTAAAATAATCTTGTAAAAATTGCTCGGTCTGGGCTTTGCAATTATTTTCAACGCGTAACATCAAATGATGCTCATAACGATCGCGATATTCCGTCATTCGTTTGGGTAAATGACTCGGTAACAAGGACGTGATCGCTTGTAAAATATGATCGGTCAGCCCTTTGATTTTAAATCTTTCTAAAAAGCCATCGACCTTATCCTTGAGCGCGAAGGCTTTCGGCACATTGGCTGTGCCAAATTTCTCAATAAACAGAAAGGTATCTTTACCGTATTTTTCGCCAATATGGTAAGCATCACGATGAATATATTCCCCTGCAATCGGCAAGCTTGGCAACGACGTGAGTAAATAACGACGGATCGCGGTTAGGTCATCGGCATCATTTGTGCCAATGTAGAAAACGCTGCTTTCCACCTTCTCATAGGTATCGAGACGCACCGCAAACACGCAGACTTTTCCTGCCGAACCTGAGGCTTCAAACAAACGTGATGGATCAGCATTAAAACGAGCAGGACTATCGGCATCGACTTGTGTGACATCTTGCGCATAACGCTGATCGGATGCCTGCTTTTCAGCATCATCTAAAATATCTTTGGCTTGGTATTGCTGTTGTTCTAAACAGGTAAGGATTTCTTCAGGACTCGAGCCTAAGTTCACTCCCAGATGATTCACCAATTCCAGCTGACCTTGCGCATTAACCTGCGCATATAGCGCCAGCTCCGTATAAGCAGGTCCACGACGTACCAGTGCACCGCCTGAGTTATTACAGACCCCACCCAATACCGAAGCGCCAATGCAGGAAGAACCAATCACCGAATGTGGTTCCCGATCATAGCCTTTCAATAGCTGTTCCAGATTATCCAAAGTCGCCCCAGGCAAACAAATCACTTGTTTACCGTCATGGATCACCTGAATGCCCTTTAAACGACGCGTACTCATCACCAACACAGGACGGTCATAATCATCGCCATAGGGTGTTGAACCACCCGTTAGTCCTGTATTGGCGGCTTGCATAATGACAATACAATCTGCATCAATCGCCGCTTGCAGCACCTGCCACTGTTCCAGCAAGGTACCCGGGATGACCACTGCAAAGACTTTACCTTCACCAAAACGACGGCCTTGCCGATACTGCCGTGTACTTTGATCATCACTCAGTACATGCTGACGTCCAACAATCTGCTGTAAACGATCAATCACCGCTTTGGGAGAAAATGTTTGCATGATGGCTCCTTTCGCATAATTTACTATCAAGAGCTTAGGTCGCTCTTTTTCTAATTGAGAACATCTCATTTTGCTATCGCGATTGGCGGCAAGGATGCCGCCTGTTCCGATGCGGTAGCAGGGAAGTACCGTCATCGGAGTAGAGGATTTTTGGTTACTTTTGATCCTTCAAAAGTGACAAATGCCTCTACCTCAGACATAAGCATGTCACCAAACTTGGCGGCTGTGCCTACTACTAAACTTAGAAAATAATTCTTAAAAACCTTGTTTAATGGCTTGTACCAAACAATCTGCATTAATTTCTTGAATCGACTTGGCACCCGTCAACGTCATTGCCACCCGCATTTCCTTATCAATCAGATCAAGCAAATTCGATACCCCTTGCCCCCCTGCTGCCGCCAGCGCATAAACAAAGGCACGTCCCAATAACACCGTATCCGCACCAAGCGCCAGCATCCGTACCACATCCAGCCCATTACGAATACCTGAATCTGCCAGAATCGCCAGATCACCCTTCACTGCATCAGCAATCGCAGGCAAAGCTCGCGCAGAAGACATCACGCCATCCAGTTGACGCCCCCCATGATTGGAGACCACGATGCCATCTGCACCAAAGCGCACTGCATCCTTAGCATCTTCAGGATCAAGAATCCCCTTAATCACCATCGGGCCATCCCAGAACTCACGAATCCACTCCAGATCTTTCCAAGAAATTGACGGATCAAAGTTAGAACCTAACCAGCCGATATAATCCTCAAGCCCTGTCGGTTTGCCCAGATATTTCGAGATATTGCCCAAATCATGTGGACGGCCACACATGCCAACATTCCATGCCCAATGTGGATGCAACATCGACTGCATATAACGACGCATCGCCGCATTTGGGCCACTCATCCCTGAATGCGCATCACGATAACGCGCCCCTGGCACAGGCATATCCACGGTAAATACCAGTGTCGAACACCCTGCCGCTTTGGCACGTTCCAAAGCATTGCGCATAAAGCCACGGTCACGCAAAACATAAAGCTGGAACCACATTGGGCGATTAATGGCAGGTGCCACTTCTTCGATTGGACAGACCGAAACCGTCGACAAGGTAAATGGAATGCCTTTTTTATCCGCTGCCACTGCCGCCTGAACTTCACCGCGACGCGCATACATACCTGTTAAACCTACAGGTGCCAAAGCCACAGGCATCGATAAGGTTTCATTAAACAGCTTGGTCTCCAAACTGAGTGCCGACATATCGTTCAGCACCCGTTGACGCAAGGCAATTTCAGAAAGGTCCTGTACATTGCGTTTTAAGGTATATTCCGAGTAGGCACCACCGTCGATATAGTGAAATAAAAATGGCGGTAAACGACGTTGTGCCGCAGCACGATAATCATTGCCAGAAGAAATAATCATTTTGAGTCAACTCTTGTTAAACGTGTTGCACGTTTCTGGCGAGCTTCATCTTCGTCCAGCGCACGTACATGATTAATCACAAATTCAATATGACCACACACCGCTTGGCGCGCAGCCTCCGGATCTTTACGATCAATCGCATCCATCACCTGAAAATGCTGCTCACTGAGCAAATCACCATTAACAGGATCGTTATAAACTTTCTTGCGTCCCAGTAAGACGTTGTATTGCAACAAGTCAAACAAGCCGCGCATCATCTGGATCAACACAATATTGTGTGAGGCCTCAGCAATCGCCAGATGAAATTCTGCATCTGCAACCGCGGCCTGAGACGAATCCCCTGCATTTTGATGGCGGCTAATCTCATCAAAATAATGATGGATTTTGGCGCGATCTTCAGACGTTGAACGCAATGCTGCATACCATGCTGTTCCACCTTCCAGTAATAACCGAGCTTCTTGCACATCAAAACGGTACAGCGGATCTTCTTCAATCAAGTTACTAATCGGATTCACAATCAACTGTTGTGACCATTGTTCTGGCAATTGCTGGATATAAGTCCCATCACCACGGCGGCTACTGAGCACGCCCTGACTGTTCAACTGCTGGATCGCTTCACGTAAGGACGGACGAGACACTCCCAAGCTAGTTGCAAGCTGACGCTCGGCTGGCAAACGATCACCTTGTTTCATCTGACGCTGCTCAATGAGCGCCTGTAATTTCATGACCACTTGATCGGAGATTCTCATCACATTTCCTTGATTAGCGTTATGGAATCATCCACGGCACCAGATAAGCCTGAACCGTGACGATGATGCCAACAAAGATAGTAAATATGATGCTATGTTTTACCGTGAAACGGAACAAGTCTGACTCTTTTCCAACGAGACCTACCGCTGCACAGGCAATCGCAATCGATTGTGGTGAAATCATCTTGCCCGTTACGCCGCCACTGGTATTGGCAGCTACCAGCAATACTTCTGGAATCCCAATTTGCTGGGCTGTGGTCGCTTGTAAAGCCGAGAACAAGGCATTTGATGACGTATCTGAACCCGTCAGGAATACACCCAGCCAACCCAAGAATGGCGAGAAGAAAGTAAAAGCATGACCTGTGTGTGATAACGCTAGAGCCAGAGTCGCAGAAAGACCTGAATAATTGGCAATAAAAGCAAAAGCCAACACCATCCCAATAGAATAAATTGGCGTTTTTAATTCATTCAATGTTTCGCCAAAGGTGGTGACCGCCTCACGCGTTTGCATTTTCAGGAACATGATGGTAATGATAGCCGCAATAAAAATCGCTGTACCTGTGGCAGAGAACCAGTCAAATTTATAGATCGCTTCATAAGCTGTGGTTTCAGGCACGATCGGCGCCATTTTTTCTACCAGCTTATGCAGATACGGCACTTCAATTTTAAAAATCCAGTCCGCCAATGCCCCATCTTTGGCAAACAAAGCCTTAAAGGGTTGAATACTCCAGATGGTCACCATCACGGTTAAGATCATAAACGGAGACCATGCTTTGGCAATCTGCGCAATGCTATAGCGTTGTGGCGTATGCTCTGCTGAGCTTGTATCTTGTGGCTCTACACCCTCAAAACGGAAAATATGCTTTGGTTTCCAGACGCGGAATAACAAGGTGAGACTGACCAATGAGGCAATCGCGGCAGTAATATCAGGCAGTTCTGGCCCCAGAAAATTCGAGGTCAGGTATTGTGCAATGGCGAAGGCACTCCCGCCAACCAGTACTGCAGGCCAAGTTTCTTTCACTCCACGCCAGCCATCCATGATCGCCATGATCCAGAACAGCACGATGATAGTTAGAAAAGGTAACTGGCGCCCCACCATCTGGCTGATTTCCATGGTATCCACACCAGATACCTGCCCTGCCACAATAATCGGGATCCCCATCGCCCCAAAGGCCACAGGGGCAGTATTCACAATCAAACAAAGACCAGCGGCATAAAGCGGTTTAAAACCTAGTCCGACTAATAAGGCAGCGGTAATCGCAACTGGCGCACCAAAACCTGCCGCACCTTCAAGGAAGGTACCAAAAGCGAAACCCACCAGCAGCATTTGCAGACGTTGATCTTCAGTAATCGACAAAATACTGGAGCGAATGACATCAAACTGCCCTGTTTTCACTGAAATTTTATATAGAAAAACGGCACCGATAATAATCCACGAAATTGGCCATAAACCGTAAATAAAACCATAAACTACTGAAGCAAATGCCATTTCAGCGGGCATTTGATAGAAGAATAAAGCAATCAGCATGGCAATAATCACGGTACAGGTTCCCGCAACACTGCCTTTTAAACGAAATACAGCCAAAGCTAAAAAGAAGAAAACAATCGGAATCAGCGCAACCGCACTGGATAGCCAGATATTATTTAAAGGGTCATAAATTTGTTGCCACACATTTAGCATTCTCATCTCCTTGAAATGCTGGGCGTCATTTTGTTTTCACTTCGATATTTAACGAATCTTCCCAATATTGGTATGACCAATATTTAATAAATAAGCAAATCCCACCCATTTGCAATCTTTACGCATCTTAATTATATGAATTATCAGGATCAACCCCACTGTAACGACAATAATTGGTATGACCAATAATAATTAAACTAAATCAACCCTTTTCTATCAATCTTCTTATTTCACATTCGACTAAAGTCTTATGAAAGGATTGTCTTTACAGCAACTCTACGAAGTTGAACTCAACCGTAATCACTCGATAAAGAACTATAAATATGACTTCTTGGCGATATCTGTATAATGTGTTCACAACTCAAATCACATCACTATGAATTGAACAATATGACTCAACTGACTTGTTTTAAAGCCTATGATATTCGCGGCAAACTCGGCACAGAACTGAATGAAGAGATTGCTTATAACATTGGTCGTGCCTATGGACAGATCTATCAACCTAAAACTGTAGTGATTGGTTGTGATATCCGTTTAAGTAGCGAAGGCTTAAAACAGGCAACCATTCGTGGTTTGAATGATGCAGGCATCAATGTGCTTGATTTGGGTATGACAGGCACAGAAGAAGTCTATTTCGCAGCCTTCCATTTAGATGTGCAAGGCGGTATTGAAGTGACAGCCAGCCACAATCCAATGGATTACAACGGCATGAAATTAGTGCGTGAAAATGCTCGTCCTATCAGTGCGGAAACAGGCTTAAAAGAAATTCAGGCACTAGCGGAATCAGGGCAATTCACTGAAGTTGCGAATAAAGGTACCACCCAAAACTATAATATTTTACCTGAGTTTATCGAGCATCTGCTCACCTATATCGATCCACAAAAAATTCGTCCACTCAAACTGGTGGTCAATGCAGGTAATGGTGCAGCAGGTCATGTGATTGATGCCATTGAACAAAAATTCCAGCAACTCAACATCCCTGTGGAATTTATTAAAATTCATCATGAAGCTGATGGCAACTTCCCAAATGGTATTCCTAACCCAATTTTAATTGAAAACCGCGACAGTACCCGTGATGCAGTACTGCAACATCAAGCCGATATGGGCATTGCCTGGGATGGTGATTTTGACCGTTGCTTCCTGTTCGATGAAAAAGGTCAGTTTATTGAGGGCTATTACATCGTCGGTTTATTGGCACAAGCCTTCCTGATCAAACAATCAGGTGAGAAAATCGTGCATGACCCACGTCTGGTCTGGAATACCTTTGATATCGTCGATCAATATCAAGGCATTGCGGTACAGTCAAAATCAGGACATGCCTTCATTAAAGATGTGATGCGTGAACACAATGCAGTTTACGGCGGTGAAATGAGCGCCCATCATTATTTCCGCGATTTTGCCTATTGTGACAGCGGTATGATTCCGTGGTTACTCACCATTGCATTGCTTTCAGAAACAGGACAATCGCTTTCAACACTGGTTGAAAACATGATTGCCAAATTCCCGTGCAGTGGCGAGATCAACTTTAAAGTGGCTGATACTCAAACCACAGTGCAAAAAATCTTTGATCATTATGCTGACCAGAATCCTCAGGTAGACCGCACTGATGGTGTTAGCCTCGATTTTGGTGCTTGGCGCCTGAATGTACGTGCATCAAATACTGAGCCATTATTGCGCTTAAATATCGAAAGCCGTGCAGACAAAAATCCGCAACCGATGCAGCATTATGTTGATGAATTAACAGCTTTGATTCAGGGCTAATTTAGTCCCAATAAAAAAGGAGCTTCATGCTCCTTTTTTATTACCACCAGATTCAGTTAAAACCATTTGGGTTTTGCTTTTGCCAGTTCCAGCTATCTGCCAGCATATCTTCCAAAGTATATTGGGGTTGCCAGCCCAGCTCAGCTTTAACTCGCGAAGCATCTGCATAAAATGCGGCTAAATCTCCAGCTCTCCGCTCCGCAAATTCTGTCGGAATCTTAATCCCATTCACTTTCTCAAAGGTTTCTTTAATTTGTAGAACTGAAATTGGAGCTCCGGTTCCAATATTCCAAGCTCGGCAACCTTTATTGTTGAGACGATTGGAAACAGCCAGCACATGAGCTTTCGCCAAATCAACCACATGAATAAAATCCCGCTCACAAGTGCCGTCTTTGGTTGGATAGTCATTGCCAAAAATAGACAGTTTTTCACGACGTCCTACCGCTACTTGTGTGACATAGGGCATTAAATTATTGGGAATACCCTGAGGATCTTCTCCAATCTGCCCACTTTTATGTGCACCGACTGGATTAAAATAACGTAGCAAGGCAATCGACCATCTTGAGTCTGCCAGCGCCATCTTTTCTAGCATCTGTTCAATAATCAGTTTGGTATAACCATAATTATTATTTGGCAAACTTAGAGACATATCTTCTTGATAAGGTGAAGGATTTAACTCACCATATACCGTTGCAGATGAACTAAATGCTAAGCTAAAAACACCCGCTTTTTCCATCGATTTGAAGAGTTGTATACTCCCCGCAATATTATGTTCAAAATAGGCCAAGGGGATTTGCTGACTTTCACCCACTGCTTTTAAGCCTGCAAAATGGATCACCGCATCAATCTGGAATTTTTGAAAGACCTGATCTAGATCCTGCTCATGGCGAATATCACCCTTTACAAAAATCAGGCTTTTATTTGCCAGTTTTTCGACACGGCGCAAAGCTTCTTCCGAACTATTGGACAAATTATCAAATGCGATAACTTCATGACCTGCATCCAGCAATTCTAAACAGGTATGCGAACCAATATAGCCCGCACCACCTGTGACTAAAATCTTAGCCATCGGTCTTTCCTAACAATATTTTCAGCAAACCTTGGGTTGATGCATCAAATGAAGATAAATCTTCTTGCTCACGATTTAAAATCGGTAACAGCTGATTGGCAATTTCTTTACCTTTTTCAACGCCCCATTGATCGAAGGGGTTGATATTCCAGAGTACAGATTGCACAAATACCTTATGCTCATACATTGCAATCAACATCCCTAAACTATAAGGGTTGAGTTCTTTAAGTAAAATGGTTGAGCTCGGTTGATTACCTTCATATTGCTTATATACAGGTAAAGCTTCAAGTTCGTCAGCGGCTAAAGCCTGATTTCCAAACGCCAGTAAACGTGATTGAGCCAGACAGTTAGACAAAGCAAGATGATGTTGCTCGACCAGTGCCTCTGCGCTTTCTGCATAGGTAAACTGATTTGCGTTATAACGTTTTACTGGGGCAATAAAATCACAGCTGACCGAGTGCGTGCCTTGATGTAACAGCTGATAGAAGGCATGCTGGGCATTCGGTCCCACTTCCCCCCAAACAATTGGGCAGGTGGCTGAATTGACCTTTTCCCCATTGCGTTGAATGGACTTACCATTCGACTCCATTTCAAGCTGCTGTAAATAAGCTGCGAAATACTTGAGACGCCCATCATAAGGCAATACCGCATGGGTTTGGATATCGAGAAAATTATTATTCCACGCCCCTAACAGCCCCATCAATACAGGGATATTCTGTTCAAATGAAGCCGTCTGGAAATGGTGATCGATGGCATATGCCCCTGCCAACAGTTGTTTAAACCCTTCAACACCTATCGTTAACGCAATCGGTAAACCAATACATGACCACAGTGAATAGCGGCCACCGACCCAATCCCAAAGCAAAAGCTGCTTATCAGGTGCAATCCCCCATTCCGTCATTTTTTCTGGTTTAGTCGAGACCCCAACAAAGTGATTCTTTAGAATCTTTTCGTTGCTTCCTAACGCTTTTTCTAACCATTGTCGTACAGTTTGAGCATTCGAAAGTGTATCGATGGTACCAAACGACTTGGAAGAAATAATAAATAAGGTGGTTTCAGGGCGAAGCTGATGTAACAATTCAGAGAGCTGACTGCCATCCATGGTTGAAACAAAGTGAATATCTAAAGGCTTTGCCGTTTTGACTTTAAAGTCTGAAAGGGCGTGCGTGACCATGAGTGGGCCTAGATCAGATCCACCGACTCCGATATTCACCACATCCTGAATCACTTCACCCGTTGCACCACGGCATTGGCCAGCATGAATTTTTTCAACCAGTGCATACATTTGCTCCAGTTGACCTTGAACGGCTTGATTGACCTCTGGCAGCTTTGGACTTGATTTAGGCAGACGTAAGGCCCAATGCATCGCAGCCCGATGTTCGGTGTAGTTAATCTGCTCACATGAGAATAGTCGTTTAATCCACCCATTTAGATCCTGAGCATGAGCCAAATCCACCAATTGATTTAACACCTGTTGATCAATACGATGTTTACTAAAATCTAAAACGATCTGATCATATTCGACTGAAAAATGCTTGAAGCGAGTAGGATCCTCTGCAAATAAAGCATTTAGATGAAGCGCCTTAAACTGCTTTTGTAAAACAGCCAGCTCCTCCAAAACAGAGGACTGTGCTTTAACAGCGAAAGGATGAATCTGCTTAGTCATCATTAACGTCCCACTCCCATATAAGCAAAACCTTGGGCTTTTACATAGTGTGGGTCATAAATATTTCGACCGTCTAAAATCAAGGGATGTTCCATTAATTGTGTTAATTGTTTGAAATCCGGACTCCAGTATTGTTTCCAAGCCGTTAAAACGCATAAGCCATGCACATTTTTAACAGCATCATATTGATCATGATGCAAAATCAAATCACTACGCTGCCCATACATTATTTCAATTTCATCTAAGGCCTGTGGATCATGCAGATGAACGGTTACACCTTGAGCCCATAAAGCGGCAAGCATTTGATGAATTGGAGATTGTTGAATACTTGAGGTATTTTCTTTAAAAGATGCACCCCAGATCGCAACGGATTTAGCTTGTAAATCACCGTGGTAATAATTCCAGAACTTGCGAAACAGGATTTCTTTTTGCTGTTCATTAATATCCCAAACTTGGGCAAGTAACTGACTTTTCACCCCAGTATTGGCAACAGTATTGGCAAGGGTCAAAATATCATGCGAGAAGTTTTCCCCGCCAAAACCAGCACCAGGTGCCAGATACGCCGAGCCGATACGACTGTCTGCGGACATGCCCTGCCGCACTGAGGCAATATCAATACCCAACTTTTCCGCCACTACTGCCAAATCATTGATATAACTAATGCGTGTCGCCAACATGCCCGAAATACTCAGCTTGGTAAATTCGGCATCCAGAATCGGCATAAATAGATATTGTTGCTCTAAGGGAAAGAAAGGTCTTAATAACTCTTTGACCTTCACCTGTACTTCGGTTCGTGTACAGCCCACAATCAATTGTTTTGCCTGAGTTAAGCTCTGTAAGGCGTTTCCTTCCTGCATGGTATCAGGCAAATAAGCCCAATCATCATCACAAAGGATCTGTTGAAATTTCTCTGTGCCACGCAAACCAAAAGTGGATGCATTAATCATCAATTTCGGATGAATAATTGGACGTTGTTTCAAAGAGTGTAACAGTTGAAAGACTTGCTGCTCTTGCGTTTGGTTAAAACTAAATAGATAAGCATCAATATCTAAAGGTATACCCGCTAAATCACTATAATGCAGAAAACCACTGCTCAGTTGTTTCTGCAATAAATGACTGACGTTTTCATCATGGAAGGCATATTGTTGATCATCTATTTCTCTATTAAGCTGTGAACACCAATACACCAAATGACCAGATTCAGACAATAATGCAGACATAACGCCTGCATATAAAGTATTACCAAAGATCGCGACTTTCATAAAATACTTGCCCTAAATGATTAGAGGGCCAATTCCTTGATTAAGCCCTTAAATTCTGCGCCCAGTTTTGGATGCTCAACACCATAATGTAACACAGCTTTCAGATAACCAAGTTTGCTACCGCAATCGAAGGTCTGCCCTTTCATACGATATGCTTCAACGGCCTGTGCTTGCTGTAAAGTCGCAATCGCATCCGTCAGCTGAATTTCATTTCCAGCGCCACGCGGTGTATTTTCCAAAAGATCCATAATTTGTGCGGGTAAAATGTAACGACCAACCACAGATAGATTTGAAGGTGCTGTTCCCACGGCAGGTTTTTCAACAATGCCTTGCATAACAATACTTTCACCTTCATTCGGTGATACAGCAACGTCTACAATCCCATATTGATCAACCAAGTGGTCAGGTACTGCTTCTACCATAATTTGCGCAGCTTGAGATGCTTCAAAACGCTGAATCATCAATGACAAATCATTTTCAGCACTTTGGTTTTTGACCAGCACATCGGGTAATAACACCGCAAAGGCTTCATCGCCGACAATATCTTTTGCGCAGAGTACCGCATGACCAAGGCCTAATGGCTGTGGTTGACGTACACTCACCACGCTGACATGTTTTGGCAGAATATCTGTGATTTCTTTGAGTAAATCGAATTTCTTTTTTTGCTCTAACGTCGTTTCCAGCTCAAAATTACGATCAAAATAGTTTTCAATCGATGCTTTTGATGAGTGGGTGACCAAAATGATTTGCTCAATTCCCGCTTCTACAGCTTCACACACCACATATTCAATCGCAGGACGATCAACAACAGTCACCATTTCCTTTGGAATAGATTTACTTGCGGGTAAGAAACGTGTACCTAAACCTGCTACAGGTAAAATTGCTTTTTTGATCATTGCTTTCTCAGATTAGTTAACTCGAACTTCATCACTACGTTTATAGCCATCAACATAATGCTCAAGCTGTGTTAAAGCCCAGTCAACATCATGATCGATTGCTGTCATTTGATTGATTTTACCAAATACACACTGAATTTCTTCTAAGGGAAAATGTTTTTCAAACGAACGTAAGATACGGGTATGTTCAGTATATTCGGTATTGTCCTGATCAATCAGCAATTCTTCATACAGTTTTTCACCTGGACGCAAACCACTATAGGCAATTTCAATATCACCATCCAGTGAACCGCTTTCTCTCACTTTCAAACCACTGAGTTTGATCATTTGACGAGCAAGATCCTGAATTCTGACGGGATCACCCATATCGAGCAAGAATACATCGCCCCCAGTGCCCAATGCACCCGCTTGAATGACAAGCTGTGATGCTTCAGGGATGGTCATAAAGTAACGGGTCACCTCAGGATGAGTCACTGTAATCGGACCACCTTTTGCAATCTGTTGCTTAAAGAGTGGAACAACCGAACCAGAAGATCCCAAGACATTACCAAAACGAACAATACTGATTTGCGTATCAGGTTTGGTTTCAGCGACCGCCTGACAATAGAGCTCAGCCATACGTTTTGATGCACCCATCACATTGGTTGGTCGCACCGCCTTATCTGTTGAGATCAAAACAAAGGTTTCAACGCCTTTTTTCACGGCGGCATTCAAACTATTCGCAGTACCAATCGCATTGTTTTTTAAGCCAGCGATAGGATTACACTCAACCAGAGGGACATGCTTATAAGCTGCGGCATGATAAACCGTCTGAATATGATATTGTTCAATAATACGTTCAAGTTTTTGCTGATCTTGTACCGTTCCCAAAATCGGAACAATTTCACAAGTTGCTGTTTGTCTTAACTCTTTATCAATATCGTATAAAGCGAATTCTGTTAGCTCATAAATGACTAACATCTTAGGCTTATTCTTAATAATTTGACGGCACAGTTCAGAACCAATTGAACCGCCAGCACCTGTCACCATGACCACTTTATTCTGGATATTTTTGGCAATCAGATGTGAAATAGGTGGAACTGGATCACGACCCAATAAATCAATAATATCAACTTCCTGGATATCCGAAACTTGGATTTCGCCATCCACTAAACGGGTTAGACCAGGTAATTCTGTAATTTTTAAACGTGCGATTTCAAATTGCTGGATAATTTCAGCCTTACGCACCCGTCCAACAGAAGGAAGTGCCAGTAGAATTTCATCAATACGGTCTTTTTTAAAGCGCTGTAACGCTTTTTCAACCGAATAAACTTTTAAACCACCAACAGTTTGGCCTTGTAAAGAAGTATAGTCATCAATAAAGAATACTGGTAAATGGTCATCTGAACGATGTAATGCCGCTGCGATTTGCTGCCCTGCATCACCCGCTCCATAAATTGCGATTCGTTTACGACCAATCTCAGAATAAAAAGAAGCTTTGATAATAAAACGAATCACTGCACGACTGAGCCATACCCAGGCAAACATCATAAATCCATACATAAATGGAATCGACATTGGGATATAGGCTGGCGTAATCACATTAAGGATGTACAAGGTTGCCATGGTCAATGCCACGGAAATCGCCAATTTAACAATAAAGACTTCGTTAAATGTGCGTACAATAAAATGATAAACGCCTGTAAGTGCCAGACTCAGAACCGTAATAAAACTGACCAGCATGATTCCATGAGGAATACCAGGAATAACATCTGCACCTAAGTCAAATAAACGGATCACATAGCATAACCATAAAATTATAGGGAAAGCTAGAGCATCCAAAAGAACAAGGAAAATTTGCTTAAAAAGCCTTGGTGCTGAGGCGAATTGATGAATAATCTTTTTCACAATGATCTTCTAATCATTCCATTTTACAGTTTGATCTTTATACGCATTTCTGACAGAACTAGAAATGACTTTTACATATTGATTACACAATCATAAGGAGAAGCATTTGAAAGATTATTGCACTCTTCTCCTTACTTTTTTAACCTTATTAAATTGCGCGTATTACCTTGTCAATTGCACTAATTGTTTTATCAATGCTCTCTGTGCTCAGTGTTGGATGCACCAAGAACATGAGACTTGTCTCACCGAGTTGCTGTGCATTTTGCAAACGTTGTTCTGGACGCCATGGCGTTCCATCAAATGCATGCTCCAGATAGACTTCTGAACACGAACCGCTAAAGCAAGGCACATCTTGTGCATTGATCTCTTGCATGATTCGATCACGCGACCAGCCCTCTGGTAATGCAGGTAAATTGACCTGTACATAACATTTATAATGCGCATGTACATAATCATTTGAAGGTAAGTGAACGGTAAAGTAAGGAGAACCTTCAAAAGCCTTTAAGATTTTCTCTGCATTTTCAGTACGTTTTTGTGTCCATTCGGTCATACGTGTTAACTGAATACGACCAATCACTGCCTGCATTTCCATCATACGCCAGTTTGTACCAAAGGAATCATGCAACCATCGGAAACCTGGCAGATGTTGCTTGTTATAAACACTATCATAGCTTTTACCATGATCTTTATAAGACCACATTTTCTTCCACAGCATTTCATCATTGGTGGTGACCATACCACCTTCCCCACCCGTGCTCATGATCTTATCCTGACAGAAAGACCAAGCAGCAATATGTCCAATTGAACCTGCAGGTTTGCCTTTGTATTTTGCACCATGCGCTTGTGCACAGTCCTCAATGACAGATAAACCCTTTTCTTGAGCAAGCTGCATAATTGGGTCCATATCACACATCCAGCCCGCCAGATGTACACAAATAATCGCTTTCGTGTTTGGTGTCAGTACGGCTTCAATGGTACGACGTGAAATGTTCTGGGAATCCAGTTCTACATCGGCGAATACAGGATTGGCGCCTGCCGTCACAATTGAGCTGGCTGAAGCCAAAAAAGTACGCGAGGTCACGATGACATCATCACCCGGACCAATGCCCAAAGCCTTTAAAGCGACATCCAGCGCAACGGTACCATTGGTTAAAGCCACTGCATATTGAGTACCGGCAAATGTTGCAAATTCTTTTTCGAACTCACGGCACTCTTGCCCTGTCCAGTAATTTACTTTATTTGAAAGTAATATATTTTTAACTGCGTCTGCTTCTTCTTGCGTAAAACTTGGCCATGGTTCAAATGCAGTATTTAACATTATGATTTCCTAATAAAAAATATGTCTTACTTTCTTTCTAAAATTCTTGCAGGGTTACCGACTACAGTGACGCCTGCAGGTACACTTTTGGTCACGACTGCACCCATACCCACAACGGCACCCTTACCAATCACCAATGGCTGATCTGGTGTTCCCTGCTTGATCACAGCACCCGTCCCAATATAAGCATGGTCTTCGATATGGATATTACCGTTACATTTGACACCCGGTGCAAAGGTCACGTAGTCGCCAATCACACAGTCATGAGCAACGTAACTGTAGATATTAGCGTGGAAAAACTTGCCAATTTTAATATTTGAAGTTAGGCAGGTGAATGGACAAAGTAAGCTTCCTTCGCCCATCTCTACTTCATCCAAAATTACGGTATTGGCGGCTTGAACAGCTAGGTGTTGGATTTTATCTTCATTTAAACGTGCAACTAGTTTTTCTCGCACAGCACTATTTGCGATCGCAATCGTTACAGCTTTATGCGTGGCTGAGTTATTAATGAAATCTGTATAAGTTAAAACAGAATAACCATTTAGGCTTACACCCGCCTGACCGTCATCAATAAAAACAAATTGTTCTTTTTTCAAAGTAGGAAATTTTTGACGGACTAATGGCATGACCTCTTTGCCAAAACCGCTTGCACCGTAAATACCAATAAATTCTGTCATTTATCTAAATCCTTATTGTTTGTACCTGTAAATTTACTCATGGTCGCCTCTCCAGCTTCGCTGATATCATCTTTGGCAATGACTTTCTTTACCGTCTGCAGCATGATCTTAAAATCTAACCACAGCGAACGGTTTTCTACATACCAGGTATCCAGTTTAAACTTCTGTTCCCAGCTAATCGCATTGCGGCCATTGACCTGAGCATGTCCAGTCATACCCGGACGAACTTCATGCCGTCTTGCCTGTTCTTTATTATACAGCGGCAAGTACTCCATCAATAATGGACGTGGGCCTACAATACTCATATCACCTTTAATCACATTCCAGAGTTCAGGCATTTCATCCAGACTGGTCGAACGTAACATCTTGCCAAAAGGCGTTAAACGCTCACTATCCGGTAATGGGTTGCCCTGCTCATCGATTGCATCTTTCATGGTACGAAACTTAATCATTTCGAAAGGCTTACCATGTAAACCTGGACGGACTTGGCGGAATAACACGGGTGAACCCAGATTCTTTTTTACTTTATAAGCGACATAGGCGTATAAAGGTGAAAGCAGAATCAGGGCAATAGAGGCAATCACAACGTCCAGTAAGCGTTTCAGCATATTATGCTCCTGTTACCCAGTCAGAAAATTTTTGAGAAAGAATGCTACGATTAAATTGTTCTGTAGCAACTTGCTGGCTATTTTTACCCATTTCCAATAATTGTTCACGGTGATCCGCAGCTTGCTCTAGCGCATCAGCAAAAGCTTGAGGATTTTCAGGCGGTACAGCAAAACCACATTGTTTATTGGTAATCAAGTCTGCCAACCAACCTGGATAGTTATTTAAAACAGGTAAGCCTGCTGAAATATAGTCAAAAAACTTATTGGGTGAGGTTCCATAATAAAAGGCAGGGACATTAGCTAAAATTTGTAAACCAATATCGGCACTGGCCATAAGCCCTGCCAACTTTTCTTTATTAACCGGATTGTGAAAAATAATATTATCGAGTTGCAATTCAGTTGCACGCTCTACCAACGCCTGCTTCTGCATACCATCACCAACCAGAACCAACTTAATATCTGTTCTTTGGCGTTTCTTTAACTCAACTGCTGCATCTAGCACAGCATTGAGTCCATTGGCTAAGCCATGCGTCCCGGTAAAAATTGCCATGAGATCCGTTTCTTTGACACCCTCTGGTCGCCAAGGCTGATGTTCAGAAGCAAAAATATCAAGATCACAGCCATTTGGAATAGACGCAACTTTTTCAGGCGCGATTCCCCGTTTAATTATACCATCTACAATACCTGGAGACAGACCAACCAAGCGATCAGCTGAATGATAAGAGGTCCACTCAAGTACAGACATCATCCATAATACAACTGGATTTTTAATTACGCCCATCGCCTTAGGGAGTTCTGGCCATAAGTCTCGCACTTCAAAAACAAAAGGTTTCCGTCGTAACCACTTGGCAAAAATTCCCGGAATCCCTGCTGTTAATGGTGTCGTTGTTGCGAATACAACATCGTATTGTTCAGTTAAAGCAACTTTAATTGATTTAAAGGCAAAACTTAAAAAAATTAAAATGCGTTTAAGGAAAGATAGACTATTTGAGTATGGCAGCTCAAATTCAATAATATCGATTCCATCAACCACACCTCGTCGCATGCCTTTATTAAATGGCTGAGTTAAACCGGTTTGACCTGCACCAAAAGAACCACAAACCATTGTTACCTGATGGCCATTACGGATTAGTGATTGTGCCATGGCATAGGAGCGAATGCCTGCTGACCCTTTAGGTGTTGAAAAATGCTGGTGGAAATATAAAATTCTCATATACTAGCTCCATTTTCAAAACAATCTAATTTTTCTAATATTAACAAGAAAAAAAACTAGAAATATATTCATTATTAAAATCAGGAAAGCATTATAGATACTCCCTCTCGCAATAAAAATACAACTATACAAAAATATAGGCACGATAAACCAATAAATTAGTCCACCTTTTTCACGTATAATTTTTTCAATAAAAATCAAGAAAGAAAAAAATAAAGTGAAAATTAATGAAGAAATATATAAGCCATTTGCATATAAATTGCCATACATTGTAGGATGCAAAGTAGGATTTGCTAAGACTGCACTATCACCATAATAAGCACGATACATAGTATTCGTAAAATCATCAGGCTTAAGTCCTAAATTAAAAACATCAAAAAAGAAAACTATACGTCTATAGGTCTGGAAGTTACCAAACCCATATCTTTCAACCAAATAGTTATAATTTTGAATAAAATAATAAAATGAATTCCTCAAAGAGAACTCACTATCCTCACTCATAATTTTATCTATTATATTTCCAACCATAACATCAAATTTAATATCTGAGACATTATTAAGCTCACCCAAATATCTTATCTGCTGAAGTGCAAAAAACAAAAATAAAAATAAAATACCGAACAAAAATGAACTAAAAACTTTTCTCTTCCAAACTAAATAATAAAAACCAAAAATCATAAGTACAGGCACAATAAAACCTCTACTTCGAATTATAATAATATAGAGAACAACTAGAGCAATAGAAAGTAAAAATACTTTTCTATATTTTAGATACCAGCTTAAAAACACTACCCCAGAAGAGACAATAAAAAGGTAGGAAGAAATTACAAAAGCAAAATTCCCCCCCTCTAATTCATTCTTTGTAGCCCAGCTATAAGATAAAATATTACCACCAGTTGCTACATAAACACCATAAATTAAAAAAACCAAAGATATTAACTGAATAACAAAAAATGTTTTTATTGTCTTATAATTATAATCATTACCAGAAATAGAAATAACATTATTATTTAACTTTACAAATCGATAAATAAAAAAAGCACAGAAAAAAAGATTAAAATTTACATATAATGCAAATAAGTTGGCATCTCTTATGATATGGTTACTATATATATAATTTCCATAAAAAACATCAAAGAATGCGGGGAAATAGTACAAAACTCCTAACACCACCGGTATAAAAACCAATACGCTTCTTTTTAGGTAGAATAAACTAAAGAGACAAAAAAGTGATATAAATGAAATTATATAAATTATTATATCTAACATTTTTCAACTACCTGCATAAAAATAGAATCATAAGAAGCCCAATAAAAACTTTTTGACTCTCTCTCCTTCATTCCCTTTAGCAATTTAGTTATAGCTAATTTTAATGATTCAGAATCACGACCATCATCATCCAGACAAACAAAGTTTTTATATCCTTCAGTTGCTTCTACAAGCGTAGGATTATTTCCAACAATAAGTGGAACACCCAATGACATTGCATGATATAAACGATTAGCATCACAAAAAATCTGGTTCAATGAGTTTTGTTTATATAAAACAATCGTAAAGCAGCATTTTTTTAAAACACGATTAATTTGCTCGATACTGAGATAACCAGCAAAGTATATATTTTTTGGATCTAAGTTATGCTTTTCTATATAATTAGAGTCTATTTTACCGGCATGAAATACCTTATAACCACACGCTATCGCAGCTTTTATAACCTCTTGACCATATCGATTATCTTGCAAACTATTCTGCAAGTAGATAAATTTTTCATTTTCTGAAAGCCAGTCTTCACCTGCTTGATCAAGAAAAGCTTCTTCATAAACTACTTTTTCTGGATAGTTACTAATAATGTAACTATAAATAGCATTGGCCCCTAATTTATTTTCTAAATACTTTTGTCTTGGCTCATTAGCATGGATAATGATATCTGCCTTTAAATAAGCTTTTTTAAAAAAATACATTAAAAGCTTATTTTTCATAAACCAGCTTGGCGGAAGTTCATGATGATCCCAAATGACTATAGTCGAAGGCTTCATAATCTTTATTAAATAGACAATACCAAACATTATTGGGTCACAAACCCATATTTTTTTATAATTTTTACCTAAAAGAAAAAACAAAAAATTAATATAAAACTGGAGAATCCCAATAATTTGCAGAAATATATTTTGTGTTGCAGCTCCACCTAGAATATTAATATCATATATTTTACATCCTAACTGTTCTTGTGTCATATTACAATTTTTAGCCACAAAAACATCTACTTGTGCCCCATACTTTTTTAAAGACCTTATTTCTTTGAGTACTCTTTGATCTGTTTTTAAGCTTTGTGTTTTCAACACCATCAATACATCATTCATCTTTAAATCCTTTAATAGCACCTATCAATAAAAAATAGTGTATTAGGTACATGAAAAAATTTGCTATAGAATATATACATAAACTCACAACAAAGGAGTTTTGCATATTAAAAATTAAAGGAGTAAATACAGATAAAAACACCAAAATAAGTCTAGTAAGATCCCATATTAATTGCTTCTTCTCCCCCCCCACCAACAATAAAATTTGAGAAAAAGGTGTAAAAGCGACTTGGCCCACTAAAAAAGGGATTAGCATATAAATATACTTATAAACACCTATCCACTGTGACCCAAATATAAAGCTCTCCATATATTCCAAGAAAAAGGCACATAAAAAGAATAAAACCAAGCTTATAGAGAAAAATATAAAACTAATTTTATTCATTTTATTTATAAGTAAAAACTTATCTTCTTCAATAATTTTTTTAAAATCACCTAGCAAAGCTATAGACACAGATTGTGATATCATAGTCACGGGAGCACTTAATATCTTTTGCACGAAAAAGAATTTACCCACCATAACTGGATCATAGTATTTTAAAGTTAAAATAGGATATATATTCAAACCTAATATATTAAAAAAATTTGCTGTTAAAGCATATTTTATATAATTAATCTTTTCCCTTACAAAATTCAAAGCCATTTTTAAGTTAATTTTAAAATAATCTTTTTTAGCAAGATACATTAAACCCAAAAATCGCCCTAACACTTCCCCGAGAAATAAACCGCCTTTTACTGTACTTAGAATTACCTGAAAAAAAATAGAAATAATACTACGACTGATTCTAGCCTTATTGACTAGAGACATTTCATTTCTTCTAACATTTAATATATTAATAGTATTAAACAAACTAAAAGTTATAGCTGCAAAGACAATAAAGAAAATCCAAAATAAATCTTTAAAATATAATTGACTATTAACAATATAGAGAGAAAAACCTGCAATCAAACATAAAGGGATTAGTGTTAGATAAACAATATTAATGATAATATTAAGTTTATAAACTATTCCTTCATCTTGCTCTTTAGGTAACAGAGTCTCTAACCTCAATGTTACAAAAGCAACTAAAATAGAAGATATTGAAAAATATACCCCAAAAAGAGAAAAGTCTTCTGGAGAGTAAAGCCTTGATAATAAAGGAATACTAGCAGCAGTGATTAACTGTGCTAGTACTACTCCACTGCCAAATTTAACAGCTTTTTTTAAAAAACTCATATGAGATTTATTTAACTAAACCCTTTGTATCAATTAAATACTTACTATTAGCCGATAAAGTATTTTTGAAGTCTTTATGATCAACCAAAATTAAATGGATATCCGCTTTATCCTTATCCTCTAATTGGATAAGTTGAACATTTGATGGTAAGTTCACAGGTAACTCATCAATATTTGGCTCAATAGCTAAAATATTTAACCCTTGTTCTGCTAACTGTTTAGTAATTTCTAACGCTGGACTTTCACGCAGGTCATCGATATCCGGTTTAAATGCCAAACCGTAACAAGCGACCGTAACGTCCTGAATTGTTTTAGCTGGATTCGCCTGTAAAAACTCAGCAATCTTGATCTTGACCTGATCAATCACCCATTCAGGTTTTGCATCATTCACTTCTCGTGCAGTACGGATTAAACGTGCTTGCTCAGGCGTTTTAGCAACGATAAACCACGGATCAACAGCGATACAATGCCCACCTACACCTGGACCTGGTTGTAAAATATTCACACGCGGGTGACGATTAGCCAGTGCAATCAATTCCCACACATTGATATCTAACTTGTCACAAATAATTGAAAGTTCATTTGCAAAGGCAATATTGACATCACGGAACGAGTTCTCCGTCAATTTACACATTTCTGCTGTACGGGCATTAGTTTCAATACACTCACCTTTTACAAAGGTTTTGTACAGTTCACAGGCAGCTTTTGAACAACGTGGTGTCATCCCGCCAATAATACGGTCATTACTGATCAGCTCTTGCAAGACTTTTCCTGGCAATACACGCTCAGGACAATGGGCAACTAAAATATCTGCCTGCTCGCCATGCGTTTGAGGAAAGGTTAAATCTGAACGCGCCTCAGCAAGCCAAGCCGACATCTGCTCAGTCGCTTCTACAGGAGAGGTTGATTCTAAAATCACTAAGTTACCAGGCTTTAAAAAAGGTGCTAAAGCTTTTGCTGCGGCTTCGATATATTTCAAATCCGGTTGATAATCATCTTTAAACGGAGTAGGAACCGCAACAATATAAGCATCAGCTTCAGTAGGTGTTAATTGAGCTGACAATTTGCCCTGAGCAACGACGTCACGAACCAAAGCATCTAAATCTGGTTCAACAATATGAACCTTCCCTTGATTAATCATGTCTACAGCATGCTGATTTACATCTACACCTGTAACCCGTACACCATGTGCAGCAAATGTAGCCGCAGTTGGTAAACCAATATAGCCAAGACCAATCACACAAATATGCTTAAATGAGTTACTCATAATCAATACTTTTTCAAAATTAAACGGTTAAAAATCAAACTAGCTTTATTTTCAGAAAATCAATAATCTGTTGGCAGGCTGTGCCATCCCCGTAAGGATTATGTGCTTCAGCCATTTCGCCATAAAGATCAGGTTGTTCAAGTAACTCAATTACCGAGCGCTCGATCGTATTTACATCAGTGCCCACCAATCGAACCGTCCCTGCTTCAACTGCTTCAGGTCGCTCGGTTGTATCGCGCATGACTAAAACGGGTTTTCCTAAGGAAGGCGCTTCTTCCTGAATTCCACCGGAATCAGTCAAAATCAGGTAACTGCGATTCATCAAATATACAAAAGGTAAATAGTCCTGAGGCGCAATCAGATGAATATTTTCTATACCTGCTAAAAGCTCATTCACAGGTTGCTGTACATTTGGGTTTAAATGCACAGGATACACAATCTGGATATCTGGATACTTTTTGGCAAGATTAGCCAAGGCTGAACAAATATTTAAAAAGCCTTGACCAAAGTTTTCACGACGATGTCCTGTCACCAAGATTAATTTTTTACTTTGGTCCAAGAAGTCAAATTCCTGTTCGAACTTCTGGATCAGTGGCTGTTCCTGCTCCACTTTTGCCTTGACTTGTAATAAAGCATCAATCACTGTATTTCCTGTCACCACAACTCGTGCAGGATTAACATTTTCTTTGATTAAGTTTTGATAAGAAGATTGGGTTGGGGCAAAATGGTAGTCTGCCAACACACCGGTTAATTGACGATTGGCTTCTTCTGGCCAAGGAGAATAAAGATCCCCTGTACGCAAACCAGCCTCGACATGACCAATTTTGATTTTGTGATAGTACGCTGCCAAAGAAGCTGCAAATGTCGTTGCAGTATCGCCATGTACCAAGATAAGATCAGGCGTCCACGTTTCAAATACCTGTTCCAGACCTTTAAGAACACCGGAGGTGACATCCGAGAGCGTTTGCCCTGGCTTCATTAAATTCAAGTCAAAATCAGGTTTTAAATTAAAAAGCTCTAAAACCTGGTCTAACATTTGACGATGCTGTCCCGTTACACAAACTTTAGTTTCAAAATGCTGATTATCTGCTTGTAATTTTAATGCTAAAGGTGCCATTTTAATTGCTTCTGGTCGTGTACCAAATACTAATAAAACCTTTTTCACCCAATTCACCCTTTTATGTATGACTTTCTGTTTATGGTTTAGCTATTTAAACCATAAAGTTTTCATTCTGACTGCCCCATTCATATCATGTCATTTTGAAATAACGATGATATAAAAATTGGGCTTCATTCAATAAATCTATTCGCATCAAGATTTAAGACAGATCACATGCGTTATCAATCAATAGCTTCTACTAAATATAGATAAAACCTTATTTTCTGCCGTTTAACTTCTATCACTTCAATGTGTCAAAGCAAAATTCTTTAACTTTTCTAATACATTGTAGTGATTTGACTTTTAATCATTATGTCACGAATGTCTCATTTCCTAATCCTTTCGACCACCTTCGTCACTGTAATGAAAGCAAGGTTATTCCTCTAACTCGGCGAAACGGGCGTACTATAGCAGATTTTTAATTTTGCCCCCATTTGAATTGTATGATTGTTTTTAACAGCCGATTCTACTCCTGATTTAAAGATTTCAGTATAGAGCTTTCAGGTTTTCGTCCAAGCTTTTTCAGATAAACTAAACATACAAACCGAAATGTTTCTGCTATGCTTTTTTAAATTTTTTCGGCTAGAATGAGCCCAATTCCAAGTCCAAAGATATGTTGTTGTTTGACAACAGATATAACTATTCAAGGGTCGAGTGTGAAGCATTATCAACTTTTTTCCATTCTTGCGATTAGTCTTAGTGCTACAGCTTGTGCTGTTACATCTGGCTTACAAACTTATGATCTTCCTAATGAAGGCGTATACACGACAGATCAGGGTACCAATGTCAATGTAATCAGAATTACCCAGGACACCTTACCTGCGATTCAACCCGCCCAGATCGATTATCGTAACAACTACTCAACGCTCTTCAAACAACAGCAGCAGGCCTATCGTCTAAGTCCAGGCGATATCCTCTCAATCCAGCTTTGGGCTTATCCTGAAATCACACCACCAGTCAATAATTTAACCAATGATCAATCAATCCAGGCCAATGGCTATCCGATTGACTCCAATGGTTATGTACAGGTGCCTCTGGTTGGACGTTATAAAGCTTCCGGGAAAACGCTGACACAACTGAATACGGACTTACGTAACCGGTTTGCACAATACTTAAAGACTCCTGATGTGATTGTACGGGTACTGTCTTATCAAGGGCAACGTTATTCAGTCCAAGGCAGTGTAGTCAAAGGTGGTCAATTCTACCTGAATGATCAGCCCATCAGTATTTATACCGCTTTAGGTATGGCTGGGGGGGTCACAGATAAGGGAGATAACACCTTTATTCAGTTGATCCGTAATGGCCAGACTTATGATCTGAATACCATTGCCTTGGAAAAAGCAGGTTATTCTTTACATAAGCTGTTAGTCCAACCGAATGATACGATTTATGTCAGTAACCGCGAAAACCAGAAAATTTATGTGATGGGTGAGTCCGGTAAGAACCAGGCCCTCCCCATGCGTGATCAGGGCATGACTTTAAGTGATGCTCTAGGTGAAAGTTTAGGCCTCAACCCGCTTTCTGCCAGCGCCAGCCGGATTTATGTGCTCCGTACCAATCCCAATGATCGCCATACCGAACTTTATCATTTGAATTTGGTAAGTTTGGGAGACTTCGGTTTGGCCAACCAGTTTAAGTTGCGCAGTAATGATATTGTTTATGTCGATGCGACTGGCTTAACCCGCTGGCAACGTGTTGTTAATCAGATTATCCCGTTCTCAAGCGCCTTATATAACATAGATCGTTTAGGACAATAATTAATATGGAGATTAAAAGGGTTTTAGTGGTTTGCGTCGGCAATATTTGCCGTAGTCCAATGGCAGAGTACTTCCTAAAACAGCAGCACCCGGATTTACACGTTGAATCAGCAGGTATTTCCGGACTGATCGGGCATCCGGCCGATGATAAAGCGCAACTGTGCATGCAACGTTTGGCGATTGATATGAGCCCGCATATTGCCAAAAAGCTCAATGCAGAGCACCTCAAGCAGGCGGACCTGATTTTAGTCATGAGCCATAATCAGCAGAAACATATTGAACAAATGTGGCCATTTGCAAAAGGAAAGATTTTTCGGTTAGGACACTGGCAAAACAAAAACGTCCCTGATCCTTATCAACATGATCAAGCTTTTTTTGATGAGACCTGTCAACTGATTCAACAGTGCGTTACGGACTGGAAAAACTATATTTAACTTTTTAGATTAAGATTATGAGCCAAAATAGCAATACCGAAGATACAATTGACCTGAGAGAGCTTTTTTTTGCTCTGATCGCACAATGGAAGCTCATTGCACTGTGTATTATTCTAAGCTTGGTGCTTGCTTTACTGTACCTGCGTGCCACCCCCGATACCTATTCAGTTGATGCTTTAGTACAGGTGGAAGACAGCAAAGGTGCATCTGCTGCTTTATTGGGTAATCTTTCCGAAATGATTGAGCAGAAATCACCGGCTCAATCTGAAATCGAAATTTTAAAGTCACGTCTGGTCCTCGGTTCGGTCATTGAGGCTTTACATCTCGATCTGGATATTTCAAGTCCCGAAGATACTTTCTCTCATCGTTTATTTAATAAAGCCGATTATGCGACTGAATATGGTCCCAAGGCAGTCACTTTTCATGATGAGCAAAAATCGTTTGATATCCGTCAATTCGATGTACCTAATTATTATCTGGATAAAAAACTGAGCTTAAGTTTTAAAAATCAGAATTTTAGCTTAACCGATGTCAAAACAGACGAAGTCATCTTAACTGCACCATTGAATCAACTCAATCAACTCAGTACCCGCTACGGTGTCTGGAAGCTTGCGATTTTTACGAAAGACACTTTTGATACGCATTATCTGATCCAGAAGAGTTCCTTACCTGCAGCAGTTCAGGCAATTAATGCCAATTATTCAGTCGCAGAAAAAGGTAAGTTAACCGGAATTTTGGGCTTAAATTATCAAGGTCAGGACAAAGAGCATATTACTAAAGTGCTGAATGCAATCTTGGCGGCTTATAGTGCACAAAACGTCGAGCGCCGTTCTGCTGAAACCGCGCAAACCTTAAAGTTCCTGGATGAACAACTGCCGGACCTGAAGAAACAACTGGATGATGCGGAACGGGTATTTAACAAATTCCGTCAACAATATAATACCGTTGATGTTACCAAAGAATCTGAACTGTACTTGACCCAAAGTATTACCCTTGAAACCAAAAAAATCGAATTACAACAGCAACAGGCAGATCTGGCAGCCAAATATACGGCTCAACATCCAGCGATACGGGAAATCAATGCGCAGATCACTGCAATTGATAAACAAATTGCTGAATTAAACAGTACCTTGAAACGCTTGCCGGATATTCAGCGTCAATATTTGCAACTGTATCGTGAAGTTGAAGTCAAAACCCAGCTTTATACGGCTTTACTCAACTCATATCAACAACTACGTATTGCCAAAGCGGGTGAAATTGGTAATGTGCGTATTGTGGATACCGCGGTTGAACCTGTAGAGCCAATTAAACCGAAAAAGCTACAAATTCTAATACTTTCAATCTTCCTCGGTGGTTTTGTGGGTACCTTGATTGCACTGTTACGTAATATGCTACGTACGGGTGTCAAAGATTCAGCACAAATCGAGAACGAGTTTGATTTGCCTGTGTATGCGACGGTACCGCGCTCCCCTGTTCAAGAAACCCGGATGAGTATCTTGAAGAAGAAGAAATCCATTCCAATTTTGGCAGTTAAACATAATGACGATATTGCAGTAGAAAGCTTACGTAGTATCCGGACCGCAATTCATTTCGCTTTAGCCAATGCCAAAAACAATATCATCATGATTGCGGGACCGTCACCAGAAGTTGGTAAATCATTTATTTCCACCAATCTGGCAACAATTTTGGCTCAAAGTAATAAAAAGGTGTTGTTGATTGATGCCGATATGCGTCGTGGTTATATACATAAATATTTTAATCTCGAGGTTAAGCCAGGACTGTCCGAGTATTTAAGTAGTCTTGCAGACCTTAGCCAAGTCATCCACCAAACCGATGTCGCTGGTCTGAGTGTGATTGCACGTGGTAAAAACCCGGCGAATCCTTCTGAAATGTTAGGTTCTGAACAATTTAAAGCCTTAATGGAACAGCTGAGCCAGCAATATGACCATATCATTATCGATACGCCACCAATTCTGGCAGTGACCGATGGTATTATTATTTCGCAATATGCGGGTGTGAATTTACTGGTTGCGCGTTATGCAAAATCACAAATGAAAGAGCTTGAACTGAGTCTGAACCGTTTTGAACAGGCCAATGTGAAAGTGAATGGCTTTATCCTGAATGACATTCAACGCTCAAGTGCGGGTTACGGTTATGGTTATAACTATTCATACGCTTATAAAGCCAATAAAGATGACTAAGCAAGCTTTAATTTGATTGCTAAAAAACCAGATCCCGTGATCTGGTTTTTTTATGCTTAAACACATAAATCTTATAAAAAACCCACGCATTTTTGCGCTGAATTCTTCAATGCCTCAGCTTAGACATGCTAAGATCATTGCCATATTTTTTATTCCAATCTCACTTTGGGACATCTCATGAGTAAAGCTTTACCTTTCGTTGTCGCAGCCGTATTAGGCGGTGCAGCACTCGTTCCTGTCTATTATGCAACTCAACACCCAGCGACTGAACTTGGGGCAAAAGCTGATAAAAATGCAGCGCCTGTCGCGAAAATCAGTTATGCACTCGGCTATGAAGTGGCTAAGCAAACGCCACCTGAACTAGAAACAAGCGCATTTATTACAGGTTTCCGTGATGCCCATGCACAAAAACCTGCTGCATATACAGAAGAAGAACTTCAGGCAGCTTATATAGAGTTCCAGAAAGAACTGCAACAAAAGCAAATGGATGAAAGCAAGAAAGCTGAAGCAAGCAATAGCAGCTTTCTGGCAGAAAATGCGAAGAAAGAAGGCGTGAAAACCACCGCTTCGGGTTTACAATACAAAATCACCAAAGAAGGCACAGGTAAGCAACCGACTGCAAGCTCTACCGTAAAAGTGCACTACAAAGGCCAGCTTCCAGACGGTAAAGTATTTGACAGTTCTTATGACCGTGGCGAACCTATTGAATTCCCACTGAATCAAGTGATTCCAGGTTGGACTGAAGGTCTACAGCTAATGAAAGAAGGTGGTAAGGCAACGCTTTATATTCCTGCAAATCTAGGTTACGGTGAACAAGGTGTCCCTGGTTCAATTCCACCAAATAGCCCATTGGTATTTGATGTAGAATTAATCGCGGTAAAATAAATGATTTAAGGAGGGCTGGTGCCCTCCTTTATTTTTTGGAAGATAGAATGAAAAGATTAGGCCTGATTTTAATTGCCTCAACCATCGGAACGGTTCAAGCAGCACCCATTTCAACAAAGAGTCCACAGAAAGATCAACTCGGTTATAGTTATGGTTATCTGATGGGTCGAGGCAATGCCGAAACACTTAAAGATTTAAATATCGAGACTTTTGTACAAGGCTTACAGGAAGCCATGCAAGGTAAGCCAGCCACTTTGACGGACGAAGAAATGGCCAATGTACTAGGTCAATATAAAAAGCGTCTGGAAGCCAAGCAGCTGGTTGAGTTTCAGGAGCAGGCTCAAAAAAATGATCAGGCAGGGAAAGCATTTTTAGCTGAAAATGGTAAAAAAGCCGGAATCGTGACCACCAAGTCAGGTTTACAGTACCAAGTACTCCAACCAGGTCAAGGCAAGTCTCCAAAAGCGACATCTACAGTGAAAGTGAACTATGAAGGTCGTTTACTGGACGGTACCGTATTCGACAGTTCGATCGCCCGGAATCATCCTGTAGAGTTCAAGCTAAACCAGGTGATTGCAGGCTGGACCGAAGGTGTGCAAACCATGAAGGTAGGCGGTAAGACACGCTTCTTTATTCCGGCCAATCTTGCTTATGGGGATGTGGGCTCAGGTGATGCCATTGGGCCAAACAGTACTTTAATTTTTGATATTGAATTATTACAGATTAAAGATAAATGAACACTTTATATTTAATGATAGTTTTTATTTATCAAAAATTTATATTAAGTTTAATTACTTAATGAATAAGCCTAAATATTAAGTTAATTAATATTACAAGGAATAAAGTTTATTAAATAAATGGTCATTTCTTATAGGTATATAACTTAAGTAACACAGGTAGCAATAAGTTTTTTTATCGCATATTATGTGCAAATCTTAACATTGAGACATTACTTTGAATTTTAGAAAAGACATTAATGGATTAAGAGCAATAGCTGTAATCGCTGTAGTTATCTTTCACTTTTATCCTTCACTTTTAACTGGTGGATTTGCTGGAGTTGACGTTTTCTTTGTTATATCTGGCTTTCTAATGACTGGAATAATATTTAAAGGACTTGAAAATAATAATTTTTCTTTAATTAAATTTTACATAGCAAGAGCTAATCGTATTATTCCACCTTTATTCATTTTATGTTTAGCTTTACTCACCCTTGGATGGTTTTTCTTAGCTCCATGGGACTACAAGACTGTGGGTCGAGATGTTGCTACTAGTATGCTTTTTATTAGCAATATCATGTTCAGTATGCGTGGTGGCTACTTTGATACAGGAGATAATTTTTTATTACATACATGGTCACTGTCGGCAGAATGGCAATTCTATATATTATACCCTATAGTACTTCTAATTTTTAAAAGACTTTTTTCTCTAAGTATACTTAAGAGAATTATTTTAATATTCTTCTTTATATCATTATTTATTAGTATATATGCCACACAAATTTGGCCTGATCAATCCTATTTTTTATTGCCCACAAGAGCATGGGAAATGATTTTAGGTGGATTAGCTTTTCTTTATCCACTTAAGTTAGAAGAAAGAAAGAAAATTATATCTGGGAAAACTCTAGAGTTACTAGGAGTTTCTTTAATAGTTCTTTCTTATATATTTATATCTGAACATAATCTTTGGCCTGGGTATTTAGCGTTATTTCCAACAATCGGTACATGGCTAATAATTCAAGCACAAAGACAAAACAGTTTAATAACAAACAATATCATATTTCAAAAGATAGGATTATGGTCATATTCAATTTATCTTTGGCATTGGCCTATAGCCGCCTCTTACAGTTATTTCGGAATAGATAATAAATACAAGCTATTCGGAATTCTTATATCTCTTATCTTAGGTTATTTAAGTTATTTAATTATAGAAAAAAGAAAATTTAATTCACCATCAATAGCTAAATCTATTTTTATCTATACTATTATAATTTTAACACCTGTATTGATAGGCTTATATTTATTTAAATCACAAGGTATGATTCAGAGACAAAGTCTAGTTGCAAACTCTTTAATACATGGTGGTACAGGAAATAATTTTATTGTAAAAGAAGGTATAAGTCTCTTAAATACCACTAAAGATTACAACTATTTATTACTTGGTGATAGTCATTCAAATCATTATACTAGAGGAATAAACCTTTATAAAACAAAGGTAAAAATTTCTTGGTATGCTACATGCTTATCTCTCCCTGATAGTATAAATGTAAGAGAAGGAAACTATAAAGATTGGAAAGATAATTGCAAAAACAACTATAAGTTAGGGCTATTAGAAAATAAAAAAATTATTATTGCTCAGTCCTGGGAACGCCCTCTAACAGGATCATTAGAATGCACAACGCCTAATTGTCATCTGACTGGAAATTATCATGAAGATCTTAAGAGTCAACTAGACAAACTTCTCACTTTATATGGGGAAAATAAAGATATATATATCGTAGGTGCTGTGCCTAAACCTAAAGATAAAAGTATTCCAATTTGCTTAAAGTCCAAATTATTAACTGGTATTGACCGTAATTGTACTACTATTTCAGAGCCTAGTGATGAATCCAATACTATTAACAAAATCTTATTAAGTATAGTATCAAAACATAAAAATGTACATTTCATTAATATAAAAAATACTATTTGTCAAAATAATAACTGCAACTATTCAGTTAATGGAAAATCTATATTTATGTCTGATGGAAGTCATCTATCTGGATATGGTTCTGAATTATTTTGGAAGTATATTATCCATGAAATTGAAAACAAGAAAGATTAAAAAACAATAATTTTTTCAGACAACTAGAATGGTTTAATTTAAATTACTATTAAATCATTCTAGTTGTTTATATTTAAAATTATGATATTATTAGAACCCTACTCTATAAAAAATAACATATAATTATTTTTAGAGCACCTAAAAAATTCTACATATTAAGCCTTTAAATGCCTTGGTCTAAATCCGGTCACCAGCAATCCGGCTAGGTAAGCAACTACCCCCACCACACATAAACCGATCACTTCAGCAACGCGTAACCATTGTGAAACATCCCCCTGATACCAGGTTAATGCATACCACAGTGCTGCAATCATCGCG
Organism: Acinetobacter sp. BIGb0102; assembly: GCF_003815055.1. Lineage (NCBI taxonomy): Bacteria > Pseudomonadati > Pseudomonadota > Gammaproteobacteria > Moraxellales > Moraxellaceae > Acinetobacter > Acinetobacter sp. BIGb0102. Next base: position 129,032 of record NZ_RKQE01000018.1, read on the forward strand.
ATATTGGCCACTGCATATTGAAATGCCAATTTTTTCCAATGCGCACCAAAACGGAAAATATTACGTTTATGCAGGTAGAAATACAGCATGCCCGCATTCACCAAAGCAGAACCAGAAGACGCCAAAGCTAAAGCCATATGTTCTGCATGCCAGTCGATCAACTTAAACAAGCCAATAAAGATCACGTTTAAAATGGCATTGGCTGCAACCGCCATTAACCCCACTCGAACAGGTGTTTTGGTATCTTGCTGGGCATAGAAGCCAGGTGCAAAGACTTTAATCAACATAAATGAAATCACACCTGCACTCATACACTGTAGTGCCAAGGCTGTCATTCTGGTATCTTCTAAAGTAAATTCACCACGTTGGAATAACGCTTGAATGATCGGCGTCGATAACATAAATAAGGCAATACTCGCAGGAATTCCCACCAACATAATAATCTTCGCAGCCCAATCAATCATGCCTCTAAATTTAGCTTGATCTTGCTCTGCATGACGTGCAGAGAGCGAAGGTAAGATGACCGTACCAATCGCAACACCAATCAGCCCCAATGGTAACTCAGTCATACGCTCGGCACTGTATAACCAGGAGACCGAACCATCCTGCATAAATGATGCCCAAATGGTGTTCAGCAACAAGTTAATCTGGGTAACGGATACGCCAAATAAGGCAGGCAGCATCAATTTTAAGATGCGATCCACCCCTTCATGTTTAAAATCAACTTTAGGTGGAATCAGCAAATTCTTCTTCCATAATTCTGGAATCTGAATCGCCAGCTGTAGAACACCCGCCGCAACCACAGCCCAACCCAAAGCCATGATCGGCTCCGCCATATACGGCGTCAGCCACCATGCCCCTGCAATCATCGCAACATTGAGTAGTACAGGTGAAAATGCAGGTGAGGCAAAAGAACCGTAACTGTTGAGAATACTGCTGGCAAAAGCCGTCAATGACATAAACATCAGATACGGAATGGTCAGGCGGAACATATCGACCGCAAGCTCAAACTTCTCTGGGTCGTTATGGAAACCAGGTGCGTAGAGATAAATAATCGCTGGTGCAGCAACCATCGCCACAAAGGTCAGTAAGGACATAGCCGTAAGCAGGCAACCAAATACTCGACTAATTAAAATCTGGACTTCGGCATGGGCACGGCTAGTTTTATATTCAGTTAAAACAGGAATAAAGGCCTGAGAAAAAGCCCCTTCTGCAAATAAGCGCCTAAAAAAGTTGGGAATACGAAAGGCAACAACAAAGGTATCGAAGTCCTTACCCGCACCAAATACATTGAGTAGTACGACATCACGTACCAAACCCAATACCCGAGATAACATTGTCATTGCACTGACAATTACAGTCGATCGCCACAATGCCATCGCATTCACCTACGGCTTATCTTTTAAAAAGCGTTATTGTAATGAAAGTCCCAACAGATTTCGTTGTGAAATTATAAATCTATCGATGTTTTTTCGGCTAACTTCTGTTGAGCAAGCAAATTTCGAAATAATTGCCAATCAAAATGTTCGCCTGGATCGGTTTTACGTTTTGGCGCAATGTCAGAATGGCCTGCGATATGATTTTGAATTTTTGGATAGGTCTGTTGTAAGGTTTTCACAACCTCAACCAATGCTTGATATTGTGCTGGCTCAAAAGGCAAATCATCACTGCCCTCCAGCTCGATCCCGATCGAATAATCATTACATTCTTTCTGTGCAAGATAACTCGAACGTCCTGCATGCCAAGAACGATCATTAAAATTCACAAACTGAATCACTTCACCTGTCCGCAAAATCAACAGGTGTGCCGAGACCTGCATCCCTTCAATGGTCTGGAAATAAGGATGTAGCGACCAGTCTAATTGATTCTGAAAAAATTGCTGAATATAGCCCCCACCAAACTGGGAAGGCGGCAAACTGATATTGTGAATAACGATCAGTTGAATATCAGTTCCAGCAGGACGTGTATTGAAATTAGGCGACACAATCTGGGTCGCCCCCACCAATACACCCTCTTGTACTTGAGCAAATCTAGCGTGTTGCATTGTGACTCGAATCAGCAATTTAATCTTTATAGATGCCATTCTGCCATGCTTTATCCAGAATAATCGAGATGAAATACTTATTTTTTACAGGGAGGGTATTAGGGCCTATTAACATTTCACCTTACGAGCTATAGCTCTCATTGCGACAGAGAATATTTTTAGACGATACAAAGCATGACTTGCGAAATTTAGTCATTCTAAATGAGTCAAGTTATAACGTAGGAGCGGCAAAAAATATTCCTGTCCCAGAGGGTTATGGCTAAACCCGCCATAAACAGCGTTATGAAACTTGACAAGGGTGGCGCCATTGCCTACATTTCATGCCTTGTTTATGTCGTTTTAGCCAATAACGCAATGCATGGTTGAAATGTCAATAGACCCTATTATATCGCACACGTTTTTTGGTCAAAAATATACTGGAACTGGTATGAGTATTCCTCAATCTTTGCTTGAACAATCTATTCAAATCAATATCCAACAAGCATTACAAGAAGATATTGGGGACGGCGATATTACCGCCATGCTTACACCAGTCGATGAGCAAGCCACAGCAACCATTATTAGTCGTGAAGAGATGGTATTGGCAGGCCAACCTTGGGTGAATGCCTTGATTCAAGCCTATGACAATACCGTGCAAGTGACATGGTTAAAGCAAGAAGGCGACGTGGTTGGTGCAAATGAAGCATTTTTAAAACTCGCTGGTTCAGCGCGCAGCTTACTCACAGTAGAACGTCCAGCTTTAAACTTTATCCAAACCTTGTCTGCGGTTGCGACTAAAACCGCTAGCTATGTCAAACAGCTTGATGGTTTACATACCAAACTGCTGGATACCCGTAAAACCTTACCAGGACTACGTATCGCGCAAAAATATGCCGTAGCAATCGGTGGTGGTCAAAATCACCGCTTAGGTTTATTTGACGCTTTCCTGATTAAAGAAAATCATATTATGGCTGCTGGCGGTATTGCCCAAGCCATCACCAAAGCACACCAAATCGCGCCAGGAAAACCTGTCGAAGTTGAAGTTGAAACTTGGGATGAATTAAATCAGGCACTTGAAGCTGGTGCGGATATCGTAATGCTGGATAATTTTAGTCAGCAACAAATGATTGATGCGGTTAAACATGTTGCAGGTCGCTGCAAGCTAGAAGCATCTGGCAATATTACCATCGAAAATTTACGTGAAGTGGCGACCACAGGGGTCGACTATATTTCAATGGGTGTATTGACCAAAGATGTAAGAGCGGTTGATTTATCCATGCGTTTTAACGCTTAAGCCTGATCTGTCTCTTTGTCTTGAGACTCATGCTTTTGTGAAGCCAAGAGTTCTGTTTTTTTAGAAACTTCTGTTGTTTCAACTTGCCACGCTGATTTGGCTTCGGTCGAATCAGTTGGTCGTGGATCTGCCGCCATTAAAACAAACGTTACTGCGGTTAATAACACGAGAAAAACTTGTAACATCCTTACCCCGAATCTCTTACTTTCAATTTTTGCTCACTGTATCAAACGAACATGAGCCAAATCTGAGTGCTATGTAACAGCATGAAAACACTCAGTGAGATTCTGTTGAAGATGATAGCTATATGTTTGCTTTCATTTCGATCTGTGTAAGCTCATAATGCTCAGCAACACTATTGATTAAAATAATAATGATGGACAGCATATTTGAGGCTTTATTCCACTTACTTTTTAAGTTTTTCCGCTTTGTATTTATTAATGTAATCTTTGAAATTATTTTTGAAGGATTAATCCGTTGCATCGGTTATGGAGTAGTCCGCGGTTATCGTCTTGGGCAACGGGTGGATTTTGACAGTACTGAAGTATTTGTGGCTGGTTTTTTCAGTTTGATGCTACTGATAATATTGTGTCTTTATTTTTTATTGCACTAATTTAATCTAAAAAGCAGCCTAAGTATCCACCTAGACTGCTTTTTCTCATCTAAACCTACAATTTATAGCTCAATAAAGCCCATATATGGATCAGAAATGGAGTCTTCATTGGTTTCAATACGTCCAGCAAAACGACGGCTATAACTTGGATCATTTTCAATGGTGACGGTGAAATCATACCAGCCGCCAAACTCGCTCATGTCCCAGCCAAGTTCTTTTTCAGAAGCCGCTGTTTCAATCTGCCAGAGCTTGTTCGGTAAATAAGCATTGGCTTTGATGACCAGTTTTGCAACCTGTGCTGCGTCATTACGTACTTTTAAGAACAGCTTTGGATCACACTCTTCCATACAGACCCGAATCTCTGGCAATGCCTGAATCTGTGTCGCTTGAGCCAAATTGCCCGTAAAACTACGGTGGAAACCATTCGGCCCCAACACCCATAGATCATAGCGATTATCTTGAGTCTGCCAGATGTCATCCAGTTGCTTGCCTGCCTCAACCATATAACGGCGCGGCACCGCATCCAGATTCAATTTATCGTAGACATGGAACACGGCTGCATGCGAACCCGTATTCGAGAACATCAGTTTGACAGTTTTCGCTACAACGTCCACTTTAGCACTAGTGTGCAGAATATAAGGTAAGGCACGAGATGGACGAATACCCATGTCCTGCACAGGATAGGTCTGACTTTCTGGACGGCTCACCTGCCCCAAACGCTCCTGTGCTTTACGGATGGCATCTGCTTCAGCTTTACTCTTCTTCCCCGCCAAATCTGGCATTGGCAGTAAATTCGGGGTCTTAAAGTTAAACGCTGACATTAAATCACCACATACCGCACGTCGATATGGGCTGATATTTGGTTCCTGTACGCCAAAACATTGTTCTAGGAAGCGAATCACGGAAGAATGGTCAAAAACCTGTGAATTGACCCAGCCACCGCGGCTCCACGGTGAAATGATATACATTGGCACACGAATCCCTGGCCCATAGACCCCAACCCCATTACTCACTTTTGGATCGGTAAAATTCGGTTGTCCATTGGATGCTTTGGCATGCGTCGCATACTCATAAGACATTTGTTCCTTACTTAATGTCGATTTACCATAGACTTCACCTGAAATATCCATCGAAGGCGCACTTGGTGAAGGCACATGGTCAAAGAAACCATCATTTTCATCAAAGTTAATCAGGAAAACTGTCTGGCTCCACAATTCTGGGCGCTCAGTCAGCGCATTCAACACTTCCTGAATATACCATGCACCTTGCACAGGGCTTGAAGGCCCAGGATGTTCGCTATAAGTTGCAGGCGCCACCAGCCAGCTCACCTGTGGTAGCTGCCCTTTGGCAATATCTTCTTTAAATGAACCGAGAAAACCACCATCTGGCATGGTATTGGCAATACCTTTATACAAAGGTTGTCTGGCATCAATGGCTGGATCATAAGCTGGGCAAATCGTACTGTTATTGACTGGCTTGCCTGATAATTCGTTGGCACGGCGGTACTTTTTAAATCCTGCCAATGGGTTATCGGTAAAGTTGTCTGGCATGTTTTGATAAACTTTCCAGCTCACGCCCGCTTCCTGTAAGCGCTCAGGATAAGTAGTCCAGTCATAACCTGTGAGAGATGTTCCAATCGAGTCCAGATCATTGACCACACTGGCAACATTCGCTCCTGTTGGGCCATTGGTTCCCGTCCAGATAAACATACGGTTGGAGTTGGTTCCGGTATGCATCGCACAGTGGTAGGCGTCACATAAAGTAAAAGCATTGGCTAAGGCAAACTGGAATTCAACTTCCTGTTGTTTGTAATAACCCATAGATTGCGGTTGCTTGTATTGCACCCAATTGCCCATACGACCATGATCCCACGCGTATTGCCCGTCAGTCCATGAATGTGGCGTGCCACTGACACGCTGTGCATTGCCGCGGCTGCTGTCCAGATGATAGGGATAGACTTTATTCTTATTGGCGTCGTATTGTTCCCAGACTTTACGGCCTTGGCTCAGTGGAATTGTGAAACGGTCACCAAAACCACGTACACCTTTCAGGGTGCCAAAGTAATTATCAAAAGAACGGTTTTCCTGAGTCAAAATCACCACGTGCTTAACGTCTTTGATGGTGCCTGTTTCTACCTTGGCATCAATCGCAAGTGCTTTTTGAATACTCATTGGAAAACTGGTCAATGCAGCCGTACCAAACAACGCTTTGGTTGAATTTAATACAAAGTCACGACGATTCATCTTATTAACTTCCTTATTGTTATTGATTAGGGCGCGCAGTGAATTTTGCAGCTTGTGGTGGGCGGCTGTGGATTTGGCGTGGAATTATTGTTATCGCCTTGATCACTATCATTACAGGCACTGAGTAAAAAGCAGCTACTACTCAGTAACGCTAAAAAGAAATTTCGCATTTTACTATCCGTTAAAATATCAGTGCAGATAGTCAATACAATATAAATGACATTTAGATGATGATTTGATCGCAGTTTGATGACAGAAAAACAAAATAAAAAAAAGGCGGTCTAAACACACCAGACCGCCCGCACTATCAACTGGAACTTACCAACCGAGTGCCTGCTGTTGCTTTTGAATCAATTCCGCGATTCCTTTTTCTGCAAGCTCTAACATGGCATTGCTCTGTTGACGGGTAAACGGTTTGTCTTCTGCCGTTCCCTGAATTTCAATAAATTCACCCGCTTGTGTCATCACCACGTTCAAATCCGTTTGGCAATTTGAATCTTCTTCGTAGCATAGATCGAGGAGTACTTCGTCTTTATACATACCCACCGAAATTGCTGCCACTAAACTCTTTAATGGATCCTGTTTAATCTTTTTATTGCTGAGCAATACATTCATTGCGTCAACCAAAGCCACCGCTGCACCCGTAATCGCCGCAGTACGGGTACCGCCATCTGCCTGAATCACATCACAGTCGATGGTAATGGTGTTCTCACCCAACTTCTTCAAATCCACCATTGCACGTAAGCTACGACCAATCAGACGCTGGATCTCTTGAGTACGACCCGTTTGCTTACCACGAGCCGCTTCACGATCGCTACGCGTATGCGTTGAGCGTGGCAACATGCCATATTCAGCTGTTACCCAGCCTTGACCCTGACCTTTCAGGAAGCGTGGTACCGAGTTATCAATACTCGCAGTACACAACACTTTAGTATGACCAAACTCAACCAAAACTGAGCCTTCTGCGTAACGGGTATAGTTACGGGTAATTTTTACCTCACGTAATTGGTCTAATGCTCTTTGGTCAATACGCATAACGATTCCTTAAAACTATGGCTCAAATATCATTGCGCCATAGTATAGCTCAATTACACGTGCTTTCAGTTTTACTTATTCGTTACAATTCACCCAATTAAGCAAATCTAAACTTCGCTTTCAGATTGCTCCAGCCTTGTGCCAGTTGCGCGGATAAATCATTCGGCAATGAACATTTAGCCAAACGCACCCACACCGTCCAGAACTGCTTCATGAAGTTGGCTTCGTTATAGTTCACTCCATATTCGGCACATAATGCTCTGATTTGTGGTGCAACCTGTTCATAACGATTGGCAGGCATATCAGGGAATAAATGATGCTCGATCTGGTGGCTCAAGTTACCACTCATAAAATGCATCCACTTCCCACCTGTGAAGTTGCTTGAACCACGAATCTGACGAAGGTACCACTGTGCCTTGGTTTCATTCTCAGTATTGTCTGCTTCAAAGGTTTCAGCATCTTCAGTAAAGTGACCATTAAAAATCACTGCTGACGACCATAAGTTACGCATGATGTTTGCGACTGCATTACCCGCCAATACTGGAATAAAGTTTACTGTGGCAATCGCTGGGAAGAACACATAATCTTTTAACACTTGGCGTTTGGCTTTTTTACGGAACTCAGCCGCATCTGCCCAAACCTGTTTCCATGTTTTGGTTTTATAAACCAACGCATCTTCCAGATGCAGGTTTTGTACACCCACATACCACTGAAAAAAGAACATGAGCTGAAGTGCCAATGGGATATTTGCCAAATGACGTACTTCCCATTTCTGGTCTTCTGTGACACGTAAAATGCCATAACCCACATCGTGATCTTTACCGACAATATTGGTATAAGTATGGTGCATATAGTTATGGGTATATCGCCAGTCATTGCCCGAACAGGTATTGTCCCAATCGTAATCTTCACCACGTAAACTTGGATCATTCAACCAGTCAAACTGACCATGCATTACGTTATGGCCCAGTTCCATATTCTCGACGATTTTAGACACACCCAGCATGGCTGTCCCCAGCAACCATACGGGTGGAATCCAGCCACCGAACATCAACATACCACGGGATGCGATTTCGGTATAACGCACAAAATTACGCACTTTATAAATATATTTTGAATCTTCTTCACCTAAATTCTTCATTACTTCTAAGCGAATTTCTTCTACACGGCGACCAAATTCTTCCACTTGTTCTGGAGTTAAATGTGCGGACTTTGATACGGTTTTAAATTCTAATGCCATATTCATTGTGTTGATCCTCAAATATCTTTGTTTTTATAGGTCAATCGTGACTGGGCTTAACGCCTGGCTCACACATAACTTGATTGGACGGTTCGGTTGATCATCAATTTCGCCAGTAAGGGCGTTCTGGGTCACACCGCTGACTTTGGTACAGCTACAGCGGTTACACACGCCCATACGACAACCATGTTGTGGACGTAAACCTGCTTGCTCTGCACTACTCAGGAGATTGGTCGTTGCAATAAAATTTTGTTGCGCACGACGAAACGTAATCGGTTGAGCTTCACTGGAATGCTCGACTTGGACGGGTTGGAAAAATTCTTGATGAAAGTTCTCCACCGCCCCATGCTGCGTATAAATCTGTTGTGCCTGTTTCATCATGCTGTGGTGACCACAGGCATAGGCTTGGATATCTTTAAAATTAGGGACGAGTTTCTCTAACAATGCTGCATCTAAATGCTGTTTTTGCTGCGCCGTATTAAAGAAATGATAATTCAGTTGTGGGTATTGCTCAGCCAAGGCCAAGATATCCTGATGCAATACTTCAGCACGGTTAAAATACACCACGTGCACTTGTTCAACCTGCTGTTGTAATGCTTGTTTTAATAAAGAATAAATTGCAGTAATACCAGAACCTGAAGCAATCAGTAATGCAGGTTTCTGACCTTGATGTAAGACGAAATCCCCTTGCGGCTGAGAAATCTCGAAGCTGTCTCCAACACGCAATTGTTGTGCTGCTTTAGACACCAAACCTTGAACTTTAATGCCTAGACGGATGTCACCTTGTGGCGTGACCTCAATAATGGAATAGCTACGTTGCTGATATATCCCATTAATCATTAGGGTAATTAAAACGCTTTGGCCTGCTTTAACTTGGCGAATATCAAAATTATGATTTGGTTTTAAGCTGAGTGAAACCATATCTTCGCTCAGCGGCTGCACAGCAGTGACTTGCGCAAGAATGCGTTTCCAGGCGAAGGTTGGCTTGATCTTTTGCAAGATAAAATCAACGAAATCTTCTCGAATCCAATGTGGCTGATAACTTAACTCTGCGTTCATACGTTCCTCGTTTTGTATCTGGCTATTTATTTTGAGTGAACAAATGTTCATGTAGTGAACATGTGTACACTATATTTATTTGTGTTCACTGAGTCAACACTTGTTCACTAATTTTTTGAATATTTTTTATACTCGTTATAAGCCACTCAAAATACGGGGAAAATAAAACGCCTCTCTTAGATTCTGCTTATCTTTTGCACATCTGTTGCGCATGTAAAGATCAAAAACATCTGTATTTAGCAATGTACGAAGACTAAAAAGTTTCTGTTTTTTTTGCTAGACTCTTTGGTATGGTTTTAATGGATCTTATTCATGTCGATTAGAGATGAACGAAAACAACAGAGTCGACAGGCTTTACTGGATGCAGCCCTCCACCTGAGTACCGCAGGACGCTCATTTAGTAGCATTAGCTTGCGTGAAGTTGCACGTGAAGTTGGTTTGGTACCAACGGCGTTTTATCGTCATTTTCAAGACATGGATGCGCTCGGACAAGAGCTGGTTGATCAGGTCTCTTTGCATTTAAAAAGCCTGATTCATCAATTGGGGCAAAGCTATCTGTTACACAGTGGTTCAGCCAAAACCCGCACCAGCATTGAGTTATTCGTACAGGCGGTTAATCACAGCCCGCAGCAATGGCAATTTATGATTGCGGAACGCTGGGGTGGATCTGAAACCGTACGTATTGCGATTGCACGGGAAATTGAGTTTCTGATCGAAGATCTAGCCATTGATCTGTGCAAGCTCGAAACCTTCAAACACATCAAGGAAGCCAAGCATTTACAGGTCCTTTCTACGATTTTGATTAATATGTCATTTACGTGGGCCATGACTTGGATCAATTTGCCAAAACAGTTCACGATTGATCATTTACTCGAACAACAAAACCTGTTTATTGATAATGCAGCGACCCAAGTGCGCTTATTATTCAGTGGGATTTCCAACTGGGAACCAGAAAACGCTTGACCATATCCAAACCAAAGTTTGATATATAAAAGCATTGCTTCGCGTTATGATGCATTGGACACTAATGCAAATGCAGTGTGGAACACTATGAGGAGCTTATAAGCATCATGAATCCAGATCGTCATACTCAGTTCTTAATTCGTAAAGAAAAAATCTTGCAGGTTGCAGAAAAGCTGTTATTAGAAAACAACCAAGAAATGACCTTAGATGAACTGGTTGCTGAACTGGATATTGCCAAAGGCACTTTATATAAACATTTCCGTAGCAAAAATGAATTATTGCTGGAACTGATTATCCAGAATGAAAAAGAAATCTTAAAAATTTCAGACAAATACAATACAGATGTCAAAGAATATGCACCACGTTACATGCTCTATCATCTCACCTCACCAAGTCGTACCATTCTGCTGCATCAGTTAGAAGAACATCTGACCATGACTGAATCCAAGTTAAAGCATCTATTTGATGAGCTTTACTCGATCCGTCAACAACGTATCGTGTCGTTAAAAGACATGACTGAAAAATATTTAAAATCACAGAATTACGATATGTCGATTCGTGATTATCTTTCTTATATCTGGTCGCTGACCTACGGCGCAGCATTATTGTTGAATTCAAGCTATTACCAGCGCTCGATTGGTTCACGTGAAAAGTTAATTAACCTGTACGTCAATCAGGCCTTATCACTTCCGACACAGAAAGTTCAGATTGATTTAAAAGACTTCCAGCTAGATCAAGACTAAATAAAAAAAGGACTGTCGCGGCAGTCCTTTTTTATTTGAAAATGCATCAATTATTTTGCTTTACGCTCTTTTTCCAACAAGTAGTTCACCACTTGAGTGACTTTACCATCTTCACCCTGAACCACATATTTACCATTCACAACCACAGCAGGAACACCCGTCAACTGGTACTGTTGCGCCAGTTTATTTGACTCGGCAATTTTTGCAGTGATTGGGAAAGAGTTAAACATGCTGTTAAATTTTTGCTCAGGTACGCCGTAACGCGCAAAGAATTTTGCTTGAGAAGCCTGATCAAAGATTTGCTGACCACCTTCATGAATCGCATGGAAAAGCGGAATATGGGTCTTTTTACGCACACCCAATGCTTCAGAAACGTAATAACCACGGGCACCTTGTTCCCATACTTTATTCATTGCTGCTGGTGTACGAAGGAAATAAACGTCTTTTGGAATCTGCTTCAACCACGCTTGCATATGTGGTTCAAGCTTAAAGCAGTGCGGGCAACCGTACCAGAAAAACTCACGCACTTCGAGCTGGCCTGCTGGCGCAACAGTTTTGCCTGGATTTGCAATAACGGTATAGTCTTTACCAGCCACAAAATCTGCTGCCATCGCATTCATTGAAAATGCCAATGCAGCTACACTCAAACCACTTAATACTAACTTTTTCATTGACTTTGCTTTTCCTCTAAGCATTTTTCGTAAGTTTATATGCTTAATATAAAACAAACACGAGCAATTCGTTTTGCTTCTGTGAAGTTTTTTATTGGATTTATCGCTTTTTTTGCCAGAATCGCTACACTAGACTAAATTCAGACTCAAAATATTATCTGAAATTAGATACTCGATATCGTCATCTGCAACCTGAGCGAACCAAAGCGTTTAAAGCTTTGGGTTAGCGCAAGACAAACAAAGTGCGTAGTTTGTTGCTCAAGCATAGCTTTCACCTTACGGTACGGCAAAGATTATTAATCTTTGCTATTCGTCCCTCAGGTTTTGCAGATGACAATGGTTTTGCCTACTTTTCCCGAAAGAAAAGTAAGTCGAACCGAAGGTCTATCCTGAAATAAGATGAAAACTCGGCAAGACTCTGCTTAGTTTAATGTTTTAACTAAGGATTCGATCATCATTACAACTCCATAAAATATTGATAGAGGCTCTTCCATGTCGCAATTGAATGTTGACCCGCAAGAAATCGCAAAATTTGAAGCATTGGCTGCCAAATGGTGGGATCAACATTCTGAATTCCGCCCGTTGCATCAAATCAACCCTTTACGCTTAAACTGGGTAGATGAACGTGTTGGCGGTCTGGCTGGCAAGAAAGTACTTGATGTTGGCTGTGGTGGCGGAATTCTGGCAGAAAGCATGGCGCGTCGTGGTGCGGATGTACTCGGCATTGATATGGGCGAAGCGCCACTTGCTGTGGCACGTTTGCATGCACAGCAGGACAATGTTGAAAATATTGAATACCGTCAGATTCCAGTTGAGCAACTGGCACAAGAACAGGCAGGTCAATATGATGTCGTGACCTGTATGGAAATGATGGAACATGTACCTGATCCTGCTTCAATCGTCAAAGCCTGTCAGGCTTTGGTTAAGCCAGGCGGTCATGTGTTCTTCTCGACGATTAACCGTAATCCAAAATCTTATTTATTTGCCATTATCGGCGCTGAATACGTACTTCGCTTATTGCCAAAAGGAACGCATGACTATCATAAATTCATTCGTCCTTCAGAAATGGCACACGATATCCGCAATGCAGGACTTAGCCTGAAAGAAATGACAGGTTTACATTACAACCCGATCACCAAACATTACTGGTTAGCGCCAAATGTTGATGTGAATTACATGGTTCATACGACAAATACAGGTGCATGATGAAAGCTGTTTTATTTGATCTTGATGGTACGTTGATCGATACCGCTGCAGACTTTATCCGTATCATTCAACAAATGTGCCGTGATGAACAACGTCCTGTCATAGATGCTGCAGCAATTCGCACTCAGGTGTCTGAAGGCGCACGTGCCATGGTGAAACTGGTTTATCCAGAATTAGAGATCACCGATGAGGTTTTCCTCGCACATCGTCAGCGCTTTTTAGATACCTATGGTGCCAATATCGTTGTGGATACCGAACTGTTTGAAGGCATGTATCCTTTACTGGAAGAACTCGAAGCACATCAAATTCCGTGGGGTATTGTGACTAATAAACCTCGAGGTTTAAGTGAGCTGCTGCTCGCAGCATTAAACCTGACAGAGCGTTGTGCAGTCTTGGTTTGCCCGGAAGATGTCAGCAAAACCAAACCCGATCCAGAACCAATGTATCTCGCTGCACAAAAGCTCAATCTTGATGCCAAAGACATCATTTATGTGGGCGATCATCCACGTGATATCGATGCAGGTCGCAATGCAGATATGTATACCATTCTGGCAGCCTATGGTTATTTACCCGTAGAATCACGTGATGATCTGGCGGCATGGCAGGCAGATGCCATTATTCACACCATCCCCGAATTACACCAACTGCTCAAACAGAAAATCACTGTTTTGTCAGAAAATCAGGGTATGATGGGTTAAATATTGATGATAAAAACAGGAGGCATAACAATGAAATATTCAGAATATCAACCTCGTCCAGATTTGCTGAAAGACCGTATTATCCTGATCACCGGTGCTGGTGATGGTATTGGACGTGCTGCTGCTATGAGTTATGCCCTTCATGGTGCAACCGTTGTACTACACGGTCGTACCTTGAATAAACTTGAAGTGATTTATGACGAAATTGAAGGTTTGGGTGCACCTCAACCTGCAATTCTACCTTTGCAGCTTTCAACCGCTTCAACGCATGACTACGAGCTTCTGGTCAATACGCTTGAACAGCAATTTGGTCGTCTTGATGGCATCTTGCATAACGCAGGCATGCTGGGTGATCGTGTTGAACTGGCAGAATATCCAGTCGATGTCTGGGATGATGTCATGGCAGTCAATTTACGTGCGCCTTTTGCCCTGACTCAAGCTTTATTGCCGTTGTTAGAGAAATCTGAACACGCCTCTGTGGTATTCACCAGCTCAAGTGTCGGCCGCGAAGCACGTGCATTGTGGGGCGCTTATTCAGTGTCTAAAGTTGCAACTGAAGCCATGAGCAAAATCTTTGCCGCAGAAAATACTTATCCAAATATTCGTTTTAACTGCATCAATCCAGGTGGCACACGTACAGCGATGCGTGCCAAGGCCTATCCGGAGGAAGATCCAAAAGTACTTCCAACCCCAGATAGCATTATGCCAGCCTACCTGTACCTGATGGGTGACGATAGTCTGGAGATGAATGGCCAAAGTATTGATGCTCAAGCTTAATTCACACATTAAAATAATTCTAAATAACATTGGACACTGACGTTAAAACTGCTTTTTTCAGAGAAATGAGCGAAGAATCTTCATGTTTTTAATGGAACAATGAATTGATCTTCACAGTTTCTCTGCATTTTTAACGTACAGTAGTTCACATGAGAGACATCCGAAGTCAATAAGGTGCATCATGAAAAAATTTTTCATTATCTTGGTTTTAGGTTCGACGACCCTGTTCAGTAGCATGGGGAGTTTTGCAGGTCCGCATGATCGTGACGAAGACTCGCGTGGTGGCGGCTGGCAAAATGGTCGTGGCTTTGATCGTCCAGATGGTGAAAATCGTCAACGTGAACGCCGTATGCGCGAAGAACGTGGTGTGGAGCGTCTAAAGCAACATCGCTGGCAGGCAGGTTATGTCATGCCACAACATTATCGTGGTAATGGTTATAAAGTCGATTACAAAGACAATAACCTTCCTCGACCGAGCCGTAACGAACAATGGTACAAGATCAACAACGACTATATTTTAGTCAACTCAGAGGATAACAGTATTATTCGTATCATGGGCTTCTAAGCACTTTTTAAAAGGCGAATGATATTAAAGTTGGGTTGTTGTTTTCAGAATAGATTTATCTTTTCATTTTTTTCGTTAAAATCAGATCAATTGGTACATCTCTGAGATTCACATGGCGACCCAAATGACTGAAACTTTACATAGTACAACACAAGATTATGTACATTGGTTTCGCCATTCCGCACCTTATATTAATGCCCATCGTGATAAAACCTTTATCCTGATGTTTGCAGGCGAAGCAGTTCAACACGAAAATTTCCAACATATTATTCATGATATTGCCTTGTTGCACTCGCTGGGCATCCGCTTGATTCTCGTTTACGGCGCACGTCCGCAAATCAATCAGAATCTGCTCGAACGTCATATTGAGACTCCGTTTCACCAAAACCATCGCATTACCACACGTGAGTCTTTACGTGGCGTCATGAATGCTGTGGGTTCGATCCGTTTAGAAATTGAAGCCCTGCTGTCTATGGGATTGGCCAATTCACCGATGTATGGTGCTCGCATTGATGTGGTGTCTGGTAATTTTGTGACTGCCAAACCTTATGGTATTCGTGATGGGATCGACTTCCAGCTCACTGGTGAAGTCCGTTCTGTAGATACCGATGCCATTCAACGCCATCTCGATAATCACAACATCGTCCTGCTCGGACCCACGGGCTATTCAACCACTGGGGAAGTCTTTAATTTACTGGCAGAAGAAGTTGCGACCAAAACGGCTATTGCTTTAAAAGCGGATAAGCTGATTTTCCTAGGCGAAAAGCAAGGCCTGATGAATAAACAGCAGCAGCTATTACGTGAATTAAATCCGCATCAACTAGAACCGTATATTCAACAAAACCAACAACAATATCCAGAATTTGCCTTACATCTCAAACAGGCTCAACAAGCGTCCTTGTCAGGCGTACATCGCGTACATCTGATTTCTTATGCCTATGACGGCGCACTGATTGAAGAACTGTTCACCCGTGATGGTGTCGGCACCTTGATTACCGATGCCCACTATGAAGAAGTCCGTATTGCCAATATCAATGACGTTGGTGGCTTGATCAATCTGTTACGCCCGCTCGAACAGGAAGGCATTCTGGTTTATCGCTCACGCGAACGCCTTGAAAGTGAAATTGAACATTTTGCGGTGATTGAGCGTGACGGTATGATTCTGGCTTGTGCAGCACTGTACCCAATTCCTGCGGAAACTAATGAAATCCGTTCTGCTGAAATTGCCTGTGTGGCTGTCGATGCCAGTTATCGTAAATCAAATCGCGGTAGCCAGATTTTGCAATTCCTTGAAAGCAAAGCCAAGCAACAAGGAATACAACAGCTCTTCGTACTCACCACCCGAACCGCTCACTGGTTTCTGGAACAAGGCTTTAGCCCTGCCAGTGTGGATGATTTACCCAATGCCCGCCAAGAGTTATATAACTATCAGCGTAATTCACTGGTCTTTAAGAAAACCTTGCCTGCAAAATAAGGCCGTTGGAGATATTTTTATTTTTGATAAGAATATCTCCTTATCATCATGATCTCTGCTTAAGACAATTTCGATAAAAATTTGAACAAACATTAAAATATCTAAAATTTAATTAAAAAACATAATCTTAATGAAAAACAAATCACTTTCTCTTATTCAATCTACAGATAAGATTATTCGTTCTTCTATTTTGCACTTTTCATCATAAGCAAAGCCTGATTAGTTATTTTTTATGCAATAAAAAAAGTTTTAGCTTAGTTGCTCATCTTATTTAAATCTTTTGATTTTTCGGGGAGCACAACCAACATGGCTGTTTCAATCAATCGCTCATGGGCAACATCTACTCTCATTGCGGCAAGTCTTGCCAGTCTAATGGGTGTGACAGGCTGTGCAAAAAAACCTGAGCAGCAAGGTACAACAAAACAAGAAACCACAACATTAAATATCGGCTTTCAAAAGTATGGCATCTTGCCGATCGTCAAAGCAAAAGGTGAATTAGAAAAAACCCTTGCTGCTCAAGGTGTACAAGTTAAATGGGTCGAATTTCCCGCTGGCCCGCAATTATTAGAAGGCTTGAATGTTGGCAGCGTGGTATTGGGTGAGGCTGGTGAAGCCCCACCTATCTTTGCGCAAGCCGCCAATCCGAATCTGATCTATGTTGCCAACCAGCCACCTGCACCAAGCGCAGAAGCCTTGATTGTACAAAAAGACTCTCCGATTCAATCCGTTCAGGATTTAAAAGGTAAACGCATTGCCCTGAATAAAGGCTCTAACGTGCACTACCTGTTACTCAAGTTGCTAGAAGAAAATAATCTCACCTTAAATGATATCCAGCCTGTTTATTTGCCACCTTCAGATGCACGCGCTGCATTTGAAAAAGGTGCTGTCGATGCATGGGTGATCTGGGATCCATTCTTGGCTGCGGCTGAACATCAGATTCATGCACGTGTCATTGCCAATGGTGAGCATCTTGTAAGTAACCATCAATTCTATCTATCTGATCGCCAGTTCGCTGAAAGTCATCCGCAGGTGTTAAATACGGTAGTGGCAACACTCAATCAAACAACGGACTGGGTGAAGGCCCATCCTGATGATGCTGCAAAATTATTAGAAAAACCGACTGCACTTGAATTCGACATTTTAAAAACGTCAATTTCACGTATGGGCTTTGGAGTTCAACCTATTTCTGAAAAGGTCGCCAAAGAACAGCAATATGTAGCTGATGCATTTTTTGCCCAGAAACTGATTCCAAAGCAGCTTGTGATCCAAGATGCCTTATTGAAGAACGAAGTTAAATAATTGAGGATCACCATGAAGTTGTTATCTAAAGTTTCTGTTCTGGGTGTACTGATCTCTACATTTTCGCTGAGTGGTTGCCAGAAACCCGAACAGCATACGGAGAAAGCAACTTCAACAACTGAAAATACAGCCGTAAAAACACTCTCGATCGGTTTCCAGAAATCTTCTCTCAGTTTGTTGGTTGCCAAACAACAAAAGCTATTTGAGCAAGAATTTCCGAATGCCAAAATTGAATGGCGTGAATTCCCTGCGGGCCCACAGATGCTTGAAGCACTTGCAGTCGGGGCAGTTGATTTTGGTTATGTCGGCAATACGCCACCGATCTTTGCTCAGGCTGCGGCTAAACCATTGAGCTATGTAGCTTATGAAGTGGTTGCACCGACGGGACAGGCTGTTTTGGTACATGCCAACGATAAAATCAGTACCTTGCAAGATTTAAAGGGCAAACGTATCGCGGTACAAAAAGGCTCAAGTGCACACGAATTGTTGGCTAAAACCCTGCAAAAAGCGGGTCTATCCTGGCAAGACATTCAGCCTATCTGGTTACCGCCTGCCGATGCACGTGCAGCATTTGACAAACAGGCTGTCGATGCATGGGCCATTTGGGAACCCTACCTAGGTACAGCCGAACTTCAAGGTCATACCAAAACCTTGGTAGATGGCTCTGCTTTTCCAACCACGTATTCTTTTTATATTGGTAATCCTGACTATATTAAAAAGCATCCTGATTCTGCGCCAAAGCTCATCAAAAGCATCAACCTTGCTGATCAATGGATCGTGCAACATCAAGATCAGGCGCTACAGATTTACGCACAAAGTACTGGCTTGAGCCTTCCCGTAGCGCAACGTGTTTTAGACAAACGTCCAAAACCATCACCTGTACACATCCTCACACCAGAGGTCGTACAGAGTCAGCAACAAATCGCCGATTTATTTAAACAAGAGCAGCTTATCCCTGTGCATATTGATATTCAGCATAGTGTCTGGTCTGCCCAATAAACATTGATTTCATTTTTATAAGGAACATCGACATGAATATTTTCTGGTTTATTCCCACTCATGGTGACAGTCGTTATCTAGGCACCAGCAAGGGTGCTCGTCAGGTCGATCATGCTTATATGAAACAAATTGCCGTTGCCGTGGATAATCTCGGTTATGCAGGGGTTCTGATTCCGACAGGTCGCTCTTGTGAAGATCCGTGGATTACTGCTGCCAGTCTGATTGATGCCACCAAACAACTTAAATTCCTTGTCGCATTGCGTCCCGGCATTACCACTCCAGCACTTGCTGCACGTATGGCTGCTACTTTTGACCGACTTTCCAATGGCCGTATTTTGCTCAACCTGGTAACGGGTGGTGATGAACAGGAATTAAAGGGTGATGGTCTATATGAAGATCACAGTACCCGATACCAGACAGCCTCTGAATATGTGAAAATCTGGCGTGAAATTCTGACTCGCTCACATACTGGTGAATCATTTACATTTCACGGCGAACGCCTCAGTGTCGATGACGCCAAACTGCTCTACCCACCTGTACAGCAACCTTATCCCCCACTGTGGTTTGGTGGTTCATCAGAAGCGGCAACCGAATTGGCGGCAGAACAGGTCGATACTTATTTGACTTGGGGCGAGCCACCTGCTGCGGTAAAAGAAAAAGTTGAACATTTACGTGCCAAAGCAGCGGCCAAAGGTCGTACGCTCAATTATGGTATCCGCTTACATGTGATTGTCCGTGAAACCAACGAGCAGGCTTGGGCGGCGGCAGATGAGCTGATTCAATATCTGGATGATGCCACCATTGCCGCGGCGCAGAAAAAATTTGCTCAAATGGATTCAGTCGGTCAACAGCGTATGGCTGCACTTCACGGCGGACGTAAAGACCAACTTGAAGTCTCTCCAAACTTATGGGCAGGCATTGGCCTTGTGCGTGGCGGTGCAGGAACCGCCTTGGTCGGCGATCCTGAAACTGTCGCGGCACGTATTCAGGAATATGCTGATTTAGGTATTGATACCTTTATTTTCTCAGGTTATCCGCATCTGGAAGAATCCATTCGTTTTGCTGAACTGGTGTTCCCATTATTACCACTTAAAACCCGAGAGAAACTGGCGCAACCACATTTAACAGGCCCATTTGGTGAAATCATTGCCAATAACTATGTGCCTGAAGTCAAGGAACCTAAAACCTTGGCTAAGGAGACTGCATGAGCACCAAAGTCTCCGTCAATAATGTTTCACGTGGAACACAAAAAATAGGCAGAAGTTTATTGCCTTGGTTATTTCCAATTTTACTGATTCTGATTTGGCAAGCTGCCTCAAGCGCAGGTTTACTACAAAATCGGGTGTTACCAGCCCCAACTGCTGTGGTGAGTGCTTTCTGGCACTTACTGCTCAGTGGAGAACTTTGGCTGCATGTTAAAGTCAGTGCTGGCCGTGCCCTACTTGGTTTACTCATTGGTGGGGGTTTGGGACTGATTTTAGGTCTATTAAATGGCTCATCACGGATTGCTTCAACCCTGCTCGATACCACATTGCAAATGATCCGTAATATCCCTGCATTGGCGCTGATTCCATTGGTCATTTTATGGTTCGGTATTGATGAAACTGCCAAACTGTTTCTGGTTGCTGTGGGTGTGTTTTTCCCGATCTATATCAATACCTATCACGGCATTCGTTCTGTCGATCCTCAACTGATTGAAATGGGTAAAAGCTACGGGCTAAGCCGTTGGCAGCTCTATAAAGAAATTATTTTACCGGGTGCAATGCCTTCCATTTTAGTCGGCCTACGTTTCTCTTTAGGGCTGGTCTGGGTACTTTTGATTGTGGCTGAAACGATCTCTGCACAATCAGGAATTGGTTATATGACCATGAATGCACGCGAATTTTTACAGACCGATATCGTTCTGGTCGGTATTTTACTCTACGCACTGCTGGGCAAATTAGCAGATGTATTGGCTCAAGGTTTAGAACGTTATTTATTACGCTGGCATGCAGGCTACCAGAAATAAAAGGGAGATAAAGATGAGTAATTTAAATCTAAATTTCTATGACAATAATCTGGTTCAACCTGTCACTGAACCAGAAACAGCTCAGGCACCTGCCAATGGCGCAGATATTCTGATTGAGCAATTGTATAAGTTTTATGGTGAGGTCAAGGTTCTCGAAGATCTTGATCTGCATATTCAGGCAGGTGAATTTATTGCCGTTGTCGGACGCAGTGGCTGTGGTAAAAGTACCCTGCTCCGTCTCATTGCCCAACTTGAAAAAGCCAGTTATGGTGAAATCAAATTCCAGTCTGCACGCCATTTTCGTGAAGGCATCACCAATGCAGACATTCGGGTAATGTTTCAGGATCCTCGCCTGTTGCCGTGGAAAAGTGTTCTGCAAAATGTTCAACTCGGTCTACCAAAAGACCAGCACCAACTCGCAGCGACCTTACTGGAGAAAGTCGGTTTAAAAGAAAAGGCGTCGCAATGGCCTGCACAGCTTTCAGGCGGGCAACGTCAGCGTGCGGCACTGGCTCGCGCCCTCTCGCATTCACCACGTATTTTACTTTTGGATGAGCCTTTAGGTGCCTTAGATGCCCTGACCCGTTTGGAAATGCAAAACCTGATTGAACGCCTTTGGAAAGAACAAGGCTTTACCGCAATTCTGGTCACACATGATGTGAGTGAAGCAGTCCAGTTGGCTGATCGAATTATTCTTTTAGATCAAGGTCATATCGCACATAGTTTTCAGGTGAATCTGCCTCGTCCACGTAAAAAGAGTATTGCTTTTGCACAACTCGAACAGCAAGTCCTTGATGCGGTTTTAGCGACCTAAAACCGCATTATTTTTTCTAAAAAATGTGTCAAATCATCAAAAATACCAATTCAAATGGATGACCAGCATATGAATTATTTACAAAATATGTATGGCCGTTTTTAGATTTCAATAATTATCAAATACATCCCCAACATTGGCCTGAAAAGTATATTTTTTTCGATAAAAAAATTGTGTTACTGTGCACAAATCCGACAATTTATCTTACAATGTCAATGACATTTTTTGAATCAAGCTCGCAGATGGAACAGAAAAAAAGTACACAAAAGCGCAATCAACTGCTGAATGCTGCCCTAGATGTTTTTTCCGTCTATGGGTTTAGTGGCGCAAGTCTGGATGAGATTGCACAGCTCGCAAATATGCATAAATCCAATATTTTCTACTACTATGAAAATAAAGAGTCACTGTATGTCGAAGTGCTCACCACCGTTCTGCAAAAATGGCTGGCGCCTTTACAGACATTGGAGTCAGAACTTGAACCCACAGAAGCACTCACGCATTATTTAATTCAAAAAATCGAAAGCTCACGTGACCAGCCAAAAGCCTCACGTTTATTTGCACTTGAGATCATTCAAGGTGCACCACATATTTTGCCGATCTTAAAAGGCCCTTTGAAAAAGCTGTTTAAACGTAAAGCTAAAGTCATTCAAACCTGGCAAGAACAAGGCAAATTGTCGGCAGAGATTGATCCAGAACTTTTAATTCTGAATATCTGGGCCATTACACAGAATTACGCGGACTTCTCAACCCAGATTGAAATGGTCACAGGGAAAACCTTACGTAATCGTAGTATGTTTCAACGTACAATCGAACATACTGTACATGTGATGTTATACGGCGTATTGCCACGTTAAATTTTCTTCACACGCTTTACCTTAGCGATTCAAATACAAGAAAAAAAGCGACTAACAAAGTCGCTTTTTAAGTGTTAAATGGTTAAGGTGATTATTCAACTGAACTAATCAAAAATGTGGAACATTGATTAAGAAACATAAGTGGAACGTGAATAATCACAAAAAAGCCGTTCCAGTACGCTTAAGCCTGAAACGGTATTAACTAAGATATTAGTGCTAAATATAAATTTTTAAGTATTTCTTATAACACGTGTTATGTTAATTTTAGGAAAACCCAGTTACTCAATATGAAAAAATTAGACTTCCAAATAAGTAAGATAACAGAAGTAAAAATCCTATTTACTATGGAGATCATCTTTTACATTTGTATATTCATACTGAACAAGCAAGCTATATTCAATTTTTTTGCTTGAATTTGTTTTACTACGTAGACAATATTAATGAGTTACTTGCATGTATTCTTAATCAACAAACAAGGGAAGATTATTCATTTAGAAAATGGATTGTTAATACAGAGTTTAAAGAAATATCTATACAAGAATTAGTAATACAAACTAATAGTCTAATAAATCAATTAGATATGGTTTTGAATGAATCTCAAGCGAGCTTAGGTGCCAAATTATTGAAAGAATACTTATGTACTTTAAATTTTGAAAATACTACAAATAGTTATGAAATCTTAGGTCATCCTAATGTTATTCCAAATAGTCCCGATGAAGGAGGTCCAAACTATCAATTTTTTTGGGAAAACATGGGAAATTTTTACTTTTTACACATTCATTTAGAATCATAATTTACTTCATTTAACAGAAGGCTCACCATACAATTAAAATATATAAATTTATTTATTTTCATAAATTTATAAATAAAAAATCCCATCCATGCACACTACAGCATTAGATCTTTGCATTTAAAAATGCGCCTGATACAACGCCAATAATTTTTGTGCGCCGAGCAACAGATTCTCTTCCCAATCCAGATGAGCCGTATCGTTTGCACCATCAGTAATATATTTGACTGAAATCAAGCGTACCCCGAGCTTTTGACACACTTTAGCTAAGGCGTAGGCTTCCATATCCACCAAATTACAGCCCACTTTGGGCAAACCAGTTTCAAACGAATCACCCGTACCACAAATTCCTTTTGGTAAAGACTTAAAATGCGGCTGCGTGTAAATTTCAGCAGGAATATCATCATCCATTGGCGTCACACCCACAGCAAAACCAAGCGGTGAGACATCCATATCACGCTGCACAAAAGTCGTGACTTCAACCAGACTATGTGCATCAAAGTGAGAACTTCCAGCACTGCCTAAATTTATGAGGGTTTTACAGCCCGTTTTTTGAATGACCTCAAAGGCTTTAAATGTTGCATTAATTTTGCCAATTCCACTGTAATGAACGTCAATACCAGCTTGTTCAAACAAACCTTTAGATTCATTCGGCAAAGCCATAATCAGGGCAACATCAGCATTCATAAAAAGACTCGTTCAAATCAAAATAGAGACACAAAAAAGGTGTGCTTACACACACCTTGATATTATTGCATCTTCTGCTGCAAGGCGACTAAACAAGGAGAGAAAAATAACTGGCCGCTATACGCCCCTGCCACCGTTTTCTTCATGACCAATGCCCATAACCCAACCAACAACAGACTTAAAACCACAGCCGTATACTGTAAGAAACCGATGTGTAGTTGATGCGCCAGATTAAAAATTGCCAGAATAAATACGCCGAACGGGAAAGTGAGTCCCCACCAACCCAAGTTAAAGGGAATTCCTGTGCGGGCATGGCGCAGTGTGGTCAAAATCGCAATACCGAACCACCACACACCAAAGCCTAATAACACCAAGCTCGCCACGATTCCCAAAGCAGGCAACAAGGTAGCCAAGCCTTCAAAACCCATCGCTTGCATGATCCGTGGTGCTTGCTCACCGAGTAATAATAACGCTAACGCCCCTGTCCCAATCGGGCCCAAGCATAGCCAGCTAGAAATCGCGACTTCTTTCTCGGGCAATTGGTGCAAAGCAAGACGTAACATCAAAATCGTTAAGATCGCAAATGCAGGTAACACAGAAATTCCCCACAACACATAGCCTGTGATCAAAATCGTCAAGGCATGTTGATCGGCTGCTAAATGATGCAACAAAAGACCTGCTGAGCTGGCAGCAACTTCACATGCCACAATCGGCAGCAGCCATACGGCGGTCATGCGTTGTAATTGATGATCCTGACAGCTAAACATGCAAAATGGCACCACCCAAGCAATTACAACGGCAAGAATTACATCGATGTACCAAAGGTAAGTCGCAATCTGTATGGCAATATCACCATATAAATGTGTCCCGAAACTGAGAAAACCATTGGCAATTGTTGCTAAACCCATTGGTATCGCACCCAAAAACAGACTCATATTGGGATGGCTAAAAATCTGTTTCGCTTCATTTGGAAACAAGATCCAGCGCAAGGCATACAGCACAGTAAAAGTTGTAAATAACAGAATATTGAATTGCCACAATTTAGTCGCAAGTGTGAACATAAGAGACGAAGCAAAAGGAAGCTGTGTTAAAATCATAGCCACAACACCTGTGCCCATGGTGGCAGTAAACCAGTTCGGGGTAAAATGACGAATCACATCTTTCGTCTGTTCCAGCTGATAAAACGGCTTTTTCATCTCGATCTCTATGTAAAGCGACTATAAAGCAATTTTAATTGAGCTTTTAAATAAGAAAAATTGATTTATTTTTATTTAATGAATCAATTTTATTGATATAAAACTTCTAAATCCTGAAATTTTTCTGTGTAAAAACACAACAACAAGACGAAACGCTGAGAATATGGCAATATATAGCCTTTGCAAAAATCACTGTATTTAACGCCCATGAAGTTGCTTCGTCTCAACGCATTATCGCCAGATTTTCAGTTACCTCCGACTGCGGTAACGATCGGCAATTTTGATGGTGTCCATCTCGGCCATCAAGCGATGATTGCTCAACTCAAAACGTTGGATTCTGCTCAAGGCTTAAAAACATTGGTGATGATTTTTGAGCCACAACCACTTGAATTTTTTAAAGGTTATGATGCTCCACCACGCATTAGCTCATTACGTGAAAAAGTAGAATATTTAACTGAGCTTGGTGTTGATTACATTGCGGTCGCGAAGTTCGATCAATATTTCAGAAGCTTAAATGCCACTGAATTTGCAGATTTACTCAAATTAAAACTCAATGCACAAAGTCTCGTTCTTGGAGATGACTTCCATTTTGGCAAAGATCGTCAAGGCAACAGCGAATTTCTACGCAACTATGGCTTTGATGTTACCAATTTAAATACCATCGCCTTGAATGGTGAACGGGTGAGTTCAACCCGTATTCGTCAGGTCCTACAAGCAGGTGATCTGGCTTTAGCTGCAAAATTACTAGGTCGCCCGTATAGCATCACTGGCCGTGTCCAGTATGGCGATCAAATTGGTCGCACCCTTGATTTTCCAACGATTAATGTTCGTTTAAACCGTCATAAACCGTGCTTAAACGGGATTTATGCGGTCGAAGTAGTGTGTGAAAATGCTTCTCTTACAGCAAAAATAAAACATACAGATCCTGCTCTTAATGGCATCTCTGGCTATCAAGCCGACAGTTTATTTGGTGCAGGTCATGTGGGGACACGCCCAGCCATCAAACAAGTCCAACCTGAATGGCGGTTAGAGGTACATTTCCCCGATGTTTCTGCTAATCTGTATGGCTTATTGATGCGGGTAACCTTCCTTCACTATTTACATGGTGAGCTGAATTACCCTTCGCTTGAAGCCCTCAAAGCCGGAATTAATGATGATGTGCAAAAGTTACGAGATTATCGTAGTAGCACATCAGAATTTCCTTTTTAAATTTAATTTTCATTTGTAATACATGTCAGTTTACAAACTGATCAAACTGGAAGAAAACTTGCATGAGCGATAAGCAAACTCCTGAAAATGCAGTGGATTATAAAGCCACACTCAATTTGCCAGCGACTGAATTTGCCATGAAGGCAAACTTGGCTGTGCGTGAAGCCAAATGGTTAGAAGAGTGGTATGCCGACAACATTTATCAGCAGATTCGTGCATCGCGTATTGGCAAGAAAAAATATGTACTTCATGACGGCCCTCCGTATGCCAATGGTCAAATCCATTTAGGTCATGCTGTTAATAAGGTCTTAAAAGACATCATTATCAAAAGCCGCGTTTTAGATGGCTTTGACGCACCGTATGTGCCAGGTTGGGACTGTCACGGTCTACCAATCGAACTTAAAGTCGAAGAAAAAGTCGGTAAAGTTGGCGTCAAAGTTGATGCATCTACCTTCCGTAAAGCATGCCGTGAATATGCATACACTCAAGTCGAATTACAGAAAAAAGACTTTGTACGTATGGGCGTGTTTGGTGACTGGGACAATCCATACCTCACCATGAACTTCAAACAAGAAGCAGATATCGTACGTGCACTCGGTGCTATTGCCAAAGCAGGTCATATTGAGCCAGGTTTAAAACCAGTAAACTGGTGTATGGACTGTGGTTCTTCTCTGGCTGAAGCTGAAGTTGAATACGAAGATAAAAAATCAGATGCCATTGATGTCGGCTTCACCGTGGTTGATCTGAAAGATCTCAGCACACGTTTGAATGTAGATGTTAAAGATGCGACTGATATCGTGATCTGGACCACGACACCGTGGACTTTGCCTGCAAACCAAGCCGTAGCGTTGCATGCTGAAATCGATTATCAACTGGTACAGGTTACGACTGACCGTGGTACGCAAAACTTTATTCTTGCCAAAGATCTGGTGGAATCAGCAATCGAGCGTTATAAGCTTGAAAACCCAGTTGTACTTGCTGATTTCAAAGGTGCTGCAATCGAAAATCTTCTTTTGCAACATCCGCTTTTAACTGATCGTCAAGTGCCTGTGATTTTAGGCGAGCACGTGATTGCAACCAGTGGTACAGGTGCAGTACATACCGCTCCAGGCCACGGTGTAGACGACTATAAAGTTGGTTTGCTCTATCAATTGAAAGTTGAAAATCCTGTAGGCGGCAATGGTGTTTATTTACCAACTGCGCCAATTTTTGCAGGTGAGCACATCTATAAAGCCAACCCACAAATCATTGAAGCATTGGGTGCAGTAGGACGTTTATGGGCGCATCAGCCAATCAAACATAGCTATCCGCATTGCTGGCGTCATAAAACACCAATTATCTTCCGTGCGACACCACAATGGTTTATCAGCATGGATGCCAATGGTCTACGCCAAAATGCATTAAACGCGATTGAAAATGACATCGAATTTGTGCCTGATTGGGGTCAAAGCCGTATTCAATCCATGATTGAAGGTCGCCCTGACTGGTGTATCTCACGTCAACGTACATGGGGTGTGCCAATCCCATTCTTCGTTCATAAAGATACCAATGAATTGCATCCTCGTACGCCTGAACTGATTGAAGAAGTGGCTAAGCTGATCGAGCAAGAAGGGATCGATGGCTGGTATAACCGTGAAGCAAGTGACTTCATTGGTGCAGATGCCGAGAACTACAATGCAATCCGTGACACGCTTGATGTCTGGTTTGACTCTGGCACAACACACTATGCTGTGTTACGTGAACGTGAAGACCTGCAAGATCCTGCTGATTTGTACCTTGAAGGTTCAGATCAACACCGTGGCTGGTTCCAGTCTTCATTGCTGACATCAATTGCAATCAATGAACGTGCGCCATATAAAGGCTTGCTCACCCACGGTTTCGTGGTCGATGAGAAAGGCCGTAAAATGTCTAAATCATTAGGTAATATCATTACCCCACAAGACATTATTAAAGATATGGGTGCAGATGGTTTACGCTTCTGGATCGCTTCTGCGGACTACCGTTATGAAATGACGGCTGGTAAAGAAATCTTTAGCCGTGCTTCAGATGGTTACCGTCGTATCCGTAACACCTTACGTTTCTTGCTGGCCAACCTGAATGGCTTCAAACCATCAACAGATGCGCTGCCAGTGGACCAGTTGATTGCATTGGATCAATACATCTTGCAACGTGCTGCTGAGGTTCAAAAAACCATTCAGCAAGCCTATGAAGAGATGAACTTCCATATTGTCACCAATGCCCTCACCAACTTCTGTATCAACGATTTGGGCGGTTTCTATCTCGACATCATCAAAGATCGTCAATACACCACCAAGGCAGATTCACAGGCACGTCATTCTGCACAAACAGCGCTGTACCATATCGTTCAAGCCTTTGTGCGCTGGATGGCGCCAATTCTAAGCTTTACAGCGCAAGAAGCATGGCCATTAATTCCAGAACAAACTGAAAAATATGTGTTTACCGCTGAATGGTATGACATTCCAACCGCATCAACAGCAAATTTACTGTCTGAAGCAGATTGGCAAACATTGATTAGCGTAAAATCAGCAGTAAATAAACAGATTGAAGCAGCACGTAACGCTAAACTGATTGGCAGTAACTTATCTGCAAAAGTTGAACTTTGGGCAGATGAAGCATTACAGAAATTGTTGAACCAATTGGCTGATGAATTACGCTTTGTCTTGATCACCTCTCAAGTCATTGTGCATCCTTATGCTGAACAAGGTGAAAGCACTGACCTTGCAGGGTTACGTGTCCAAGTTTCAGCTGCGGATGGTGAAAAATGTGTACGCTGCTGGCATGTGCTACCAGATGTAAATACACACGTTGGTCATGCTGGTTTATGCGCTCGTTGTATTATCAATGTCACTGGCAGTGGCGAAGTGAGAAAATATGCATAATTCTGTGCAAACAAGCCCCGCAAAAAAAGGCTTATTCCAGTTTTACCCGCACAACTTAATGTGGCTTGGACTTTCTGTCCTTGCCATTGTGCTGGATCAATGGACCAAATGGATTGCAAGTTCGCATTTAAATTATGCTGATCCTGTTCCAGTTCTGCCTTTTTTAAACTGGACATTACTTCACAATCATGGCGCAGCATTTAGCTTTTTATCTGATGCGGGTGGCTGGCAACGTTATCTTTTTACGTCTCTAGCAGGCATTGTGTCGGTTATTTTTGTGTTCTGGCTCATGCGCATGCCAAAGAAAATGATCGTTTTGCCTATGGCGATTGCGTTGATTCTCGGTGGAGCAATTGGCAACCTGATTGACCGTGTCAGCTTGGGTTATGTGGTCGATTTTATCCATGTCTATTACCAGAACAGCCATTTCCCAGCATTTAACCTTGCAGATAGTGCCATTACTTTGGGAACGATCTTGCTGCTGATCGATACTTTCTTCTTAGAGAAGAAACGTAACCAAAATGCGGATGTATAAGATGAACGAAATTATCCACCCAAACGAAGAGATTCGTATTCAGGACGGCTCAAAAGTCGACTTACACTTTTCAGTTTCAATCGAAAATGGTGTTGAAATTGATAATACGCGTAGTCGTGAAGAGCCCGTAAGTCTGGTCATTGGCGATGGTAATCTGTTACCAGGCTTTGAAAAGGCTTTATTTGGTTTACGTGCAGGCGATCGTCGTACTGTACATTTACCACCTGAAGATGCTTTTGGGCCTTGGAATGCTGAAAATATCCAGATCTTCGATACAGTTAAATTTGAACAACGTCCAATCGTTGGTCATATGATTGAATTTGAAGATAAAGCCAAAGCAACCTTATTTGGAATTGTAAAATCGGTTAATGATGACACCACTGAAATCGATTTTAATCATCCACTGGCAGGCAAAAATATTACCTTTGAAGTGGAAATCTTTAAGGTCACCCCTGCTGGACAGCAAGGCATTAAATTGATGTAACACAAAAGCTCTCAAATGAGAGCTTTTTTTAACCCTGAATAAAAGTATAAGATCATTAAAAGACATTCATTTTGATTCAAAGCAATAATACAGAGGAATACAAATATGCTCATTTATATTATCGTCGGTAGCATCCGTGAAGGCCGAACTGCAATTAAAATCGCTAAT
Source organism: Acinetobacter sp. BIGb0102 (assembly GCF_003815055.1). NCBI lineage: Bacteria > Pseudomonadati > Pseudomonadota > Gammaproteobacteria > Moraxellales > Moraxellaceae > Acinetobacter > Acinetobacter sp. BIGb0102. Next base: position 159,579 of record NZ_RKQE01000018.1, read on the forward strand.
TGGGTCAACCAAGCCATTAATGAACTTTCATTAGCTGATATTCAAACAGAAATTGTCGATCTAAAAGAATGGGCATTACCTATATTTGCAGGCGCTCATCCGCCAGCGACAGGCGTTTACGACCAACCTAAGCAACAACAATGGGCTGATAAAATTACGGCTGCCAATGCATTTATCTTTATTAGTCCTGAATATAATCATGGCTACAGCCCAGCACTCAAAAATGCATTGGATTACGTGGCGAAGGAATGGCAAGGTAAGCCTGCTGCTTATGTAGGCTATGGTGCAACCAATGGCTCTCGCTCAATTGATCAACTCCGTCAGGTCGCGACCTATATCGGCTTGGTAGACAGCAATGCTGTTCTTGAAATCCGTGATATTTTTAAACGTAATAAAGAAGAAACGTTTGAAGCCAATGAGTTTGAGGCCAAAGGCTTGGCTGCACTTATCAGCAAATTGCAGAAATATAATATTGTGTAGATGTAAGCCTAAGCGTACATAGACAAGCTACTTTCACCTCTATTCTCTACTCTGCTTTATCTTTAATATACAAAACATAGAGAGACAGGAAGTCTCATTGAGAATAATAAAACACACAGGAAGTGGTCGTTAATAGGATATCAACGACATAAGCTGAATACGAAGAAGCCCCGTCAGGATGATGGGGCTTCTTTTTTGCCTATTTAAAGCATGTAACAGAACTTGACTTCGTATCCCGCAAGATACAATCTGCCCCAGAAAGCCCTACATTTTTCATGTTTTTAGCTTGTTACCCTAAAATAAAAATGAGTTTGAGGTCGTAACAATGGTTAAAAAAGCATTGATCATCACATCAAATGTAGGTGTTGAACATGATGAATTGATTCAACCACTTGAGTTTTTAAAAGGAAAAGGCATTGAAGTCATTCATGCTGCAGAAACATTTGACGCTGTGCAAACGGTGAAAAGTGATAAGGCATTAGGGTCAAGTTACTCCCCACAAGCCTCTTTAGATCAGGTTTCTGTAGAAGACTACGATATTTTGATTATTCCAGGTGGTACGGTAAATGCCGATACATTGCGCCTAAATGAAAACGCGCATGCCATCATTCAATATTTCACTGATCAGAACAAGCCTATTGCTGCAATCTGTCATGCACCTTGGGCACTGATAAATGCAGAACGGATTAAGGATAAAAATCTGACTTCCTATAAAAGTATTCGTTTAGATCTAGAAAATGCAGGTGCACACTGGGTAGATGAAGCCGTACATCGTTGTAATACCAATGACTGGCCTCTCATTACCTCACGGTGTCCAGATGATATCCCGCAGTTTAATGAAGCTATTTTGAAAGAACTGAATCAAGAATAAAACTTCCAATCTTATTTTTCTACGCAATAAAAAACACCCCTAACCGTCAGGTTAGGGGTGTTTAGATTTAAAAGCTGGCGATGACTTACTCTCACATGGCAAGTGCCACACTACCATCAGCGCTAAGAGGTTTCACTTCTGAGTTCGGGAAGGGATCAGGTGGTTCACTCTTGCTATTGTCGCCAGCAAACTGTTGTGGTGCTTTCGGGTCTTAATCACGATGTATTCATCGTATGCCTTACTTACGGTCCAAAGAGTTATTAACGGATTAGTTAATTGAGTCGGTATTGTAACTAGTTTCTACACTAAATCAAGTTATGTATTGAATTTATCTTGAATACAACAACTGTTTGGGTGTTGTATAGTCAAGCCTCACGAG